>CALGXC010000001.1 GCA_937936045.1 uncultured Candidatus Saccharibacteria bacterium
GATAGCGCGTCGATGGTGCCATTTGAGCCGGGATCGATTATCAAATCTTTTAGCTTCGCTACGGCAATTGACAAGGGTGTTATCGCCCCGTCTAGTACATATAATAATACCGATTGTATTAAAGTCGCTGACCGCACGATGTGTAACGCCTTGAGAGGTTTGGGCGGCACGATGACGATTCAAGGCGCGTTTAACAATTCGCTTAACGTTGGTACGATTACTGCGATTCGAAAATTAGGAAATGGTTCGCAGATTAATTTGCCGGCTCGCCAGACGTTGTATGAATATTATCATGATAAATTTGGCTTTGGCGCCAAAACTGGAATTGAGCTGGGTGAGGTTTCGGGTTATATTTATCCGCCAGATAGCGCTGAAGGAAATGAGGTTCGCTATTCGGCTATGACTTACGGGCAAAGTATGAATTTGACTACGATTCAGGTCGCAGCTGGATTTTCATCGCTAGTTAACGGCGGTCAATATTACAAGCCAACTATTCTCGTTGGCACAATTGACGAATCTGGCAATCTGAAATCGTCGGAAAATAAAGTCATTCGCCAAACCGTAAGCGGCAGCACATCATCGCAGATGCGAACGATGCTAACGACGGCGCGCCGATCTTCATTCTTGTCAAAAAGCGACAAATCTGGCTATGAAATCGGTGGAAAAACTAGTACTTCTGAAACGGTGGTTAATGGCGCTTACACCCAGAAGGAAACGATTGCTGCATATATTGGTTATGGTGGTGGAAAAAATGGCGCCGAATATGTCATAATGGTACGTGTAGCGGCTCCGGGCAAGGGGATTAATTTGCAAGGAAATCTTCACGCTGGACCAATTTTTACAGATATATCCAACTGGATGATTGATTATATGAAAATAGCACCAAAGGAATAAATATGGGAATAGCTTTACAAACAATGACCAATGAATTGACGCACGTGTTTTTACTGAGCGTCGGCGCGTTTTTGCTAGCGATGTTTTTAACGCCAATTTATACGTTTTTCGCTTATCGATATCGCTTCTGGAAGCGCCAAAGGTCGGAGAGTACTGACGGGAAAAAGCTGAAGATTTTCGCCAAATTCCAAGCGGCAAAATTGCGGCGAAACATCCCGACGATGGCTGGAGTGATTGGCGTAATTTCAATCTTTGTGGTGACGATTTTCTTCAATTTAGACCGAGCGCAGACGTGGCTTCCTCTGGCAGCGTTGGTTGGTGGCGGAATTGTTGGGCTAATTGACGATATCATCAATCTACGTGGTCTTGGTGGCGGCGCGGCTGGGCTTCGTAGTCCAGTGAAGTTTGCGTTGATTACGTTGATTGGCGTGGTGCTTGGTTGGTTTTTCTTTGCCAAACTGGGCGTGGCGAGTTTCCATGTGCCGTTTGTGGGCGAGGTGAATATCGGTTGGTTGATAGTCCCGTTGTTCGCATTTGCGGTGGTGGCTACCGGTAACGCTGTTAATATTTCTGACGGAATGGACGGGCTGGCGGGTGGGCTGCTTGGTATTAGCTTTGGGGCGTTTGGTGTGATTGCTTTATTACAACAACATGTTATATTGGCGGGATTCTGCTTTACTGTTGTTGGTGTACTTTTGAGCTATTTGTGGTTCAATATTTATCCAGCTCGATTCTTCATGGGCGATGTTGGAAGTTTTGCTTATGGTGCATGTTTGGGTGTTGTGGCGATGTTAACCGATTCGTTATTACTACTTCCTGTGATTGGCTTGCTATTTGTGATTGAGGCGGGATC
>CALGXC010000002.1 GCA_937936045.1 uncultured Candidatus Saccharibacteria bacterium
GTGATGAACTATGCTTACGGCACGAATTATAGCGATACGTATTTCTTTGGCAAGCAGCTGACGAGTGTGTTTATTGCTATTGTAGCTTTTTCTGCGTTTTACTTTACGCCGTATAAGTGGATTACTGGCGAGAGATCAAAATACATTCTCTACGCTGGATTTGCGCTATGTATTTTACTATTTCTCTCGGGCGCGGTGCTTCATTTGTCATTTGCGCAAGAAACCAACGGTGCGTATCGATGGTTCCAATTGGGCGGACTGGGAAGTTTCCAGCCGTCAGAATTGCTCAAATATGGCGTGCTATTGTTTTTGGCGGGATTTTTAGGGCGGCGGTCGCAACAGGGAAAATTGAACGATATCCAAGAAACTATCATTCCGCTGGGCATTATTTCCGGCTTGTCGCTACTGATGATTGTGTTTTTACAAAAAGACTTGGGAACGGGAATTTCGTTGATAGCGATTATTTTATCAATGATTTTGGTGGCTGGAATTGATTGGAAGATTTTCAAGAAGATTCTGGCGATTGTTGCACTTTGTGGTTTGGTGATGATTTTTACATCGCCGCACCGAATTGAGCGCGTGATGACTTTCGTGCAGGGTGATAGTCACAAAGGGACGAGCAGTCAGGAGAACAAGAATTATCACATTCAGCAGGCCAGAATTGCGATTGGTTCTGGTGGGCTTCTGGGGCTTGGAATTGGCAAAAGCGTTCAGGCGACAGGATATCTTCCAGAGGCGACTAACGACTCAATTTTTGCCGTCATGGGAGAAACGTTTGGCTTTGTTGGCTTAATGGCTATATTGGCGCTATTTACGGCATTATTATTGTCAATTTTGCACGTAGCCGCGAGGCTTCCGAACGTGACGTTGCGGCTAATTGTGGCGGGAATTTTTGGCTGGATTGCTTCTCACGTGATACTGAATATTGCCGCAATGACAGGGTTGGCGCCGCTTACTGGAATCCCGTTGCCATTATTAAGTTATGGCGGTACAAGTATGTTGTTTATAGCGGCAGCGCTCGGTTTAGTTTTCCAAATTTCCAAATATACGTCACATAAAGCATTAGAGGAGGGTGAAAGTGGCCAAGATCTTAGCGGTCGGCGGCGGCTCAGGCGGACACGTTACGCCAGTGGTAGCCGTATTTAGAGAATTACAGAAAACTGGTGATCACGAGCTTCGTTTTTGGTGCGATAAAAAATTTGGCGCCAGCGCACGCGGGATTTTTGCTAAGTTCGACGAGGATATTTCGGTCGATTTGATTATTGCTGGAAAATTACGCCGATATCACGGAAAAAGCATCTCGCTTCATCTACATCCGTCAATTCTATTCCCGAATTTGCGCGACGGTTTTAAGGTGATGATTGGATTTTTCCAGAGCTTGTTTAAGCTCATGAAGTGGCGTCCAGACGTTATTTTCATTAAGGGCGGATATGTTTGTTTGCCGGTTGGCTATGCGGCTCGGCTATTAAGAATTCCGTTGGTTTTGCATGATTCTGACGCGCATCCAGGTTTGACAAATCGCTTACTGAGTCCTTTCGCGAAAGCTATTGGCACAGGTGCGCCGCTTGAATATTACAATTATCCACCGGAAAAAGCTTCATATGTTGGCATTCCAGTTGCGCCAGAATTCCATCCATATTCTGAGGCTGAGAGGAAAGAATTGAAGGAAAAATTAGGCTTTAATGTCAATAAACCGCTAGTTGTTATTACTGGCGGTGGACTCGGAGCAGGCCGAATTAACTCCGCAATTGTAGCAATTAGGGAAAATCTACTTTCCGAGGCTTCGGTATTTTTGATATCGGGAAATCAGCAATATGAAGAAATTCTCAAGCAAACCGACGAGCGAGAGGGCTGGCGATTGCAGGCGTTTGTCCACAACGGAATGGCGGAAGTTTTGGCGGCGGCGGATATAGTCGTGACCAGGGCAGGGGCGACTACTCTTCTGGAATTGGCGGCGCTACATAAACCGACAATCATCATCCCCAACGGCCATTTGACAGGCGGGCATCAATTGAAAAACGCTAAAGTTTACCAGGACGCATTGGCGGCGTTGATAGTTTCCGAAGACGAGTTGGATAAGGACAATCAAATCTTGGCACGAAAAATAATTGGCGTATTAAAATCTCAGAAAATTCTTAAAGGTCTGGGCGATAACTTCGGTAAATTTGCCAAGCCAAACGCGGCTAAAGATATGGCGAAGATTATTCTTACTACAGTGCGAAGGCAGGGTAGGCGAAAGTGAAATTCCCCTTCTCTAAGAAAAAATCGGACGAGAATCTAAGTCGTCGAGAAATCGCGGCGCGTCGTCGAACTGAGAATTACGAGGATTTGCCTGCCCAATCGTATCGTCGGAACAGGACGCTTAATAGCCGCCAAACGTCCTCTCCTTTGGAGACTTCTGAGAGACTTGAGACTCACGAATTGGTGAAGAAACGCCGCCGTGTAATGCGGAAAATGCTTGCGACTACGGTAAGTTTGCTTATTGTGATATTCCTTTTGTTTCAATTGACAATCAATATTTCAATCCAAACTCCCGACACAAAAAGCTCCAGTAACGCTAATAAATACGTGAGCGTTCTTAATGAATATTACAGCGCCCATCCAGCGGAGAGATTTCGGTTTTTCCTCAATAATAATGACCTAAAGCAATTCTTTTTACAGAAAGCTCCTGAGGTAAAAAATATTCGCGTAGAGGGAGATTTTCTAGCGCGATCAGCCGTTAAGTTGACGTTTCGGCAGCCGGTGGCCCAGTGGTCTTCTGGGGATAAGATTTATTTTGTTGATGATAGCGGTGTTACTTTTGAGCAGAATTATTTTGCCGCGCCTACGGTTGCTGTTCGTGATGAGAGCGGTCTGCCGACTAGAGGTGGTCAAGAAGTTATCAATCGTCAATTCTTGAGCTTTCTTGGTCAAGCTGTGTCTGAATTTTCGCAACATAAAATAAATGTTTCAGAGGTTATTCTGCCGGCTAATACTGTACGCCAAGTTTGGTTTAAGGTTGAGGGCAGGGAAACCCAGATCCGTATGACGGTGGATAGATCTGCTCAAGCTCAGGTTAAACAGGTGATAGCTACTTTGAATTATTTGGATAATAACGGCGCGAAGCCAGGGTATATAGACGTCAGGGTAGATCAGAGGTCGTTCTACAAGTAGGGCGGCGGTCAACTTCTCTTCTGGATAGAGTAAGTTCTCTTTTTGTTCTATTTCTGTATGGCGTAGAAAATATATATAACAATATAAAAATATGCAAAAGTCAAATAATCGCAAAATGATAAGCTAGGGGAGTAGGGCAATAAAAATATAAAAATGTCAAATAATATAAAATACGTTGTGGAAAACTTAATAAGCTTACGGCGCGCATACTCAGAGTTTATATTGATGTAAAAATATCAATGTAGCACTCCGGTGTGTGTAGTGCTGGAATTAAAAAATATTTTTTTTAAGTTCGTATTTTGTTGGTGCATATTTTTATAAAAGACGGTATGTTTTATGGGGTTGTATGTAATAGAGAATCCCCTAGCCGAATTACCAGAAAAAGTTCGTTTTATAAGGTGTTAGCGAATATATATAGACAGATGTATATTCATCTTTGCATGGCATTTATTATTGCGTAAAAGGTACATTGTGCGACATTAAAACTATATCTAAAACACGACTATTCCATCATCTTTCTTCGCGATAAATTTATCTCATTTTCACCAAATCAACCTACTTGTCGTTTATTGTTTTATAAACCGCCCTATTTGTCGGCTTGGTGTGTTTTATGTTGTATATTGGTTTATCTGCGTTGGCTCGGATTTATAATTTGTGCTTGTATTGCGCAAAATTTATCAATATAAATATTCAGCCGATTCGGCTTTATATATGCTTAAAAATGGCTAATAATTAGTTCGTATTTTGTTCTATTGTTTTTTAATTGCTAGTTTTGCGAAAGAGCTTGGGCGATTCTGTGTTTAATTATTTCACTGTTCCATTCGCCTGCCTTAAATCGCAGTAGGGGCATATTAGTGTTGGCCATGATCGAATTGACAAAATCATCGCGCGTTTTTCGATCGGGCTGATTGTGAGTATTGTCATCAAGCTCAATAGCTATGAGGGGCTTCATGCCATTGGTGCAAATTAGAAAATCTACAGATTTGCCGTTTATTCTCGCGAAAGCCGCTTTCCAACTTTGCCCTTTTATTTCATGATCTAAAAACATGCTTAAATGAGCCTGAGGTATAATTACACATCCGTTTACCGCTTCGTGTAGAGTTTTATAAAACGATAATTCACTTGGCGTCATTGCGCAAGATTTTTTAATGTATACATACTCTTTCTTTATTGGGGTTTTAATTGGGCTTGTGTCGTCGTCAGTCCCCTGCCTTGCTTTGATTACCAGAAAAATAATTACGGTTACTATAACTATAAATATAAGCGCTTCCATAAGATTAGTTTATCATATGTTGATAATAAATGCTTACGATTTTTAGGCTTTATCGTTGCGGTGATATAATAAGAGTGATAATTTTATCGGAGATATTTATGGCTTTTTTAAATTATAATAAAGATGAAAAGTTAGAATTCAATTATAAGAGAGCGTGTGGGTTGTGGCTAATTGTAATAGCGGCGATTATTTCAATAGCTACTTTAACAGGAGGAAAGCAAATAATAAATATGCAAGTATTTAGCATTGGGTATGTTATTAGTTTTTTCTCAATCAACATGAATAAAAAGGTGTTGAATAGACTATCCAATGGTCCTTCGAGTGAATTTCAAAAGAAAGTATCTTTATATGCCGTTATTTTATTATTTATCTTGATGGTTTTGCTGGGTGGACCATTCTTTGCGACTGAAAATTGGAGATTGATTTGGCTGGGAGCACTGATGGCAACTGCACTGCATTTTTTCCCGTATTATTTTGTGCATGGAAAATCAATGATATATATGGGCCTTATTTGTGTCATTAATGTTTTTGTGGGGTATATTTTTATCGATATCCCATTAGAGGTGATAGCATATATTGACTCGGCAATTAAGCTTGTATTTGGAGTATATTTATTATTTTTTTCGAAGCCGTCAAAAAAGGCACCTCGAAAATGAGGTGCCTTCATGCAACCATCTTCAAGAGGCGGAGTAGGTCGACATATTGTTATGATGTCAGCGGTTCTCTAATATTATACAGTTCTGGTGGTACTTAAGGGTAATACATCAGTCAAAATAAAATAAGACAGCCCGCGTTGCTCTAACATAAGAGGGGCGCTGCTGTCTTACACTGTCATATTACTACGACCATCATTGAAAAATCAATAATATCGCCTTTCGTTATAGTTCCCTAACAATTTAGATATTGATATAATTTATAGATTTTTGATAAATGGATTTTCCATGTTATAGTTCCCTAACAATTTAGATATTGATATAATAATGCGTGAAATAAAAGTTAGGGCTTGGTAGTTATAGTTCCCTAACAATTTAGATATTGATATAATTCATCTATCTTCTCCCACAAGATTAAATGAGTTATAGTTCCCTAACAATTTAGATATTGATATAATTGAGTTTGTTGAACTTCTTCTT
>CALGXC010000003.1 GCA_937936045.1 uncultured Candidatus Saccharibacteria bacterium
CGTCAGTTTCCAGTCCATTACCGCTGGCAGCCTCCACACCTGCGCCCTCACCACCGAAGGCAAAGCCTACTGTTGGGGATATAGTAGTAGTGGTCAACTAGGCAACAACTCGACTACTGACTCCCGCATCCCAGTCGCCGTCCAAATGCCAGCCGGCGTCAGTTTCCAGTCCATTACCGCTGGCAGCCTCCACACCTGCGCCCTCACCACCGAAGGCAAAGCCTACTGTTGGGGATATAGTAGTAGTGGTCAACTAGGCAACAACTCGACTACTGACTCCCGCATCCCAGTCGCCGTCCAAATGCCAGCCGGCGTCAGTTTCCAGTCCATTACCGCTGGCAGCCTCCACACCTGCGCCCTCACCACCGAAGGCAAAGCCTACTGTTGGGGATATAGTAGTAGTGGTCAACTAGGCAACAACTCTACCACCGATTCGTCAATCCCGTTGGCAGTTAGTTCAGTTGGCGTTAATGTGCCAGTTGAGCAATCAGCTAGTCGGTTATATAAATGGAACAATGCCGTTCAGCCAGGAACGCCATTGGCTGCAACCAATGCGGTGGCCACTTTACCAGAAGTTGGCAGTTCGTTCCGGATTAGGGTGGGTCTGACGGCGGACGGCAATAAAACTCTTCAGAACACCACAGTTCCTCCTGGCAACATGAAACTTCGCGCTCAATATGCCAAGAAAACTGCCGCCAGTTGTAGTGCTGTGCCGTCTGGTGATTGGCAAAATATTACTACAAACTCCAGTCTGCGTTATGCTGCCACTGGTCCAGCGCATCAAACAGCCATTAGTGCTATCTCTGACAATCCAGTGCTGCCCACCAACAGCCACAATTACGTCCACCAATCGATTGTTCGTCCAACAACTGATTCATCGTTAACTTTTACTAATTATCAAGGCATTGAGTCAGGGCAGACTGGTTTATGGGACCTTGTCTTGGCAGATAATGGCTTGGAACAAAACACCAGCTATTGTGTCCGTGTGGTAACCGACACGACTGCCGCTCCTGGATCTAGTATTGATAGTTACACAATGTATCCAGAATTTAAGACTGCTCCTGGGTCGTTAGACATTCGTTTTAGGGATAATGCTGGCGCTACAATTACGGATACCGGTACGAAGTTTGACAACTCGACTATGAGTAATAGCAGTGTAGCTACCAGCGCTTTCTTGTCCAACTCAAGCTCGAAACAAATTGAAGTGACAAATACACAGACCAGTTCTGGGTGGAGCGTTGTGTTGTCGGCATCTGACGGCGCGACCGCCAAGTGGAAGCGAACTGGCGGCACAGAATCGTATATGTTCAACGGCACTAATGGCGATCAGGGATTTCTGTCTGTCAATTTTGGCACATCATCTGTCTTAGCTTCGGGTAGTTCATTGAGCGGGTCAACTTGCCAAACATCAGGAATATCAAAGGGTGTTGATTCTCAATTTAAGGTAGGGACTGCTACGGCTAACGGTATTACATTGATGAGCAGTAGCGGATCAACTGGTCAATTGGGGTGCGCATTTTTGCTACGGAACATTCGATTAAACCAGACTATTCCAGCATATCAAAAACCAGGAACTTATGAATTGCCAATGACATTAACGGTAACAGCGCAGTAAGGTTGAGTATGAAAAATAGAGTAAAAAAATTATTCATTATCATAACACTACTAGCTACTTTGAGTAGCCCTTATTCGGCTTTCGCAGATTCGTCGGCTAATTCTAATTTGTCACAAGTGATTACTGATTGCGCTCATGATTCTCTGGAAACAGGTAGCCAGATGAATGAGTTAATTTGTCCGATTTTTCCGCCAAAATTCTCTAAGTTTGCTTTGGTAAATGGGAAAGATCTGCTAGTGTATGGCGTTTATGATGCGGTGCATACGGTAGCTAATCCCGCGACAGGTCAGCACGATTTGAAGGTTGAGTTTGGTGGTCGGACTTTTGTTTTGGGGCGGGATAGCGAGCTTAAAGTTAACGGAAATATATGGGTGTTGGATTTTTCAAATTGGCAGAATAATCATCCAGGTGATAATTTTATGCCGCCATTTCCAGAACATACCTATAACGGTCGTGTTACAACTAAACTGAAGGCTAATGTGACATCTACGGAAGTAGTGCGGTTTGCTGATTTTTCATTTACGACTCCGAAAAAGACCATTGAAGATGTTATTGTTATTCCAAAGATTGTTAAAGAAATAAGTAAGGTTTTGGCTAATACGGGAATTAATTTATGGATGATTATGGCTGCTGGTATTGGTGTAATTGTTGCGGCGTTCATTATGTTATTTATTGTTAAAAAACAGAAAAAGAGGGATGAATGAAAAAATAACCACAGTAATTATTAGCATAATAAATTAAATCAATTAAGTAAGGAGAAAAAATGAAGAAATTAGCATTATTAATCGTTGCGAGCGTAGGCGTAGTTGGTCTATTGGGATTATATAATATGACGAATTCTTCCGTGGTTAATGCCGCAACTACCGCTAACTCTAAACTCTCTCAGACGATTAACCCTGGGGTCTTGAGTACTGACATTCGTAATTCAAGCAATGTCGTGGTTAATAATCCAACATTTTCTATGGCAGCTAAAACTGTATCGTTTTCGCAGCAGACTTCAACTGGAACATTTGGAGATAATCAGAATCGTATTTATGTTGAAAATCCGGGTGCCGCAAATAATGGCTGGACTCTGACTCTAAATGCTCTTCAGCCAGGGTCTGGTGAATGGCGTTCTGCTGGATCTGACACTTATAAATATAATGCTAATGCTACTACTGGACAATTAACAGTCAATCCTTCGGCGGGAACAATCACTCCAGTAATTGGCTCGGGTACTGGTGTATTAAAAAACACTGCGACTGCGTTTAGTGGAAGTAATCCAGTTAGATTAATGACAGCCTCAGCTAGTGCAGATAAAGTTTGGGCTGGCTATATTACGGGCATTGGATTGACTCAGGCTATTCCAGCTTCTCAGCCAGCTGGCACATATACTCTCCCAATGGTTCAAACGATTACGGCTCTTTAGTGAACTTAAATTATTAAGCGAGAATAGGCATTCTGATGAGTGTCTATTCTTTTATGTGTGACATTGATATAATAAGCATAATAGGTTTTTAAGGAGGGGTATGAAGAGTTTGTTGTGGAGTAAGGTTATTGGAGTGGTGATGATTGCGGGACTGATTCTACCTGTGTCGGTGTCTGCTAATGGCATTGGTGGTCGACCAGCAAATCCTGATCCGAATAATCCCAGGACAAGCTCAATTTTCATCTATAATCTTCCTGGCGGCGCTTCGAAATCTGACCAATTGTATGTTCAAAACGGGTCTGATAAAGAAGAAACGATTGAAGTTTATTCGGTTGACGGTACAGTTACGACGACTGGTGATATGGCTTGCAAGGAGAAGTCAGAGGACAAAGTTGGTGCAGGCAAGTGGGTTTCTGTCTCTAAGAAAGAGGTGACTCTTGGCGCGAACGAGAACACGCTTGTTGATTTTACGGTAAATGTTCCAAGTAAAGCAGATGTTGGCGAGCATAATGCATGTATGGTTGTCCAACGGAAGGTTAAACAGTCGTCAAATAATGCTGGCGGCATTCAAGTTCAGACTCGTCAGGCTATCCGTATGGCGATAACCGTTCCTGGCGATATTCACCGCGACGTGACGATTGAGAAGTTTAATGTTAAGAATTCTAACAGTAGTCAATTGTATGAAATTGCCTTAAAAAACTCTGGCAATGTGTCGGCTGATGTTGACGTAAAGTTGGTCGTGAAAGACCCGATGGGAAATGTTGTTTATAAAAACGGTGGCGTGAATGCGATGATTGCGAATGAAACGCGGCAGTTTAATTATGATAGCAATTTGGCGCCGTTTTGGGGTGGAAAATATAAGGTAGAGCTGTCGATTTCCTATAAAAAGAAGGCTGGCGAGTGGGGAATTAGTCAGGACCAAAATGAGCTAATCACCAAAACTGCCGAGCTAAAAGAATTGTTCTTCTGGCCATCAACTACAGCGTTAATGATGATTGGCGGCGGAATACTTTTGTTCATTATTTTGATAGTGATAATTATCATAAAATCAAAGCGGAACAAAAAAACTGTTCAATTTAAAAAACGTTGAGTTTATGAAAAAAGTGATAGAATAGATGTATGAAGAAAAGTTCTCTGATTAGAGCGTTTTTGAGCATTGTAATCGTGGCGCTCGGCGGGGTTTTACTACTGAAAAACCTCGAAGTTATTAACATTAGCTGGGATATTTTCTGGGGTACGGTTTGGGCTGCAGGATTTGTATTGTCTGGGCTGGTGAATATATTCAATTATCGAAATAAAACGGCGTGGATTTGGGGATTATTGCTGGTTGCGATTGGCATTCTGATTGGCTTAAATTCTTACGGAATAGTTGACGTTAGTATCTGGAAGGTATTCTGGCCTGTAGTTTTGATTGTTGCTGGTTTGGCAATGATGTTTAACACTAGCCCTAAAGGTGTTAAGCGTTCTAAAAAGTTGGATAAAGACGGCGCTGTTAGTGAGAAAATTGCTTGTTTTTGGGGTGAAGAAGACGCTGTAAAAGGTGATTATACTGGCGGTTCGTTGGTTGCTATATTTGGTGGCGTGGATTTGGATTTGCGTCAAGCAAAGATTAAAGACGGTTCTGTAATTGAAATTTTTACATTTTGCGGTGGCGTTAACATTACTTTGCCAGACGATGTGATTGTTAAGAACGAAGTGCGCGGATTTTTGGGCGGAACTGATGATAAAACCCTACCTAAAGATTCTGCCAAAAAGACTCTATATCTGAAGGGTGAGTGTATTTTAGGCGGTCTGGAAGTGAAATAGGGGCCGCTCTGATACGGTACGCGCAGAAGTCGACATGATCCGGAGAGTGTCTGTATTGACAAAATTATTTTTTTGGTGTATAATCACAGACAGCAATGAATAGAATAAACAGGAATAGAAGATAAAATGAGTAACAATGAAGTCATCGATAAGGGTAAATTATTGAGCAAGGCTATATGTGACGGTCTTAGTGGTCGGGTAGAGTTCGATCCTCAAAACGACGAGAGTAATCGTGAAGGTTGGGTGGAAGAGTTTATCGGCAAAGTTGGCTTTATGGGAGATAAGCTCAACCCTCCAGAATCAAGATTGGAATATTTTTTGGATAAAAATAACAGCTTTCGCTGGGTGATCGCGGCTAACGCTGGTTCTAGAGGCAAGGACCTTGGTGAGTTGTGGTCTGATCTTCGATCTGGAAAAGAGGGTCATGGCATGCTCCCGGCACTTCACACTCCGGCCGCAAGAGATAAGCTTGCATGTTTTAATAGCGGTGTAGAGGCTATACAGGAGTATGTTAATTCATCTCGTGAAAGCACGGAGGAGAAGTTGGATGCTATTGCAATGGCCTACGAAGCTTTAATAATTTGGACGCATATATTCAATGATGGTAACGGTCGGACTAGTCGTTTTATAGGTAAACTAATTGAAGACGGTTTAGGCGATGTTGACGGTCTTGTAGTGGAGACAATTTCGGGTGATAATAGGCAGACTGTTTATTCTCCTACCGTCGAAACTAGAGAGGGCGTTCTTGAGGACTTAAATAACAGTGAATTGTGGGTTTCAAATGAAGATGAATTGCGTGCTAATTTGGACAGTTTTCCAAATGATATCGAAGGTATGAAGCTGAACATCAAGGCGATCCTGGAAGACAAAGAACTCCGTCGAGCATATAGGCGCGAGCAGCACAAAAGACAACAGACGTTTGGGCGTTATGCTGTTCAAGGAGCAAATAAAGGATAGCTGGACTTTCTGTAAAAACGCGCTACAATAAAAATAGGGCGTTTTCGCGCGTGCTGGCTGTTGTGGCGGTGTGGTGAAATGAGCGGTTATCAGCCGTGAAGTCTGCGGGAAGAAATTGGCATAAAGTCGAGATTAGAACCTGCCGTGAGCTTGCGTAAATAGCAAATAAAGAGCTGAAAGAATCACTTCTTTTGGAATCGAGATGGTACCGTCCGCATAAAACACCTGAGCGGATTCTCGAAGTCAAAAGAGGTGATTTTTAATTGAGAAAGGAAATATGTAATGAAATTCAAACACGGAACACGTCGTCGAGCTGCGGAATATGAGAAAGATTGGGTGCAGCGATGGAAAGAGGACGACACATTTAACAAGTCGATCGCGCAACGTCCTGCTGATAATTCTTGGGTTTTTTATGACGGTCCTCCGTTTTTGACAGGAACGCCACACCACGGGCATTTATTGGTCAGTACTGTGAAGGATACGATGGGACGCTTCCACACGATGAAAGGTCAGCGAGTTGAGCGCCGTTGGGGTTGGGATTGTCACGGACTACCGGCAGAGGTTTACGTCGAAAAAACGCTAGGCATTTCTAATAAAAAAGAGATTGGCACGAAGATTAGCGTTTCAGATTATGTCAAGGAATGTCGAGCGGCTATGGTTCGAACTGGCACCGAATGGGAAGACACGATTGAGCGAATTGGTCGTTGGGTCGAGTTTAAGGGCGCTTATAAAACCATGGATAATAATTACATGGAATCTGTTTGGTGGGCGTTCAAGAGACTTTACGAAGAAGGCAAAATTTACGAAGGCGAAAAGATTTTGGTCTATTGCACGAAGGACGCGACGCCAATTTCTAAGAGTGAAGTGGCTATGGAAAATAGCTATCAAATGGACACTGACCCGAGCTTGTTTGTTTACTTTAAGCTGGAAGATGAGGATGAATATTTGCTTGCGTGGACGACAACGCCGTGGACTTTGCCGGCAAATATGGTCTTGGCGGTAAATAGGGATGTCGATTATTCTTTGGTGGCGTACGGCGATAAAAAGTTTTACGTTGCAAGCGACCGTGTTGAGAAAGTTATGACGGATGAAAAGCACCAGCCGCTGGAATATTCAATTGTTAAGACGATTAAGGGTTCTGAATTGGTGGGTAAAAGATTCGAGCCGCTATTCGAAAATCGTGGTCCGGCTGCGCATAAGATTCTTCACGCCGATTTTGTGACGACTGAGGATGGTACGGGAATTGTCCATATCGCGCCAGCTTACGGCGAGGATGATTATGAATTGTGCCGAAAAAATGACGTTCCAGTATTGTCGTTGGTTGATGGCGATGGAAATTACACAGAAGGCAGATGGCTGGGTCGCAACATCTGGGAGGTGAATAAGGAAATAGCGAAGACTTTACTGGAAGAGGGTCGGGCGCTGAAAATTGAATATATTCGCCACGAATATCCGCATTGTCATCGATGTGGCACGAAATTGATGTACCGCGCTCATCCTAGTTGGTTTATGGATATTCAGAGTCAGAAAAAGGAAATGTTGGAGGCGAACGAGCAGACAAGCTGGACGCCAGACAATTTGAGAACTGGACGATTCCACAATATCATCGAGCAGGCGCCGGATTGGAATTTGAGCCGCGATCGTTACTGGGCAACACCAATTCCAGTGTGGAAGGGTGTGAAAAATGATGGCACGGAAGTGGTGAAGGTGATTGGTAGCTTTGCGGAATTTGAAGAAGTTACGGGTCGCAAGCTGGATGATTATCATTTGCCACAAGTTATGGACGTTACGTTTGAGTGCGACGGCGCAGAAATGCATCATATTGGTAAGGTTTTGGACTGTTGGTTTGAATCTGGTTCGATGCCGTTTGCTCAGTTCCATTATCCATTTGAGAACAAGGAAAAATTTGAAGCAAGTTTTCCGGCTGACTTTATCATTGAGGCGATTGACCAGACGCGTGGCTGGTTTTATAGTTTAACAGCGGTAAACGTGGCTTTGTTCGGTAAATCTCCGTGGAAGAATTTGATTTGTACTGGATTTATCAATGCCGCCGACGGTAAAAAAATGAGCAAGAAGCTAAAGAATTATACCGATCCGATGGAATTGATGAACAAGACTTCGGCTGACAGTTTTCGATTCTTGATGCTTTCAAGTCCGCTAACAAACGGCGAAAATTTTGCCTTGGCGGATAAGGACGTGATGGATGTAGCGCGTAAGCTTGGTATGATCTGGAATATGTACGACTTCTTCACGATGTATGCTGAAGTTGACGGCTGGGAGTTTAATGGCGATTTGTCAGATCCGCTTCACGATTTAACAAATCCGTTGGATATTTGGATTGTGTCGAGGTTACATCAATTGATAACAGAGGTCGAGCGAGGTCTTAATAACTATAATTTGCAGGATGCGACCAAGCCGATCTTGCCGTTCTTAGACGACGCAAGTAACTGGTATGTTCGACGCAGCCGTCGTCGCTTCTGGAAATCTGAAGATGATGGCGATAAGAATGATGCTTACCGCACGCTCCATTACGTTTTGGTGCGACTCAGTTATATGCTAGCGCCGTTTACGCCATTCTTAGCGGAAGAATTGTACCATAATTTGACGGGCGATAACGAGTCGATTCATCTTAAAGATTGGTTGCCGGCTGGTGAAATAGATAGTTCAATGCTTCGCGACATGAATGCACTGCGTACTGCGGTAAATGACGGCTTGTCGAAGCGCGCATCAGAGGGAATTAAAGTGCGTCAGCCGTTGGCGTCTGTGAAACTTATCAACACTATTTCTCAGGATACGCCAGCGGAAGTTGCACAATTCTTGATTGATATCGCTAAAGATGAATTGAACGTGAAATCGGTTGAAATTGTTACAGATTCAGAGTCTGAGCCAGCCCAGCCGAGCGTTGTTTATGACTTAACAATCACTCCTGAACTAAAGCGTGAAGGTTTGATGCGTGAAATCGTTCGCCACGTTCAAAGCGCACGCAAACAGGCTGGTCTGCAGATAGATGATCGAATTGTGCTGAGTATTTCTAGCGACGATTCTGAAATATCTCAAGCTGTTGACGCTTTCGCTGATGTCATTAAATCTGAGACTCTTGCTGTGGAATTGAATTCTGCGGCTGATGAATCGGAAAAATACGACGCCAAAATCGATGGTAAATTGGTAGAAATTTCCCTGAAAAAAGCTTAAAAAACCAAGTTATAACGTCTATGCTTGCAAAAGTCAAGGGCAGCTAGTATAACAAGTTCATAGCATAATAATTTGAAAGGATAAGCTATGATTAACTTGATTAAGGCTGGAGCTATCGCTGCATTGGCTACCGTTGGCGTAATATTCGGCAACGCAACTGCGTCTGCGCTAGAGACTACTCCGCCGGCTGCACCAAAAATAACAATTTCCACCGCTCAATATAAGGGTGAGAAAAATACAATTAAGTTCGAAAGCGCTGCGAACGACCACTATCGATTCGTGCTAACGAGTGGCACAAATAAGATTCAATTAAAAAGCGCTATTCGTCAAGAATTGATGCAAGGCGGTGAGTTGTCGATTGAAGAGCTGGTGAAGAAGTATTACCCAAGTTTTGCCGACCCAATCCCATACGATACTCCTATTTCAATTGACATATACTGGTTTGACAAAGAAGGCAATTACGATAACTCATTGCGTCAAACTGTCGCATTGACTGTTGGTGGTAATCTGACAAAGGCTGTGAAGTTGAGCCAGACATCGGCAACATTGAAAAACCCAGAAAGTTTGCCGGAAGCTCCTGCTAATCCAAATCCAGCTACTCCAGAAAATCCAGTAAACCCTGAAGCTTCAACTGAATCGGAAAACGTTAATGTAGTGGCTACTCCAGTTCTAGTAGAATCAACCCCAGCTTCAGTTTCTTTTCCTCGCAAAGAAACTAAGCCTGCTGAGACTTTAGCTGAAACTGGCGCGAGTGTATACTCAGTTATTGTCGCTGCTATTACGGCAATTACCGCTGGCGGTGCTGCAATTATTAAGCGATCGTAGTCTTGTAGATTATCGTAAGAATTTCAGTAAAAATATCCTCCTCTTCATGGGGAGGATATTCTATTGACTTTTAATCGTACTTATGCTAGTATATCATTGTTAATTGATAAAAATAAAAAAGTTATGCAAAATTTATTCAACAAATTATTTGGTAGTAAAGTAGGGTTTTCGCCAATTGATCCGCTGGCGGATGGACTTGCTGAAGAAATTATTAAAGAGCAGCGGGAGCCGCAGGCAATTCGTCTGGATGCCGACGATATAGAGGATATTCGCAAGTTTTGGTCTCGTGCGGATGGCGATTTTGATAGCTGATAGTGTATAATTAGCTCATGTTAATTGAGTTTTTTACTTTTTTTGCTCGAGCTGGCGGAGGAGGGTCGGGCTCTTCTGGAGGGTCCTTAATTTTGATGCTACCTGCAGCTGTATCGGGCGGTGTGGCAGGCTTTGTAAAAAGGAAGACTAGATCAAAAATAGCAGGCTTCTTGGTGGGCGTTGCTGTTGGACTAGTTTTTAGTTTACTGTATTTAGCCGACTTAATGTGGTTCATATGTGCGGTTATTTCTACTTTTGTGGGGGCTGCTATCTCTGTATTTGTTGATAAGCTCAAAGCATTTCGCCAAAATAGTGAGGCGGCTACGAATACAGTTCGCCAAGCCTCCTCTGCTGATTTGTTATGGCAGCCAGATAGTCTTACCAATTACGCCAAGCAAGTTTTCGAGAGGTTTCAGTATGATTGGAGTAACTTAGATTATGAGTCAATTCGTAAGTATACGACACAGAGATATTCAAATCACATTGGACTAGTGATGCAGGCTTTGCGCCAAATGGGTCGTAGGAATATCGTCGATAACGTGCGGATAAATGAGGCTATTTTTACTGACGCGCATGACGATGCTAATAATCAAAGTGATCGGGTGAGCGTAGCATTTTTGGCGGAAGCAGACGATAGGCTAGAGGAGGTTGCTACAGGTAAGAAAATCCGAGGTACTAACGAAGAGTTTGCAGAGAAGTGGAACTTTGTTCGTGAAGGCAATGAGTGGAAATTAGATGGCATAAATCAGCTGACTGAGGACGTTAATACATTAGTTGGCTCGCTGAATAAGTTTGCTAAGGACAATGGTATGTATTTTAGTCTGGATTGGGGTAGGCTGCTTCTTCCGAAGGGTGGTAACTTATTTTTGCCGCGCTATTTTAGCTCTGCTGACGTAAATAACCATGTTATTGGCATTTGGGATGGTGGTATTCTTGTTCAGCTTTATACTTGTGTGCTTAAAAATGGCAATGGATTTACGGACGAGGGTAAAAACAAAGATGAGGTTAACTATCTTATCGGTCAGATTATGCTACCCAAATCTTACGGTGGAATTTTGGTCGACAGGGATGATAATAGCATTTTTAGGAAGCGCGTGATAGCTCCGTTTGGCTATAAAAAAGTCGAAATGGAGTGGGGTGATTTTAATAAACGCTATACTATTTTTGCCACAAACGAAGATCAGGCGGCGAGCTTTGAGCTATTAAATCCGAGTTTTATGGCGTGGCTGTATGACCAGGATATAAAAGCTAATATTGAAGTGATGGACAATATAGTTATTCTATATGCCCGGGTTTCTTCTGATGAAAAACGCTATGCGGAAATGTTAGAGATTTTAAGAAGGGCTCACAAAGAGTTGAAAATGTAGGAGGTACTATGATTACTAAAGCTATTATTCCGGTCGCTGGTTGGGGTACGCGAATGTTGCCGATTACCAAATCTATTGAAAAGTGTATGTTGCCGGTCGGCACAAGGCCAGTGATTGATTATATTGTGCAAGACGTCGTGCGAGCGGGCGTGAAGGATATTTACTTCGTAGTTGGCGAGCAGAGTACACAGGTGCAGAGCTATTATCGGTCGAACATTCAATTGAACGATTATTTGCGCCGTGCGGGAAAAGAAGATAAATTACCTCTGGTGGCGCCGCTTCGCGACGTCCGAATACATTTTTTAACCCAGCCGGGAACTGGTGGTTATGGCACAAGCATTCCAGTTGGTTTGGCGAGCGAATTCATCGAACAGGGCGAGTCGGCCTTTGTGATTATGGGCGATCAATTCTTTTGGCGTGGTGACGACGGTTCAAACGCGGCAGATTTAGCGGAGTTGGTGGAATCGCGCGGATTGTCGGCTGGGCTATTGGGAAATCCTGTTGAAGAGGAGTTTATTCCGCAAACAGGGATTATTGAAACTGACGATCAGGGCAATTTTGTGCGAATAATTGAAAAGCCGAAACTGGAAGAAGCTCCAAGTAATCTCAGCAATTCAAGCTTTTACGTCCTGAATAAAGAGATTTTTGAGTTGGCGCGAACCTTGCCAGCAAATCCTAAGAGAGGCGAGTTTGAGCTAACGGACGCGATTAATGCGTACATCGATGGTGGTGGCGTGATTGTCGTTGGTGAGGCTAAGGGCGAATATATGGAATGCGGCTCGCCGAGTGGCTGGTTGAAGGCGAATAATGCTATGGCGGAAAACGCTACCTACTAACTGTACTTGATTTTATTGCTAGTTTTTGATAGAATTATTAGAGTTAATTCATAATAATTAAGGAACGAAATGAAAGCAGTCGTAAAAATCTCTGGCAAACAATATCTTGTCAGCGAAAAAGAGTCCCTCTTGGTGGATCTCCTCCCTGAAGGCACAAAAGAACTCACTCTCGACGCACTTTTAGTGATTGATGGTGATAAAATCAAGGTTGGTACGCCAGCCGTAAAAGGCTCTAGCGTTAAGGCTAAGGTCGTAGAAGCGGAAGTTAAGGGCGATAAGCTTCGCGTTATCCGCTACAAGAGTAAGAAGCGTGTGCACAAAGAAACTGGTCATCGCCAGAAGTACACGAAGATTGAAATTACGTCAATTAAATAACCTAAAGAGCCGCTTTCGCAAAGGAAGCGGTTTTTTGATGTCTGTTATTTATGTTCTGCTCATGCTATAATTAAGGCAGGTAAAAAGGGGAACGAATGACAAAAATCATTGCGGTGACAAATCAAAAAGGTGGCGTCGGCAAAACAACGACGTCAATTAACGTAGCATATTTTTTGGCAAAAGCTGGCAAGAAAACATTGTTGGTGGATTTTGATCCGCAGGGCAATGCCACCAGTGGACTTGGAATAGATAAGCAGAATTTGGGCGCAACAATATCAGAGGTGATTATGCGACAAATTGACCTGGCTAATATCATATTGCCGACGGAATATAAAAACTTATCAATCGCTCCAGCTACACCTCATTTGGCGAATACGGAAGTGGAGTTGGCGCAGGCGCAGGGAAGGTTTGTTCGCTTGCGAGAGGCTTTGCAGAAGGCGACGGATTACGACTATATTATTATTGATAGTCCACCGAGCTTGAGTTTGTTGACAGTCAACGGCATGATTGCTGCTAATTACGTATTGCTTCCAGTTCAGGCAGAATTTTACGCTCTGGAAGGATTGGGGCAGCTTTTGGAAAGTATGAAATTGATAAAGAAGGGGCTTAATCCGCCTCTGGAATTATTGGGTGTTTTATTGACGATGATGGACTCCAGGACGACTTTGTCTGGTCAAGTTCATGCTGAGGTTAAAAAGTATTTTCCAGATAAGATTTTCAAGAATAGTATTCCGAGAAACATTCGCTTGGCTGAAGCTCCTAGTCACGGCGCGCCAGTTGGGGCGTATGATCGTTTTTCAAAAGGTTCTCGGGCTTATAAGGCGCTAACGAAAGAAATTATAGAGAGGGTGGAACGATGAAAAAAGGTTTAGGTAGAGGTTTTGGGTCGTTGATCCCAACCAATTTGATCGATGAAACGTTCGATCCGACAGCACAGCAGGACGTGAAAGTTTCTCATTTGAGAGATATTGCTATTGATCAAGTCGTCCCAGATCCAGATCAGCCGCGTCGCTTTTTTGATGAGAACGCTTTGAATGAGTTGACGGAATCGGTGCGCGAGCATGGTGTGGTTCAGCCGATTGTTGTGACGCCAAAAGGCGATAAATATCTGATCGTGGCGGGCGAACGACGTTGGCGTGCGGCGAATAGGGCGAATTTAACAGAGGTGCCGTGTATCGTCAGGAGTATGAGCGACCAAAATCGCTTAGAGGTCTCTTTGATTGAAAACTTGCAGCGACATGATTTGAATGCGCTTGAAACTGCGACTGCTTATCAAAAATTGCGCGACCAATTCAATATGACGCTGGAGGAAATTGGCAAGCGTCTGGGTGGTAAATCTATAAGTGCGGTTAGTAATACGTTGAGGCTGCTGAAGCTACCGAAGTCTGTGCAGCAGGCGTTGTTTGAGGGGCGATTAAATGAAGGGCAGGCAAGACCTCTAATCGGTTTGCCTGATGATGCCGCGGAAGATATCATGGAGCGAGCTATTCGCGAGGAGTGGTCGGCGCGACGGATTGAGCAAGTTGTTACTTTGTGGAAGCAGGCGAAGTCTAGTCCAATCGAGAACAAGCGCCGCCCAGCAGATATGCCTCACGCAGATGCTGTTGAAAGTCTTTCAAAGAGATTCGGCACAGGGGTGAAAATTCGTACAAACGGCCGTGGAGCTGGTCAGATTAGTATCAAGTTTAAGGATAATCTTGAATTTGAACGAATAAGAGAATTACTCGAAAAATAATTTTTATTAGAACGAGCGAATTTTATTGAATGGGAATATTCGTAGGCTGACTGGTCCGACGATGTCATAAAGGGGGATCGGCCCCATGCAGTTTCGAGAGTCGCAGGAGTAGCTTCCTTGGCGGTGATCGCCCATAACGAATATTGTGCCTTCTGGTACGGTCGTATCGACATCCCCGGAAGTAGGCTGTCCTGGCTCATTTTTATTAACTGAGGTGTCAGGGTTAAATCCGTCGGGGTTTTCTGTGTTGTAAACAGTTACTGTGCCGTTTTTCACAGTAACTCGCTCACCAGCAAAGGCAATTACACGCTTAACAATGTACTCATCTTTACCTGTCGAGGCGTTAAAATTCGGATTCTTAAACACAATTACTTGTCCGCGCTTTGGTGCATAATTTTTATTTTGCAATTTTGAGCCAGTGACGGGCAATCGATTGACGATCAGGCGATCACCGGTGTACATTGTTGTTTCCATGCTGGCACCTTCAACATTGAAAGTTTGAAATACAAAAGTGTTCAATAAAAGTGTACCAATCACTACGCCAACAACGAAAATGACCATTCCCAGGCCATCTTGTAATTTTGGATGACGATCCATAAAAGTAGCGTCCATTGTTTCAATTATAAGCGTTTTGTGTGTTATAATCAATAGATATGAAACCACGCAAACAGTCGATGGACGGATTTGTCGCCAAGCGACCACAGCGAACTTCGTTGGGGGAAATTACTAGCAAAAAAACGACTACGCTCGGGCATCCTCGTAGTAACGAAGATAGTCCGCAGGTGTCGAATAATGCGACAAGAAATATTCAGCAACCAACTTCTGCTAATAAATTAAAGCAGAATATTAGCGAATCGTTGGCGGCGATTGATGAAAACACCAAGCCTTCCCATCGGCAGGAGCGCAAACAGAAGCGTAAGAAAAAGTTAATTACCAGGATTATTCTTGCAGTTATCGGAATTATTATTGCAATTGTGGCGGGCTGGCTGCTATTAAAATTATGGCAGACGATGAACTCGGTGTTCCATAACGGCGGAATCTTAGGACTATTTTCGCAGCAGAAGCTGAAAGAGGATGCTTATGGTCGAAGCAATGTGCTGATTTTAGGTACAACAGATGACGATCCGGACCATCCAGGTGCGACATTGACTGACTCGATGATGATTCTTAGCGTCAATCAGACAAAGAAAGACGCGTATATGTTTAGTATTCCGCGTGACTTGTACGTAAAATTTGGCATGGCATGTAATTCTGGCTACGCTGGTAAAATCAATGAATATTTTGGCTGCGTGAATAACGGCGATAGCACACAGGCGGAAGCCGAACGAATGGATAAAACGAAGAAATTCATCGGCGATATATTCGGTATGGATATTCAGTATGTGGCGCATATTAATACTGCGGTGATTCGTGATGCTGTCAATGCGGTCGGCGGAGTTACTGTTGACGTACAGAGTCGTGATCCGCGGGGAATCCTTGATCCAAGCATGGACTGGATGTGTCGAGCGAAGGAATTGAACTATCAGCAACGTCGCGAACGATGTCCAACGGGTCACTATATGCAATTAACTAACGGCAAGCATGAAATGGACGGCGAAAAGGCGATGTGGTTCTCTCGAGCGCGTGGTTTGGTGGCGCCAACTTACGGATTGGAACAATCCAACTTTGACCGAGAGAAAAACCAGCAATTGGTGCTTATGGCGCTGAAAAACAAGGCTACTTCCACGGGAACACTGACTGACTTTGGTAAGGTGACGTCTCTGATGGATGCCATGGGTAAAAACTTGCGCACAAACATTGACACAAAAGAAATCCGCACAATTATGAACCTTGGCTCGGAGATAAAAGAATCTGATATTCACAGATTGAGTTTTGTAGAGGAAAACAACGTACTTATGACTACTGGCACGGCGGGTGGCGCAAGCATAGTTCAGCCAGCTGCGGGATTGTATGATTATGACGACATTCGCGCGTATATAAAGTCTGAGATTTACGCAACGCCGTTATCTAAGGAAAAAGCCACAGTTGCTGTCTTGAATGGTTCTGGTGTGGCTGGCGCAGCGCAGAAAGAAGCGGACAAATTGACAGAATTAGGAATGAAAGTTGTTCATGTCGGCAATGTTCCAGGTAATGAAAAAATAGGAAAGACTCAAGTTTATCAATTGCCAGCTGGTAAAGAAAAAACTGCCACAAAAGATAAATTTAAGGAGTTGTACGGCTCGGTTTCATCAGATTCCTCGAAGTATAATTTGAATGTTGATGCGCAATTTATCGTTGTTGTGGGAACTGGCTCATAATTTGGTATAATAGGGTAAGTTATGGAGTTACTGAAAACTGTTAAGCGAAGAACGTTTTGGAGCGAATTAGTTTACTATGTCTTAAATATTGGCTTGGCGGCTGCATTGCTTGTTATTGCTCAAGCGTTTCAGACCCCATTTCCAGCGTTAGCGCTTGTTGTGCTGAGCAAATGGCGCATAATTGCCGTTCGTCCGCGTTTTTGGTGGGCAAACATCCAGGCTAACTTGGTTGACTTAACGGTCGGAATTGGTGTTGTCGGCCTGATGTATCTACCTACGTCAGTGTTTTATTTCCGCGTAGCCTTGGCGGTATTATATGCAATTTGGCTAGTTGTGATTAAGCCGATGTCTAAGCGCTGGCAGGTCGCCATGCAGTCGTTGATCGCTATTTTTGTCGGCGTAACTGCTCTGATGGTGGTGTCATACGAGTGGCCAGTTTCTGTGGTTGTTATTCTGATGTTCTTGATTGGCTATAGTTCTGCGCGCCATTTCCTACACAGCTATGACGAAGAACAAACGGTTTTACTTTCGGCAATATGGGGACTTGTCTTTGCTGAGGTGGGTTGGCTGTCGTATTATTGGACTTATAGCTACGGAAAATCATTATTTGGCGGCGTTTCACAGGTTACAATAATCTTATTGCTATTCTCGCTTGTCGCCAGTAAGGCTTACCAATCTTATAACAAACATAAAGCTATTCGATTTTCAGACATATCCGCTCCAGTGATTCTTACAATCGGAATTATCTTGGTGATGTTAGTGTTCTTAAACTCTGTAGTGATTTAATCTTTAGCACTAGTAAGCCGCAGGACCAGGATGTAATTGAGAACTCTCTCTTTTACAAAACCATTTTTCATAGCTTCGTTAATTATTCTATTGTGTTGCTGGGGGTCCGCCTCGATAAATAACAAACCTTCTGGAGTGAGACATCGTGGTGCTTGTGAGATCAATTGCAATATCAATTTCAATCCTTTGTCTTCGGCGAAAAGCGCAATATCTGGTTCGTATTGGAGTTCTGGAGATACGTCCCAATTCTTATCGACGTAAGGCAAATTGGCAAAAATGTAGTCGACTGGTTTGAGCTGGCCATTAAGTAATGATTGCTGTTGAATATGGACGTCCACATTTAAGGCATTCGCATTTTTTTCTGCAATGTTTAAGGCTGGTTTGCTAATATCGGATAAAATTACCGACAAGTTGCTCCTCTCTAATTTGGCAGTAATTCCCAGACAGCCAGATCCTGTGCCAACGTCAATTAAAACTTTTTCGGCAATTTCACTGGCGGTCAGTTCTAAGAACAATGAAATTAGATCTTCAGATTCAGGGCGGGGAATTAAAACAGAGGGAGATACGGTGAATCTACGCCCGTAAAATTCTTTATAGCCCAGAATGTAGGCGATTGGCACGCGGTCTAATCTCAGATCTAGTCTGGCATTTGCGATGTCAAATCTCCTGGGGTCAATTTCTTCGTCCAGGTGAGCGTGTAGGTAAGTGCGGTTTTTTCGTAAAGTGTTGGCTAATATCAATTCGGCGTCTAATCTGGCGGACGGGATACTTTCTGCTTTTAGAGATTTTGTGGCAATTTTTAGCCAGTCAGAGATAATCATAGGGCTAATTATAACATATATCTATGGAATGTAAAAAGTAAAACGCTTGCAAAAACTGAGAAAAATGGTAAAAAGTATTGACAAATCAAGAGAGAGAGAGTATTATAGGCTTCATACCATTAGCGAAAGGAATGAACATATAATGGAATTGCCAAATAATACTCATAACAGCGAAGCTGCAAAGCAAATGGGGTTTGCAGAAGGATTTAATCCTGAACTGACTACTGAAGAAAAAATACGGGCGGCAGCAGAATTTGAGGGTCTGGTTCTATCGACGTTTCTTAGATTCGCGGGAGATGCGAAAACTTATGACCATACTGTACTAGAAGATGGGATAGAGTCGAGTATTCTTTTAGAAATTCCTCAAAAAGACGGATCTAGTGTATTAGCCGAAGTGGAGTCCGCTACGCTTGATAATGGAGATGAAGAACGATCCGTACGAATTATTGAGTTGGATGGGGGAGATAAAGAGAGGCATCATTATTATATAGAAGATGATCAGGTTTTAAGGTATGATGACAATCTTGCTGAGCGCTCGCGAAAGTTAATGGGAGAGATGCGCCCCGAAGAAAATATCAGTATTGAGGGCATAAAGCGTGCGCTCGATATGTGTAGAAATGAAGTAGAGAATGATAAATTAGAGCAACAAATGGGGCTGAATCGTCAACCAGTCGGTGTGGACGAAATAAGTAAGTTGGCAAAACTATTGGAGTCTGCTGAGCCGCGTAAGCCGTACTAATTACTAGCATTCTGAGCTTTCAGCTCACGCTCATATCTCTGTAGATTTTCAATCAAATCGTCGATATCCCCGTTCATTGCAGCGGGGATATTGCTGCGGCTGTAGTGAATGCGGTGGTCGGTGATTCGGTCTTGCGGGAAGTTGTACGTTCGGATTTTTTCCGAGCGGTCGCCAGTTCCAACCAACGAGCGTCGCTCGGCGCTTAATTTGGCGTTTTCCTCGTCAATTTTCATCTGTAACAATCGCGAACGAAGCACGCTCATAGCTTTCTCGCGGTTTTTAATTTGCGATTTTTCGTCTTGGTTTGTAACTATCATTCCAGTCGGCAAGTGGGTGATTCGCACTGCTGAATCTGTCGTGTTCACACTTTGACCGCCGTGTCCACTGGAGCGATAAATGTCAACTCGCAAATCGTTCGGGTTTATCTCAATGTCAGCCTCTTCTGCTTCTGGCAAAACTGCCACCGTTACAGTTGAAGTGTGGACGCGACCTTGGCTTTCAGTTACTGGAACTCGTTGAACTCGGTGTACGCCACCTTCGAACTTCAATTTAGAGTATGGCGCATCACCCTTGATCATGAAAATAACTTCTTTATAGCCGCCAGAATCGTTGGCTGATTCGCTAATTAGTTCTACTTTATAGCCGTTAGATTCGCACCAACGTAAATACATGCGGTATAGTTCCGCCGCAAACAATGACGCTTCATCACCGCCAGCGCCAGCGCGGATTTCCATTATGATATTCTTTTCATCATTAGGATCTTTGGGCGTGAGTAGGATGAATAATTCTTCTTCTAATTCGGTCAATCGAGCTTCAGTTTCGGTAATTTCAAGTTTCGCCAGAGCGGCCAATTCACCGCCTTCGTTAGCTAATTTTTTGGCCTCTACTAAGTTTTTTTCTAGGTTTTCTCGCTCTTCACCTTTGGAAATAAGCGTCTCTAATTCTGAAAATCGTTTATTTTTTACCGTAAAATCTGGTGAGCTGTAAGCGTCAGGTTGCGCTAAAAAATTGCTCAAATCAGCTCGTTCATTTTTCAGAGAATCCATATCTAAAGAAATCTTCGCCATATCTATAAAATTATATCATACATTGACAAATGTCTTTAAGTATTGTATTATATAGACATAATGAGAGAATGCAAGATTGATTCGCGTGATTTGGCTTACAAAAATACTGATAAGTTGGCGCTTTGCGATGTTGGAAAGTCGCCTGAACTGGTGCAATGTATTGAAGATCTTCCAGAGGATATACTAGCAAACGATCCGAGAGTTGATTTGATTGTGAAGAGTTTGTTTGATATTGATACTCATCCAATAGAGAAGCCAGTTTCATTATACGATTTGAATGAATTAATTAAAGGTAATATTGCCGGTGAAACGAAAATATCTATATATGAGGGTGAGTGGCCTGACATGAGAGCGATTCCGGAATCTGATATTCCGTTGCCGGTTGAACTATTTGTGGCTGCACCGATGATTAAAGATTAGCAAGAAGGGCGAGTGTCGGAATCGAAAGGCGGAAAAAGTAGCCGCGATATTATTAGACAATACGCAGAAATGGATCCGAAGACTAGCCCTTCAATACGCAAAGTAGATATTGTCGTGGATTCTGATGGCGGAGTATTTTTGGCTCTACAAGGTGACGGCGCTCACCGCTTATGTGCTGCAAAGATGCGGGGAGACCGTGAAATATTATGTCGCGGGATAAGCGTTGTCAGATTGAACTAGCGTAAAATAAAACCGCCCAGTGATTGAGCGGGTTTTGAATTATCGGACTAATTTGTTGGATTATTTAGTCTTTTTGTCTGATTTTGGAGAATCAGTTTTAGCTGCTTTTTTAGCGTTAGCTTTCTTTGCTTTGTTGGCTAAAGCTACTTTACGAGCTTCAGCGGCTGCTTGACGAGCCTTAAAGCGATCAACACGACCTTCGGTGTCGATAATCTTTTCTTCACCAGTAAAGAATGGGTGTGAAGCTGATGAAATGTGAACCTTAACTAATGGATATTCGTTGCCGTCTTCCCATTTGATGGTTTCGGTTGTTTGCGCTGTTGACTGAGTCAAGAACGCGAAGCCCGCTTGTTCGTCGCTAAATACGACAGGGCGATAGTTCTGTGGGTGAATACTGCTTTTCATAACTGTTCAATTGTACATGATTTATCAGAAGATGTCAAAAGTCTGCAATCTTAACTTTGCTATTTTGACAAAATTATTATATAAAATAAAAGTATGATTGAGTTGCCAGTTAGTCCTGATGCTTTGAGTGAGTTAAGTCCAGTGGCGCCGCCAAAGTTATTATCGCAGGCTCAAGACGCTAGCCGAAATAATCTTATGGTCTATGTAAAAGCGGATAATTATCTGGGCACGGAAACGAGCGACCCTCCATTTATGGAAAGTCGATGTGAAACGACTGAATACGAAGAGATAAATGATTTTGTGCAATTTATAGAGATGACAAAGCATTATTTACCTGATTACATGGAGTATTGCGCTAAAGAATTAATAGATGAATTGGCGTTTTTGGGCATGCCGGAACTAAATTTCGCAGCAAACGCGTTAGCGAAAAGGCTGAGATATCATTTGGAGGTTGATAATAAGCCGGTCTATATTGACGTAGGAAATTCGCTAAGTCAGTGTCGTGTTAAAAACGAGATGAAAAGTAGTCAGTATATTTTAAGTCTGGTCTTATCTAAATTTCCAGACGATGAATTCGAAGAATACAAAGGTAGATTGAAAGTGTATGGCGGCAGGGGTGAGATTGGTAAGAGTTCTAAGATTTTATTTCTCGATGATTGGATTATTAGCGGTGATCAAGTAAAGAAGCGAATTGCAGGATTTGGAGTAGATAATGATCCTGAGAGTCATGAGGCAAGTGTTTTGGTTATGGCAGCTAGTAGTAACTACATTGATAATGGTATAGGTGCGGACTCTCTGTGGGGGGAGGCGACATATCCTGTAGAGGCTTACTACAGACTCAAAAATGACCATAATGATTGGGGTGTGAGTAGAGTAACAGGTATACATTCTTCGACTGATAGCGCATTTGGCTGTGAGGTTGATGATATAGCTTATCGTGCTATCGATGGGGGGATTCTCAAGGGGGAGAGAATTGATAGGTTAACTTTACCTGCGTTGGTAAATATAGTACGACCATATCGAAATGGTGAAGATTTTGATGGTTTATCGCGATTTAGACAATTGCTAAAAAGAGAGTGATATTTGCAGATTTATTGATTATTTGATATAATTGCCAGGTAACTAATTTTAATGACACAATCCGTTTCACACTCCAAATCGTGGGCGGATGAGGCAAAAGGAGAAGAGAATGTCTGTAAAGGTAGACATTAAGGCTTTGCTGGAGTCGGGTGTTCATTTTGGACACAAAACCAGCCGCTGGCACCCAAAGATGGCGCCATATATTCACAGTAAGCGTCAGGATAGTCACATTATTGACTTGACTAAGACTGTTGAAGCTTTGGATAAGGCTTTGCCGGAATTGACAAAGATTGCTGCATCAGGCCGCAAGGTCCTGTTTGTTGGTACCAAAAAACAAGCCAAAGACGTTGTTCGTGAAGCAGCTGAAAAAATCAACCAGCCATACGTAGTTGAGCGCTGGATTGGTGGTATGTTGACTAACGGTTCAACTATTGCTCAACAAATTAAGAAGTTGAAGAATCTTGAAAAGCGAATGGCTTCAGGTGACTTGGAAAAGCGTTATAACAAGCTTGAAGTGCAGCGTTTCCAGGAGGAAATCGACAGCTTGAATATGAAATATGGCGGCATCAAGGATTTGATGGGCAAGCCAGGCGCTGTTGTTGTGGTCGACGCATTGACCGACGCAAATGCAGTTCGTGAGGCTCAAACTTTGGGCGTGCCAGTATTTGCAATTGTCGACACCAACGTTAATCCAACAGGAATTGATTACGTAATTCCAGGTAATGACGACGCTGTTAAGGGCATTCAATTGCTATTAGACTACTTCACTGCGGCTGTTGCTGAAGGTGCAGGTAGTGTAAAGGCTGAAGAAAAACCAGCTAAAAAAGAGGAGAAATAGGATGGGCGTTTCTGTTGACGATATCAAAAAATTGCGTGAATTGACTGGCGTAGGCTTGACTGACGCTAAAAAAGCTTTGGTTGAAGCTGAGGGCGATTTCGATAAAGCCTTGGAAGCTATGCGCAAAAAAGGCTTGACAAAAGCTGAAAAGAAGGGTGATCGTGAAGCCCGTGAAGGTTTGATCGAGAGCTACGTTCACTCTGGCCGAATTGGCGTTATCGTTGAGGTAAACTGCGAAACCGACTTCGTGGCTCGACTTGACGACTTTAAGACGTTGGCGCACGAAGTTGCTATGCAGATTGCAGCGATGAGCCCAAAGTATGTTTCTGAAGCTGACATTCCAGCAGAGGAAATGGAGCGCGTTAAGGCTGAGCTTATGGCGAGCGAATCTTTGGCAAGCAAGCCTGAAGAAATGCGCGAAAAGATCGTTGAAGGTCAATTGAAGAAGCATTTTGCTGAACAGGTTCTTATGAGCCAGGCGTACATTTTGGACGACTCTAAGACTGTTGAGCAGCACGTTAAGGAAGCGATTGCGAAATTAGGTGAGAACATCGTTATTCGTCAATTCAAGCGAATTGAGCTGGGTGTAAGCGAATAGATTTTCACACAGAGAAGAAGTCGGCCGTAGTAATGCGGTCGATTTTTTATTTTGTCAATATTTATCATAAGCATATTGACAATATCGCAAATATGTGCTAGTATGGTTACATATCAAAAAATGATAGTAAAAACAAAAAAGGAAAGATATGAGCGAAACACCAGTAAGATTTAATCCAAACGCTGAAGTGCCTGATACAAAGACATATGAGCTTAGGGATATACCAAAGTCGCGCGATGAGCGTATTGCTGACGGCCAAGAGAAAGTTGCTGCACTGAAGAATAAGGCTAAAGAAGGTCTTGGTCGCATATGGAAGGGCTTGAAGGACAGTTTTTATATTGGTGTAAGTCGGGGTTCTGAATTACCTGGACAGATTGCTGAGGGAGCTGGACGCGCTAAGGAACAAATAGGCAATACTTTGTCTGAAGCAAAGAATAAGGCTGCAGAATTGTTTGCGGGCGGTCGAGAGTTTATTCTTCAGAAAGCCTCAGAAGCCCGTACGCGAAAAGAAGAAAGGCAAAAAGCTCGCCAAGAACGTAAGGAAGCTCGGGCTAAGGCTAAAGAACAGCGCGAGTTGGATAGGCAGAAATATAACGAAGCGCGAGAGCAGGATAAGGCAGACAATGAGGCTGACAAGTCGACAATTGATAGCAATAAAGAGACTGTAAAAAACTCTAAGCAAGAGCAAAAAGAGGCTGTCGTCAAGCTGGAAGAATTAGAAAAGATACGACGAGAGGCGGAAGAGAAGGCTAAGAAAGCTGCCGCTGAGTATGACGCCGCAAAGAAGGCATTTGAAGCTGATCAAACGAATGAGAAGTTGCGCTTGGAGGCTGATAAAAAGCGTAATCTGGCTGAGGCTGCCGCAGTGGATTTGAAGCTTGCTGAACTTGATGTTAGTGAGCAGAAGAGTAAGATTGATTCTGCCGAGGAAGAAATTGATAAGGCTAAGAGTGAAATAGATAAAGCTAAGGAAGCCATGAAGGAGCGTGCAGGAAAAGCCCGGGAACGTAAGAACGCACGACGACAAGCTCGCAGAGAGGCTTTCGGCGACAAATGGGAATCTGCCAAAGATAAGCTGGCGCGGGTTGCTGGCAAGGGCGCGAACTGGATGATGAATCTTGGTAGAAGGGCTGTTGCGGGAGCTGGTAGGGCTGTCGGTAGGGCCGCTAGGGCGGTCGCCAACAAACTTGACCCAGTTGAGGTAAATAGCGAATCAAGCAACGGTAAATAAGCATAATTGATAATAAAACATAAAAAGGATATTATAAAATCATGAATAACGACCAAACCCAATTAAACATTCGAGTAACAATAGTCACCAAGGCGCAGCTGAATTCAATCGGTATCAATCTACCAGAAGATCAGATGCAGGCGCTGATTCAGCACGTAGAAGATACGATCAATAGCCAAATTGGCGAAGAAATCGTTGAATCTTTGGACGATGATCAATTGAAGGAGTTGGTGCAGATGCAGGACAATGACGCGCCGGCTGAAGAAATTGATGCATGGATTCGTGCACGAGTTCCAGAATATGATGAGATCATTGAAGATAACGTGGCGATTGTTCTGGGTGAATTAGCTAATAATTCCGATGCGATTCAAGCATAAATAAGCTTAGGAAAAGTAAATCCGCTTTCACGTGAGAGGGCGGATTTTTATTGTGTGGAAATTATTGAGCAGCCGTCTTTTTGGTGGCGCGCATCTGTCGTGGTGACGATAAATTGGTGGTTTTGGATGGTTTCCTGAAGAAGTTTTTCGCGGGTGGCGTCTAGCTCCGAGAAAACGTCATCCAGTAGAATTAGCGGTCGAGATTGACTAATCTCTGTCTGCATTTCAAGCTCTAGCAACTTGAATGCCAGCATAATGGTTCGCATTTCGCCACGTGAAGCAACTTTAATGGCGGGCTGATTATGGAGGAAAATTGTGAAATCTTCACGGTGTGGGCCAGCCGAAGTAAATCCTGTGACTATTTCATATTCGCGAGATTTTCCTAAGCGATTAAGCAGGGCTTGGTCGTAATTTTCCAGAGGTACAATAGCGCCATATTCAATGGACAGTTGCGTATCTTTTCCTGCCAAAGATTCGTATAGATTTTTTATGCGAGGCTCGTTTATCTGGAGAAATTTGGCTCGTTTTTGGGCAATGTTGGTTGCGTATTGGACAAATTTTATATCCCAAGCAAACAGGTTGTCGCGCCAAATTGATGAGTCTTCTTGGTGGGATTTTAAGAGTTCGTTGCGCTGTAAAAGAGTGCGATTGAAAGCTCTTAAATCCGTGTCGTATTTGGGGTCAAGTCGGGCAATTAAGCCATCCAGAAAGTCGCGTCGTCGGGACGGCGAAGAGGAAATTAATCTTAGTTCGCTTGGCTCAAACAAAACGACAGGCAAGCGGTTTTTTCTGGTTAAGGCCTTTGATTTATTGTCATTGATAATGAATTCTTTGTTTATTTTTCCGGAAATTGAGTCTAGTTTAATGCGTCGATCGCCGAAATCACCCTCCAGGTGAATAATTGTTTGCGGGGCATTCAGTGTCATGCAATCGCTAAGGCTGCCACGAAAACTACTGCCGCGTAACGCCACATAAACCGCCTCGAGCAGATTCGTCTTGCCGGTGCCATTTGGTCCAACGATTACCGTTCCAGAATTGCTAAAAGTCGCTTCGTGTAGATGATAAGACCGGAAATTGTATAGCTTAATCTTAGAAATCACTCTGTTATTATAGCACGGGGCGTAAGGCAAAATTAGCAGACAATACGCTTGAAGTTTGATATAATAACGGATAGATAAATTGGAGGAAATATGTTCGACACAAACCCTTATGAAGAAAAAATGAATGCAGCGTTTAGCTTTTTTCAAGATGAATTGAAGAAGGTGCGAACGGGCAGGGCGCACGCTGGAATGCTCGACGGCATTATGGTTGAGGCTTACGGCTCAAAAATGCCACTTAATCAAGTCGCAAACGTAACCGCTCCAGAGGCACAAATGTTGTTAGTTACGCCATTTGACCCGAGTAACATTACAGCAATTTCTTCTGCAATTCGCGACAATCAAAGCCTGGGCTTTAATCCATCTGACGATGGGCGAGTGGTTCGCGTTCCAGTTCCAGCTTTGACTGAAGAGCGCCGCCATCAACTGGTGAAACAGGTTAGCGAGAAGGTTGAGGAGGCTCGAATTGCGATGCGAAATATTCGTCAGGATGCATTAAAGGACGCTAAGCGAATGAAGGACAATAAAGAGCTGAGCGAAGACGATTTGAAGCGCGTAGAGAAAGAAATTGACGGCTTAATGAGCAAGATGCAGACGCAAATTGACGAGGCGTTTAAGGCGAAAGAAAAGGACGTCTTAACAGTTTAATGAGCGAAACTTTTGCCGATAAAGTGAAAGCGTTGAATTTGTCGTTGGATCAAATTATTGTTATTGGTAGCGGGATTTTGGATCAATTGGGGATTCGTCCAGCTAGCGATATTGATCTTGCGGCGAGTTCTGATTTGATGAAAAAGCTCTCTGAGGAAAGTGATGATTGGTCTAAAAAGTTTGGTTATAACCAGCGTTTTTATTTTGTAAAAGATGACGGTTCGGCTGAAGTTTGGGACGGCTGGGATTTTGATGGGCAGGCTGTTAGCTATGATGATTTGCTTGATTACGCGGTAGAATATGATGGCGTAAGGTTCGTCAATTTAGAGTTTTTATCTCGATGGAAAAAATGGCGCAATCGCGAAAAAGATGTTCAAGATGTGAAATTAATTGATGAATGGAGGGCGAATAATGAATGAAAATGTGAGTTTGCCGCGGCACATCGGGTTTATTGTTGATGGAAATCGGCGATGGGCAAAACAGCACGGTCTGCCGACATACGAAGGACATCTGGCGGGCTATAACGCGCTAAAAGACGTGGCGTTGGAGGTTCTTCATCGAGGCGTGAAATATGCGAGCGCTTACGTTTTTAGTACGGAAAACTGGAAGCGGTCAGAGGAAGAAGTCCGACATTTGATGAAATTGCTATTGAACATACTGAAGGCTGATCTTTCGATATTTATTGAAAACGAGGTTCGCTTGAGGGTTGTTGGGTCCAGGGAAGGCTTGTCGGATCAATTGATCAAAGCGATTGACGAGGCTGAGGAGAAAACTGCCGATCTGAAAAACGGAGAGTTGGTCTTATGCTTAAATTATGGCGGACATTTGGAGATTGCTGATGCGGTTAAAAAAATTGTTCAATCTGGAGTTTCTCCTGAGGAAATTACGCCCGAGTTGATTGCTCAAAATATATACGCACCAGAGGTGCCGCCGTGCGATTTGATTGTTAGAACTTCTAGTGAACAGCGACTTAGCAACTTTATGTTGTGGCGCTCGGCGTACAGCGAGTTGATGTTTATTGAGAAGAATTGGCCAGACATGACAGTTGATGACGTGTCGGCTATTTTAGAGGAATATGCTAATCGGAATAGGCGGTTTGGAAAATGATTATTTGGGGAGTGTTTGTAGGGCTATTTGTTCTCATCTTATTGGTGGTTTTGCATGAATTAGGTCATGCTATTGTCGCCAAAAGAAACGGCGTCAAGGTTGAGGAATTTGGAATCGGATTTCCGCCCGCTGCAAAAAAATGGAAGGTAAAGCGAAGCTTCTTGGGTGAAAACGTAACGTTTAGTCTGAACTGGCTGCCGCTTGGTGGATTTGTCAGACTGAGGGGTGAATATGATTCCGCAAAAGGCGAGGGTACCTATGGCGGATCGACATTTTGGGTGAAGACGAAAATCTTGCTGGCTGGCGTCGTGATGAACTGGATAACTGCGATTGTTTTGTTCACGATTCTTGCGGTAATTGGCATGCCGAAAATCCTGTCGAACCAAGTACAATTGCCATTTGATACAGAGGTTAGGCGTTCGCCGGTGGCGATAGCGAAAGTTACGCCAGGTTCGCCTGCTGATAAAGCTGGACTTAAGATCAATGATCAATTGGTGCAAATAAATGATCAGCCACTTACAGAGGCGGGAAAGTTGCCAATTGTAACGAAGGAAAATACTGGCAAAAAAATCAACGTCAAGTACAGGCGTGATGGCAAAGAGTCGGCTGTTGACGTCCAGTTGAATGATGAAAAGTCCGTGAAGGGAAGCGGATATTTGGGTGTTATTCCGGGGCAGACGGAGAAAATGTATAGCACCTGGTCGGCGCTTATTGTGGGTGTGGCGACTACTGGGCAATTGTCATATGAAACTATCAAAGGCGTTGGTGTGTTATTGGTAAAAACCGTGCACGGATCAATCGGACAAATATTTGGTTCCGCGGAATCAAAAGAATCTGCACGAGCTGATTTGGCCTCTGTCAGCGGGAGCGTAGCAGGACCAATTGGCATACTGGGTGTATTATTCCCGTCAGTTGTCAGTTCTGGAATTGAGTACATCATTTTCGTGGCGGCGTTAATCTCGCTGACGCTGGCAGTGATGAACATTTTACCAATCCCAGCGCTTGATGGTGGTCGCTGGTTCACGATGGCAATTTTCCGCTTATTTAAGAAAGATCTGACGAAAGAGCGTGAAGAAAATATTCAGGCAACCGGTATGTTGATTCTATTAATCTTAACAATTTTGGTGACGATCAGTGATGTTGGAAAACTCTTCTAAGAAAATAAAAAACCGCAAATGGTGGCTGATTTTGGCGCTCCCAGCTTGGGTTTATGGCGTATTTTTGGCGGTGGAAGTTATTGTTTCATTGGCGGTCGGTGCTTTGATAAAAATCGGTGTGCCACTCAATTCTGTGAATCCAGTTATTTCTAACACGGTGCTTTCGGTTGTTGTATATATTTTGTCGCTAATTGTCGTGATTGGTGTTCCGTTTTTGGTTAAGAAGCGCCGAACAACTTTGAGTAATTTGGGTGTAAATGACTGGCCAACGTTTTTGGAAATATTTATTTCTCCATTCGCTTTTGTGGCGTACTTTTTACTAACAATGGTTACAATGAGCATTGCCAGAGTTGTTTTCTTAGTGGATATGCAACAAAAGCAAGCTATACCGTTCAGTCAGAGTATGCTGGCGACTCATTGGCAATTTATCATGGCGTTTGTCGTTCTGGTGGTATTGGCACCAATTGCGGAGGAACTTTTGTATCGAGGATATCTTTATGGTAAGTTGCGCAATTCTTTCTCGATTTGGCTGTCAATTATCACAACGAGCATAGCGTTTGGCGCGGCGCATCTTTGGGTTGGTCCGGATTCGCCATTGCAATGGGCGGTGGCAGTTGATACATTTACTTTAAGCCTGGTTATGTGCGCAACTAGGGAATATACTGGCGCAATTTGGGTACCGATTATGATGCATATGATGAAAAACGGAATAGCTTTTTATTTCTTGTTTATCAATACGGGCGCAATTAATCAGACGGAATCGTTATTGCCATTTATATTTATGTAAAGGAGAAAAATATGCGAATGACACAACTTTTTACTAGGACTTTGAAGCAGGCGCCAGCTGGCGAGGTTGCGCGAAATGCTCAGCTTTTGATTCGTGCTGGCTACGTGCATAAAACGATGGCGGGCGTGTATTCGTTTTTGCCGTTGGGTTTGAGAGTTCTTGAGAATATCAAGCAAATTGTTCGCGAGGAAATGGACAAGGTTAATAGCCAGGAATTGATGATGAGTACTTTGCAGCGAAAGGAATTGTGGCAAGAAACTGGCCGCTGGAGCGATGAATTGGTCGACGTTTGGTTTAAGTCTAAGCTGCAAGACGGCACGGATATTGGTTTTGGTTGGACGCACGAGGAGCCGATTGTTGATCTTCTTCGCAATTACTTAAAGAGCTACAAAGATTTGCCAATTAGCGTTTATCAATTCCAGAATAAATTGCGAAACGAACTTCGCGCTAAGAGTGGAATTATGCGTGGTCGTGAATTTGTGATGAAGGATATGTATTCGATTCACGACAGCAAGGAGAGTTTGGATAGTTATTACAATTCAGTTATCGAGGCATATAAGCGTTGTTATGACCGATTTGGAATTGGCAATGAAACGTATGTGACGTTTGCTTCTGGCGGCGCTTTCACGAAGTTTAGCCATGAGTTTCAGACTATTTGCGACGCTGGCGAGGATTATATTTATCTTCATCGCGGTAAAAATATTGCTGTTAATGAAGAAGTTTTGGACGAGGCGGTCAAGGAGCTTGGCGTTGATCGTAGTGAGTTAGAAAAAGTGAAAACTGCTGAAGTTGGCAATATCTTTAATTTCGGTACGCAGAAATCCGAAGAAATGAAGTTGGTGTTCACCGACGCCGAAGGTAAAGAGCGATACGCTTATATGGGAAGTTATGGCATTGGAATTACGCGAGTTATGGGCGTGATTGTTGAGAAGTTCGCTGATGATAAAGGTTTGGTTTGGCCAGAGAATATTGCGCCGTTTAAGGTTCATATTGTTGCAATTGGTGAAAAAGGTCAGGAACTAGCAGGTAAGTTTTATGACGAGCTGGCTAACAGTGGCGTCGACGCGCTACTTGATGATCGTGATGAGCGTCCAGGCGTGAAATTTGCCGATGCTGAGTTAATGGGATTGCCGTGGCGGATAACAATTGGCGATCGAGCGATTGACGGTGATGGCTTGTTTGAATTGACGGAACGAGCAACTGGCGAAACGCGAAAAATGGATCATCAACAATTGATGGATTTTTGCCTTAGTCGGTAGGGCTGATTATATTGACATAATAAATAGCGATTGATATACTCAGATAGACTTAATCAAGACTAATTAAAAACACTATATTTAGTGTAGATCGTAAGACTAATACCACTACATACAGTAGAGGAGGAAATTTTTATGAAAAAAACTTATCAAATTACAGAATCTGGAAAGGCTGATTTAGAAAAAGAATTGGCAGAGTTGAAGGGGCGACGTGGCGAGATTGCCGAGAAAATTGCGGCAGCGCGAGACTTTGGTGACTTAAGCGAAAACGCGGAATATGACGCTGCACGCGAAGAGCAAGGCTTGGTGGAGACGCGAATTTTGGAAATTGAAGATATTCTGCAGAACGCCGAAATTATTAAATCCAACGGTAGCTCAAGCGTTGGCTTGGGTAGTACAGTTGAATTGCAATGCCCAGAGAAAACTGTGACTTATACGGTTGTCGGTCCAGTTGAGGCCGATCCGTTGGCTGGACGAATCTCAGATCAGTCGCCAATTGGTAAAGAATTGATTGGTAAGAAAATCGGTGACGAAGTGACGATTAAAACGCCAAAAGCCGAAATTACCTACATTATTAAGTCGATATCTTAAGTCTGGCGAGATCTGCCGCGTATAATGTGCTATAATTATCTCTGTTATGGCTACACTTCAAGATTATCGCAATGAACGACTACGAAAACTGGAAACATTACGTCAATTGGGCGTTGAACCATATCCAGCAAAATCAGAACGAACTCACACTTGTGCTGAGGTTTTATCTAAGTACGATGAGCTAGCTGGCAAGGAAGTTATTGTTGCGGGTCGTGTGGCGTCTATTCGCAGTTTTGGTAAATTGGCATTTATTAAATTACGCGATCAATCTGGCGACGTGCAACTTTATCTGCAGCGTGATGACGTGGCGGAGTTGGATGCTGCGCGTGGCGTGCTTGGAATGAAGCAGCTTAAATTACTGGATACTGGCGATTTTATTGAGGCGAAGGGCGTGATGACCACGACACAAACGGGCGAAAAATCCGTTGGTGTACGCGAACTTAGATTGTTGACTAAATCGTTAAGACCAATGCCAGAAAAATTAGAGAATAAGGAAGAGCGCTTGCGTCGACGTTATGTTGATATGAACGTCAATCCTGAAGTTCGTGAGCGATTCATTCGCCGAAGTAAGTTTTGGCAAGCAACGCGAGATTATTTGAATAGTCATGGATTTATTGAGATTAATGTTCCCGTCTTGGAGCATACCACTGGTGGTGCTGACGCGAACCCATTTGTGACGCACATGGATGCGCTGGGCGATCAGCAGTTTTATTTGCGAATTAGCCACGAATTACCATTGAAGCGGCTGATTGGTGCTGGATTTGAAAAAGTTTATGATCTCGGTCCGCGTTTTCGCAATGAAAATTACTCTGACGAGCATTTGCCAGAGCATATCGCTATGGAATGGTACGCGGCTTACTGGGACTGGAAACAGGGAATGCGTTTCATGGAGTCGATGTATAAAGATGTGCTTCAGAAGACTTTTGGTACCCTGCAATTTCAATTGGGCAAGTTCAACGTCGATATGAGTGGCGAGTGGGAAGTTTGGGATTATGCTGAGGTTATTCGCAAGCATTACGGAATCGATGTTTATAACACGACGATTGAAGAGGTTGCTGCTAAGCTGAAAGAGTATAATTTGGAAGTTGAAAAAACTGACTCTATCCCACGCAGTATTGATAAATTATGGAAGAATATTCGTAAAGATGTTGCTGGTCCGGTTTGGTTGGTGAACACGCCGAAGTTTATTAGTCCGTTGTCAAAGACTAATCCGGAAAATCCAGAGACGGTGGAGCGTTTTCAGCCGGTAATTGCTGGTTCGGAATTGGGTAATGGATTCTCTGAGCTGAATGATCCGATTGACCAGCTAAATCGTTTCCTTGAGCAGCAGCAAATGCGTGACGCTGGTGATGAGGAGGCGATGATGCTTGATATTGATTACGTCGAGATGTTGGAATATGGAATGCCGCCAGCTTGTGGTTGGGGCTATTCTGAAAGGGTATTCTGGATTTTCGAGGGCGTTACGGCGCGTGAAGGTGTGCCGTTCCCGCAGCTTAAGAGTGAAATTGACGAAACGACTCGGGCGATTTATCCGCAAGTCAACTTGTAATTTTGTTATAATTAAAGCATGAAACGTTTTCTTTTAGGGCTATTAACTGTTGGGCTATTGTTGGCTGGGTCTGGCGAAATGGCGTTTGCGGCACGCTCGACGGATAATTTTACTATCACAAAATTTGATGCGGAATATTCGCTGAGTCGCGACTCTGATAATCGATCAAAATTGGAAGCTACTTGGCGAATTACTGCTAATTTTTCGCCGAACCAAAATCGGGGAATCGCGCCAGTTTTTGTTAAGAAGTATGATGATCACTCGACGAATTTCTCATTGCAATCTGTAACTGATGAAAACGGTACGCCGCTTGAATATTCCTGGAATGACGATGAGCTGAGGATTGGCAATAAAAACACTTACGTGAAAGGCGAGAAAACTTACATTATTAAGTTTACACAGCGTGACGTAACTAAGAATTACGGCGATACGGGACGTGATGAATTCTATTGGGATGTGATTGGCGATGAGTGGCGTGTCCCGATGGAAAATGTGCAAATTTCCGTGAAACTTGAGGAGTCTTTGGTTGCGGCAAGGCAAGGGAAAGCTTTTTGTTATGTCGGCAGTCGAGGTTCGACGACGCAATGCGACTTGAGCGAAGATGAGAGCCAGATTACTGCGAAAATAGATAAATTGAGTCGTCAACAAGGCGTAACTGTGGCGGTTGGATTTAAGAGTGGAACTTTTTCTGAATATCAAGAAACGCTGATGGAAAAGTTGATTGGAATTTGGCATTTGATGCAGATTTTGGCTTATACAATCGCGACACCTTTGGCGATTTTTCTAATAATTCGATATAGGCGGTTGGTTGGCAGAGATAAGGAATTAAAACCGGTTCCACCAGAATACTTGCCGCCAGAGGATATTAGTGTTTTGATGTCGACATATGTTTTGAAAAAATACGATCCATTCAAGATTAAAGGCTTGCCGAAGGTCGCGCAATTATTGGATCTGGCGGTTCGGCATTATATTAAAATTTATGAAGTGAAAAAATCTTCGCTGTTTAGCGGTGCGCAATATGAGATTGAAATTATTAAAGATTTGCAGGAACTTAAAGCCGAGGAAATTGAAGTTATTCAAGATATGTTCGACAGTCCATCTATTCCAAAGCCAGGTCAACGTCTAAATCTGAAAAATCTTCAAAATAATATAAAATACATGACACGAACGCGTGACGATGATAAAAATCTGGAGACGCTAGCCAGAGAGAAATATGGTTTATGCGAGCAAAATCCAGAGGTGAAGCGAATAATGAGAGGGTGGTTTAAGCGAGTTCTTGTGTTGGCTGTTCTGCTTTTGTCGCCGATGCTCCTTGTTATGTCAATTATGCTCGTCTTAGCGTCCAGAGGTTGGTCGCTGACTGATGATGGTTTAAGTTTGAGGCGATATTTGGAGGGATTGAAAATGTATATCGGCGTGGCTGAAGCTGAGCGATTGAATATTCTACAAAGTCCTGAAGGCACGGAAAAAGTAGTTGTTGATGTGAATGACGGAAAACAACTCGTTAAATTATATGAAAGAGTTTTGCCTTATGCTGTGTTGTTTGGGCAAGAGAAAAATTGGAGCAAGCAAATGGGCAAATATTACGAGCAAGTTGGCGAGGCACCAGATTGGTACGTTGGGCAAGGCGCGTTCAATGCTGTAGCGTTTTCGTCTGGGCTAAACGGTTTGTCGACGGCGGCTGGTCATGCTAGTGATTATTCTTCAACTTCTGGCGGTTCGTCTGGCGGTGGATTCGCTGGCGGCGGCGGAGGCGGCGGCGGAGGCGGCGGCTGGTAGAATTTGATATAATATAAAGATATGGATTTTTTATTGGAGTTATTTTCTGGCAGGTTATTTTTAGCTGCGATTCAGAGTAGAGGTTGTGATTATGTCTGATATTTTATTATGGTTGGCGGCAGCTGTGTTATTGGCGCTTTCTGGGCTATTTTCCGGTCTGAATATTGGTTTAATGATGGCGCGGCCTGATGACTTGAAGCGAAAGGCCAGGCAGGGCGACAAAATTGCGGCGCGAGTGTATCAATATCGAAAAGACGGCTATTATTTGATTTTCTGTATTTTGCTCGGCAATGTCGGCGTGAATACTGCGATGTCAATTTTGCTAGGAAATATGACGAATGGCGTGGTTGGCGGTCTGATTGCGACGCTCCTCATTACGATGTTTGGCGAGATTTTGCCGCAGGCGATTTTCTCGCAGCGTGGATATCGATTTGTGCGATATTTCTTTTGGTTGCTTGATGTGATTTACGTGCTATTTTGGCCGCTTGCTCAGCCGATGTCGAAATTGTTGAATCGCTGGCTGGGTAAGGAAACTCCGCAATTATATTCTCACCAGGAGCTGGAGGAGATTATTCACGAGCACGCCGTCAGGTCGGATAGCCCGGTTGATTATGACGAAAGTCGCATTGCTGCGGGTGCGTTGCAGTTTAGTAAAAAGACGGCTGGCGATTTGGTTACGCCGATGAGCGAGGTTTTTGTCGTGGATTTGGATGACGAGCTGGATGCGACTCTACTAGCTCAGATTAAGCACGCTGGACATTCGCGAATTCCAGTTCAATCTGACGGGGAATTGGTCGGAGTTTTATACGTGAAGGATGTAGTTGGACGAGATTTGCCGTTGCCAATTAGCCAATTGTACCGCGATAAAATTTACGATATTGACAAGAGGTCGCGCCTGGATACGGTCCTAAGTCGATTTATTCAAACGCACAATCATTTATTTGTGGTGATGGACGATGAGACGGAGCTGGGAATTATTACGCTAGAAGACGTGATTGAAGAGATTCTGGACCAAGAGATTGAAGATGAGTATGATGAGGAATAAGATTAAATTGAGGAGGTCATAAAATGTTTGAAGAATATAATAATGGAGTGCCTGATAGATTACGACAAGTTACAGCCGAGACAATGTCTCCCGAAGTACTATATACACTCGATACTTATCCGGACGTATCGCCACAGGATGTGATGTATATTGATGAGTCTAGGGCAGAGGGACGTGGTCGTCTAATTATCAGTAAAGGACAGTCTGTTAAGTTGCTTGAGGAGGCTGATCTGTCTACTTCTGATCTGGTGGTATTGATGAGCGTGTGGCAGAGAAATGACCAAGGTGATTTGTGCCGTGGCATTATCGCCGATTGTCGATTTTATAGCGGGCGCTTTGACGTTGAATATGGCGGCGGAGAGATTGATGGTTACGATGGAATTGATGATGAAATCTACAATAAGGACGATGAGCAGGTTATTTCCGCAGTAATTGATTACGGAGATGATAGAGAAGTCAAGATTTGGGGAGATCCAACGTTTTTTGATGCTGCTAGATATATGGCTAGTTTGGTGGATAATGAGTCGATAGAAAAAGGCGGGGTTGTTGCGGGCAGTCACGAGATTCAGGACGATGTGAACGACGGCGAGCCGCGGGAGCGTGTGAACGCTGATTCTTTTTATAAGCGCGCGCTCAATGGCTTGGCGAAGATAGTTAAAACTAAGCGAAAATAGTGTACCTTAATAGGGTAAAATCTATAATCTTTCAAATATTGTATTAAAAATACCTTGACTATTTAAGGTACCTTGTATAACATAGTACTATGTATAGTAAATCAACAAGGAGCTTAATGTGAAAAGAATTGACATTATTAAACGCGCCGGTCGAAATTTGGGGCAATCAAAAGGCCGCACGATTTTAACCGCGCTGGCAATTTCAGTTGGAGCGTTTACGATTGGTCTGGCGCTGATGGCTGGAGAAGGCGGTCGGCTGTATACAAACAGTATGGTTGACGCGGCTGGCGATAAAAAATCTGTTTCGGTCTATAAAAAAGTGACCTCGTCGGGACCTGATAACAATCTTCCAGAATATAGCGACTCGGAAGATACGGAGAAGGATCAGTCTAAGGCGATAGAAAAATACTCGATGACTGATAACGACGTGAAAAAAATACAGCAAACCCCGCACGTAGAAAAAGTTACGCCAGCTTATTCTATGTATGGAGTCTTATACGCCAAAAGTTCGGCAAGTGACAAAAAATTCGTGCCGAGTGTAACCGTGAAGTTCGATAAAACTCGAATGAAGTTTGCGGCTGGTAATTTGGACAATTTTATGCCGAAAAAAGGTGAAGTTGTTATTCCGGAATCTTACGTAAAAGAAATGGGATTTAGTGATGCAAAATCGGCAATTGGACAAACGATTACGCTAGGATTGAAAAAAGGAGATTCGTCGAGCAAAAACGCTGACAAAGAAATATCTCTGAAAGTTGCAGCAGTCGATAAACCTTCGGACACGATTCTGTTTTATCAGCCAGCTGTGCGCGTTTCTGTGGATGACGCTAAGGAGATTTACGCCTTCAGTCACGCTAAAAATTTGCCTAATGATTATTCTTACGTAATTGCGTTTGTTGATGATGAGAAAAATGTTGAGGCGGTGAAGAGTGAGCTTGGCAAGGACTACATGGCGTCTTCGGTTCAGGATGTGCGTAAGGCTATGCTGACTTTTGTGAATATGGCTCAAATGGCGCTGATTGGGTTTGGCGGTTTGGCGCTGCTTGCGAGCGTGTTTGGAATTGTTAATACGATGTACATTTCTGTTCTGGAGCGAACTAGCCAGATTGGGCTAATGAAAGCTCTGGGAATGCGAGGTCGTGATATCGGTAAAATGTTTAGATATGAAGCGGCGTGGGTTGGACTTCTTGGTGGCTTAATTGGTGTTGGATTAGCAAGTTTGATGTCACTACTTAATCCTATGATTGCTAATTCCCTAAAGTTGGAGCAAGGTACGAATCTATTAGTCATCAATCCTCTGCAAATGGGACTTTTGATAATCGGGCTGATGATTATGGCGGTACTTTCTGGCTGGCTGCCGAGCCGCAAGGCAACAAAATTAGATCCAATTGAAGCGTTAAGGACGGAATAGGAGAATTGTTATGATTGAGCTTAAAAATGTGACGAAAATTTACGGCAAAAAGAAGAACCAATTTGTGGCTCTAAATGATGTGAGTCTGCAAATTCCAACTGGTGTGAGCGTGGCGATTTTGGGAAAATCTGGTTCAGGAAAATCGACGCTAATGCACGCAATTTCTGGCTTGGATCGACCGCAGCAAGGTGAGGTGATTATTGACGGTCAGGACATTCTGAAATTGAAGCAAAAGCAAGTTGACGAGTTCCGCGCAAGAAAAATAGGTTTTATTTTCCAGAGTTTCTTTGTTCAGGGCAATGAAAGCGTGGCGGATAATGTGAGCTTGCCACTGGAAATTGTGAAAATGCCAAGGGGCTTGAGGGAAAGTAAAATCAATGAGGCGCTGAAGGCGGTGGACTTGTATGAGAAGCGCAAGAATCGTGCGAAGGATTTGTCGGGTGGCCAGAAGCAGCGTTTGGCGATTGCGCGGGCAATTGTCGGTAGTCCTCAGATTATTTTTGCGGACGAACCTACGGGAAATTTGGATAGCGAAACTGGCGCGAAGGTGGAAGAATTGCTGTTCAATTACAACAAGCAAGAAGGCGCAACACTGATTATCGTGACGCACGACGTTGACTTGGCCAAAAAATGCGATTATCAAATCCTGATCAAAGACGGCAAAATTAAGGGCTCTAATATACCGAAAGAAGGTGAAAGTGGACGTTGATAGCTATGCGGAAAGCTTGGCGGTCCAATTGCGAAAAGGATTTTTGGTTTACTGCGTTTTACTGGTTTGTTCTAATAAAGCGCAGTACGCCGGCGACATTGTTAAGCAATTGAACGATTCGGATTTAACGGTGGTCGAAGGCACGATTTATCCGCTGCTGAATAGGTTGCAGAAAGACGGATATTTGCAACACGAATGGCAGGAAAGCGAGCAAGGTCCGCCGCGAAAATATTATTCATTGACAGATCACGGCGATCAATTGATTCATGAACTCAAAGATCGCATAAATATGTTAAATAATTCGCTTGATAACTTAGAAAAAGGAATAAAATAATGAAGGAAATAACTAGGATTCATCTGGCAAAAACGGCGTTTAGTGTGGAAATTGACGCTAAGAAATCGCTAGAAAAATATCTTAATTCGATTCAGAAAAATATGCACGCCGACGCGGAAGCGATGAGGGAAATTGAGGCACGAATGGTTGAAATTTTAGCCGAGCGTGGCGTAATGAAAGAAGGTGTTATTAGCGACGATGACGTTTTGGCGATTAAAAATCAAATGGGCGAGCCGCGCGATTTTTCGGATGATAGTGAGGACTCAACTGATGAATTGACGGATGATAATGAAAAACCAGAAAAGCAATTGATGCGCGACATGGACGGGGCTGTCATTGGCGGCGTGTGTGCGGGAATAGCGGCATACTTTAATATCAATCCGTTGTGGGTGCGACTGATTGCAATTATCTCGCCGTTCGTGACATTCGGTACAATGGTGCTGGTTTACCTCGCGATGTGGGTGTCAATGCCACCAGCAAAAACCGCGTCGGACAAATTACGAATGCGCGGGAAGCCAGTAACTTTGGCTGCACTTAAGGAAGCTTCCGCTGATGGAAGTTCAATTACGTCTGTCGGAAAAACTCCAATTGCGAAATTTTTCCAATATTTTGTCGGTGTTATGGTGCTACTTACGACGCTAGCGGTGCTGTTTGGGCTGATTGTTGGCGGGGCGCTTGGTGTTTCCGTGGTTAATATGCTCGGCGGTTTGGGAATGCAAATGTGGGCGTGGGGAGTGTGGATTTCCTTGGCAATTGGCGGAATCTCAGCGGTTATATTTGGCGCAATTGCAACGCGTAGCATATTTGTTTGGAAGGTCAATCGAATGTCTGTGATTGCAATGATCGTGTCGGCGTCCGTTGTTTTTATGAGTTTGGCAAGCGCCGCAATATTTAGCGCTCACGCTGGCTTAGAATATGCGCGTGAATCGCAGCAACTCACGAAGAAAGTGAATATCGATATTCCAGATACGACAAACGCTAATTCAATTTTTATCGATATGCCAGTGGGGAATGTTTCGCGAATAAATTCTGACAAATTTAAGGTGGAAGCGGAGTTTGTGGATTTGCCAAAGGCGAATAAGCCAGAAATTAACGTGCGCCGCGATGGCGATAAAATTGTGCTGTCCGTTTCTGAGAAGTGTAACGCGATATTCTTTGATGGTTGCTTGAAGTTCTATAAGCCGATAACTGGCTTGAAAATTTATGCTCCTGCGGGCGTGAATGTTAGCGGTTTGTTCTATCACAACTCGATTGAAGCGGAAAATTCCGAATCTTAGGCTCACGCATTTGAATGATTTTACCGCTAATGCTACACTTGAAGGATGAAAGGTAATTTTTAAGCGTGGCTTGGTGGCAAGCAATTATTCTCGGCGTAATTGAGGGAATTACGGAATTCTTACCGATTTCTTCGACTGGGCATTTGACGATTGCCGAGAAATTGATGGGAATGCGAATTGACGATCCGAGCGTCGTGGCTTTTACGGCGATAATTCAGATCGGAGCAATTTTGGCGGCGGTGATTTATTTCTGGAGTGATATTTGGCGAATCTTGCAGGCTTGGTGGCGCGGTTTATGGTGGAAGAGGGCGCGCCGAAAGTTTGATTATAAATATGGCTGGGCAATTATTATCGGCTCAATTCCTATTGCGATTGTCGGTTTGTTGTTCAAGCACGAAGTTGAAACAGTTCTTCGCAGTTTGTGGTTTGTGGCGTTCGGGTTGATTGGCTGGAGCGTTGTTATGTGGCTGGCTGACAATCGTGCGGGAAATAACAAGCGTGGCGAAACTGAGACGAGCTGGAAAGACACTCTGGCGATTGGCGCAGGGCAATGCTTGTCGCTCATTCCTGGAGTTAGTCGCTCTGGCGCAACAATTTCAGTCGGTCTGTTTCGTGGATTTGACCGAGTGTCGGTTACGAAATTGAGTTTCTTCTTGGGTATTCCAGCGCTAGTCGCGGCAGGACTATTGGAAGTCGCTACCAAATATAAGCACATTTCTGGCGGCGTTGGCTGGACTCCAACTATAGTTGCCACGGTAATTTCATTCGGTGTTGGCTATTTGGCCGTGTCGTGGTTATTAAAATTTATTCAGAGTAATAATTTCCGGCCATTCATAATTTATCGATTTGTCCTGGGGCTGTTTTTGCTGGTTATGCTTGGCTTTGGTGTGATTTCTCACGTTTAATGAGATTGATTTTTCATATTGCTACATGTAAAATAAAAGCATAATCAATATCAAATAAAGTTTAAAGGAATATTTTAAGTGGAGCGAGAAAATACAAGAAAGCCTGCATCAAAAGCTTTCGTGCTAAGTCTTTTTGTGATCACAATAATACTCATAATACTATTGTTTTTTATTAAGATTTCACCACGTGGAGTAATTGATCCGAACGCAGTTTCTATTCGTCAGGACTCAGGTGAGATTCAATATAAATATGCTGATGGCAATTGGCAGAAAATAGTTTCGCTTGAGGATTTGAAAAATAAGGATAACGGTGCTAATAAGAAAGATGGCAAGAAGGAATCTAGTAAAACTGATAGTCGTGAAATTGAAATTCAGAAGAACTCCCTGTATATACAGTGGCGATATGCTGGGGAATCTGAATGGAAAAATATCATAGCCTACTCAGACTTAAAGGGTAAGGATGGCCGAGACGGTAGAGACGGTCTTAATGGACAGAATGGTAAGGATGGTCGAGATGGTATTAACGGCAGGAACGGTCAAAATGGCAAGGACGGTCTTAATGGTCAGAACGGTAGAGATGGCCAAAAAGGCGACAAAGGCGACACTGGTGCGGCGGGTCCTGCTGGGGTAACTGGAGCCACGGGAGCTACCGGTGCGACTGGTGCTACAGGGGCAGCCGGCCAAAATGCTACAATTTCTGCAACTAATAGTACTCAGCCTTGCTCGACTGGATTGACTATTACCGGAAATGGTACAAGTAACCTAGGTTTACAATTTACAGGCAAGAATCTTCCTGCGGGCGGCACAACAAATCAAGTACTCGGTAAGAAAACTGATGACGACTGTGACGTAGAATGGAAAGATACGTACGAAATTCGCGGGACTGGTATGCCTGAAGGCAATGTTAAGGCTAGTGTTGGTACATACTATACCGATACAGCCGCTACAAACGGTGCCATTCGCTGGATTAAAACTCGTGGTAGTGATAAAACAGGCTGGAAGGTTGTATATGGTGACACTGGCTGGAGAAGTGTTCCTCAAATTCTCTCAACATCCATGAAAGCCAGCGTGGTCAAGGTTCGACGAATCAACAATACGGTTTATCTGTACGCAGCTCTTACGGGCTGGGCGTATAACTGGAACGGTGGTGGTGCTTCGTTGCCAGATGGGCTGAGTCCTGGTTACCAGATGCAAGGTCCTTCTGCTGGACGACGGGGTGACTCGTACTTGACTTGGATCGTTCAAACTGGTGGACAGATTAACGCTGAAACACCTAGCGCTCAGAGTCCAACACCACCACTCCCTCCAATTGTTAGCGTATCGTATGTGCCAAACGACAATGTTCCATGGCCAACAACGTTACCTGGCACAGCTATGTAAGTAAATTATTTACACTTATCTAAAACCCCGTCTGTTAAATCCGGCGGGGTTTATTTATATATAGTCTATGTTGTTATATAATTGAGACATGTTAGACATTAAGTTCATCAGGGAAAATGCCGATTTGGTACAAAAGTCGGCAAACGATAAAGGCTATAAAGTTGATATTGCGGCGTTGTTGCAATTAGACGATGAGCGCCGCGATTTGCAGAAGCAGGTTGAAGCGTTACGCGAACAGCGCAATGCTATTTCAGCGAAGATGAAGAGCGGTCGACCAGATCAAGAGTTAATTGATCAGGGCAAGCAATTGAAAGTTGAACTGGCAGAGCGTGAGAGCTATTTGAAATCGACCGAGGAAAAAGTTGCGGCAATTCTTAAAAACGTCCCGAATATCACTTTTGACGATGTGCCTCTGGGTGGCGAAGAAGATTCCGTTGAGGTAAAAGTTTATGGCGATTGTAAAACTGGCGCAAAGGATCACTTGGATTACGCTGTAAGTCGCGGTTGGGTGGACTTTGAGCGCGGCGCTAAGGTGGCTGGTGCGAAGTTTTATTATTTGAAGGGCGATTTGGCTTTATTGGAAAATGCCGTAACTCAATTTGCCTTGGATTACGTAACGAAGCAGGGCTTCACATTTATGACCGTGCCGCATATGGTCAATTTACGAACAGCTGAGGGTGCAGGTTTCACTCCGAAGGGTGAGGGCAGCAACGAATATGTAGTTGACGGCGAAGATTTGACGCTAATTGGTACGGCGGAAATGCCATTAACCGGCTATCACGCGGATGAGATTTTGGACGAAAAAGATTTACCATTGCTATACGCTGGATATAGTCCTTGCTATCGAAAAGAGGCGGGAACATACGGCAAGCACACGCGTGGCCTGTTCCGAGTTCATCAGTTCAATAAGTTGGAAATGTACGCGTTTTGTTTGCCTGAGCAATCTAAAGAGATTCATGAGAAAATTCTTAGCGTTGAAGAGGCGCTTTGGCAGCAAATTGGGATTTCTTATCACGTGGTTAATATTGCGGCGGGCGATTTGGGTGCACCGGCTGCAAAGAAGTACGACATTGAATATTGGTCGCCAGTTGACCAAACTTACCGTGAACTGACGAGTTGTTCGAATTGTACTGATTATCAAGCTCGTGGCCTGAATATTCGAGTCAGGCGAGAAAACGGCACGATTGAATCTGTTCACACTTTGAACGGAACTGCAGTGTCGTTGGCGCGATCGCTAGTAGTGATTTTGGAGAATTTCCAGAATCCAGATGGAACTTTGACTGTCCCTGAAGTACTTCGTCCGTATATGAATGGTCGTGACGTGATATAATAGAGAGCATATTAGTTAGTAGGAGGAAAAATGATTAAGGATATTACAATTACTGGCGTTAAATATGAGCTGAACGCCACAACAAAAAAATACGTTGAACGAAAAATTGGTTCTCTGGGGAAATATTTGCCACGCCACGCGCGAAAAAGCGCGTCTGCAGACGTTAAGATTAAGCAGATTGACAATCCTGGCGGCAACAAGTACGAAGTTGAAGTTATCATCAATGTGCCAGATAAGAAAATTATAGCTAAGGATTCAACCATGAACGTTTTGGCTGCAGTGGATATTGTTGAAGCTAGGTTGAATGGTCAAGTTCGTAAGTACAAAGACGATGTGCTGGCTCACGTTGGCGGAAGTCGTGGGGTTTTGGCGAAGCTAAAGCAAACTTTCGGTCGAAAATAATTGATAGATGAAATTAGCAGGAAAGCGTTCAGATTCTGGGCGCTTTTTCTTTTCAAATTGCCCGAAAAAAGTTATAATAAAAGAAGTTTTTGAAAATGCCTGAAAGTGAGGGAGTTTTAAGGTTTATGGCAATTACACAACAAAAAGCGCTGAGTAAGATTTTTGGCGATCCACAGAAGAAGATTTTGAAACGATTGCGTAGGCAAGTTGACGTTATTAACGGTCTGAATGACAAATATGAAAAGATGTCCGACAAGGAGCTTCGGGCGCAAACTGATGAGCTGAAAAAGCGTTTGTCGAAGAAAAATGTGACGCTTGATACGATTTTGCCAGACGCGTTTGCTGTAGCAAGGGAAGCTGCTAAGCGTGTGATTGGCGAGCGTCCGTATGACGTGCAGTTGATTGGCGGTATGGTTCTTCATGAGGGTAACGTTGCCGAGATGAAAACTGGTGAAGGTAAGACTCTTGTGGCGACATTGCCAACTTATCTGAACGCTTTGGAAGGCAAGGGTGTTCATGTGGTGACGGTTAATGACTATTTGGCGCAGCGCGACGCTGGTTGGATGGGTCAAGTGTATGATTTTCTGGGCTTGACCACTGGTGTGATTATTAATGAAGCGTCATTTGTTTATGATAAAGATTATGATAATGAGCATCACGACGACCCCCGAATGCGCAAGCTTCGTCCAGTTTCACGTAAAGAGGCTTACGCTGCGGACATTACGTACGGTACGAATAACGAGTTTGGCTTTGACTATTTGCGCGACAACATGGTTAACGACGTTGATTTGCTCAGGCAGCGTGAATTGAATTTTGCAATCGTTGACGAAGTCGACTCAATTTTGATTGACGAAGCTCGTACGCCACTTATTATCTCTGCTCCAGCGGCTGAAAATCCTGACAATTATTACACGTTTGCTAAAATCGCCGCGAAGTTGGTTCCGGAAGATTACGTTTTGGATGAGAAGCGCCGAAGTGTTGCTTTGACTGATGAAGGCGTTGAAAAAGTTCAGAAATTGTTGGGAATAAAAAATTTGTACACCCCAGATCACGTACGTAGCGTTTATCACATGGATCAGGCTTTGCGAGCACAGACATTGTTCAAGCGTGATAAAGATTACGTTGTAACTAATGACGGTGAGGTGATCATTGTTGACGAACACACTGGTCGTTTGATGCAGGGTCGCCGTTACAACGAAGGCTTGCATCAGGCAATTGAGGCTAAAGAAGGCGTTCCTGTGCTGGAAGAGAGTATGACCTTGGCGACAATTTCCTTCCAGAATTACTTCCGTTTGTATAATAAATTGAGCGGTATGACTGGTACGGCGTTCACTGAAGCCGAAGAGTTCCAACAAATTTATTCACTTGACGTTATCCAAATTCCACCGAACAAACCAGTTATTCGCGAGGATAAGGAAGACTTGATTTTCAAGACTGAAAAAGCCAAACTGAAAGCTGTCGCTGAGGCGATTAAGGATTACCACAAGCAAGGCCGTCCTGTTTTGGTTGGCTCTGGTTCTATTGAAAAGAATGAGCAAATTGCCAAATATTTGGAAAAAGAAGGCATTAAGTTTGAGATTTTGAACGCTAAGAACAATGAGCGTGAGGCTGCGATTGTTGCGAAAGCCGGCGAAAAAGGCGCGATTACTTTGGCTACGAATATCGCTGGTCGAGGTACGGACATTAAGCTTGGCGAGGGTGTCAAGGAGTTGGGTGGACTGGTTGTTATCGGTTCAGAGCGACATGAATCACGCCGAATTGACAATCAGTTGCGTGGTCGTGGCGGACGCCAGGGCGACCCAGGCGAGACTCAGTTTTATGTTTCGACCGAAGATGATTTGATGCGAATTTTCCAGGGTGAGCGAATTGCGTCGTTGATGGATAGGCTGGGTGTTGATGATGACACGCCAATCAGAACTCGTGCCGTATCGAAAACATTGGAAGCGGCACAGAAGCGAGTTGAAGGCTACAACTTTGATACGCGCAAAAATGTTGTTCAATACGACAATGTGATTAACCGTCATCGTCGCGTCGTTTATGTTATGCGACGTAGGATTTTGGAAGGCGATAATATTAAGCCAGAAATTGAACGATTATTGCGAGCTAAAGTTCACGAATTGACAACTCTTCCATCAAAGAATAATCCAAAGTTTGTCGATGATTTCTCGGTTATTTTCCCGGTTGATAAGGAAAAAATTGAAAAGGTTGGTAAGGAAAAGAAAGATCGTTTGCGCTATGAGAAGGCGCTGGAGCTGGCTGAAGAAGCTTACGCGGAGAAAGAGCGTGAGATTGGCGCTGATGATTTGCGCGGAGTTGAGCGCGAAGTCTACATGGCGGTGTTGGATACATTGTGGATGCAGCATTTGGAAAATATGCAACATTTGCGCGAAGGAATTCACTGGCGAAGTGTTGGACAGCGCGATCCTTTGGTGGAATATCGATCAGAATCCCAGAAGTTGTTCGAGAGTTTGCAGGCTAATCTCCGTGATGAAGTTCTAGCAACGATATTTAATATTCATAAAGCCGACGCTGCAGTTCGTCAATCTCAAGACGATGAGTATGACACTGAGCTAACTAGGTTGGCAGAAAATGCCGTTGAGCGTGGTGTAAATGAAATTGGTTCGGGCGAGGAAAATCGTGACGATGACTTCTCTGTGAAAAAGGGCAAGACTAGCGCGGAATCAAATCGTGCGAAGAATCAAGCTCGAAAGAAGAAAAAGGCTCAGCGACAGAACCGTAAGAAAAATCGTAAATAATCAGAGAATTAGGCAATGAAACATACAGTTGAGGAAGTTAGACTGAAGAATGGTGCGCGCGGCTTGTTGATTGACGTTCCAGATGCTACGGTAATGAGTTTTCAGGTGCAATTCAGAGCGGGAAATCGCTACGTTCTGAATAAAGATATTTACGAAACGGCTCACATTATGGAGCATATGGCGTTCGGCGCGAATGAAAAGTTTCGCTCGGAGCATAACTACGAGCAGGAATTTACCAAAAACGGCGCTTATCACAACGCTTACACTTCTGACTATTCAATGGTTTATGAAGCAATTTGTGCGGATTTTGAATGGGATAGGATTTTGGAGCTTCAGAGGCTGGCTATTACAACGCCAAGATTCAACGCCGATGAACTTGAGGCGGAAAAGGGCAATGTTCGCTCTGAATTGACTGGCTATCTCAACAATCACAACCGCGTGATGTGGCCGCGCATTCAGCAGGCGCTGGGTGAAGATATTTTGACGTATAATCAGCGTTTAAAAACAATTGCTAATATTGAACTGAAAGATATTAAAAATCATCACAAGCGAACGCATACTTTGAAGAATATGCGGTTTGTGGTGGCTGGAAAAATGGCTGGACGAAAAGCGGCTATTAAAGAACATCTTGAGGGTTGGCAATTAGAGACGGGCGAGCGATTTGTTATTCCGCGCGATGAACCGCGTAGGGCTAACCCGGTTTTAGTCAGACGAAAAGAGGCGACGAATTTGACGTTTGGCTGGTCGATGATGATTCCGCGTGAGTTAAGCGATGAAGAGGTCACGGCTATGAACGCATTGAACCACATTCTGACCGGCACGATGAGCTCACGGATTTTTGGCGCGGCTCGTAAAAAAGGCTTGGCGTATGGCATTTTTAGCGATACGTCGATTGGTTTTTACGATTCGGCTTGGGATTTTGGCGGACAAGTAAATGTTGAAACCGCAGAAAAGCTCTTTGATATTATCGTGAGAGAATTGAAGAAAGTTTTGGCTGGATCTATTTCCGAAGAGGATTTGGAAAGTGTGAAGTCGTATTCGTTGGGTCGTTATCAAATGGGTGCTCAAACTGTTGGGCAAGTAAGTAATTTTTACGTAGGACGATATTTTGCTGATGATTTCGTGAGAGATTATGCCGCCGTTCCAGATTCTATTTTGGCGGTAACTCCTGATCAGCTGATTGAAACGGCTCGTCAATTTTTTGCATCCAACACATGGACGTTGGCAGCAGTTACTTCGGAAGAAAAAGAGCTATTAACAAAACTGTACGATAAGCTCGACAAACTGTTTTAGGGTGTAATCGTAAATTGCCCGTGATATAATCAGGTTATGAAAATTGTCATTGCCGGTTTTGGCGTTGAAGGTCAATCTAATTTGCGTTATTTTCGGGAGAAGTTTCCGGAAGCTGATTTTTTGGTGGCGGACGAGCGTGAAAAAGTAGATAATTTGCTGGAAAATGTGGCTTATCGGACGGGATTTTCGGGGCTGGAGAACGCGGATTTAATTGTTAGATCGCCAAGTCTTCCGCCCAAAAAGATAAAGACTAACGGTCGAATTTGGTCGGCGACAAATGAATTTTTTGCCAATTGCCCAGCGACTATAATCGGTGTGACTGGCACAAAAGGCAAGGGTACGACGTGTAGTTTTATCTCGTCGATTTTACGCGCGGCAGGTAAAACCGTTCATTTGGTGGGGAATATCGGCGTGCCAGCTTTGGATATTTTGCCAAAAATTGAGAAAAATGACATTGTCGTTTATGAATTGTCCAGTTTTCAATTGTGGGATTTGCAGAAATCTCCGCACGTTGCCGTGGTGCTGATGATTGAGCCTGACCACTTGAACGTCCACGCTGATTTTAATGATTATTTGGCAGCAAAAGCGAATATTACTAAGTCTCAAACCGCTGACGATTATGTTGTCTATAATTCTCAAAATGAGTTTAGTTCGTCGATTGCAGATGCGAGTTTGGCGCAGAAAAAGGAATATCCATTTGTTCTCTCGGACGATATAACTTCTGCGATTCGCTTGCCGGGGAAACATAATATTGACAATGCTTGCGCGGCGATAGCGGCGGTGAAATCGATTTTGCCAAACGTGTCGGATGATGAGATAAAGAAGGGGCTTAGTGAGTTTACGGGGCTACCGCATCGATTGAAGTTTGTTGCTGAAAAATACGGCGTGAAATATTACGATGATAGCATTTCGACCACTCCGGGCAGTGCGATTGCGGCATTAAAAGCTTTTGCGGAGCCGAAAATTTTGATTTTGGGCGGCTCAGATAAAGGCGCGGATTATTCTGAACTAGCAAAAGAAATTGCCAGGCAAAACGTGCGACTGATAATTATCAATGGCGCTAACGCTGATGAAATTAGGGAAGTTTTAAGGGAAGAGAAAGTTGATTGTGAGATTGTCCAATTGAATATGGCAGGAATGGAAGAGGTTGCCAAATCAGCCAAAAATAAAGCGCAATCTGGCGACGTGGTGATTCTTAGCCCAGCGGCCGCCAGTTTTGACATGTTTAAGAGCTATTCTAATCGTGGCGAGCAATTTGTCGCCACCGTAGAAGAACTTTAATCTTGATAAACTTCTGGTTTTAAGACGCCGATGTATGGTAAGTTGCGATATTGCTGACGAAAATCCAGTCCATAGCCAACGACAAATTCATTCGGTGTATCGATGCCGACGTAATCGGCTTTTGCGTCAACTTCGCGCCGTGCTGGTTTGTCTAATAGCGAACATATTTTTACCGACGCAGCATTTTTTGCGGCAAATAATTCTCTTAGCGCCTGGGCGGTTCGACCGCTGTCAATTATGTCCTCAACTATCAACACATGCCTATCCGCCACGTCGGTATCCAAATCTTTGATGATTTTTACAGATCCAGAAGATTTTGTGTCGTCGCCGTAGCTGGAGACCGCCATGAAATCAATTTCCATATAGCAATCCATCGCTTGTATCAAGTCGATCATAAACGGCGCTGCGCCGCGTAAAATACCCACGACAACGGGATTTTTATCGTGATAATCCTCGGTCAATTTTTTCCCAAGTTTTTGAACTGCCGTTTTTATATCTTCGTTCGTAAATAGAATTTTCTCAATATCTTTATACATCTTTTTATTTTAACAGAGAATTGAGCGTTGAAAAATGGTACAATAAAATATATGCAACCGCTAAAAAAGAAAATTGGTGAATTAGAAAAAGAAATTGAACAGGCTAAAAAAGCGCTTAAGTTTTCTGATTTGGAGCAGAAATTGGCGGAGCTGGATGATCAATTGAACCAGCCGGAAATTTGGAATAATCCTGATTATGCCCAAGAATTAACGAAACAAGCCGCCAGTCTTCGTCAGACCGTCGAACCTTGGCAGACTTTGACGGTGCAGGTTGGTGATATGGTGGAGCTGATGGAGCTTGGTGATGACGATTTATTGCCGGAATTCCAAGCGCAGATTGAAGCGATTGAGAAGAGTTTTGATAGGCATAAAACCGATTTACTATTCTCTGGTGAATATGACAATCGTTCGGCAATTATGCGCATTTCCGCTGGCGTGGGCGGGCTGGATGCGCAGGATTTTGCGGCGATGTTGGAGCGAATGTATTTGCGCTGGGCGGAAAAATCTGGAATGAAGGTTGATACGCTGGAACGCTCGACAAATGACGACGCTGGAATTAAAACGGTCGTTTTGGAGATTTCTGGATCTTTTGCTTATGGAAAATTACGATCGGAAAATGGCGTGCATCGTTTGGTGAGATTAAGTCCGTTTAACGCCGACAATTTGCGCCAGACTAGTTTTGCGCTTGTCGAGGTTTTGCCGAAAATTGACGCGCCCGATGAAATATCAATTGACCCGAATGACCTAAGAATTGACGTCTATCGTTCGGGCGGCAAGGGCGGTCAAGGTGTGAATACGACGGATTCGGCGGTTCGAGTGACGCATGAGCCGACAGGGATTACGGTGGCTATTCAGAATGAGCGCTCGCAGATTCAGAACAAAGAAACGGCATTGAAGATTTTGCGGTCAAAATTGCTAGCGATGAAATTAGAGCAACACGCCGAAACTTTGTCCGACCTCAGGGCTGGCGAATCGGCAAATTGGGGTAGCCAAATTAGAAATTACGTTTTGCATCCATATACGCTAGTTAAAGATACGCGCACAAAGCACGAAAATCGCAACGCTCAAGGTGTTTTGGATGGAGATATTGACGAATTTATCACGGCGTATTTAGAACAAAATGCTAATTCTAAAAATATTTAGCTTATGGTATAATACTAGTAATGATTCTGTTAGATAGGGTAACGAAGAACTACGGAAAAAGTAACAAGCCGGCATTGAATCGAGCAAGCATTCATGTTGGCGCTGGTGAATTTGTGATTATTGTTGGTACGTCGGGCGCTGGCAAATCGACACTTTTGAAGCTTTTGACTCGCGAAGAAAAGCCAAGCTCTGGAAAAATTGTGGTTGGCGGAATTGATTATGACAATTTGAAGGACAAGCATATTCCGCTGTTGCGTCGGAAAATTGGCGTGGTTTTTCAGGATTTTAAGTTGCTTCCGAATCGAACGGTGTTTGAAAATGTGGCGTTTGCGCTGGAAATTGCTGGAATGACAAATCGGGAAATCAAGGCGACTGTGCCGAAGGTGATCGAGTTGGTTGGTCTTAAGGGGAAAGAAAAGCATTTTCCTCATCAGCTTTCTGGTGGCGAGCGTCAGCGTGTAGCAATTGCGCGTGCGGTGGTGCGTCAGCCGAAGATTTTGATTGCAGATGAGCCGACTGGAAACTTGGACCCGAAGCACAGCTGGGATATTGTTCGCTTGCTGGAAAAGATCAACAAGTATGGCACGACGGTTATTTTGACGACTCACAACGTGGAGATTGTTAACAAATTGAAGCGGCGCGTTATTACAATTGATCATGGTAAAATCACCTCTGATCAGGCGAGAGGGAGTTATAAACAGTAATGAAATCAGCTAATAAATCCAACAAGAACAAAGAAACTATCCGTATACGTCAGCGCCGACGAGGTTGGTTGACGTTTGTCAGAATGTGCCGATATGGTATCAATAACTTTAGTCGTAATGCTTGGCTGACAATTGCTGCGACTGCGGTGATGAGCGTCACGTTGATTATCGTGTTTATAACATTATCAGCGCGTCAGGTTTTGGTTGACACTGTTTCAAATGTCTCTAAGCGTGCCGATATGTCAATTTACTTAAAGGGTGACACGCCAGAAAAAACGATTAAAACGATTAAATCTCGAATTGAAAAATTAGATAATGTCGATAGTGTTAAGTATATTTCCGCGGAAGAAGCGCGCGAAAAACAGGCCGAGCAATATAAGGACAATCCAGACACGCTTGAGGCGATTCGCGAGTCTAGTAATGAGATGTCAGCAACGCTCCGTGTTTCCGTGAAAGAATTGAACAACCAGCAATCATTAAATAATTTTGTTAAAACGGATGATTTGTATAAAAAGTACAAAGATCCTAACAGGGAGCCATCATTCTCAGGCGAGCGTCAGCAAGCTATTAAAACAGTTGGTAGTTGGGTGAGATTGGCAAGTATCGGCGGGTCAATCGCTACGGTTGTTTTCGTGGTGATTTCATCGCTTGTGGTCTTTAATACTATTCGTATGGCAATTTTTAACCGCAAGGATGAGATTGAGATGATGAAGTTGATTGGCGCAGAACGCAGTTTCATTAGAGGTCCGTTTATCGTTGAGGCTATAATGTACGGATTTATCGCAGCAATTATCGCAACGGTGGTTGGGTATGGGTTGCTAATTCTTGCGCATGATCCGATGGTAAAATACGGAATTCCTATCGATAATCTTTTGAATCATCTAAAAATGTACGGCGTGCTGGTTTTCTTGAGTATGATTCTGGTCGGCGCGGCAATTGGCGTGGCGTCATCTTGGGTGGCAACTCGCAAATATCTTAAGTTGTAAAAGTCCTTGACATACTGATTATGCTTATGCTAACATAGACGTATGAAACTACGGTCCACCACACCAGTTTCGGTATCATTAGTCAGCAGAGCGTCTCTGGTGGCGATGTCTGCATTGCTCGCTGGATCGGGCATTTTTGGCTTGGCATCACACGTATTGGCTCGCGACTATAACGCCGAAATTCAGGCAAAACAACAAGAAGCAGATAACTATAATTCTGAGGCTTCGCGCTTGGGTAAGATGGCTGATAGTTTACAGGCGGAACTTGATAAGATAAACGGACAGATATCAGCTATTCAGACACAGATTTCTGATAGCCAAAATAAGATTAATAGCCTTAATGATCAGATAAAAAAGAACGAAGAGCTAATTAAGCACAATCGTAAAGCGATGGGGCGAATTTTGGCGGATTTGTATGTTGATGATCAGATTTCGCCGCTGGAGATGCTTGCTAGCTCAAAAAATATTAGCGATTACATCGATAAGCAAGAACAGCGTAATTCTCTGAAAACTTCGTTGAATGATAAGATCAAAGAAATTAAGTCTTTGCAGAAAAAGTTGGAAGAGAATAAGAAGTCTGTTGAGAATACGCTTCGCGACCAAGAATTGCAGCGCAATGCAATGGCGGCTAAGCAATCTGAGAAGACAAAACTGATTACTGATACGAAGAATGACCAAAATAACTATGCGGCACTGGCCCAGAAGCGCAATTCCGAGGTAGCAAAGTTGCGAGAAGAGCAGGCTGCGGCTAACCGACGAGCTCTTGGTGGTAGTAATGTTTCGATTCCGGGCGGTGTACCTGGCGGCGGCGGTTATCCTGGCGCTTGGGCGAGTGCTCCACTCGACGCTTATGTTGATCCGTGGGGATTATACACGCGTGAATGCGTGAGCTATGTAGCTTGGAAAATTCATAGTACAGGTCGTTATGTTCCGCATTTTGGTGGTGCAGGTAATGCAAATCAATGGCCGTCGACTGCAGCACGTCATGGTATATCTAGTGGCTCAACACCAAAAGCTGGCGCAGCAGCTGTGATGAATATTGGATATTACGGACACGTTATGTATGTTGAATCTGTCAATGGCGACGGAACTATTACCGTTAGTGATTACAATTTTGCCTGGGATGGTTTATATAGGCACTATACACGCTCAGCTTCAGGATTGACATACGTTTACTTCTAATTAGCGTAAAGTGATACATAAAAACGCTCGTGTTAAACGGGCGTTTTGTAGTATAATAAGCATATGGTTACGGGAGAGAAAAGACAGCAATTAAGTTGGTTTTTGACGCTTGTTATTGTGGCTATTGTTAGTTTTGTGGCGGGAGCTCGCTCAGATGCGCTGTTTGCTAATGTAGCGCCAGCATTTGGGGTTCGCACTTCAAACAAAACAATTGACTTATCTAGCGTTCAAAAAACATATCAAGAACTGATTGCTAATTATGACGGAAAATTAGATACTCAAAAGTTAATTTATGGCGCCAATCGCGGGCTAGTTGAAGCGGCTGGCGATCCTCATACGGCGTATATGGATCCTGACGAGACGAAGGAGTTTGATAAGTCATTAAGTGGTCAAATTGGTGGTGGAATTGGTGCGGAGATTGGTCTTAGAAATAATAAGCCGACTATCATAAAACCTCTGGAAAACAGTCCAGCCCAGAAGGCGGGAATTAAGGCTGGCGAGGCGATTGTTAAGGTGAATGACGAGGCTTCTTCTGATTGGTCAGTGGAAAAAGTTGTGAGTAAAATTCGCGGAGAAGTTGGGACTTCCGTTAAATTGACATTATTAAGCGATGGTCAAACGCGTGAGGTGTCGGTTGTGCGTCAGAATATAGTTTCTCCGGCAGTGGAGTCGGAAATTGATGGAGAAATTGGTATTTTGAAAGTTAATCGATTCGGCGATGACACAGTGAGCTTGTCCAGAAAATATGCTTCGGAGTTTGTTGAGAAAGGTGTCAAAAAGGTGATTTTGGACTTACGGAATAATCCTGGCGGAACGGTTGGAGCTGCTCAAGGGCTATTGGGTATTTGGCTAGACAATCAAATAGCTATGACCGAGCGACGGGGTTCTGAAATTGTTAAAACGCTGCGTACAACTGGAACGCCAATTCTGGGCAACATGAAGACGGTGGTGCTCATTAACGGTAATAGTGCTAGCGCTAGCGAAATTACGGCTGGGGCGCTTCGTGAATACGGAAAAGCCACGCTGGTTGGACAGAAGAGTTACGGTAAGGGAAGCGTGCAGATTGTGCTTGGGCTGCCTGGCGGGTCGCAAATGAAGGTTACGGAAGCCAGATGGTACACACCAAAGGGTAAAAATATAGATAAAACTGGTATAGAACCTGATGTAAAAGTTGATCTTTCGTCGGATGATGTCAATAATAACGTAGATCCGCAGATGGATAAGGCGAAGTCGTTATAAAGCTTGTGTTTTTGGATTAGACAACATAAAATGGAGATAGTATGAACGGACAAAAAAAGAAGATTTTATTAGTTGAGGATGACATGGCTCTGTCTGCGGTTTATAGGTCGCGGTTGGAGATTGAGGGGTTTGACGTTAGGGAAGCCAACAATGGAGAAGACGCTCTGTCTGCCACTGTTGAATATCGTCCAGATTTGATTCTTTTGGATGTGATGATGCCAAAGATTAGCGGATTTGATGTCTTGGATATTCTTCGCAATACGCCAGAAACTGCTAACGTGAGGATTATCATGTTAACAGCGCTTAGTCAGCCAAAGGACAAGGAACGTGCTGAGAGCTTGGGTGTTGATGATTATTTGGTGAAATCTCAGGTTGTAATTGGCGACGTTGTGGCTCGCGTAAAACATCACCTAGGCGTTCAATAGAAGCTAAGTTGAGTAAAAGAAGTCAGCCTCTATGGGGGTTGACTTTTTAATTGTTTTTTGGTATAAATGAAATATATATGGAAAAATCAAAACCAACACAGAACCACGAACAAAAACAACCAACGCCGGAATATGATGTAGTTAAAAATTTTCCTACTGACACTACTAATCTAGATAGTACAAGATATCCACTAACTATTATTCGCAGTGGTCAAGACGGAGAGGATGTTAAGCGTGACGAAGGCTGGTATCCTAGTGATATGTCGGCGGTTGTGTTTGACTCTGGTCTCAAGAATGGTATTGGTCAGATTAAGCTGCTTATGGAAGTATATAAAGTGGTTAAATCTGGTATTGAAACTGAGCTTGTGCCGTTGGAGGACATTCAGGGTCTAGGAGCAGATAAAGGTTATATTGAGTATCTTTATGGAAAAACTCCTGAGAAAATGATTGAAGAAGCTAAGCGGATTCGGCAGCAGGAACATCCGGATAGTAGGAAGATTGAGTCTTTGGCTCCAGGGGTAGGCTCAGACTCAGGCGCAGAAAGCCCAAGCAGTAGTTCGGTTGAAGATACCTCTGGCCATGAGAAATCTTTAGCGGCTAAGGTTGGTCCTGCAATGGGAGGTGTGGCGGTTAAGGATGTTGGAATTAAAAAGCCAGCGGATTTGGTGACAACCGAACCAGTTAAAAAGCCAGCGGTTAAGGCTACTGGAATTAAAAAGCCAGTAGAGACGGGGCTAGATGAAAGCAATAGCCCAGAGCTAGATCGTTTTGGCGAGAGAGTGCGAAAACTGATGAAGCCTCTAGAGACTGATGTAGACGGCATGCCTTTTAAGAACGAATCTGTGCGAGTGAACTATTATGATTATCTATACGATCCGAATTATGTGCCGTCAAATAATGTAGAGGACGCTGCCGTTAGAAACCCAAAAGGAGTTCCTGTATCTGAGAAGAGCTTTAATGCTGCGAAAGAGGCTATTGATAATCTAGCTACGAATCCATCGTTAATGCAAATAATTAATCCCGAGAGAGCATTTGACCCTAAAGCGATCATAAATGGCATTAGATCTAGTCATCTTACGCGTTGCCGCTTGTTTGAATATTTAACCTCCAGTCTTGATAGGCTGGCGGTCGTTAATCCAGGCGCTTTGGCAGACAGAGTCCTTCGAGACTCATATGATAATCTAAAATCTCCTAATTACCTCGGAGGTAATTATTATGCGGGTAAAATGCGCAGTCGTGAATATACTGTAGTGCTGGCAATTGCTATGATGGACGGATCATTTGATGTAGGTAGGCAAGACAAAATGGTTACTCATTACAGGGACGGCAGAGAGAGAAGTGGTATGCATAGGGATTCTGCAAGGGCACTTCTCGAATATGTAAGAAATAATTATTAATATTAAAATAACTCCGCATTGACCGGAGTTATTTTAATAAAAAGTTTTTACCGATTAAAGAACAACAACTTGCGTTCGGCGTTCTGATTTGCCGGTAAACTTGGTTTTCTTAACTGACTTAAAGCCAACTACGCCATTTTTTGCAGCGTGGATGGTGAAATTGCGGCTAACGTATGTGCCGTCACCAGCGATCTTTGTGGCACCAGTTTGGCGGACCAAGACCTGTCCAGCAGTAACTTTTTGGCCACCAAATCGCTTAACGCCAAGACGTTGACCAGCATTGTTGTGGATATTCTTACTAGAACCACCAGCTTTAACCTTTGACATTCTTTACTCCTTATAGTTTCTATAAAACAATCTGTTCTAGTTTATCGAAAATAAAGCCAGTTGTCAAGCGGTTTTGGCTATATCTGCGGGTTTTAATACCAATATTTCTCTGGCAACAACTTGATCTTCACGGTAATATAAGAGGTTTTTATCGATAATTTGCTGATATCCAAGTTTTTTAAGATTTTTTATCAGAGGTAGGTGAGTAAATTTACCTTCGTGATTTTGCCACGCTGGAACGGCTATACAAAGTGTCGTGTCTGGGCGGATTTGCGAGTGGATATTTTTCAGAAAATCACTAATTATGTGATTGCAATTTCCGACTACTTCGTGAAGTTTTTCTGGGCTAGGTGGCGCGGAAAACGGCTGACCTAAATATGTTTCGCAAACAATTCGAGAAATCCGCTCCTTCTGTTCATTTGTTAATTTTATAGAGGTAGCGTCGGCCTGATGCGCTTGCCAGAAAGTGTTTGTCGAAAAAGTTTTTTCCGCCCAGCTCATATTTTCGGTTGTGTAAGATATCATCTTGTCGCTCAAATCGCTGCCATAAGCATTCACGCCGATAAGTGCAGCTTCTTGTAATACCGTTCCTGTGCCACAAAACGGATCCCAGAGGTAATCGTTAGGTTTTGCGCCAGACAGGTTAATCATAATTTGCGCAAGCTTGGGCGGAAGCATTCCCACGAAGGCGTCGCGCTTTGGTCGTCCGCGGTCGCGCTGAGTGTACGAATTGATATTTTGAGCGCCACAACTTTCAGCAATTATCAAATCTCCGTACACGTTCTTGGCTATAATAATTTCAATTTTCGCCTCAGACCTGCCGAGTTTATTATTGTGAGAGGTCGCAGTGGACAATGCGGCGGTTTTATTAGGAATTAGGCGCAAACTAACGCCAGATTTTTTCAAGTTGTTTTTTAAGATAATTCCGATTTTTTGGACGTTCCTCGGATCTGTTTTATTGCCATAAAAGCTTATTCCAAGCGTTATTTTTTTCTGGCTATGTGAAAGTTTTTTCGTGTATTTTTCAGCAATAATTTTTGAGGTTTGGAGTAGGGTGTTGTGGTCTGATTTTTGCGATTTTATCTTCGTGATGACTTGTCCACATTTAATCGTTCCGCCGAGATTGTCAATTGATAAATTGTCGCAATTAACCATAGCGGCTTGATTGGAGATTTTTTGGACATTTTGAGCGCCGTAAACAGCCTCTAATTCAGCGATAGAGATTTCTGGCTGGCGACCGAGAATAGCTATAAACATGTCGTAATTATAACATTTATCGTGGTATAATGAAGGTTATGTTACCGAAGGTGTTGCAATTGTTAAAGTCGCCACGAGCTGTTATGAGCGTTTTGACGTTGGCGGTTTTGGCAATAATAATTTTTCTATCTCGGCATGAGCTAGTGAAGGCGTGGAATCTGTTTTTGCACGCAGATTTATGGCTATTATTCTTACTATTGCCGTTTCAGATTATCGTGTACTTCGCTGGCGGCGAGATGATTTTTTCGTATTTAAGAGAGAAGAATCTGATTCATCATATTTCCAGGTTGGAGCAGACGAGGATTGCGCTGGAGCTTAATTTGGTCAATCATATTTTTCCGTCGGGCGGAGTTAGTGGAATTTCGTATACCACGTGGCGAATGCATAAACTTGGCGTGAGTTCGGCGCGTTCGACATTTGCGCAGGTGATTCGTTACGTTACGGGATTTTTGTCGCTTTTGGTTTTGTTGGTGATTGCTGTGCTGGCGCTGGCTATTGACGGCAAGGTTAATCGTTATATCGTTGCGGCTAGCTTCTTGCTGATTATCGTGGTTTTGGCGCTGACGTTTGGTCTGATTTTCGTGTTTTCGTCAAAGCGACGTATGCAAATGACTGCTGCTAAATTGTCTAAGTTCATCAATACATTGGTAAAAATTGCAACCTTGGGCAAGAAGCGACGAGTAATGAAGTCGAAGAAAGTCGAAGAGTTTTTTGTTGATATGCAGGACGATTTTCAAGATTTATCCAATCATCCGAAGCTTCTAATAAAACCGATGATTTGGGGAACTGTCTACACTGTTTTTGACGTGGCGATGTTTGCTGTGGCGTTTCTGTCGCTGGGTGTTTTTGTTAATCCGGCGATTTTGATGGTTGGATACGGCGTGGCGGGATTGGCAGCGATTGTCGTGTTTACTCCCGGAGGAACCGGCGTTTATGAAACTATTATGATTATTTTCTTAAGTATGGCAGGCACTCCGCCGGATTTGGCGATTGCTGGAATAATTCTGACGCGAGCAATTTTACTTACTGGCACGATTATCTTTGGCTATATTTTCTATCAACACGCACTGATTAAATACGGCAAGCCAGATGATTCCCAGATTTAGCGTTAGCAATTTCATAGCAGTTGTCAATCAAACTTTTGACGTGGCTTTTGCTGGGACGGTTGAAGTTGAGGGTGAAGTTTCTGGCCTCAAGTCTTATCCTCCGAAATATGCTTTTTTCGATCTGAAGGATGACGATGGGCTGGTTCGGTGTTTCGTTGGTTTTAGCAATTTACGCACGCCAATTGAAGATGGAATGAAAGTTGTCGTTCGGGCAATGCCGGCGCTTAGGGATAATGGTGCCTTTAGTCTGAACATTCAAGAGATTCGTCCATTAGGCAAGGGAAGTTTGAAACGAAGTTTTGAGCTTTTGAAGCAAAAATTGACAGTCGAGGGCTTGTTTAATTCTGAAAGAAAGCGTCCATTACCGCAATATCCTCAGAGGGTGGCTGTTATCTCCAGCACGAAAGCGGCAGGGTATGCTGACTTTATGAAGATTTCTAGCGAACGTTGGGGCGGTGTGAAATTCGTAGTCGCCGATGTTAATGTACAGGGCGTGAATGCTGCAGATCAAGCTGTGCGAGCAATATCCTATTTTAATCAAATGTCAGAATCTCCAGATGTGATTGTTTTAATCCGTGGCGGTGGTAGTGCGGAGGATTTGGCGAGTTTTAACGATGAAAAACTGGTGCGAGCGGTGGCGAGTAGTCGCATTCCGACAATGACTGGAATTGGTCATGAAATTGATGAGAGTTTATGTGATTTGGCGGCGGACGTTCGCGCAGCTACGCCGAGTAATGCCGCGCAATTGCTGTTTCCTGACAAGCGAGAAGTGATTCGGCATTTGCATTACAGGCTAATTGACGCGAAAGATTCAATTTGTAGAGCTATCGAAGAACAGTCGCTTAATGCAACATTGTTGCAGAAAGAGGCGCTAAAACAGTGGTCAAGTCGTGTGGATGCGGCTGTAAATGCAACATTGTTGCAACAAAAAGTCATCGCTGAGTATGATCCGGAAATGGCGCTGCGTCGTGGTTATGCAATGATCAAGGGTGATTTACAGATTGGTAATACTGTAGAGATTACAACAAAAGATATAATTATGAAAGCGAGGATTGAGAATAGTGAACAACGATATGACAATTGAGCAAATGATGGCTGAATTGAACGAGCAAATCGCGTGGTTTCAAGGCGATGATTTTAATCTGGACGAGGCAAAACAGAGGTTTATTGAGGCGAGAGAATTATCAAAAAAAATTACTGCCACGCTGGAAGATATGCGACATGATATCGAGGTTCTTAGCGAGGATTTTAACGCTGAGTAGGATCTTTACACCAATTAAAGCATAAGCTATACTTTACAATATGATGACGAGAGATAAGAGTGAGCGTGGCTCAGTTAATGGCTGGATGGTCGGTACAATCGGCTGTCTGATATTGTTTTTGATTGCTGGATCTTTGGCAATTTGGGCGTATATGCAATACTCCCGAGAAAAAAGCAGTGTTGATAGTAAAGTGGCAATTGAAGTTGCTAAGGGGAAGAGCGAGCAAGCCGAATCAGACCAGAAGAAATTTTCCGAAGAAGCAAAAAACCCGCGTATTGAATTTGTTGGTCCTGCTGAATATGGTCGAGTATCGTTCATGTACCCAAAAACTTGGAGTGTATATATAGGGAATGACGGCAGCGACAGGGGTGATTACAAAGCTTATCTTCATCCTGTTTCAGTTCCTTCGACAACTAATAAAAATAGTCGGTTTGCATTAAGGCTGGAGATTATCAATAAGAATATGGATACGGTGCTAAATGATTATCAATCACGACTAAAGAAGGGTGAATTGACCTCAAGTAGCACTGAGTTTAACGGAATTTCAGCAACTCGGATTGATGGTACGTTTGAGAAAGAATTGCGTGGCTCTGTGGTTTTGATGAAAGTTCGCGATAAAACTATTCGTTTTTCAACCGACGCGGATACATTTAAGCCAGATTTCCAGACTATATTGAGCACTGTAAAAATCTCTGAATAGAAAAACCCAGTATATATTTGCTATACTAGAATTGTATGGCAGATAAAGAGTGGAGTGATGCTGATTTTGGGGGATTGCCGAGCGTTTTGGTGGCGGCACACGAGCTGAAAACGCCGCTGGCTTTGATTAGGCAATTGGCGCTATTGTTGGACGACGATTTAACCAGCTATGCCGATAAAACTCAGATTCAGCAGCGAATTATCTGGACTTCTGATCAGGCGTTGCAGCTTACGATTGATTTGGCAAATTCAGCCAATTTAACGCCGTCGTTATTTCCGCTTGAGCCGGTCAATCCGTTGGCTTTATGTCAGCAAGTGGCGATGGAAACGAAGTTCAACGCAATACTTTATGGGCGAAAAGTTAGCTGGCCTAAGAGTAGTCGAAATAGTCAATTGATATTAGCGAACCGAACACTTTTGGGGCGAATTTTAGCGAACTTTTTGAATAACGCGTTGGCGTATACTGAGGACGGATCGGAGATTAAGGTTTCGGTTAAGGCGACAAAAGATGCCGTGAGAATGAGCGTGCGGGATTTTGGGCCGATGATGAGTTTGAGGGAATATCGGCTTTTGCTTGATGAAATGGAAACGCGAAAAACTGTGCGAACGAGGCCAGAAAGTAGCGGGCTGGGGATTTACGTGGCGAATCAATTTGCGCGGGCGATGAATGGGCGAATTGGTCTGATTCGTCACCGTGATGGACTAACTTTTTATGTAGAAATGCCAATTAGTCGGCAGTTGAGCTTGATATGAAAAAACTGTTAATTGTTGAGGACGATAAGAATTGGGCGGATATTCTGGGTAAGTTTGCCGCGGATGTCGGCGCGGAATATCAAGTGGTGGTTTCTGGCGGTCAGGCGATTGAAATTATTGACGATTGGCAACCTGACGCTTTAATTTTGGATATGCTGTTGGCTGGCGAAACGGCGATTGCTTTGTTGAATGAGCTACGATCGTACGCGGATTTGGCAAGTTTGCCGATTGTGGTTTGTACGAATATCGACGTTAAAATGGACGATTTGCGTCCGCTTGGCGTGAAGGCAATTTTGAATAAAACATCGATGCGTCCGAATGAGGCGCGGGCGATTTTTCGCGAGGTTCTAAATGACGGGGCAGAGTGAACGAGTAAAAGCAATTGTTTTGAGGCGAACGAATTACGCCGAAGCTGACCGAGTTTTGCAATTATTAACCCCGAAAGGTCGACGTAGCGTGATCGCAAAAGGTGTGCGTCGGGAGCGCAGTAAATTAGCGGGCGGAATTGAATTATTCGCGATTTGCGACGTGGTTATTCGTTCTGGTCGGGGCGATTTGGGGCTATTAACTTCCGCTCGATTGTCGGCGTTTTATCGGCATATTTTGGAGGATTATGATCGGATGCAGTTTGCGTATTCGGTAATGAAATTGGTTTCTGCGGCGAGTGAAAATATTGACGAACCAGAGTGGTATTATGTGCTGAGCCAAGTTTTGGAGCAATTGAATAATCCCGCGATAAACCAAAAATTGATTGAAACGTGGTTTTATTTGCAATACGCGAGTTTGCTGGGAGATGAGCTGAATCTTCGCACGGACGTAACGACTGCGGCGCTACTTCCTGATAAAAAATATATGTACGATAGCGCAGAAAAAGGTTTGAGATTGGCAGAGCAGGGCGATTTGGGCGCGGACGCTATTAAGCTACTGAGGCTGATTCAAGCAAAGCCGCTCGCAAATGTGGCGCAAATCGGCGGAATAACTGAGGTTATAAACGATTGTTGGTTGACCGCCAGACAACACGCGGCAGTGTAAAATTGTCAGTAAAATGGTATAATTTAGGAAATAATGTGAATCGCCATGTTGCCAACATGGAGAAAGGTTTTTCAATGAGTCAAGCAAAAATGGAAGATATTATTAGCTTGTGTAAGCGGCGCGGTTTTATTTATCAGGGTTCTGATGTTTACGGCGGTTTGTCTGGAACGTGGGATTATGGTCCGCTTGGCGTTCAATTGAAGCGCAACATTATGAATTTATGGTGGCGAATGTTTGTTGACGAGCGTGATGATATATATGGCGTTGATGCGGCGATTTTGATGAATCCGAAAGTTTGGAAGGCGAGTGGGCATGTGGATACGTTTGTTGACCCATTGTGCGAAGATACGGTTAATCATCGGCGTTATCGCACTGACCACATTCTTAAGGACAATGGTATTGATGTTGACGGTTTGACGATGGAGCAAATGGATGAAGTGATTGCAGAAAAAGGAATTAAAAGCCCAGACGGAAATCCACTGAGTAAATCTCGCACGTTTAATATGATGTTTAAGACGAGCGTTGGCGCCACCGAAAGTGAAGACAGCGTGGCATATCTTCGTCCAGAAACTGCTCAGGGAATTTTTACCAATTTTAAGAACGTTGTTGATAGTTTTTATCCAGACTTGCCGTTTGGAATTGCTCAGCAGGGTAAGGCGTTTCGTAATGAAATTGCGCCGCGAGATTTTGTTTTCCGTAGCCGAGAGTTTGAGCAAATGGAGATTGAATATTTTGTCAATCCAGAAAATTGGCAGGAAGCGTTTGATGAATTGTTGAAGTCGACGCATGAATTTTTGGAGGCGTTGGGATTAGACCCTAAGAATATCCATGAGCTGGACGTTCCGCCAGAGGACAGAGCGCACTACAGCAAGAAGACGATTGACATTGAATACGATTTTCCAATTGGCAAGGAAGAGTTGATGGGAATTGCGTATCGGACTGATTTTGACTTGATGAACATTCAGCGCGTCAGCGGAAAGAGTATGGAATATACGATCAAGGGGACGAATGAGAAGTTTGTGCCACATGTGATTGAGCCGAGTTTTGGCGTCGAGCGGGCGCTGATGGCGGTGTTGTCGAGCGCGTATCGTGAGGACGAGCAGAACGGCAGCAAGCGTGTTTATCTGGCGCTTCCAGAACATTTGGCGCCGGTTAAATTTGCCGTTTCGCCGCTACTTAAGAATAAGCCAGAATTGGTGGAGAAGGCGCGTGAAATTTACGCCAACCTATCTAAGAAAAATCCTGGACGTGTTATGTGGGATGACAATGGAAACATCGGTAAGCGATATCGCCGTCAGGATGAAATTGGTACGCCGCACTGCGTGGTTATCGATTTTCAGACGCTGGAAGATGACACTGTTACCGTTCGTGAGCGAGATACGACGGAGCAGAGGCGAGTGAAGGTTGAGGAGTTGTAGATATTGGACGTGAAAAAAGCAAATTGGTTTTGAGGAGATAAAAGATTGACAAAAAGTAGACCTGAGTTTGATAAAATCACATCGTTTGATGAGTTTAATCAATACTATTGGTATCGTGAAGAACTTTCACAGATATGCAGGTCGCTAGCATTAGAACATAGAGGTACAAAACAAGAACTTAATTATATTATTGAGCAGTACTTTAAGGGTAATTTAATTAAAAAATCATCAATAAAAAACGAAACAAAGCAAGTTGAAAATATTACTCTATATATGCCATTACTTGAATGTGGGTTTTCCTTTAATACAAAATTTAGAGAATATTTCTCTGCCGTAACAGGTATTGCACCTTTTAAATTTACTGCTGATATGGCTACTGCTTGGAGAAAAGTAAAAAGAGAAAATGATTTGAGTTTTACGATTCAAGATATGCTGAAAGTTTATTATGGAAAATCGGATTATGCTAAATATGATAATTCGGTTTGTCAATGGAATCAATTTTTAAAGGATTTCTGTGCAGACGAAAATAGTCGCAACTATTCGAATAAGTTAAAAGTAGCTGCTATTCTTTGGAAAGAAGTTAGAGATTCAAGAAATGAAAAAATTTATTCAAAGAATCTTTTGACTGAATATGCAGGAAAAATAAAAGAGTATCACAATTAGGTAATTTAGGTAATTCCTAACTTATTAACACCCAATGAGTAGTTAGTAAATGGATATTGGAAAGAGATATTGGAAAGACAGAGTATACTGTAGGTGAAATGGTATTAGCTATCTAGCGCTCGGGTGTAGTATAATGACTTTCATGACAAAAATCACCAACGGACGTATCATTACACAGAATTTAGATGGAACGGACCATCTGGATTGTCTGTATCGCGTTTCCATAAAAGCTCTGATTTACAACGATGCTGGGCAGATTTTGGTTGTTAAAGAGGACGGGCGGCCGCTTTGGGATCTTCCTGGCGGCGGAATGGATTATGGTGAAACTTTTGAGTCGGCTTTGAAGCGGGAATTGTATGAAGAAGTTGGCTATAAGGGCAATCTTCGCTATCAGCTTTTTGATGCGTCGGACGAGATTTATATTGAGCGAATTGATGCTAATCAAATTTGTTTTTCTTGTCGTGTGTGGACGGAAAACTTTGATTTTTCAGCGGGCGTCGATGCGGACGAAGTGATGTTTATGGATCCTGAAGAGTTGCGACTCCAAGAGAGCGAGTCGGGCGCGCCGCTTCGATATAAAGTGCATTTGAAGTGGCAAAAATTGTGTGGCGCAAATAGTTTGCCGACAGAGTAGTATTGACTTTTTCCATAAAATAGTATAGAATATCAGGCATGGAAAAAAATACAGGCGGCGTATCTCTTGATATTAGATTTATTGATTCTGGTAATAGCTCAGAGAATTATTCCTCTGCCGAAAGTCGACGCTTGATAGGGATTTATGATGGCGATTGGTCTTTGGAAGAAGATGGGACTGTGAACGCGTCCATGGTGTTTGCCAGAAGAGTGGGCGATATTCGTAGTCATGGGAATTTGATAGAAAAGGTTCGCGGAATTGGTGAGAGTATGGCGCGAGTGTCTATTTCAGAGTGCCTTGCTACCGAAGATGAAAAAGTGGAAGTAGACAGTAGATTGATAGCTGACCCCATGTTGGGCGGGGGATCTTTCTTGTATAGAGTAATGACAACCGAGATAATTGTCCCTGATTCTATCGAAAATAGATTTGATGACAATCGGAAGTTGGAAATTGTCAGAGTTGCTTTACGCGTTGGAGCTGTGGCTTTGCATTGTGTAGGATTGCCGCTAGCAGAGCTCAAGGAATCGTCTACTAAGAGTTTCTCCTCGGATAAGGTGAATGGGCTTGTTTCTCGTTTCTATAGCGATGTGGATTTTGGTAGCGAGTGGAGAGAATATAAGAAAATAGCCAAAGATTTAACGTATGAGAAAGACTGATAATTACGGCGCCAGAGTTAATATCGAGAATATTATGGAGGGCGAAGTCGACGAGGATTTGTTATTTGCTTTATTGACTAGATTAGTTGTTAAGGACGAGGTTCTCGATATGGATGTAATGTTGGCTAGTCGCTGTCATGAGTATTCAGGACATATCATGTTAGCGGAGAAGCGTCTCCCTAGCCAGTCCACATCCATACAATCGCCATTTCAGTTTCCGTATGATAAAACTGAGCTGCGAAGCTGGCGGGATGGGTGGGGTGTACATTCTGTTGGAGGGATAAGAGGAGGATTCAGGAAGAATGCTTATTTTTCTTCAGATAATGCGGAATATCTCATGAGACGAGTGGCTGCCGTGGCTGTTGGGCTTTGCTTGAAAACGCCTTTACAAGAGCTGGATTCTGTCAAGGAGTTTTCGGCCGAGGAGCTGGCAGAAGCTTGGCCGAGGCTTAGATACGGAATTTACATTTAATATCGCCATTGCTATAATAACCATATGCATATTATTCTTGGTGGGACGAGTGGGCTTGGATTAGAAATGGCGAAGCAGCTGCGGGAACGTGGCGAGCGTGTGTTGGTTTTAGGTAAAACACATAATCCGCAAAAACACGGAGAAGGCTTTCCTCTGGATGTGTATTATTCAGATCAAGTGGAGTCGGCGTCAGCGCGAATTGAGCAGATTTTAAACGGTGATGATATTGATCAATTTGTGTGGGCGGCTGGATATGGCTGGCGCGGCAATTTTGAAGATCAGCCGAGCGTTCGCAGCATGGCGGAAGTTAATTTTTCAGGCGCGTTGCCACTGGTTCAATGGGCTTGGCGTAAGATGTCAACGCAGAATCGCAAGTCTGTACTAACGATTATCGGGTCGACAAGTAGCGTTAAAGCGCGCTCAGATGAAGCTGTGTACGTTGCAACGAAGCACGCTCAAGCGGGTTTGGCGCGAAGTTTGGGAATGCAGGCGGATGAGCAAAAACTTCCAGTTAGAGTTGCGCTATTTTTGCCGGGCGCCATGAAAACTCCGTTTTGGAATGGGCGCGATCTTCCAGCTGATTATATGTTTTTCAACGATCCTGCGAAAATTGCCACGCACATTATCAACGCGATTGATTGTCAGCAACAGCCGTTTTTGGAATGGGCGTTGCCAAAAGGCACGTTGGTTTAGGCTTTCCAAGGTGCTATAATTCAAGCATGACAAATGGTTCGAATAATGATTATTTTGGGGTAAAAGTTGTAGTTATTGGCGGCGGAACGGGAAGTTTCACGCTGCTTTCTGGATTGAAAAAATATACACACAGCATTACAGCGTTGGTCAATATGGTCGACGATGGCGGCTCAACGGGCGTGTTGCGTGATGAATTGGGCGTGTTACCAGCGGGCGACGTTAGGCAATGTCTGGTGGCGCTGAGTACTTCGCCGAAGGTTCGCGATTTGTTCAATTATCGGTTCGGCGAGGGCAGTATGAAGGGTCACGCGTTCGGCAATTTATTCATGGCGGCACTGGAAAAGATGACAGGAAGTTTTGCTGATGCAGTGGAATTGGCTAGCGAAGTTCTGGGCGTCAATGGTCGAGTTTATCCGATTACTTTGGACGACACAACGATGTCGATTAAGCTGAAAGACGGCACGGTTGTTGATGGTCAGCACGCGGCTGAGTCGCTAAAGATTCCACGTGGCGAGCGTCCGTGGCTAGAACTTAAACCACCAGCTACGATTAACCCGCGAGCTCGTCAAGCGATTTTGGATGCTGATTTGGTGGTGATTGCGCCGGGGCTTTTGTACGGCAGTTTGGCGCCAGCGTTACTGGTTCGAGGTGTCACTCGGGCACTTACTGAAACGAAGGCGAAAAAAGTCTATGTTTGCAATTTGGTTACCAAGCCAACGCAGACTGATGGATTTACCGTGGCGGATTTTGCGGATGAAATTGAGCGATTTTCAGGGGTGAATATGGATTATGTGCTTTACAATAACCATCGCCCGCCAGAGGAATTGATAAAGAAATATGCTCACGACGGCGAATATTTGGTCGAGTGGGATAAGGAATTGCTGAAGAAAAAGCATTATTATGCGTCGGGCAAGCGTTTGATTGCTGATGACGTATGGGTCAACACGAACTCCAGCAGCGATCCGTTAGCAGCTCAGCGTAGCTTGATTCGTCACGATGCCGACAGGGTAGCACGCGAATTGATGCGGATTTATTTTGCCTAATGGGCGACAAAAACTTTTCAATTCTTGAGGTTAATCCGGTAGCAAGGATTGATGCGTCGGATTATGGTATAGACGTGCCGTGTGCTATCATAAAACATGCGAAGGAATTATGCATTGAATGAAAATTGACAATAGTTTTCCAGCTGTTTTTTGGGGCAAAGACAAGTCGACGAAAGCTCAATTTTGTCCGTGCGAAGATATTTTCGATTCCTCGCTTGTGACATCGTGTATGGTTTGTGCAGTTCATGAAAATAAAATACTTCTGGCCAAGCCACCGCGTGGCTGGGGTTTGCCAGGTGGACGTATGGAATTAGGAGAAACGCCAGAAGATTGTGCGCGGCGCGAGGTGTATGAGGAAGCATCCGTTGAACTAAATTCTCTAAAATTGATTGGTGCTTGGCATATTGAAAAGCTATTTCATTCTAAATATAACAGTAGATACCCTGATAGGGCATATCAGCTGCTTTTTCTGGCTGATGTAAAACGAATAGATGATTTTGTAGCTTCGCACGAATCATCGGCCAGGGAGTTTGTAGAATTTGATAAAGTACAAGACTATCACCATGATTTTGCTAATTTTGCTGAGATTATGAGATACATTAGGAAGTGTATAATATGAGTGAGCTAATTTTTATGAGACACGGTAATCATATATCTGACAGCGATTTGATTCGTCACGATGCCGACAGGGTGGCGCGCTAATTGATGCGGATTTATTTTGCGTAGATTCCAGGGCTTGATATTTTCCCAATACTATGGTATAATGCAAAGGTTGTGTCAAGTGAAAATTGTATTTCGAACGAAAAAGAGATTATACCCGCAGAAGAGGTTTTTCATGAATCATGCCGTAAGGTTTTAGATAGCTATATTAGTTGTACTGAAGGTGAGCGCGAGGATTTTAAGGATCATGCTTACCGAGTACATAAGATCGTAAAAGCATATACGGGTGATGATTTACCTCCAGAGGCGGCTTCGTTGTCATTGATTCACGACGTTGCTGATAGGATGTTTAATAAAGAGAGCACAAAATATAACGATGTGTGGGCTAGGAACGCTGCGAATGCACTTTATGAGTTTATGGATGATGAAAATGTTAGCCATGATCAGTTGGAATATTCCGCAAGTTTACTGGCTGATATGGCTAAAATTGAACAAAGTGCGGCTCATCATCGCAGGCAGATGGCTGAAATTGCTAAAGGAGAGTCTAATGAGGATTATCAAGAAATATACTCCTTGGTTGCCGAGCGAAGTATGGACGAAGTTTCTCCTGAGCAGTGGGTGATTGCTCAGCCATTATTAGATTTCAACCATATGGGAATGGAGATGGATAAGGTTAATATCGAGTCGTTTATAATAAAAGGCGCCGAGATAATGGATAATTTGCAGCATCCGTCGTCAAAGAGGGAATCTGCAGCTTTACAGGATGTGCTGGAAGCTGAGTCATTCTATGCTCCAATTCTTGAGGCGATGGGGTATGAGGCTTTTGCTGCAGAACTACGTAGTGCGGCTAAAGTAAGACGACTAATTGGTCAAGGTAAGGAAGACCTTGTTAAAAGTGCTAAAGAGACACAAGATAGGGTTCTACAGGTCGGCATGGACGAAATTGCAGACAAGATATTTGGTGTGAATGACGGTACTATCAATTATGCTATTCGTAAAGATGAGGATTCTGGCGAATATTCTACTCACATGGGGGAATTTGCGGCTGATACCGAATATGGCAATATGGTTGCTGGAAACTGGCGCATTAAAACTGTAGGATCGCTTGCGGATAAACTTAAGGGCGGTGACGGAATTATGGATATTGTAGGTATGATGGTGATATCTAGAGACCGTAAAACGATAGCTCGTGATTTTGCGCATTTTATTGCTGATAGGTTGAAGGAGTTTAGACCAGTATGTGCTCGGAGTAAAAACAGACCGGTATATATCCAGGGAACTAAAGAATATGTTGATATTGTGGAGCGTAATCTTCGTGAATTGGGCGTCGGTTCGGATGAGTATTTGGTAAAAATTGATACCCATGAAAAGTGCAAACAACGAGGATATTCTATCTATGAAGTATCTAAAGTAACATTTGCTGTGGATATTGATGGTGTTGAGGTTCCAATTGAAATACAGTTCCTCACAAAAGACGAGCGACGTAGTTCGAGAGTGGAAGAAAAATCTCATCTTATTTATAAATATCTACAATCTCTGGGTTTTGGTAAAGACTATCTAGAAAAAGAAACGGCTCGCCAGCGTTACGATAGAATGACGATAATCAATCTTGCGAAAAAGGTCTTGGGGGATCTACATAAGCGACGCTACGATATGATAGATAGCAAAAACACTGGTAACCTTGGACTTAATCCGAAGTCTCTGTCTAATGAAGATGAGTTTATTGAGAACCTGATTGCTCTACGGGCTGACAATTAATGACTTGCGCGTGATATAATCATACTAATGATAACTTACTATACTGATGGTTCTGCTTCGCCAAATCCCGGTCCGGGTGGGTTTGCGGTTATCCGTGATCTTCAGCCTTACATTTTGGGGTCAGATGACGGCGATACTACTAATATTCGCATGGAGGGTAAAGCTTTAATTGCAGCGTTGAAAGACGCTAATGGCGCACCGTGTGTGATTTATTCTGATAGTGAATTTTGGATTAATGTTGTTACCGAATGGGCGCCGGGCTGGGAAAAGCGCGGCTGGACGAAGAAGGGTGGCGAGATTAAAAATCTGGATATTGTGCGTGAATTGTACGAATTATATTCAAACTCTCAGGCGGATCTCCGTTGGGTGCGTGGCCATGAAGGTGATGGAGGGAATGAACTAGCGGACGAATGGGCTAATCGGGCGCGTGAAGGCGAAAGATTGACAAAATAACAGCTAGCGACATCTGATAAAAATTGCTATACTAGAAAAATGGAAGAAGTGAGGGAAACGACTGATATTTTTTTGTGGGCAAATCAAAATGACGCAAAAAAGAATGATTTACAGATAGAGCTGTTCTTATTTAGCAAAAATTACACGCCATATTTTATGCCGATAAAAGGTGATGTTGAGCAGCAACTCAGACCATTGTTCTTGTTTGATTATATCAATCAGGTCAATTTGGGTGCGGGCACTGGACTGAGTGTTCGCGATTATGAATTGAGTGAATCAGAAGATAATGTTTTATTGAGGACTGATCTGGAAAAGGTTGGGCGAGCTGAAACGCTGATTCATTTGATTGAACATGAGCGTCACGACATCGTGGAATTTTCGGAAACTGAACACGAATTCAAGCGCATGAAGGGAATTGTGGCGCGATTTACCGATCCGAACAACCCTGACGCAATATTTTACACAGTTAAGCTAATCCAGCAAGGTCAGACACTGAAGAGTGCGTTGGCTTGGGAGTTTTCTGACGGCAAATTTGGTTCATTTAATGCGGAGGTTGGTTTTAAAGTTCCGGATGATAACCAAGTTTTGATTGTCGGTAAAGATATTTTTGCGTTTAACCCTGGAAAATTTGAGCGAATGTTTGGCTATGAATATAAAAAGCAGGTGATTGCTGATAAAAAAGTAGCGGAAATTGAGAAAGAATATAAGCTAAGTTTTCCGGAGGGAATGGATCTTAATGCGCTAGTAAAGGAGCGTAAAAAGACGATTAATAAATTGCAGAAATTGGAAATCGGCGCGGTTAAACAGGAAGATGTTTTGGACTATGCTGATGAGATGCAATTAGAATTGATGAGCGATGATAACGGCGCGATTATTATCATGGATGGCAATGATTTGGATATGTTCGTAAATCTCATTAACGAGGATTATATCGAGAGTAAAATCACGGGCAAGCGTTACGAAATTAAGTCGAAGAAGCTGCTCGGCGAGCCAGAAGGCGAACCGCCACGGGGCTAAAATGGATCAAGAATTAGCGTTGGCTATTCTGCTGAGCGGTCGGTCGGCGTTGCTGACTGGCGCGGCTGGAACGGGCAAAACTTACCTGTTGAATACTTTTATTGCGCAGGCACGAAAACGGGGTAAAAAGGTGTCGGTAACAGCGACAACTGGTCTGGCGGCGACGCATCTTGGGGGCAATACGATTCACAGCTGGAGTGGCATTGGCGTAAGTGGTCATTTGCCGAACAATTTTTTTGAACGATTGTCAAAAACGCGGCGTGATGTGATTTCCAAAACTGACGTGTTGATCATTGATGAGATTTCAATGCTTCACGATTTTCGGCTGGATATGATTGATAAGGTTTTAAGAACCGTTAGGGAAAATGATCAGCCGTTTGGTGACATTCAGTTGGTGATGAGTGGCGACTTTTTCCAATTGTCGCCAGTGAATCGTCCGAACGAGCAGGGCGGCGGTTTTGTGGTTTATTCTGATGCTTGGCAAGAACTTCAGCCGGCGGTTTTATATTTGGAGCGACAATATCGTCAGAATGATGAGCAGCTTTTGGAGATTTTGACCGCTTTAAGAACTGGCGATGTTAGGCGACGTCACGTCGAGGCGTTGCTGGCGCGCACTGAAGTTGAGCCGCCAGATGGTGATATCACAGAGCTGCACACCGTAAACGTTGATGTCGATGATATCAATATTCAAAAATTGGCGGAATTGCCAGGAGAAGAACGTTCGTATCAGCAAACGACGACGGGCTCGAAAATTTATGTAGAGAATCTGCAAAGGTCGGTTCTGGCGCCAGAAAATCTGGTGATTAAGCTGGGCGCGTTGGTGATGGCGGTTAAAAATTCGTCGCAAAAATTATACGCCAATGGGAGTATCGGCACGGTCGTGGATTTTGAGCCGCTGACGGAATATCCGGTTGTTGAGTTTCGAGATGGTCGTCGGGTGACGATGGTACCGGATGTTTGGGAATTGCGAGACGGAGAGCGCAAACGAGCGAGTATTTCTCAGGTGCCGCTGCGTTTGGCGTGGGCTATAACGGTTCACAAAAGTCAGGGAATGACGCTTGATGCGGCTAAGATTGACCTGAGGAAGGCGTTTGTTGAAGGTATGGGCTATGTGGCTTTGAGTCGCGTACGAGATTTGGACAATTTATATCTATACGGAATTAACCGTAGGGCGCTGGAAGTTTCTCCTGATGCGCTGACAATTGACGAGGTTTTGAGGCAGGCAAGTAGGGAGTCTGTTGAGAGATATAGAGGTGTGGTCTTTAGACCTCATCAGTAGTTTATTGAATAGAGTGCTGGAGTTTATCGCTATTGATTTATTGAGGATTATTTACTATACTGACGCTAAGAACCACCGGAGCTAAATCGCCTTACTTGAGCGGTTCGCCGGTGTTCTTTTTATTGTTAAAAGCGTATACTAGTTTACCTTTCAGCTGTAGATTGGTCTGAAATAACTTTAAGTGCTAATCCATTGCCCAAAACTATTAAATAGCGTCGGCTTATATCAATTCAACACTAGGCTTTTCCACAAAAATGTGGAAAAGTTTTTATTTGATGCAAAAATGGGTAAAAAGTCATAAAAAGGGCTTGCAAGTGGGTAGGTGTGGGTAGTATAGTGGAGTCAGTGGAACGAAAGTTGATGGAAAATCACCAACAAAAAACAAACATCCACTACAAAAAACAACTAATCTACCACGAAGGAAGGACGACGTGCAGACAGATTACTTTGAGCGTAAGTTGGACGACAAGCGACGCTTGACAATTCCGGCTGAGCTCAGGGCAGAATTTGCATCAGGCGTCGTGCTAACTCGCGGGTTTGGCAAATATCTCCACTTATATCCACAGCAAATCTGGGATCGGGAAGTGGAAAGCGCTCTAACAGGAAGTATTCTGGATGAGCGAGTTGCCGACCTGAACGTTAAATTCCGACGAGGTAAAACCGCATCGGCGCTCGACCAAAAACAAGGACGAGTGACGATTGAGCAGCATTTGCTCGACTACGCTGGAATTGACAGAGAGGTCGTTGCTGTGCGAGCAGGGGAATATTTTCGGCTAATAGCGGCCGAGAATGCGGAATAGTAGATTAGCTAAGCACTTTAACAATTAGAAACCTCTCGAGATCAACTATCTGGGTATTTGAAAATGGCATGTGGCAATTTGCTCCACATTAAAAAAGGCAACGCACCTTCCTCAAACACCTCCCAAAAAAACTCCACCTCACACATAAGTCTCTTTGGAAAGTATGGTTGTTACTGACAATCAACAAATTTCCACTCTAAGACAACAAAAACAAACAAAACACAAATACAAAAAAGCCAGAATTAAATATCCAGTTAGGTGATCTCGAGCATTATTTCTGTATAATGGAATAATGATGAGTATTAAAGAACATCCACCACAGTCGGAAGAGTCTCAGACGGGCGAACCGATGCATGTTCCCGTACTTTTGGAGATAACCCTTAGTAAGCTGCAGCCAGTCGAAGGCGAGTCGTATCTCGACTTGACGGCTGGCTATGGCGGCCATGCCAGGGCATTCTTAAATAGGACGGATAATTATTTGAGCTCAGTGTTAGTCGATCGTGATGAAAACGCGATTAAAACATTGGGCGATTTGGCTGAAAAAGGCGTAACTTTAATTCACAAAGATTTTGTGAGCGCAGCGCAAGATTTGGTCAAGCAGGGACGTAAGTTTGACGTGATTTTGGCTGATTTGGGGGTGTCATCACCACAGCTTGACAGAGCAGAGAGAGGTTTTTCGTTTCGATTTGATGGTCCGCTAGATATGCGGATGGACAATCGGACGGAAATCACAGCAGCGGATATTGTCAATTCGTATTCGGTTGATGATTTGACGCAGCTGATTATTCGTTACGGCGAGGAAAATCCCGGACGGGCAAGGCGAATTGCGCAGGCAATTGTAAAAGCTCGACCAATTCAGGGAACGACTGAGCTGGCTGATCTGATTAAGCAAACCGTTGGTCGCGGTAGTATGAAGCATCATCCTGCGACTCGTACCTTTCAGGCGCTACGCATTGAAGTCAATCGCGAACTTAAGCTGATTGAAGAACTATTGCCACTTTTGCCACGCTTACTTAATAAGGGTGGGCGAGTAGGAATAATTAGTTTTCATAGCTTGGAAGACAGATTGATCAAGCGTTACTTTTCGGAGCAAGCAATGGCTGGCTATGAGGCTGAGCTGATTGTTCCAGAGAAAAAACCGGTGTCTGGAACTGAAGATGTTCACAATCCGCGTAGTCGAAGTGCAAAGTTTCGATACGCCGTGAAAAAATAAAACAAAAAGAAGGAGGCACAATATGCCAATCCACATCAAAGTAGAATTCCAGAATACAGACAAGGCAGAGACTGTTTCAGTACGCCGCGGCTAGATTAAAGCGTATTCCGGAATATACCTTAGAGAAACCAGCCTGTCTTTAACGGGCGGGCTGGTTTGTTATGCTAAATACAAAATATAAACATAAAAGATAGAGACAAATGACAAACACCACCACATTTACTTCACGACGTTCACACGGTCAATTGCGCCGAAATCAGAATTCTACACGTTTTCAGTCTCAGGTCAAACTTGGTCCTGTTGCTCATACAGTGCTAGTTGCATTGATGATTACAGTACTGGGCTTGATTTATCTTACTCAGGCAACCAGACTTACAGCTTACGGCTATGAAGCTCAGAGTCTGGATACAAAAATCACCGAACTAAGCGCAAAAAAGTCAGAATTGGAAGTGCAGAATGCGCGTCTGACGGCGTTAGAGAAGGTGAAGAATAGCAATGTCGCTTCAGCTATGACGACAACTGAAACGCATTACGCTCAATAGTGATATAATAAGATAAGCAATATGCAGCGGCTTATTCGTTCAAGAACTGGTTGGTTGGCCATCGCTTTACTGGTAGTGATGGCGGCTTTTGTGTTGCGATTATTTCAATTGCAGATTTTGCAATATGGCAAATATACGGAGTT
>CALGXC010000004.1 GCA_937936045.1 uncultured Candidatus Saccharibacteria bacterium
ATTTAGATATTGATATAATTATTATCGTTTATTATACTATATACGCGTAGTTATAGTTCCCTAACAATTTAGATATTGATATAATATCAGACAAGAAAATTGTCTGCTTGTACGTGTTATAGTTCCCTAACAATTTAGATATTGATATAATACCCAATGACGGCAAATCGACAGTAAAATCGTTATAGTTCCCTAACAATTTAGATATTGATATAATTTCTGCTACCGTCAAGATATCGTCAGCAGTGTTATAGTTCCCTAACAATTTAGATATTGATATAATAAAACAACACGAGGATTCTTACTCTTTCCGGTTATAGTTCCCTAACAATTTAGATATTGATATAATAAAAATGCCCTTGATACTGTCAATGACGCTGTTATAGTTCCCTAACAATTTAGATATTGATATAATGAATGCTCCTTGTTTGGTAGAGAGTGTCAGGTTATAGTTCCCTAACAATTTAGATATTGATATAATATGGCAGATTCATTAGTGCGAATCAGTACAGTTATAGTTCCCTAACAATTTAGATATTGATATAATAGAACGTCGAGTACCACATCAACGCTTACCTGTTATAGTTCCCTAACAATTTAGATATTGATATAATGACGTTTGACGGCAAAGCCAACAGTCACCAGTTATAGTTCCCTAACAATTTAGATATTGATATAATGTCGCAATCCGCAAGCTGATCACCTCGCACGTTATAGTTCCCTAACAATTTAGATATTGATATAATACTTCCTTAAATCCCCCTCTGTTACGAGGGGGATTTTTGGTTAGAAAAATGCTAATTGTCCAGATGGAACGAACTTTTCTTGAGTAGTTTTTTCGCCAACAATAACATGCATATGCGTAAATTGATGCTCTGTTAAATAAAGCAATCGCACTGAACCGCTGTCCGGGGCGTGCCTCTTAATTCGCATCATATGTTTTTCTGCAACGTCACGATTTGGACATAGTCGCGTATATATGCTGTATTGGAGCATATCAAAACCATCGTCTAATAAGAATTTACGAAACTGTGTGGCGGCCTTGCGCTCTGTTTTGGTATTGGTCGGCAAATCAAAAAATACTGCGACCCTCATAAGTTTGTATGACATCCTTTTTACTGGAGGACGATTTTTGGTAGAAGAAGCTTATCTGCCTCCTTTGTCTCTATACATTCAATAAAGCTCTCAACTGTTCGCTCAACCGAATGTCTCACGGTAAACTTCTTACCGTTCATTATAACATAATAATTTAATATGTCAATAGCGAGTTGTCTGTCGTGCCTGGTGAGGCTGGAATCCGGGTCTCCGGTGTGGTGCGGCGCGACATTCTCTGAAATGTACATATCAACGACAGCACGATAAGGCTCAATTAAGTCGTCGGCTAGATTAAAACTATTGAGCTCATTGTGGTGAAATAGCCCCTGTGAGGCAACTAGTCCGCGAGCAGCAATATGTCTGGCAATGTGACTTCGCACCATAGCGTAGCCATAGTTTAATGCGGCATTGTGCCAGATCGGCTTGCGGCGTGTGGCGTCGCCCAGTATTTGGTCGAAATAGATTCTGGCAGCAATTGACTCGCGATTGCTGGTGTCGCCCGATTTAACATAGTTAGCTAAAGACCGCAAAGTGGAGTCGTCTAGCCCGCGAGCCCGCAAGACGTCTGCTTGATTTGTGATCTTACTGATAATAATTTGTTGCCATAGTTGCTTTTTTAAGGGTTGGCTCATGGACAATTGTTGACGCGAAACTTTGGCTTGGCGCGAATGCTGTGAATATGGCAAAAGTACGCTGGCAGGTAAATGCTTTTCGTCGCATATTACAGTGGTTGTTCCTTTTGTAGCTAATGATGTCAGCAAATTTGTCGTGATAGTTGATCCGTAATTGTCTAAAATTAAGGCGTCAATATCTTCAATTGGAAGAGTCGATTCCATCTCCTGTGTAATTACTAGTTGATTATCACGCACGCTAAGCCGCGCAGGATTTTCGATAGCTACGACGCGCCAGGCCATTTATAGCCACCTATAGTTATCGCCGAGTATAGAGATGTCGTAGCGCTCAATGAGATTCGCGGAGCGGGCTGAGATGCGACGGCGGTTTGCTCCTTCTTTGCTTGGAGAGCTGGCGTTTATGACGGTTATTCGCCCACTATCAATGTCGTAAGCTGCGTAATATCCCTCTTCGATGCTATTTTCGAAATAACACCTTACATAATCATTCGGATACAGTGAGCAAACTTTAGTGAATGTCTCATCTACATCAGTAAAGCCTTTTGGTGCTGGTAATATTTTTGTTGGTGTGGGCTTATTTTTTCCAACTTGATGGGTGTAAACCGGCACGAAGAAATGCTTAATTTTACCTTTCTTGTTTGGCTTTTGATATACGTCAAGTCGCATCATAGATCCATTGTTGACAAATGCCTTATTGTCGTTGATATAAAATCCGCTTGGTTGTGTCGAATATACTTTGATAGTTGAGACTGGAGACAGCTTGTTGCCGTTTTTATCAGTCTTTTTGTCGTTTTTGTATATGGGTTCAGCGAACGCTTTTTCAGGATTGTCATCGCAAGCGTCCAGTCTTTCAAGTAATTTTTTGTATAGCCACTTGTCCGATTCTTTAAGCGTAGAATTTTCGACGTCCTTGCGTTTAACTTTTTTGAGCGGCATTCGTATGGTTCTCTGGTCACCATCTTTAACTTTTGGTGAGCGAATTGTTTCTTTATGTGCCGAACCAGTCGCTTTACGGCGTGGCATACGTGAGACGAAAATTGGTTTTACGCTCAATCGGAACTCTTCGTCATAGTTATCAAGACCTCGCAACTCATTTTGCAGAGTCTTAATATCGACATTAAGGGTTCGCTTCATAACTTCTTTGCCGAAGTCATCCCACGGCTGAGGAAAATGTTTCGAAGATAGTACAAGCATTGCATTTTTACGACGCTGAGCTTTATTAAACTCATCTTCATCGATGATTTCTCCGGTGAGCTTATCAGTTTTTTCTTCCATCGTTTTGACGGCTGCAAGCAGTTCTTTGATTTCGTGGCGTTTGGCGTGCAAGTTCGCTTGCATTATAATCTTCTGGTCAATTGCTGCCACAACTGCCGCATCTTTGGCGTGATGCAGAACGTCTTCACTACGATCTTTAGCCAGGCCCCAACGCTTGCGCAGATATGCTGTTGTTGTTCCATTTGGCGCTATTACATACTGTCTTCCTTCATCTCCTGCAAAGTCAACATTTTGGCGTAAATAGTTCTGAATAAATCGTGTGATGTATCTAGTATCGTTTAAGGCTCGTACATTCCAGCTATCATTTTTATAATCCTGCAGAAGCAGATTTTGCTTCTTCTTCATTGCATAGCCATTATATTTGTAATTGATGGCATTTGTGGCCTTATCGTCTGTTTTAATATCGCGTGTCTTATATATCGACTCTACTCTGGCGACGAATTCTTTCCAGCGGTTTTCATCTGCGCCAAAATATTCAAATGGAGTTTTATTGCTCTTTTTCTGGTTTTCCTCTGTCAGCACTAGCACTTTATTAGTTATCCCATCATTATTGGAACGTGAAAACGGTACGATGTGGTCTATCTGATATGCATTGTCGTCTTGTAACATCGTGTCAAAATCGATTGTTTTTCCAGAATATGGACAAATACCGTTTTGTTCGCGATAGAGCTTAACTTTAATAATTTGCTGACCGTTAAAATCGGCGTTTTTATTAAGAGGCACATTAAGTTCTTTAAGGTGGCTGAGAAGTTGCTTGCCGCCCTTGGTTTTTGGCGATGCTTCATATCCATCAGCGATTATAGATTTAATGTCTTCGTTATATCCTTGATTCTCTTCATTTTCTTTTTTAATTGCGTTGCGTTCTTTGAAATTTTTTGCCAAGTCACGAGCAGTTTCAACTTTAATAAAGTAAGGTTTACTGTATTTGCGTTCAATGGCGCGAACAACCTTCAGTGTTTGCGATATGGCACGTTTTACGACGGGATTGGTGATTTGTTCTAGGCTAGCTGATTGTTTCTTGAAGTCATAACCAGCGGCCTCACAGGCTTTATCGTAAGTCATACCATTAAGAATATGCGGTGTGATTTTTTGCAAAGCTTTTATTGACAGATGGCAGAATGATCCAAAATTAGTAGCTTTAATTTTAACAATTGCGTTTCTGGCGTCATCAGAAATTGGCAATGCATTTAATTCGGCTTTAATTCCTTCGTCGGATTTTTGTGTAGTGAGAATATAAGCGATTTGATTGATCATTGATTCGTTGTCAATTTTTGACCAATCTTCTGGTAGATTTTTCAGTGCTGTTTTAATGTCATAGTAGGCTTTTAAGCCGCCGAATGCATTTCCCTCTCCGAATTCATCGCCGTCATTTTTCTTTCCGCGCGTATATTTTGGAACGTAATCTTCACTAATTCCCGCAATGCTACGCACTTTTTTATATGTTAGGCTTTTTTGATTTTTGGCGGCTTCGATAACTCTATTTATCTGCTCTGAAGATAATCTTATCTCTAGATTTTCTCGCTTTGCCTGACGCTTGCTGGCGTCGCGAGGTATGAATATCAGATGTGATAAGTCGCTTGCCAAGCGAAAAATTTCGAAGCTGTAGCTAGCTCTTGGTGCTCGTTTTTCATTTTCTTCAAAAGTACAGTTCCCAACCATTTTTTTAATCAGCTCTTCAGTCATAAATGGGCGCTGGTACATAATTGCTGATATATTTACGACATTTTTGTCATTGTCCAAGCCGTAAAGCATTTCATTGATCGCTGTATAGGAAACATTTTTTAAGGCATATCTTTTCTGGACCTCAATGATCTTTTCTAATTCGTGCAAAAAATCACCACGAGAAAAACTATTAGTGTAATCGTCACGCTTATTGCGTTTATGTGACGCAAAGTTTTCATCGCGACTCAGAGCTTCGCCGACAGTTTTATATCCATTCTCAGCGAGGAACTTTTCATTAGTTTTCAAGGCTTTTGATACGCGACCGCCTTCTTTTTCCGACTCTTCCTCGATTTTACGATTCGACTTAAATCCACGTCGTTTAGTGATTTGGTACATGACCTTGAGCAGCTCTTCTGGGGATAATTCCTCGGTGAGCGCTTTTGAACGCAGAGCATATACGTCTAATTTGTTAAATTCGGATTTATCACTTAAGACTTCCTCGATTCGATCTCTGGTGAGAATATTTTGGTCAATAAAGAATTGCTTCAAATTATTCAAACGTTGACGGCGTCGTTTTAAGCGACGGCGAGCTGACCTGGCATCGCGGCGAGGTTTAGCAAGCGAATCTCCGTTTTGTGGATCTTCTGGTCGCTCAAAAATGCGCACCCCTAAATCATGGATGCGCTCTTTATCTAAGTCTAATACTGCCCAGCCGATTGAAGATGTCCCAATGTCTAGACCTAGTGAATATTTTTTTGGTGAATATGAATATTTTTGAGTCATGATGGTCCTTTTTGTGAGATAATTTAATGCAATTATACAACCAAAATAGAATATTTGAAAGCGTAAATACTTTACTCATAAAAAAGATAATCCACCCAACAAGTGAGCGGATTAGTGCTTTGCTTTAGTATTTCTACTAAATTATTATAGAAACCTAAAACAACTTAGATATTGATACAATCCTTACTTAAGGGACTGTAACTACAGTGTACTCCAATCAATGTTATTGCGCAAGTATTATTTTGGTCATATTCTGCCAACTGAGCGGCACTGGCGCGGTTACCGCCGTCCTCGACATTCTGGGCCTCTTGTGCTATATTACGAGCAGAATCCCCTAGATGGTGTAACTCAGTTGATGGGCTCGTCCCTGCTGGCTCCATGGGGGATTTTCTTGTTGTGGTGTGATCATTCTTATCATTGACATTCTGGACTTCTTGTGCTATATTACGAGTAGAAGCCTCTGTGTTATAACCAGGTTCGATAAGTTCCCCTGGCGACACAGGGGATTTTCTTGTTGTGGTGTGATCATTCCCGTCATTGACATTTTGGACTTCTTGTGCTATATTAGTCACATCAGAGCTCCGACCGGCGGAAACTGGCGCGCCGCCGACATAGCTATCGCTATTGGTGGATGATGGAACAACATTTGCGCCCCCCCATCCGAAGCTCTCGAAATCTCTTCTCGTTGTTGGGGGAGATTTTTTATTTCTCCTTCTCTTCTTGGTGAAATGTTCTTTAAGCTTATATTCCCATTAAAATTAGCTATTGTAGCCGTATTGTATCTACCAGTCTCGCCTGGGTGGCTTTTTTCTTGGCTTCGCACATTACCTTCATAAAGAGTATTTCGCCCTATTGTCTATCTTCTAAGAAATTTACAGGCTATTGATCGTTGGCATTTTGAGGATTGTTTGCTATACTAGAGTTGTCAATCGACTGGTCAAGCGCATCTGCGCTAATAGCGGAACCATCGAGTCCGCGCCCAGTCGATTTTCTTATGTCTGAAATATCATAAGCTAACACATTGCCTAATTTATCCACCTCACCGATATGATCTCTGGCGTATATAGCTTGCTCTTGAGCTTTACGTAGATTAATCATGGCTGGAGCATTCTCACTCATTCCTTGGCCACGTAAGTATTCTTCACGTTGTCGTAGACGTGTTATATGTTCGTTGTATGCTATCACCTGGGCTTCATGCTCTGGATTGAGCTTGTATTTAACGTCTTCATTCACATTTCTACTGTTATTTGCTACACTATAATCAGTCGTAGCACCTGTAAAGTTGTCAGCGAGCTGCCTATCGGCAACTTCAATCGAACGATTGTTTGGTGCTAAACGGGCGTCTTCGTTCGGAGTTATCTGAGCGGATTCGCCCGAAACCACGTTACGCTCAACGTCCGCTAGTGAATTGGCTAGCGGTTTTTTTATATGCAGATTTTAGTGATACTTCACCGTTATAACCAGGTTCGATAAGTTCCCCTGGCGACACAGGGGCTTTTTCTTGGCTTCGCACATTGCCTTCATAAAGAGTATTTCGCCCTATTGTCTGTCTTCTAAGAAATTTACAGGCTATTGATCGTTGGCATTTTGAGGATTGTTTGCTATAGTGAAACCAGAAGAATCCCCACTTAAATCCCGGTAATGGGATTCGGGGATTTTTTCTGTATTATTTGGTTATAATTCCCCAACAATCTAAATACCAATACTCCCTAAGAGTCGCGTTTCACCTTTACCTCTGGCGCCCTAGAGGTGATATAATTACTATAATATGCATGCCGCGGTCCAATCTATAACCATAAAAGTGAGTGAAGTTGATTCTGCTTTGCTTAATGACGCGGATGAGCTGCAGAAATTGTTAAGAAATGTTACGGAATTGGCTGGCTTACATCATCTGGAATCGGTGATGCATCAATTTTCCCCGCAAGGAATCAGCGCCGCCCTGCTTTTGTCGGAGTCGCATATCGCGATTCATACGTGGCCAGAAAGCGGCGTGGCGTATATAGCGATGACAACTTGTAAAATGCTGGATGATGATAAATTGCAACAAATAAAAGAGCTGGTTGCACGGCTGCTGGGTGCAAAAAACATAATTGTGAAAGAAATGGCATTATAATATGAAACGAACCAAGGCGCGACTTAAAATCAACCAAATATTGACTGGAAAGAAAACTAATTTACGAGTTGTTGGCTGTTTGCTTTTTCGCGAATGGGATAAGAAAGATAAGCAATTTTACTACTGGGAAGAGTGGGAGATTACAGGGCTGGCTGATTATGATAGCTGGGTGGAATATGATCACAGCGATCAAACCGTTTCTCTGTACGAGCCGATTCGTTTCACCCAGGCAATTGATCCAACGCAATTGGAAAAGGGTCAATCATTCACCGTTTCTGAGCAGGACGGCAAGGATCACGTTGTGGTGGTTGACGAGGTTGGAATTGGTGAAATTATGAACATCAAGGGCAAAAACACGTATCAAGTTTTCCCGAAAGAACTGATGGCATATGCTACTTTGAGGGATACTGGCGCGCCAAAAAATCGCCAGCTGATAACAATTGAGAAGTATAATAATCGCGAGTACGACGCTTATCGTAAGATTCAATTAAGCGACAAAGAACAGAAGGAAATGTTCGGCAGAACCATTAAACCGATTGACTGGACGACGATTATATTCATTGTCATATTTATCGCTATTATTTTGTTTGCATTCATCTTTGACAACAATTCCGACAATAGTAATGGCGGAGGTCACGGCGGATCGCGTGGTGTTTACGGCGGCAGTAGCGGCGGGCTTGGTAAATAAAAGGAGTTACAATGTCACGATCAAGTACGAAAAAACGGGAGCAAGTTGCTCTATTTGCGGCGGCAATTTTGGTAGCAATTGGCGGAATTATTTACGAGCTGATTTTAGGCGCGGCTGCGTCATATCTAGTGGGCGATTCGATTTTGAGCTTTAGTCTGGCAACTGGCGTGACGCTGTTCGGTATGGGAATTGGCTCGCTGCTGGTCAATTACATCAAGCTTCATCCAGCGACCAGCTTCGCAACGAACGAAATTATTCTGGGGCTAATTGGCGGAAATTCGGTGATGTTGATGTATTTGGGATTCGTTTTTACGCGTTCGCATTGGCTAATTTTTGCCGTCATAAGTCTGGCAATTGGTATTTGTATCGGGCTGGAAATTCCGCTTTTAATGAAGATGTTTCAGGAGTTCGGTCGCAAGTCTTCGGTGAAATTATTTAGCAAGATTTTAGCGCTCGATTATTTTGGGGCGTTAATTGCGTCGCTATTATTCCCGCTCGTTATGCTTCCGTATCTTGGTTTGATGCGCAGCGCGTATCTGGTGGCGTCGCTGAATATTGGCGTTGCGGTTCTGATTCTTAAGCAAATGAAGGCTTCGAAAATTATTATGACAATTAGCGTTATTGCAACAATGTTGCTGGTGGGATTCTTCATTTTTGCAACAGAAATTGAGCATGGAATTGACAAGCGAACGTATAAAGATCCTGTAATGTGGCAGCAGCAGACGCCGTATCAGAAGATTGTCCTGACTAGATATAAAAATGACACCAGGTTGTTTTTGAATCGCAATCTGCAGTTTTCCAGCCTTGACGAAGCGCGTTATCACGAAACATTGTCTACTTCCGCTCTGTCTTCGGTCTCCAATCCGAAGCGCGTGCTGATTATGGGCGGCGGCGATGGTTTGCTGGCTCGGGAGGTTTTGAAATATCCAAGCGTTGAGCATATTACGTTGGTTGATATCGATGAGGTGATGACTAATCTGGCGAAAACTAATCATCTTCTCACCGATATAAATCAACGCTCTCTGCATGATCCGCGCGTTTCTATTGTCAATCAAGACGCTTTCCAATTCGCCTTCTCTACCAAGGATAAATATGATGTTGTGCTGATTGATCTGGTGGATCCGTCGAACGAAAAATTAGCCAAGTTGTATTCCGAGCAATTATATCGTCAAATTGGCAATATTTTAACGGAGCGTGGTGTTATGGTGACGCAGGCGACGTCTTCATTTTTCTCTCCGCACGCTTTTTATATGGTAGCAAACACCATCAAATCATCTCATCCAGAGCGATACGTGACGGCGTTTTCGGTCAACGTGCCGTCATTTGGCGAGTGGGGTTTTGTGATGTCTGCGCCGCAAGCCGAGGTTGTGGCTAGTCAGCCATTGCCGAAAAACCTGCGATATCAAAACCAAAAATTGCTCACCTTTCTGACTAAACAAAACGCCATATCGGTGCCATCTGGACCGACTTCTACGTTGGTTTCTCCGCGAATCACTGATGTTTACAATTCCGATATGCGTCAGTGGCGATACGAATAGTTTTTAGGCGGCGGCAGTGCTCTTTTTTCGTCGGCGACGTCGACGCTTTGGCGTTGCTGAATCTAGCGGTGTAACTGTGCTAATTGCGGTTTCTGCGGGTGTGTTATCGTTGCCGCGAATTTGCAAAACAACTTCGCCGTCGTTTGCTGCGGGTTGCTGCTTTTCCGGTTGGCTATTGGCCGCTGGAGCGTTGTTTGCGGGCTGCGGTTGAGGTTTGGCTGGTTGCTTTTTTTGGTTGCGAACAGGTTTTATCGCGGCGTCAATTTCTTTCTCAACATCTTCCCTGTTTCGCGAATACATGCGACGCGAATGTTCAATAATGTGTGGCGTATTGTCGGCTTGGCTTGGCGGAAGTTCCAATGTGCGGGCAGAAAACGCCGGAGTTTTTTCACCACCAATAATCATATTGACAACGAAATTACGATTGTGCATCTGTAGAAGGTCGATTGCCTCGAAGTTCGGCTCGAATTGCTTGGCAAGAATCGGTGCGTCGTCAGCGGAAACTCGGAAAGAAATCATGGTGCCGACGTTGCCGAAAACCGCATCACGAACCGTGTCGCTCATCTGGGAAATGTACTGGTTGGCAACGGTTAAGTTAAGGCCATATTTTCGAGCCTCGGATAGAATAGTCGCAAACGAATCGGTGGCGAAGTTCTGGAACTCGTCGACGTAAAGATAGAATGGGCGGCGGTCACGGACGTCAGGAATGTCACTTCGAGACATAGCGGCAAGCTGAATTTTCGTGACCAAGAACGAACCGAGGATGGCGGCATTATCTTCACCGATAAGACCTTTGGACAGATTGACAATTAGAATCTTTCCTTCATCCATAATCTGGCGAATATTGAACGTGGATTTCGGCTGGCCGATGATATTGCGAATGATTGGATTGGCGGTGAAAGCTCCGACTTTATTTAAGACTGGCGCAATCGCCTCGGCGACAAACTTGTCATTCCAGCTGGCAAATTCGACATTCCAGAATTGCAAAACCACAGTGTCTTGGCAATAAGTCAGCGTTTCTTTTCGGAATTCCTTATCTGTTAGCATACGAGTAATATCGAGCATCGTCGCTTCTGGTCGATCCAGCAAAGCCAAAATAGTGTATCGCAAAATATATTCAAGTCGCGGTCCCCACGAATCGCCGAAAATACGCTTCAAAACGCCGATGATTTCTGATGAGATGTTGGTTTTTTGGTTCGGGTTTGTGACTTCCAGCGGGTTGAACCCCAGAGGATACGCGGTGTCGGCTGGATTGAAATAGATCACGTCGTTCAATCGGCTGCCGGGGATAAATTTCATGTTGTTGATTGCGAAGTCGCCGTGCGGGTCGATGATGGCATATCCTTGATTATGGAAAATGTCGCTTAAGGCGAAGAGCTCTAATAGTCCACTTTTCCCGGCGCCCGTTTGCCCGATTATGTAAACGTGGCGTGAGCGGTCATAGCGCAACATGCCGAATTGGTGGCTAATGCCGCGGAAGTTGGTGACGCCAAAGGCGGAAATTTGGTCATCGTTGGCATCTTCGCCGGTTAATACTGGCAATTTGGATGGCGGTTCTGCGGTTTTGGAGCTTGCCCAAACTATATTTGGCGTTTCAACATTGGTGTGTGGCAAATGAAAAACTGACGCCAATTCTTCTATGTTTAAGATGAACCCGTCGCCGATGAACGAACGCTTGCGATATTTATCAATAAATTCTTTACCAAATGCACCCTTGACGGCGCGAAATCCATTGAGATTTGTCGAATTGAACTGCTTAAACGTACCGACGAGTGCCTGCATGCGAAGCTTAGCGTTTGTCTGACTTTCGCCCATATAAACCAAGCGAATTTTTACTTCATAGCCGAGCTTTGTGGCCTTTTTCTCTGCTTCAGAAATGCGAGTTTTATCGCGGTCCGACAGCTCAATTTTGGTTGATTGCCCGACCCCCTGCTCTGGTGGTTGCCATAACGCGCCAAGTACACCGATTAGCCACTGCATGCTGCCGCCGAATCCTGGCAAGGAGAACATTCGTCCGTTTTTTATGCTATTGATATATCGATCTGCGGCGTTTTGCCAGTCATCTGGGATTGGTCTGACTAGTACCTGAATCCACAATTCTTCACCGGTGGTTTCCAATTTTGCCAGCGTACCCGTAATGCCTGCCAGCGGGTCGACTTCGAAGTTTTGGAAAGTGCGAATCGGGAGAAATTCGTCTGTGGTCAATGTTAGTTCTGTCGAGTAAGCAACTTCGTGGTCGCGCTCATGCTCGGTATAATCTTCGTCGGCTTGGTGAATTTGAACGGTTGGATATTGAGAATAAATCTGTCCCTCGACAAAGCTCTGTAAGGTTTTTGGCACCCAAACGTAAAAGCGAATTTGCCCATTGACTGAGGCGATTTCAAAGCTGATGTGCTCTTGGTGTCCGCCAGATAATCGCAATTCTTTATTGTCGCGAAGAATTCCGTGCAGTGAAGCGAATAACTGTTCAGCGGCAAGTTCTTGCTTGTCATTGGTGCGTGGGATTTCTAGAACCAAAAGTACACTCTCAACTAGGGTGAAATCTTCTATCTTCCGATAATTCCGCCACGTCAAAAACATCAGGACTGCCACGATTGGCATCCAAATATACCATTGTAATAACGTACCGATGATCCAAGAAATAATCTGCATTATGTGTAAATTATCTCACCTCTGAAAGAAGTTTGCAACTTAGCTTAAGCGGCTTCTTCAAAAACGTATGTGGCTTTAGCGACGCGTTTGAATTGTGGTTTTGATTGAAGATTGAGCAGAATCGTTGTTTCTTTGACTTGTCGTTTGTCGAGGACTTGACGAACGATTTCATCACGGTGAAGCGGAGTTTCGGAATTCTTCAAAATATCGGTAATGATATCTGCTACAGTTCCGCGGCTGTAGCCCCAGCTGGCAAGCGCGTAAATCCCGCGACCGATTAGAACAAAGCGCTTGTCTTTAATAAGTTCATTGTGAATTGCCTGCGTTGTAACGCTTCGGCGGTTAAATTCGCTGTCCCGAATTCCTTTGGCGATGTCTGAAAAATGCATCGGTGAGCCATTCGTGTCCAGAACGACGTAGATTTTATCGCGAATGTTCTTTGGATTAACGGCTGGCCATTTGGCTAGTCCCCATTGATCATTCAAGCTGGCTAATTTTTTACTAACGGTAGCCAAGGCTGCAATATTTGAAGGGTGTTCATAGTCCAATTTTTTGTGCAATTCTTCCGCGGTAATAGGTTCGCCGTGTTTTTTGATGGTCTTTACAACTTCTTCGACTCGTGCTCTAATTTGCTTTTCATTGCCGAGAGTGTCAATTGCTGCCGCTTGGTAATAATCGTCATTCTCTGTAACAATTGTGATGTTTTCTGCCAGCTCAGAAATGAACGCCACACGAGCGCGGTCAATTGCAGTAGCTTCTTTACCGAGGAAGTGCGACGCCAGATCCTGCATGCGCGCAACTCGTCCCATCTCAGACAAACTCGAAGTGATTTCTTTTTCCATAGCAATAACCGAAGGAAGTTCTCCCTCGGCGACAGCTGCACGTAGACGCGTTAAGATTGCTTTTTCTAGCTGACGAACGCGCTCGCGAGTAATGCCGAACATATCGCCAATTAACTCTAACGTTTCTTTTCGGTCATACAAACCAAATCGTCGAGAAATAATTTCCTTCTCGCGCTCTTGCGGAATCTTAGAAATAATAGTATCGACGACAGAATTTAATTTGGCGCTTTGCTCGGTTTTTGCTGTCTCGCTCATGTTGCTAGAAACATCCTCTCTGCCTCACCACAGGTTATATTGATTGAAAATATGTTTTTAATTATACAATTGCATTTGACAAAAGTCAATAGGTAAATGCCATAATTGCTGATATAAATTATAGCATTTATTTTACGTTTTTTGCAATAGATTATATGAAGAGTTTTTATTATTCGGAATTATTGGATAGTATGAAAACGCTATTTCTTTTTAACGGATGTTTTGGTGGCTTTTTTAGCTACGCGTTTGCGAGTTGGCTTCGCTGTTGTGGTGCTTAATAGCCCCAGAGCTTTTTCGTGAGTAATAGTTTTCGGATCCGTATCTTTAGGGATTTTGACGTTTTTGGTGCCGTTGGTGATGTATGGGCCGAATCGACCATTGAGAATCTTAATTCCATCTGGAAATTCGGCGATATTCTTAGCGGCTTCGGCTTCTAATTTGGCGGCGTAAAGTTCACGTGCTTTTTCTAAAGTAATGCTATGCGGATCTTCTGGCTTAATGGAAACGAACAATTTGCCGACTTGAATATACGGACCGAACCGTCCAATATTCGCCTTAATATCTTGCCCGTCCTCTGTTTGTCCGACGATGCGTGGCAACTTGAACATTTCCAGTGCTTGCTCTAAGGTTACCGTTTCAATCTTCGCGCCCCTTGGCAGCGGTGCAAAACGTGGCTTTTCGTCGCCGTCAGTTTCGCCAAGTTGCAACATTGGACCGAAACGACCGAATCTTGCGATAATCGGTTTATTCGTCTTCGGGTCAATTCCTACTTCGCGATTAGCGCCGACTTTACTTCGGTCGATCCCGCCAGATTGCTCGATTAATTTATGGAAAGGCGTGTAAAATCCGTGCAACATTGTGCTTTTTTCCAGATTAGCACCGGCAATTTTGTCAAATTCAGTTTCGACGTTGGCGGTAAAATCATAATCGACAATTTGCGTAAAATGGTCCGTCAGGAAATCGGCAATCAGTTCGCCGCTTGGCGTTGGAATAAGCTTGCCGCGTGTCGAGCCAGTTTTTTCCTGGACAATACTTCGACTAACTTCCTCGCCGTTATAGTTCAGGACAATCACATCTCGTGGCTGACCTTCGCTGTCGCCTTTTTCAACGTAGCCGCGAGTCTGCACAGTGTCGATAATTGTGGCGTATGTGGATGGACGTCCAATTCCAAGCTCCTCCAGTTTCTTGACTAGCGAACCTTCGGTGTAGCGAGCTGGCGGTCGTGTAAATGTTTGACGAGCCGTAATATTGTGAGAATTGACTTCATCGCCAGACTGTAACTTCGGCAGAAGCTCATCTTTATTGCCACCGTAAATGCGCAAAAAACCGTCAAACGTAATAACTTCGCCCTTCGCCTCAAACTGAGCAGGCTTTTTGCTTTTTGGTAAATTGTCGCCTTTGATGTCAATTGTAATGGTTGTTTTTTCTAGTTTCGCTGGCGACATTTGCGACGCTAAAGTTCGGCGTCGAATTAGGTCGTATAATTTCTGATCATAGCTATTATTAGACGCAGTCTCCAGAGTGATGTCCGTCGGGCGAATGGCTTCGTGAGCTTCTTGGGCGGACGCGGATTTGGTCTTAAACTTGCGAACCGTTGAGTAATCTGGACCGTAAAGACGCTTGATGAAGTCGGTGGCCGCCGCGATGGCTTGACCGCTCAAATTCACCGAGTCGGTACGCATATAGGTGATTTTTCCATCTTGGTACAATTTTTGCGCCGAAGCCATGGTTGCTTTGGAGCTGAAGCCAAGTTTAGAGTTGGCTTCCTGCTGCAAGGTTGACGTGGTAAATGGCGCCGCTGGATTTCTGGTCCCAGGAGTTTTTGAGATATCGCTAACAACAAATTCGGCTGGTTTCAGACTATTCAAGAATTCGTTCGCCGCTTCTTCCGTGTCGAATTTTTGATTAAGATCAGCCTTGAATTCTTGATTGTCGTGAATGAAAATGGCAGTAACTTTGAACTGAGAATTGCCCTCAAACTTCATAATTTCTCGTTCGCGCTCGACTAGCAATCGCACCGCTGGACTCTGAACGCGACCAGCCGATTTTCCGCCCGGAACTTTTTGCCAGACGACTGGACTGAGTTCAAAGCCAACCAGTCGGTCAAGGATTTGCCTGGCTTGTTGCGCCTGAACCAAATTCATATCCACGGTTCGCGGATTCTTAATTGCATTGGTTATGGCGTCTTTGGTGATCTCATGAAAGACGATTCGCTTAGTCGTTTCAATAGGAAGATCCAGCACCTTACATAAATGCCAAGCAATGGCCTCTCCTTCGCGGTCTTCATCGGTTGCGAGCCAAACATTTTCCTTGCCAACTGCCTTGACATTTTTCTTTAGCTCGGTGATAACTTTCTTTTTTTCAGGATCAACTTCATAAATTGCGAAAAAATCATTCGCCACGTCAATCGGCGGCGTTCCATCCTTCGTCTTTTTAACAATCGAGCGAATATGCCCCACGCTGGACAGGACGTGAAAATCCTTGCCGAGATATTTCTCGATGGTTTTAGCTTTGGCTGGTGACTCGACGATAACGAGATTTTTCATAACTTTATATTATAACAAATCACTATCTGGCTACAACCGCAAAGTGAATTATTACGAGCGACCACTGAGGCGACCGAGCATTGCCATTGATCCAAGACTGCGATTGACATCTGTTATTTGGCGCTTTTCTGGGTTGTGGTTATTGCCGCTTGCTCGTCTGATATAGCTTGCTGTCGATAGTGTCGCAGGAATTATAGCAGTTGCCGCTGCCAGCCCACCTAGTACCCTGGCTGTGTTGCTAGTTTTTCTTAAGCCGTGCAGCTCAGCAAATTTACCGGCAGAATATAATATTAGAGATACAACCTCCATGGCCATGGCTATCTTGCCACTTTTTTCAGGCGCCTGTGACATGTCGGGGTTGTCTATATGAGTTTTTATTGAACACGCTGCATTGATAGCGTTAAACGCGGCAATGCCACCAAGTACCAATCTTGGGGCTGTGTCTGCTTCATACATCTTCCATATCGTATAGAATACTTTGATTTTATCTCCAGTATGGTCAACAATTTTGCCTAGTTTAGTTTCTCCTCCAGTTGCTCTGGCTAGTTTGCCGTCTAGCGCATCCATCACACTGCCAATAACGAAAGCGGCAAATCCTTTAAATGTAGTGGGGTCCTTTATTCCAATGCACGCAGCGGCAGTTCCGATAAGGCTAAGTAGCGTTGGGGGTATGCCTTCTATGCTAAAAAATGGCTCTTCTCTTTTTTTGTCTGTAATGTCATTTTCTGGATGTAAACTGTCGGGGCTTCTCATAAAGTAGCATTATATAATAAAACTACCGCAATGTCCAGTTATTAGCCCCGAGAGGCTTAATCACTCCGTTGATTTCTAGCATTGTGAGCGCCGTGGCGAAGTCTGACGCGGATAATCCTGATTTTTGTTGGATTTCATCGCCGTCACGAAGCCCTTCTGAGATGAGTTTTATGATGATGCCCTCTTCAATTGTTGCGCTGGCTGTTAATTCTTGACCGTTGTCTTTTTGCAATTTTTCTGGCGCGATGATTGATAAAACATCGTCGGCGTCCGTCACTAAATACGCCCCTTGTTTTAATAAAGTATTACAACCCGCCGACAGTGGGCTGGTTATGTTTCCGGGAACTACAAACAAATCCCTTCCCTGATTCAGTGCGTGCGAGGCTGTGTTTAGTGTGCCGCTTCGCTCAGCGGCTTCGGTGATAATAATTCCGTCAGCTAGCCCACTAACCAGCCGATTGCGCTCCAAAAAACTCCAACGATTGACTATTTTATTGTCGCCCTTCATCCATTCTGAAACGACCGCGCCGCCCTGCTCTATGATGCTCATGGCTAGTTGATAATTGGTCCGCGGTGAAATATCAGGAAGTTCATTTGGGACGACTGCCACGACTGTTCCGCCGGCTTCAATCGCAGCTTTTTGGGCAATACAATCCACACCTAGCGCCAGTCCACTCACGATTACACACCCGGCTTTTGCCAGATCTGTTGCTAATCGCTCGGTCACTTCTTTTCCGTAGGCAGACGGCTTGCGAGACCCGACGATTGATACGACTGGCGCATTTGTTTCTGGCAATTTTCCCATATAACATAAGCTTTTTGGTGGATTGGCAATATGTGCTAATCTCTGAGAGAAAATATGCTCATCTGGTGTAATTCTATTGATTTCCATAAAAAATGTGGTAAAAAGTATTGACACTTTGTCAAATGTTTGCTATAATCAAGGACGATTGGTTAAGTAATCATTAACCAAACGCACCTTATACCCCCTATTCTAACTATATGTTAGGTTGCGCGCAATGGCATTAAGTATTCTTACCCTCCACTTTTTGCGGTTCAACGTTACGCGCATACTAACCCCTTTAACTGCCCTTTTTCAAAGGCGACCTCTGTTAATGTGAGTGCAAAATTGTATTGATAATTATCAGGCGCGGACTTTTGGAGTTTTAGTCGCGACGCTTCACTGATACGGTAGCTCGGGTGGGTTGAAGGGTAAAAAAGCGTCAGGTGATGCCCACCCTTACCTGGCGCTTTTTTGTTGGGAAAAATTATTTATTTTCTATAATATGTCGGCACTTTTCGCAAATACCTTCCAGCTCAAAGTGGTGTTTTGTGACTATGAAATTATGCTTTTTACCAATGAGATCTATGAGCTTTTCGAGTTCTTGCGATTGTATGGGTTCGGCATTTTGACAATTGATGCAGTATAGATGGTGATGATGTGGTATAAAAGGTTCCGCTAACTCGTAATAATTCTTCCAGCCAATAGTTATAGTGTTTATAATATTCAGACTATCGAACATTAGTAGCGTGCGATAAATGCTGGCACGGTTAATGTTTTTGCAGTTTTTCGCAATATCGCCGACCGTAAGAGGTACATCTGAATTTCGCAGGATATCGAATACTTGCTGGCGCGGTTTTGTCAGGCGAAGATTGTGACGTTCAAATATCTCATTTAGCATAGTACTATCAATAGTTTATAACTTATTGCAACAAGTGTGCAATAGACTTACAGCCCGAGTAATTCATAAGGATATTTGGGTTGGTTGATTTTTGTGATGTGTGCGTCGGTTATGACGTATTCAGCTTGGCTATTAACGATTTTTTGCGACAATTTACCCTTGACGATTAGCCATGTTCCATCTGGGTAGTCTGTCGAAAAGTTTTTCTCGACCAGGATTTTCATAGGCACGCTGTCAACAGTGCAGCAACTTATAACGTATCTGGCAATATTGAAGTAATTATAGCCGTAGTTTTTTAACAGATCATTTGAGACGAAACCGGTTACGGTGATGTCTTTGCCGTTAAAATAAGCGGTTTCTTTGCAAGAATTTATGGCGGTTTTCCAACGATTTATTGAGATTGTAGAAGAGTTCTCTTTCGGCTGAGGTGTTTCGCAGCGACTTTCAGGTTCAATAATCGCAGGACTTTCTTTTTGTGCGAGGCTGCTTGGAGAGAGTGATTTTGGCGGCAATATGTAGCCGACTGATAATATAATTATCGCAAAACAAGATATTGGGGCAATTTTTTTCAAGCCAATTCTAGATTTATCTTTTGCAGGTTTATTTTTTAATTGCAACATTATATCAATAAGCAAAAGTATAACGCCGATTACGCTAATTATGACCGCGAATGTGTGATAGCGTGGATGAACGTAAAAGCCAAGTTGGTCGCGCCAAGCTAATAACAAAATATATGCGCAAACGACAATTCCGCCAATTGATTTTGCAAGATTAGCGTACATATAAATTAACTCCTAGTCCGACAATTAGCGATAAGACGAATACAGTTAAGGTAATTGTTGCAATAAATTTCCAGCGAAAAGTTGTTTTTAACAGCGTAATCATTTTAATGTCTATCATCGGTCCGAATAGTAAGAAAGATAAAATTGAGCCTGTCGTGAAATTTCGCACGTAAGCCAATGCGAAGAACGCGTCGATGCTGGAGCATATCGAAATGATGAAACTTAGTGTGATCATGGATATGACTGACAGGAAAATGTCGCCGCCGACGGCATTTATGATGAATCGCGGAACGAAGATTTGTGTGGCGGCTGCGATACTAGCGCCTAAGACCAACATAGTAAATAATTGCCAGAATTCATTACGTGATGAGCTGAATATGTTTGATAATTTTGAATCATGATTATGAGAGTCGCAAAGTTTCTCGAACTCTGGATTAATGATGGAATCTTCCTTAAAAAAGCTGACGATAAAAGCGGTTATTTGTACGATAATTAGCGCAAAAATAATCCGCCACCAAACCATTCGGGCGTCAAAACTGAAGGCGGTCATGGTTGAAATTATGGTTATCGGGTTTAAGATTGGTGCGGCGAAAAGAAAGCTAATAACGTCGGCAGGCTTTAATCCGTTTGCTATTAAGCTGCGTGCAATTGGTACGTTACCACATTCGCATACGGGTAAGATTAGCCCGATCATAGAGAGCGCAATTCGTCGAAGGAAGGTGTTTTTTGGTAACATTTTGAAGACATCTTTTGATGATAAAAAGTATCTGATAAGCGCGGATATGATAATTCCTAAAATTAAGAATGGGACCGCCTCGACAATTACGCTTAGCATCAGCGTGATGAAATCTTGTAATGACGGAAGTAATTTATTGCACCATTCTGCAAATTCTCCGTTTAATAACATGACGCCGAATCGTGAGCTGAATTGATAAATAGAAATTATAAGGACGCCAAAAAACACCCAACCGATCAATTCGCTGTTGGCTGATAAAAACTTTTTTATGCGACTATCTGGCGATTTTTGTGCCATATATAAAATTATACTCCATGCTTATGCTATACTAAATCAATATGAAACATCTTTTACATTCACATCATCCGTTTCGGATTTTCTGGTTTTCAGTCCTATTGACCTTAGGTCTGGGCAGTTTGATTTTTAGCCATATGGGCGTTAGCGGTCTTTGGCTATTTACTATTTTGGTGGTTCTGGAAGTTACGTTTAGCTTCGACAACGCTGTGATAAATAGCAAGGTTTTGGCGGGAATGAGTCAAATCTGGCAGAAGGTCTTCCTGACGGCTGGCATATTTGTGGCGGTGTTTGTCGTTCGATTTATATTGCCAATTGCTATTGTGATGATTGCGAGCGGTCACGGATTTATGGATGTTGTCAATCTGGCGCTACATAAACCTGTCGAGTACGGCAAGATCCTGCACGAGGCATCGCCGATGATTGACGCGTTTGGTGGTGCGTTTTTGATTATGATTGGGCTTAGCTATTTCATCGATTACAACAAGCGTGTTCACTGGATGCGACATGTTGAGCCGATCTTGGCGAAGGCTGGGCGATTTGAGAATTTTAAGGTGTGCATAATGCTTAGCGTGGCGGCTGTTTTGTATTTTACAGTCGAGGCGCCACATAAATCTTTGGTGTTGATTTCGGCAGTGCTTGGAATTGTGCTGCATATTGGGTTGGAACTATTTGGGTCATTTTTCCATGAAGATGACGCAAAATCCGTTAAGATTAAAACTGGTTGGGCGGCGTTCGCTAGCTTGTTATATTTGGAAGTTCTGGATGCCAGCTTTAGCTTTGACGGTGTGATTGGTGCGTTCGCCATTACCAACAGCGTGCTATTAATCGTGGCTGGACTGGGCGCTGGAGCGATTTGGGTTCGATCACTAACCGTATATTTATTGCGAACAGGCGCTCTTAGTAAATATAAATATCTGGAAAATGGCGCTCACTGGGCAATTATGGCGCTCGGCGTGATGATGATTGCTAAATTATTCCACTTGGAATTGCCGGAATGGGCGACGGGTGGCTTGGGCTTGTTGTTCGTGAGTTTGGCGGTCGGCAGTAGTATATTGGAAGCTCGATCGATCAATCTGCAAGAAGCTGCGACTACAAAATTACATCAAGCCGAAGAGCAATTGAAGAACAGCGCTTCAAAAATTGTGCCGCGAAAACGACGCTAGAATCTGGTTAATATTTTATACTGAACGGCTCGATAGTTCCGTTAATAAACTTTTCGATCAAATTAATTGATTCGGGCAATATCCAGCTTTGGAGAATTTTCTGCTCATCTGGGTTGAATTTACTTAGGACAAAATCTACATCACCAATTTGGCGTCTGAGCAAATTATCTGTGCCAATACGAATATGCCAAAAGTCTGATCCGACGTGAGCGTGAAGGGATTTCAGTCCGTTGCTGCCCGCGTCTCGACCGCCTTTGCGGGTTCGAATTTTACCAAAATCCAGCGCCGTGTCGTCGTGAATAATTAGTAAATCGTCCAATGTCAATTTGTAAAAATCTAAGATTGCTCGAGCGGAAATTCCAACCTCGTTGTAAAAAGTAGTTGGCTTAACCAGCAGGATTTTTTCTCCAGAAATATTGAGTTCGGCGATATCCGCGGAAAATTTCGGCTTATTGCAAAAAACTGCATTATTCTCTGAGGCAAATTTATCAATAGCCAAAAATCCAGCATTATGCCGCGTGTTTGTGTATTTTTCGCCTGGATTTCCCAACGCTAAGATGACTTTCATAGACTTAGTATATCACCTTGTGAAAATGACGTATAATAAGCATATGGCAAAACGTGACGATGATTTGGAATTTAGCATTAATGCGCCGTTTGATGATGGGCGAGCGGTTATCGATAAAGTTCCGCTGTATTTGGTGAACGGCTCGTTGGGCGCTGGGAAAACTAGTGTTCTTGAGTTCTTATTGCAACAAAGTGACTATAAGGGCTCTCGGGTGATTGAGAATGAATATGCTAATGAAAATGTTGACGGTTATCGATTGGAAAAGCTGGCAGATATTGTGACGACTTTGGCTGGCGATTGTGTCTGTTGTTCGTCGAAGCATGCATTGACGCGAATGTTACTTGACTTTTGTCGCAATTCCCCCGCCCCAGTGTTTATCGAAGCGACTGGCGTGGCGCGAACGATGAATTTGGTTGAGAAATTGATTAATGCACAAATATTCAATAAGTACGAGTTGGCGCAGAGCTTTTATGTTATTGATGCACATGAGATTTTACGTGGAATTGAGCCGGCGCATGAAATTGAGTTGCAAGCGGCGGATATGATTTTAGTGACCAAAGAAGATCTGCTAAGTGACGACGAGCGATTGCAATATGAGTCCAAGCTAGGTTCCCTGCCTTACGGAAAAATACTGAGCGCGCCACGAGGTAAATTTGATATCAATAAAATGACGACGCCGTCGGGTTTGTTGTCGTTTTTTGATACGTATGACGGCGAGTTGGTCGTGCCGGATAATCCGACGTATGCCGTACTGGATGTTTCCGGTATGAAAATTGCTGCGGCGACTCTGGAAAAAATTTGGCCGGAACTTTTTGATGCTTATAAACTCAGGCGAATGAAGGGCTGTTTTATTGATGATAATGGCGCACGGCATCATTTGGAGGCGACGGAAAATCAGATTCAAATAGCTAATTCTGCGGCGGAAGAGCCAGCAAAAATTGTGCTAATTGGTGAACGTGCGGACGAAATTACGCGTGAAATTCTGTCGGCGCAATTGATGATGTTTGAATAAAAGTTCGCTTTCGTCGTTTCCGACTCATCAGCATAGATACGCATCTATGGAGCGAATACAGCTAAGATTCGTTATAAAAGAAAATAGCCCGCTCGAAAACGTACTCAAGCCGAAAACTGGATTCAATCCAGGAAATGCAAAATATGCATTTCTAACCGAATTGAGTCTATTTTCGAGCGAGCTATTTTCGAGCAGGCTTACGCCTGACTATCAGTAGGAGGGTTGTCCCTCTTGCCGTTGCACCAGATGCGCCGCCACGCAGCGGCTCCGGCTGTTACAGCTCCGACAACTGCTCCGATTGGAGCAGTTGTGGTAACGGGAACTCCCGCCGTCTCACCAATGAATCCTCCTACGAGGGCTCCTGCAATTCCTCCCATCACGGCGGATCCGAGAGCCACGCCAATGGCTGTGAGCAGCATGAGTTTGAGGAATCCTTCCAGCATGGGACTGTCCTTCCAGTTGGGCGGAGGATTTATTTTCCTCCAACGATGTGTCGAATTTGACGCAAGCTAACACATTGTGAAAGCTAGTGTATATACTATCACTAATAGTTCAAAATGTCAAGAGAATCTGTCAAAAATGTGGTATTATATGCCTTTTTCAGCGTTTTTGGCCTGCTTGTAAGCTTTGGTGACTGGCGCCAGACCGCACGCAACGCGTTCACGATTGGCTTTTAATTGCTTTTCGTCGCGGAAAGACATTTTAATCGGCGTTCCCGCAAAATTGAAAGCCTCGCGTAAAGTTCGCTCCAAATAGCGTTTATAGCTCCAGTGGACGAATTTCAGATTGCTGCCGTATACAACAAACCATGGCGGAGCAACGTCAGTCTGGACAATGTAGCGCAGCTTCGGGTGTGAATTTTTCAGACCAGCCGGCGGATGTGCGGCGATAGCTTTCTGTAAAATGTCGTTTAAGGCACGAGTTTTACATTCTTGGCGACAACGCTTATAGATATCAAGCGCTAGGTCGAATAACTTGGTGACATTCTGCCCCGTGACGGAAGAAGTGAATATTAACGGCGCGTACGGCGTGAACTTGAAATTATAGCTGATTTGTGGCGCGATTTCATCATGAGTGTAGGCGTCTTTACCTTCGACGGAGTCCCATTTGCTGACAACCAGAACAAGTCCCTTGCCCGCCTCGTCAATAATTCCAGCTAGGCGCTGATCCAATTGAACGTTAAGCTCATTGACGTCCATAAGAAGCAGGCAGACGTCGGCCTCGTTGATCGCTTGCATTGTACGAAGAACTGAGAACTTCTCAATTCCAGTTTCCTGCTTCCCTTGGCGGCGAATTCCAGCGGTGTCGAGCAGCTCAATTGTCTGACCGTGATAACGAACTTGAACGCGGTTTACGTCGCGAGTTGTGCCGGCGACGTTGGCGACGATGGCTTGCTGCTTGCCCGCCAAAGTATTGAATAGATTACTCTTTCCGACATTCGGGCGGCCGATTAGCGCGACGCGGATGATGTCGTCAGGCGCGGTTTCGGTGGCTGGCGGAATAAGTTCGGCAATGCTATCAAGAAGCTCCGAAATGCCAATGCTGTGCTCGGCGGAAGTTTTTATGATGTTTTTAATGCCGAGTCGTTTGAACTCGTCGATAGAAAGAGAGCCTTTTAAGTCTGCTTTATTGGCGATTAAAATGACTGGCTTGCCGCTTTTTAGGGCTTTTTTGGCCAATTGTCGATCAGCGTCGGAAGGATATGCGGTGGAGTCGACGGTTACGAGGATTACGTCGGCAGCGGCAGATGCGTCAGCAATTTGGTCCTGAATGGTTGCCTCAAATTCGTCCTCGGCAGTTTTCAGTCCGGCTGTGTCGATGAGCCAAAATTGCGAATAGTCATCTGATGGCACAGAATCCACGTTGCGTCGTTTATATGAGACTTTACCAACAACGTTGTCGCGAGTTGTTCCAGCTTCCCTGGCGACGATGGCTGTGCGAGAGCGCGTCAAGCGATTGAATAATGAGCTTTTGCCGACGTTGGCCTGCCCGATGATGGCGACTGTTGGTAATTTAGACATGATTATATATTATAGCAGTTTTAAGACATTTTGGCGAGCACACTGTTTATGTAAGCCTCGCACGGACGAATTATTTTCAGGAAATCCTCAAAACAGCTCAGGCCGCTTTTTGCTATGAATTCCTCGGTCTCTATGTCTAGTTTATATCCCTCGTTCTCGCTATTATATTTTCTGGTGTAACTGTGGATGTAGGCCTTTGGAGGTTGTTTGCTAATTGGATTTGGGTAAAGTGTTATGTAGTAATTTTCTTTGGGGTTATTTATGCAGTAGTAAATGTTATTGTCGTCATCTTTGAACGCTACGGATATAGGATATTCAAGTTTCGTAGTATGTTTCTCAACCTCTTTAATAAGTTCGATGTAAGCGTAGATTTGGTTTTCTAGGAATTTTGGTAAAATATTGGGCCCATCATTCTCATAGAACATTTTTTCTATGGTATCCGATCTTTCTTTCTTAAGGTTACGTATGACAGCTCTTAGTTTTTCTGAGGGCAAAGGCTCAGGTTCGCGCCCTAGCGCTTCCATTCTATAGTTACACTTTCTATCAAATTTAGCACAAAAGCTATATTACAATATTTACTGTAAAATGTAAAGAGCCGCGGAGTAAATTATGAATTCGTGAATTTCTCTTCTCGCCATTCGCCTCTCTTGAGGTCGCCGAGCGAATAATTGCCGAAGTTTGTTCTGTGGAGTTTTTTGACAGTGTAGCCTAACGCATCGAAAGTTCGCCGAATTTGACGATTTCTTCCCTCGCTCATTTCCACTATCCAGCGATAATCATCGCCTTCGTGTTGTCTTTCTAGCGTCAATTGACTGCGTCCGTCAGTAAGCTGTACGCCAAAATCATTGATCATTTGGCGATGTAGAGGCTGCAATGGCTGGTCGATTGTAACGAGATATCGCTTAATTTTATAAAACGACGGATGTGTCATGCTGTGAGCAAAATCGCCGTCGTTCGTCATGAGAATCAGCCCGGAGCTGTCTTTATCCAGGCGACCAACAGGTTTTAAGTGGTGAAGATTCTTCGGTAGCAATTTGTAGATTGTCGGAATGCCGCCCTGAGAGGCGCGCGAACAAAGATATCCAGTTGGCTTATGTAGGATAATGAGCTGTTTGGATTGTAATTCTAGCAATTTGCCGTTGTAGGAAATTTTATTTGCGTCAGAAATTTGTTGACCCAATCTGGCGGGCTGACCGTCAATAGTAATCTTCCCTTTTTCTATCAATTCGTCGGCCTTCCGCCTGGAAATACCCAAGCACAGCGCTACGAATTTGTTGAGGCGCCAGGATTCTTGCTTTGTGTCTAGGTTTATCATTGTTGTGGATTTATCGGCGGAAATTGTGTCGGCTGAGGAGTTTCTGATGGTTGATGTGGGATGCTTTGCTCTTGAGATTGTGTTTTGGCGAGAGGCATCGAGTTAACCTGTTCAATAGGATTTGGTGCTGGCTGAAGTGTCGAAACCGGTTGTGGTGCTGGAGTTTGCGCTGGTTGAGGTAGCGGAGTTGGTTGAGAAATTCTCTGTGTATTATCCAATTCTTCTGCCATAAGTTTAGAGATGTCTACCGAATTCTGAGAATCGTCAGCTGGTAAAGGTTGAATAATGCGGTCACCAAGTCCTGAGGGTCGTGGTGTGGGCGACGAAAATGGCGCCATGGGCTGTGGTAGAGTTGTTGGCTGGGGCTGAGGTGTCGAAACCGGTTGTGGTGCTGGAGTTTGCGCTGGTTGAGGTAGCGGTTGTGGCGCCGGAGCGAACGCCTGTTGTGGATGTTGTTGCATAAGTGGATTTACTGTAGGGGTCGTTGGCGTTGTAGCGGGAGTAGTTGGTTGCGGCGACAATGAAGATACGTCAGGTCTAGTAACTGGCTGCGACGCCGCTGGAGTTGGTTGAGGTGTTGGAGCGACTGGCTCATAAGCGTGAGTTGGTTGTGAAACTGGCACTGGATTTGTACCGACTCCCGGAAGGTCTCCCAAAGTTTCGTGAACTGCCCTCACGACATCTTCTATTCCTACCTGAGATTTCACTAAGTATTTATCAGCGCCAAGCTGCTCGCCACGTTTTCGCTGATCTTCTGATGACAGTGCGGTCATGATAATCACCTTAACGTCTTTTGTTTCTGTCGTCGAGCGTAAAATGTCCAACATATCAAATCCGGAAATTTTCGGCATCATCACGTCGCTTAAGATTAATCGCGGACGTTCTTTAATTGCCATGGCCAGAGCTTCTTCGCCGTCGCCCGCCGAAACGATATCGTAGCCCTCCGCCAAAAGTCGTACGCCGTAAATTTCGCGTAAACTTTTGTCGTCCTCAACCAATAAAATTTTTGTCATATATTTATACTATACTGAAGTTTTGACAAAAAATCCATAGTCCTTATGGCTATTATTCGCGACCAGGTATGGACAATTGCTGTCGTTTTCTTCGCAATTCTTCCTCAATTTCAGCCAGCGTCGGCTCGGAAGAATTTCTGGCTGGCTGTGGAATTTCTGGCTGGACTACTGGAGCCGTCGGTACGACTGGATCTGGATTCTCTGGAGTTGCGATTGTGGCTGGATTTGAATCGACAATCTCGCTATTATTTTCAGCTGTGACATCCTCTGTCTTCTCTTCTGTAGCAATTTCAATTTTTCCTGAAGTCAGAAAATCTGGAGTTGAATCTTTAGAACCTTCAATTTCCGCAGACTCTAATCGCTGCTTGGCTTCCGAACTATTCATGCGAGGAATTTCCAAATAGAATGTACTTCCCTCTTTATATTTACTTTCAACTCGCAAGTTTCCAGACATCGCCTCGGCTAAGCGGCGGCTCAAATATAGCCCTAAGCCAGTTCCGCCAATTTCTCGCGTGTCAGAATTGTCCACCCGATAAAATTTCTGGAATAAATGCGGAATATCTTCGGCTGGAATGCCAATGCCGCTATCTTTCACGCTTATGGAAATCTGTTTATCGTCGCCGGTAACATTGACGACAACTTCGCCCGATGGCGTGTATTTGATGGCGTTCTCAATTAAATTACTGACGACTTCCCGAAAATGGTCGGGGTCAATATTGGCATAAAAAATCGGCTGCAATGACTTCTCCTTACCCTCATCAATTATGTCTGGCATGAAGATATAATTGAGCTGCTTTTCATCAGCTTTTGTCGCCAAACCATCAAAAATATTCTTCAAAAATTCGTTTACGTTGATGATCTTCGGGTTATTTTTCATTCGCCCGTCTTCAACTTTGCTAATGTCGAGGAGATCTTGGAATAATCGTCCCAGATGTTGCGCCGATTCGTGGGCTTTGGTGATGAAATCTCGCGCCTTCTCGTCGATGTGAGCGGTGGCTGGATTTAACGCCAGACCCAAGTAGCCCTCAATTGACGCAACTGGCGTGCGCATCTCGTGGCTGGCGGTGGAGATGAACTCGGCTTGCTCGCGTTCCTCGGCTTTTTCTTTGGTGATGTCGCGGAAAACCACGATGATTCCTTCGCCGTCCGTGCCGACTGGAGAGCTGACGATTGACACTAAAATGCGCTTTTCGGAGCTGGTCAATAGGAATAATTTATCGTTATGAGTTGGCTTATTTTTTGATAGAGATTGGGCTATTGGATTCTCGAGGTCTTCTATGTCTTTTCCATCTGAGGTGACGAGTTTTAAGACGCTTTTCCAGTTAAGTCCGAGCGCGTCGCCTTGGTCCCAGCCGATGATTTGTTGAGCGGATGGATTTATCAGTTCGATGTTGCCGTCTTTGGAAATAGCCAAAACGCCGTCGTCGATGGCATTAATCACTACGTCAGACTTGCTCTCAACTGCGGAAAGTTTATTCTCCAAGCTGGACGTATTGTCATCAATTTTTTGGCGGCGAATCCATAGAACGAGGCTAAAAATCAAAGGCAAAAATCCGAAGAATAGGTAGCCGATGATGAATTGCACGTTTATTCCATGTTGAACGCTGGTGGCTATAATCTGCAAAATAACCAAAAGCCCCATTATTCCTGAGATTATTGCGCCGAAAAATCCTGCAAAAATTGCCACGATAATCCACATAACTAGGAATGGAGAAATGACTCCGCCGCTGGTAATTATGGTGGTTGCGGCGACAGCGACGGTTAACAAATATACGAAAATTCCGATTTCAGTTTCGTGTTTTCTGGGAAGCCAAAAACATAAAATCAGCACAATTAAGCTGCCAATTCCTGCTACGCCAGCCGCCAAATCTGAGACCGATAATCCGATTGGTAGTTGATAACCGGTCGGTATAAATCGTGCCCATGCGTATAAAAGAATAATTGTGAAGCAACTCAGTAATGCCACTTCACACAACCTCCTTAGCCAAAATCTGGAAATTGCGTGAGGCTTAAAGTAAATCCCGCCCTTTTTCATGCTTTTATTATGGCGAATTTTCAGAAAAATCTCAAGAGTTATGTGGTATACTAATTGCATGAATAACGATCAGTATAATAATCAAAGTAATCTTACGGATAACGCGCCTATTGCTTCACCTGGAGCTGAAGATGTGAAGCAACAATGGGCTTTTACGGAGACTCCGATGATGAAACCTCTAGTGGCTGAAAATATCGAGAAAAAGAAAGCCTTTAGATGGACTGTAATTTTTGTGATAATTTGTCTCGTCTCGGTAAATTTTTTTGGCATTACATCTGATGTATTCAGACCATTCATTGGCTCTTTGGGGGATATTTTAGTAATATATGCGTTCATACTTGCTTGTGTGTCAGTCTATTGGTATAAAACTGGACGATATTGGATAACTGATAAAATATCAAAAATAATGATTGTTATCTGTTGTATTATTGGCTTAAATATGCTGTTGATGTTTCTTACGTGGCTTTTCTTTTTCGTGCTTATAGCACGTCAGGATGTCCCTGTTGTGAGATTTTTGTCAACTATAGGAATGGTTAATCTGTTTATCGTACCTGCTGCTATTTCTTTGTTTGCTCTGGTATATAGCTCTTGGGCGATGCTGTCTTACCATAAAAAATCTACGTCTAGATTAGGGAAAAAGTAGACATTCACCCCTCCTTCATGGTATAATCCATGGAGTTACGGCCCTATCGTCTAGCGGTTAGGACACCAGGTTCTCATCCTGGCAACCCGGGTTCGATTCCCGGTGGGGTCACCAAAAATATTCTGGCGGATTATTTCCGTCTTTTTTATTTATGATTTCTCGTCATCCATCTGCTTAACGACTTCTATCAAATTCCGCGGCGTAATGTCAGCCTTAATCAGATATCCGTCGACGCGACTCATGACGGATTTACGCGAAGCTTCGTCCTGCTCAAAATTGGTCATAATCAAAATCTTACTATTCGGAACCAAATCGACATTGTTATTTCTCAGTGCGTCTAAAATCTGGTCGCCACGCTGCTCTGGCAGCATTAAGTCGAGGATTATCAGGTCAAAAGTTTGGTTGCGCGCCGCCACTAGCCCGTCATTTCCATCAACCACCCATGTCACATCATACCCCGCTTTTTGCAGACTCCTGACATACATTTCGCCAATAAATCGGTCATCTTCCACGCATAAAATTGTCTTTATCATAATTCCTCCTAGCCCTTATACATGGCGTGATTTTTTATCCAGCCGCCGCCCTTTCGTATCAATTGATTATTTAATTGCCCGTCTTCTAACAATTTATCTTTAACTGTAGCATAAATTGGCAAAGTGAACGAGAAGACTGAGCCTTCGTTTTCGCGGGATCGAGCGATTATCGAGCCGCCGTGGGATTCGACAAAAGCTTTGCAAATGTAAAGCCCAATTCCCGTCCCGGCTACAGCCTCGCGTGATCGGTGTGATCGATAGAATTTATGGAACAAATTGTCCACGACATTCGCCGGCATACCAATTCCATTATCAGCGACAGACACTTCCACGAAGTCGCCTTTTTTCTCTGCGGAAACGGTTACGGACCCGCCCTCAAAACTGTATTTAATGGCATTGTCAATTAGATTACCAATCACTTCCCCAATACTTCCGTGATCGGCGGCTACCGTTGGGAGGTCATCTGGAATATTGACACTGAGCATTCTGTGTTGAGTCGAGGCGCGAAGCTGCATATCATCGGCAATCGAGGCATAAATATTAGCGACAGTATCTTCCAGCAGATAAACCTTCAAGTGATGCCTATCATATCTGGCAACATTAAGAATATTATCTATATAGCTAGACAAGCGATTGGACGAAACGACCAGTCTATCAAGAAGCTGCCTTTCGTCGCCCTGCAAGCGTCCAGCGAACTCTTCGTTGATAATGTCCAGATATCCACGAATAACTGTAATCGGTCCGCGGAGTTCGTGAGCGGCAAATGAGATAAAATTGAGGTCCTCTTCTTCTGGCAAATATCCTTTAGACTTGTCGATGAGAAAAATAACAGTTTCGGCGGCGGCGCCTTTCTCAAATGAAGCCACGATATCAAAAATCCGCGTTTTTTGGATGATGTCAGGGTTGGTGCTAATGCGTTGCCAACGGCGCTCGGCTTTAATTTTCTCATTGGAGATTTCGTGAAGCCAATCAGAAATGCTCGGTTCGTTTAGAAAATCAAGCGCCAGAAAATCCTCGCCTTTTGCGTTCCTGGAAATCGGGGCGGCGGAATTGGCGAAGATAATCTTCTGATTAGAATTAAGAATCACGACGCCAGTACTGGCTTGATTCAGAGCTTGAGTGAGCGGGATTTTTGGCTTGTCATTGTCGCTAGCTGGTTTTTGTTCTGGTTGATAATCGCCATAAATTGCCTGAAGTGCCGTCTTAAATCCAGTTTTTTCGTAGCGTTTATCGTTAGGATTTGGCGGAGTGTCGGTCGTCGGTTCGCCAATTTTATGAGAAAGTGCCGCCATAATTTTATTAAGCGGCGCAGCGATGATTTTAACGATAGAAATTGAAAATAGGATTTGCAAGATGGCGGTAATTAAAATGATAATCCAGAAATTTAGCTGGAATATGGAAATTGCCGTGAAGTAGAGTGCGATTCCCAGCCCTAATATGATGCAGGCACTCGCTGACAGTAAGACTAATATGACTTTTCGGTAATAATATTGTTTGTACTCGCGCAGGGTTTTAGATGCCGGATCTATTGCCATGAAACACTTCCCCTTCCTGGCGTGAAGGCTGCAATCCATGTTTGTCCGCGATTTAAGGCGATGTCTTTTCCGGATTCGTCTGTCAATTTAAGCGGCGAATTGATGTCCGATTTTGACCAAGTGGCGGTGGCGACTGTGCCATTTTGGAAAATGTAAGCCTTGCCGGATCCTGTCGTTTTGACATCTTCGTAGCCATCGTAATTTTGAGCCCGAGCTTCAACGCTAACTTCCATAGCCACAACGGTGTTTGGAGCGATTTGTCCATCTTCCCTATCGGTATGTGGCGCGCCAGCCATACTCCTGAGGTAAGAATTTGACGCCTTGTCGTAAGCGTATGAGGTGTTGTAGAGCGACCCGCTGAGGTTTATGTTTACAGATGTGGCGTTTGGTGATTCGACGGGCTTGCCGTCTGCTCGCGCGAAGCTGGTGAATTCGGAATTATTATAGCCTTTTGCGCTGTTCAATTGGTCAAGCTTCTCTCCTGAAGTGTAGACATTGTGTGGCGCGTAGCGGTCGCGAGATCGCCAATATGATCCGTCGTTAAAGAACTGGTCGATGTCGCGATAATTGCCGTTTCTGACTTGAGATAAAGCGTTGGGGCTTCCGCCAACGTGTGCGATTGACGCTTGATATGGTGCCGCCCAGCTCAAATAGTACAATCTTAAGCTTCGCACTGGACCGATTAGCGCAGGTTTCTCTCCCTGATACAGAGCCAAAAACCTAGTGATTCCGCCTTCCGCTACAGCTTCATAAACTACACCGGCTTTTTTCAGTCCTGACTGCGGCCTGGCGGCTGGACTATTCTCAATCATCACACCAGTTACAGGTAGCTTCGCGGCGGCTTCATTCGCGATTTCCACGCCAGTCAACGGTGAATAAAACTTCTTCGGCGCAGGTTTTTTGGCTGGCAATTTCAGCTCCACGCTAGCGGTTTGCTCGTATTTTATGGAGTGAATTGCAATTATGAAAACTCCAGCAATAACCATCGCGCTCACCACGAGCACAATCGCCAGAATATGCTTTTTTACCCATTCTTTGAACGACTCCCAGCGGGCGTTCTTTTTTTGTCCTGATTTATCTATTTTTTCAACATTCATGCTTATGCTTAGTATAGCATTTTCGGCGCACGAATAAACTATTTTTGTAGATAATTATCGATTCTTTGCAGAGTTTTTTCCTTGCCAATTAGCGCCAGCGTGTCGTTAAGCTGTGGACTAAACGGCGCCCACGTCGTCACAATTCTCACCAGACTAAACAAAATTCCCGGCTTCTGTCCTGTCGTTTCCAGTAATTGATTAAGGCAATTCTGAATTGTTTCTGGCGTCCAATCTGTAATTTTCTCGAATTCTTGGCGAGCAATCGACAATAAATCTCGTCGTTCGTCGTCGGTTAATTTGCGAAGTTGCTTGTTTCCGTCAATCAATTCCGTGTCAATTTCGGGCTCGACGAAGAAATAACTTGTTAATTTTGGCAAATCTTGCAATGTCTTCAAGCGATCTTGCGCCAATTCCAGAACGCGCTTTTTGTAAGATTCGTCGGCGTTTTTGGCTTCTTCGCCCCAGAATGATTGGCAGCGAGAATAAAGATCGTCCAAGCTAAGCGAGCGGATCCATTGACCATTCAGCCAAATGAGTCGTTGTTCGTCAAAGCGTGCGCCAGATTTTTGAACGCGATCAAGCGAGAACTTTTCAATCAGTTCGGCTTTACTGAAAATTTCCTGCTCCGTGCCGTCATTCCACCCAAGTTGCGCTAAGAAATTAAGCATCGCTTCTGGCAAAATTCCCTCTGATCGATACTCGGTTACGCTTTTAGCGCCGTCACGCTTGCCAAGTTTTTTATTTCCCGATGGCGCCATAATGTGTGGCACGTGTGCCAGAATTGGTGGCGTGATTTTAAGCGCTTCGTAAAGCGACAGATATTTAGGTGTACTGGCAATATATTCCGAGCCGCGAATGACGTGCGTAACTTGCATCTCGAAATCGTCAATGATGTGTGCAAAATTGTAGGTTGGCAGACCGTCTGCTTTGATCAGAATGAAATCGTCCAAAGCTTCTGGGCCAGCCGACAATTCGCCCATAACAGCGTCTTTCCAAGAATATCGCTTAATTTCCGGAACTTTGAAGCGCAGCGGCATCCCGAGCTGCCACTCTGGCGGATTTTCTGGACGATGGTCGCGATATAAAAATGCTCGTTTTTCAGCCTTGGCTTTGTCGCGGAAAACTTGCACTTCTTCAGGTGTGTACGGATCGGCGTAAGCCAGCCCTTCGCTAATCATTTTCTTTGCCCACTTTATGTAAATATCACGGCGATCTGTTTGGTGATATGGGCCAAAATTGCCAGACTCTTCTTTTGGATTGTTAAGGGTTGGTCCTTCATCCCAATTCAGCCCTAGCCAATTTAAGGTTTCCAAAATCATTTCTTCCGCGCCTTCGACGAACCGAGCTTGGTCCGTATCTTCAATGCGTAAGATGAAATCTCCCTGATGCGCTCTGGCAACAAGGTATGTGTATAGCGCAGTGCGAACGTTGCCTAAGTGAATATAGCCAGTCGGACTTGGCGCAAAACGAGTTCTAATAGTCATGAGTAAATTATAGCACGTTATCTGGTGAGTTACAGACTAGTGGCGATTTTTTCAATTTGGCTGCTTGAGAGGTTTGCGTCGCCGCTGATTTGATATAAAATCCCGCCGTTTACCCAAGCCGCTTCTTTTCCGCCACTGTAAATTGTTAATCCGTCGATCATCGTGGTGTTTGGATTCTTGTGTTTCTCAGAGAAGAATTCTTTCACTGCTGACGAATTCCAGCCGCTTTTTTGCTGGGTTATGGTGTACCCTGAACTTCCGTCGGCGTAGGCATATTTCATAGAGACCTCGCCCGATTTGAATTTGATAGGTCCGTTCAGGGCGTAGCCGTCTGGTTTGTAGCCTGGGTATTTGGCGTCAATTCCTGATTGAACGGCTGCCATTTTTATGGAGATATTTGGCATGCTCAAGTATGTTAAATAGCCACCGAGTAGCATCACTGCAAAACCAACAGAAAACGTGTTTAACCAGCGTAATGCGCCGCCTTTTTTCTGGCGTCGACGTGCTTTTTTATTGCTGATAATCTCATTCGACAAAGCTTTCTCAATTGCTTCATTTTTCAATTGATGAGCGGTTTTTGCGACTGGCTTTTCTATTTTTTGCGGAGCGACGGCGACAAGTGGATTGTTATTCATAGTCAGAGGCTGGCGTTCTTTTCGCAATTTAGTGTTAACACTAAGAGGTCTTTGTTGGGCGCGACGAGTAACGGGGTGAGTTTCGGCTGGGCGGTTAATAGCAATTTTCTGAGGAGCTGGCTTGCTGACAATTGGTGTAGAAAACTTCTTCACGGCGACATGTTGTTTCACGTCGACGCGAGCCTTCTGGGGTTTGGCGGCCAATGGCGTACGCTGCGGCATTTTAACGTGCCGACGATTCAATGTGCTGGATTTCTGAACGTGTGCGGCGTGAATATTTGATACGGATGTACCACGCTTACTGATTAATTGTTCTTTTTCTATTTCAGATTTTTCAATCTTAATATCATCCATTACCATTCCGGTAATAGTACTGTAAGCTCGTCCATTGATGACTACGTAGTTTTTGCTTGCCATTAATCCCCCTAATGTTTATTCCTGTATATTATATTACAAATCGCCTAAGGTTTTTTCAAGTGTAAAAATATGTTATAATTTTCGTAATTATGTACCAGAAAAAGAATCGCACTAAAGAGCTCGCACGGCGGACCTTTGTGTACACGCTGATGACATTATCACTTATAATTCTTCTTACGTTTTTGACGTTTAGAATGCTCGGCTATACGTTTGATCCAAATACGAAAGAATTGCAACAGACTGGACTTGTTCAATATGAATCACATCCTGGCGGGGCGCTGGTTTATGTTGACGATATGGAGCTGCGCCGCACTCCAACGAAAAGCACTGTTCTTCCTGGTAAACACACTTTTTCGATGAAATTGGATAAATACGAACCGTGGCAAAAAACGTTGAATATCAATTCCGATACTGTTACGAATTTGAATTACGCCAGACTGATTCCGACAAAACGCGAAACCACCGAGGTGAAAACGTTCTACTCCTTGCAGTCTGTTTCTCTGTCGCCAGCTGGTAATTTCTTGATGGGATTTGGTGTTAAGGATAAAACTCCGATTTTGACAATTGGCGACATTCGCGACACGAACAAAGATAAGGAAAAGTTCACGGAGCATGCATTAAGTACGAGCGTTTTGGCTGGCTATTCCCTGTCTTCTGACAATCATACGTTTACCGTGTCGGAGTGGGACCGCGATTCTCGTTACGCGTTAGTGAAGCATTCGTATCCAGCGGAAAATAACGCTACGGGCGTGCAGTGGTTAGTTTTTGATAGAGAAAATCCGGAGAAAATTATTGACGTAACAGCGATGACTGGTTTTGGAATTAAGCAAATCGGCTTTGCGGGGACTGGCGCGCACACGGCTTACGCTCTGCAGGAAACTGGCGAATTGAGGCGAGTTGATCTTGATAGCTCGACAATTTCCAGCCCAATCTTGACTGGCGTCGAATCTTTCAAGCTTTACGGCGACGATCGTTTGTCCTACCTGGCTGTTATTGACGGTAAGAAAGTGGCAGGAATTTGGAAGCGAGACTGGAAAGAGCCGTTTGTGATTGGTACTTTTGCTACTAATTCTACCCCAGTAATTCGAATTTCTCGCTATTTTAATAAAGACACGGTGGTTTTGACTGATGGTAAAAATATGACAATTTACAGAGGCGAAATTTCAGATTCTAAGGACCGCCAAAAAGAGTTCTTAAAAACGGCAAAGATTATTAAAACTGACAATTCGACTACGAACGTAATGATGGACAACGCTGGGAGATTTATCGTGGCACAAAACGGCGCGGTACTGCAGACTTATGATTTGGAGCGTAAAGAATTGTCGAGCGCGTTTAATATTGGCGTGGCGCAGGAAGTGAAGTGGCTTGACAACTTCTATATTCGTAGCGTTTCTGCGTCGGGAAAAATGGAGATTCGCGAGTTTGACGGCACGAACGCTCATACGTTGATAGACGTTAAGCCTGGTTTGGATTCTGTTTTGTCTTCGAATCAGCGATACGTTTACGGATTGACGACCAACGCTTCTGGAAAAATTGTCCTGAGTAAAATGAATATGGACAATGGTTCGATTGGGCTGTTCAATTAATAGATAATTTATCGACCACCGAATAACTTCTCAAGCAAAGTCGGCTCGGGTTTTCCTGGGATATTTGAGTTGTTGCTTTGCTGCTGATTTGAGCTGGATTCTGAAGTCGCAGTGGCTTTGCTTGGGTCTGGGCTGATTTGTTCCGCAAAGATAAGAAGTCGTTTCTCTGCGGTTCCCAAAGGCACGCAACTTACAAGTGTAAGCATTGGCTTATCTGTGTTAATCTGAACTTTTGAGACCTCAGTTGGCATAACAACTTCTGTTGATGTTATTTTATAAGTGTAGCGTTTCCCGTTGTAATTCATGTAGATAATGTCGCCCTTGACCAACTTTTCATTCTGAGCGAAGACGAATTTATAATCGCCACCAGCAAAAGCGTCGTTACTGGAGTGCGCGGCAAATACGGCATTTCCGATTTCGCCTGGCACGGCACTGGCGCCAGGAATTGAAAAGTGAGCCACTCCCTTCTCCATGGCTTTTGATTGCGATTTTGTGTCACTAGCGGCGCCGTAAATAACTGGCGCATCAACGTTAATTTTTGGGATGATAATCCTAGGTTCTGGTCCGACAGTTACGTCAGTGGAGGCGTCAACGATGATGTTTTGCGGGTTAATTGCGCCAGGTGTTGTGTAGGCTGCGACCGCGCCGAAAATAACGCGGTTATATTGCAAAAACATGAAGGCTAATAACACTGATAATCCAGCAATCGCCGGAACGAAATGCCGAGATTTTTTCACTTTATTAGCGGAGTCGCGAACCTTTTGCTGAATTTGACTGCGGAGTTCTTTTATGGCTGCTTTTTGCGGGTCCAGAGGCTCGTCTTCGCTGACTACCGGCGTGATATTCTGATTTTCCTTCGTCAATCGAGAAATTTCACGGTTTTTTGCCGCGATGTCGCCCGCGTAGTAACGCTCATAATACATCTGATAATATTTCTGCCAAGCGCTGTGGTATTGCTTCCATTGGTCCGCCGAAACTTGAGTGTGGACGGTTGAATTTTGAGTTTGAGCGGTTTGGTTTGCGGGGGCGGAATTGCTTTGTGGATTTGGCTGAATCTGGGTTTGGGCAATTGGCGTCGTCCGCATAGCGTGATTAGCAGAGTCTTTTTTCAGCTCTGGCCGTGGCGTTGTTGGAGCTTGCTGAGGTTTGGCTATTTGTGCCTTGGGCTGCTCTGATCGGACTTCGGGTTTTGATTGTGATTGAGCGGAAAATGGTTGCGTCTGAGGCTTTTCTGGTGCGGAATTCTGTTCTTCTGATCTGTAATAAATAGCGTCAAGCTGCCCACGAATAACATCAGCAGCGGCATTTCGTGAGGCTGCTGAGTCGCGAGTTGGCGGCGTGAGAGATCGGCGCTGATCTGATACCGGCATGCCCACTCGACCGTTTGATTGATCATCCGTCGGATACATAACTTCTTTCATTATACGTCAAATTGATATCAAATAAAAGTCGTGCTTGTGAGAATTTGCTAGTTGTGCTACAATCATACGGTAGCTTGGAGCGTTCTCTTGTGCCGCGGTGGCGGAATTGGTAGACGCGCTAGACTCAAAATCTGGTGAGCAATAGCTCGTGCCGGTTCAAGTCCGGCCCGCGGTACCAGAGGCAGCTTCAGGTGATAATCGTCCATTTTGGGCGATTTTTTTATGCAAAGAAAACAGCCCGCAGAGGCGCTACCGAGGCTTTATAGCCTTCCAGGCGAGCTGTCTTCTCTGCGGGCTTTACATCCCTAGCCCTTTCCCTCCGTTAGTTTTTGCGTTTATTAGGAACATGAGGCTAGCGAAGCCTCCGGCAAATGCTCCAATGGGCGCCGCGGAGGACATGTCTGCGGCAAGCAGGAATGCGATCAGCATCCCAGCCACCGCTCCGATTGCGGCGGAAAGGGCGACGACTGTCGCTAATGCTGTAACCATGATGATTAGAGGTCCAATCTTCACGGCACTCACTTCCTCTCGAGAAGTGCTTTACTCATAACCAAGGGCTACTTTCACCCTTTGACAAGTCATGGGTGAAAGCTTGATAGTATGATACAACTAATTGTACGTAATGTCAAGCAGATATTTATGAGAAGCTACATTTTGCAAATAGCGGTGCTGATTGCTGCTAGCGGCGCTTTCGGCGACCAAATCAAGTAGCTTGCGGCGCGGGCGCCGACGGTTCCTCGCCAAATTGCCATTGGTGCGTCCCATTTTTGGGTGACGACTTCTCCGCTGTGGGCGATTATTAAATTGTCGGCATGAAAAACGCAAATTGTTACGGGATATGTGATGGTGAATTTGTGAAGCGCTTCGACGAGTTGTGACAATTGAATGCTGAACGTAATCATTTTTGGATAAAAAATTGCGCGGAATATTTTCTGAACTTGCGCCAGACTTGCCACGAAAACCACGTGCGGATTGTCCAAAATTTCCTGAAAACTATTTTGCACAAGGTCAATCGCATCTCGCGTCAGCACGACGGGAATTTCTGACTTTTTGATCAATTCTTCATAGACAATTGCTGTCTGACTATTTCGTCCAGCGTCGCCGCATAATAGCAATACATCTGCCCATCTTTCCAGCGCCAAAGTTTCAGTGAGCGCTTCGTTTGCTAAACTTCCCGACTGGTTTGTTGGAGCGAATAACACGTCGGTCATATTCGCAGGAACATTTTTTTTCAAGGCGTCAGGCAGTAAAACGCGAGCCTCGCCCACGCCGGTTTTAAGAGACTCTTGATAACTTTCTGCCACCGCCAAAAAACCTAATTTATTGCCGCCGATGATTCCTAATTTTCCCGCTTGGTCGCGTCGTTCTGGCTTATTCCATTCGACATCTGGAAAAAGTGGCTTCCCTGGTTCTTGTTTTTGCCAAAATTTCATATCCATTACAAATTTACCTCAATACTCACCGGACAATGATCGCTGCCCATTTGCTCTGGATGAATTTGCGGATTAGTAACGCGATTTGCAATTTCACGCGACGCCAGCCAATAGTCAATCCGCCAACCAACATTTCGCGCTCTGGCATTCGCCCAATGCGTCCACCAAGTGTACGCGCCAGTTTTTTCAGGGAAAGCTGCTCGGAAAGTGTCTGTGAATCCAGCGTCCAAATAGTTCTGAAAACCTTCCCTTTCTTCGTCGGTGAAGCCGTGCTTGCCGACGTTGGGTTTCGGATTTGCCAAGTCAATTTCCTGATGCGCCACGTTCATGTCGCCGCAATAAAGGACTGGCTTTGACAATTCCAGCTCTTCCAGATAAGCCAACACTGCCTTGTCCCATTTTTTATATCGCAAATCCAATCGGCTCAAATCCCCTTTTGAATTCGGAGTGTAGCAATTGACAATCCAGAAATCGTCAAATTCAGCGGTAATAATTCGTCCTTCGTCGGCTGGATTGCCGTATTCGTCGCCCGTTAAATCAAACCTTTCAATGATGTTCGGCGGAAAACCGTCGCGCCAGCTTAAGGGCGGAATTTTTGAGAAAATTGCCGTGCCAGAGTAGCCTTTTTTGGTGGCGGAATAGAAATGTTCGTGATAATTTGGCAGGTCAATTTCAACCTGATCTCTGGTGGCTTTGGTTTCTTGTAGGCACAGAATATCTGGATTGTACGTGTCGATGAACTTAGCAAATTCACCCTTATTTATAACTGCACGAATGCCGTTTACGTTCCAAGAGAAAAGCTTCATAGTTTTATTATACCGTGATGATATAATTTAATGAATATGCTACCAATGTACGATAAGTTTTTGGGCGAAATATCAAGCGGCTTTATGGACGTCGGAGGCGTGAAAACTGCTTATTATTTTTATCAAGGCGACTCGAATAAAACTATTTTGCTAATTCACGGCATTGGTGGCGATTTTCACGGGCTGATTCCGCTGGCTTATCACCTGAAAAATGACGCGAATTTGGTGTTTGTTGACTTGCCCTCTCACGGCAGAAGCCAATTGATAAAAGACATGAAAATGAGCGACGTTGAAAATTGGGCGATGAATTTGATGTCGGCTTTTGATGGTAAAGGCGTGTCAATTGACGAGGTTGTTGCTCATTCGCTTGGATGTTTGGCGGCAAATAAAATGCGATGCCGGAAAATTTGGTACATCAGTCCTCCGATGAAAACTTCGGTTATGTCGAGAATTTCCTCGTCGTTCTTTTACCGCACTCGTCGGGTGAATCAATATATTTATTTGAACTATTACTTTTCGGTGTTTCGTGGGCTGTGTTTGGTGAATAATAGGCGGAAAAGCACCGTGGATTTGATACGGTGGCTGACGAAAAATACGCGAGTAACGCGGCGGCAATATTTGGAGCAATCGAAAATTGCGCGGGATATTTCTCGGGGTGGAAAAATTATTATTTCTGAGCGTGAATTTACAGGATTGATAGTTGGGCGACGGGACAAGATTTCGCTTCCTGTGAACGCCGCCGATAGCGTAAAAATTGATAAATTTGTGGAGCTTGATACGGGACATTTGTCGGTGTTGGATAGCCCAGAACTGGTTGCCGAATTGATATTGGCGGAATAATTATTTGCTATACTGTAGGTATGAGTAAGAAAGACGATAAAAAACTAATTGTTAATATGATTTCTGAGAGCGAATTCACCGTTCAGGGTCATGGTGTGCATACGGCTTATAAGGAGATTACGGACGCGCTGCGTAAAAGAAAAGATATTGATATTGAAGTGAATTCTGATCGTCCCGCTGATATTGTTCATATTCAGACTATGGGTTTGTATTCGTTTCGGCATTTGATGAAAAAAAGTGGCAAAAAAGTTGTTTCTGCTCACATTGTGCCGGATAGTTTTATCGGTTCAATTAAAGGCGCGAAGTATTGGAAGCCTTTGGGTCGAGCGTGGCTAAAATTCTTTTACAAAAAGGCTGATTTGGTTTTGGCCTGCTCTGGCATGGTTGCTGATGAATTGATAAATGACATGCACGTGCCAAAGACGAAAGTTCTTTACAATACGATAAATATGTCGAGATATAAGCATTCTGCTGCGGAGAAAAAGTCGGCTCGGAAGAAGCTTGGCTTGAAGGATGATGATTTTGTGGTTATGGGAAATGGTCAAGTCCAGCCGCGAAAACGTTTGGATATTTTAATAAAAGCTGCCAAAGAAATGCCAGATGTAAAGTTTTTCTGGGTGGGAGGAATTCCGTTTAAGAATTTGGGCGCGGATTATAACGCCATGCAAAATATGATAAAAAATGCGCCGAATAATCTCACTGTAACTGGTGTGATACCTCTGGAAAATGTTCGTGACTATTATGTCGCTGCCGACGTTTTCGTCCTGCCCGCTATGCAGGAAAATCATCCTATGTGCGTCTTGGAGGCGGCTGGCGCTGGCTTGCCGATCATTCTGCGCGACATTCCGCAGTACAATGACACATTTAAGGGCGACGCTGTTATGGCAAAAACGGACGATGAGTTCTTGGAGTTGATTAGTAAATTGCGCAAAGATAAGAAAGCCTATAAGAAAGCGCAACTTGGTGCTGAGAAAATTGCTGAGCGTTTTGACAGCAGTGTTGGCGCCGAGCGATTGGTCGAATTTTATCGATCGCTGATATAAATGGTATAATGGGGCTATTATGAGGATAGGACTTTTTACGGACAGCTACAGACCGTCCATTAACGGTATCGTTTACGTTGTTGAATCATTAAAGCGCGAGCTGGAAGCTTTGGGGCATGAGGTTTATGTTTTTTGCCCAGCAAAGTCTATTAGTCCGTCCAAGCAAGCCGAACTTCTCCACGAAGATGAGAATAGTCGAATAATTCGTTTCCGCTCAATTACGGGCGCGTTCTTTGATGATTACGACACGTCGGTATTCTTCCCTCCTGTGGTGCAGCGTCAAATTGCTAATATGCATCTGGACGTTGTTCATATTTTTACGCCGTCGCAAATTGGGCTATTGGGCGTGAAGGCGGCGAAGAAAAATAATATTCCTTTGATTATTCAGCATTGTACGGATCTATATGAATTCGTCGATCATTACCCTGCGGTTTTGCCAGGAGTTTTGGCGCTGGCGGGAGTGGTTTTTCCGTTGTCGGTAAAGCTGAATGGACAGGATTTGCTGGAAGTTGCCAAATTATATCGTCCGCGTAATGGCGTAACGAAATGGAATAAAGATATTATTGAGCGCGTCATAACTATTTTATACAGCAAGGCGGATGCGGTGATTGCTCTGTCACGTAAAAGCCGCGATCAATTGGAATCTTGGCAGACTGAAGATTATACGTACGATGTTACTTTAATGCCAAACGGCGTGAATGCTCTTCCGCGGGCGAGCGCGAAGCGAGTTGCAGAATTTCGCGGGCAATGGGGTCTTGATGAAAAAGATGAAGTGTTTGGCTTTGTGGGGCGTTTGGGCGAGGAAAAGAATTTGCCAATTTTGATTCAGGCGTTTAGCGAGTTTATTGCCGAAGCCCGTCCGAAATCAAAGCTATTGTTTGTCGGTGATTTTGAATATCGAAAGACTTTGGAAAAAATGGCAGCCGAGACGGATTTTGCGGATAGGATTATATTTACTGGCGCTATGCCGCGAGAAGATTTGGGCGTGGCGTATAAAGTGATGAGCGTGTTTACTTTTCCTTCGCTCAAAGATACGCAGGGCTGGGTGCTTCACGAAGCTGCTCACGCTGGAAAGCCGATTGTTATTATTGACAAGGAAGTTTCAGAGGTTGTGAAGGATGGAGTTAATGGCTATTTTGCAGAGAATAATCCAGAAAGCGTCGCGGAAAAAGTAATTGCAATTCTAAAAAGTCCGAAAAAACAAGCAGAATTTAGTGCTGAAAGTAAAAAATTAGCCAACAAGTTTACAGAGCGAAGTCAAGTGAAGAAGCTCGAAAAGCTTTATCAAAAGCTAATTGACGCGCGCGAAAACCAATAAATTATGAGTCGAGTTTGTAATTAATGCGATTATCTATTGGAAATAAGTCGCCTGGTTTCTCTGTCTTGGTCGCGGCGTTTGATAGTTTGTCTTTTGTCGTAATTTTTCTTACCTTTTCCGAGCGCGATTGCAACTTTAATGAATTTTCCATTGGTCAACAATTTGGTCGGGACAATTGTCATCCCCTGTTTTTTTGCTTCGGTGAAGTTGGCTAGCTGTTTTTTGCTGACTAGTAATTTCCGCGCTGAAGTGTCGACTGAGCGGCTATTTGCTTCTCCGCGAACGTTTAATCGCAGTGAAAAGCTGGCGTTATTCAGCCATAATTCGCCATTTCTTAAGCTAACAAATGAACCCTTAAGCTGGACGTGTCCTTCTCTGGCGGCTCGTACTTCCATTCCAGTTAAAACCAAGCCGGCTACAATTTCTTCGCCAAGTTCATAATCAAACCGTGCGCGACGATTGATAATATTCTGTGTGGCTGGTTTTTTAGCTTTTGGCTTTGACATGGATTATATTATAGCAAAACTTAACGCGACAGTATATTTAGGCTAGTTTGGTGCGGCTGAAATATGACTTATGTTACAATATCTCAAGCATGATAGCCGACATTCACATTACTGAAAAAAGTTTTGGTGATAAGACGTTAATGAAAGACGTCAAGTTTAGTGTGGACGATGGCGAAAAAGTCGGCGTGGTTGGCCGTAACGGCGTTGGCAAGTCGACGCTGTTTGGAATATTGAGTGGAAAAGATACTGATTATACTGGCGAGGTTATTTTTCGGCGTGGCATTACGGTTGCGACTACCGCTCAGGAACATCATGGTTTGGGCGATCAAACGGTTATGTCGTATATTCTTGGCGGGCTTCCAGAATATTCCAAGCTAAAGAAAATTATTGATGAATATCCGCTGACTATGGGCGACAATATGCGAAAAATTGAGGAATATACGCAAGCTCTGGAGCGATTTGACCAAAAAGGATTTTATCAAGTTGAAGAAAAAATTGAGCGAGAGCTGAGTAATTTTCAATTAGACGGTTATGGCTATCGGCGGATTTCTTCCCTGTCTGGTGGGCAGAAAAGATTAGTGGAGATTGTTAAAATTATGCACTCGGAGGCGCATTTGGCGCTGATTGACGAACCGACCAACCACATGGATTATGTGGCGAAACAGCAGTTTATTGATTGGATGAATTCCCAGCCACATCAAGCGATGCTAATCATTACACATGATCGCGATGTGCTTGGGCAAGTTGATCGAATAGTTGAGATTAAGGACGGTCAAGCCGTGAGTTACCGCGGAAATTACGACGCGTATTTGAAGCAGAACGCCCAAGCGACGACGGCTGGAATGAATAATTTTGAGCAGATTGAGAAGCGAATTGTTAACCTGAAACAAAAAGTTTTGGACTATCAAAGACTTAAGGAGAAGTCGCGTAATCCTGGCACGATTCAGAAATTTAAGCGGCTGGAGAACGAGGCGCGCGCGGAGCTGGAGGAATTGTCAGAAATGGAAAAGCCGACGTTTTGGATTGACAAAGAATCTGTTGGTCAATTGGATTATAAATCCGCCGAGCGTTACGGAAAATTCAAGTCGCGTAATATTCGACTGAGCATGAAGGATGCGTCCAGTCGCAGTCAGCACGTGTTGGTTCGCGCGGAAAATGTGGCGGTTGGGATTGGTGAGCGGATATTGTTTGAGGATGTGAATATTGATTTGCGCGAAGGTGAAGCGATTGAAATTAGAGGTCGCAATGGCGCTGGTAAGACTACGCTGATTCGGATGATTTTGGCGTTGGGCAAGAGCTTTGACGATGGTCCTGTTCTTTATTCTGGCGATATTTTCCTTGATCCGCAGGTTCGAATTGGCGTTTATGAACAAGAAATTGACGAGCGATATCTGTCTGATCCGCTAGAAAAAGCGATTGAAAAATTGTACATGAGTCGCGATTTGTCGATTTCTGATACGAAGATTCGGCAACTTTTGGCTGACTATTTGTTCACGGATGCTGATCGGATGACGTCGCTGGCTCGCTTGTCTGGTGGTCAAAAAGCGCGTTTTCAGATTATTGCTATGCTGGCGAACGACCCACAACTGCTTATCCTAGACGAGCCGACGAACCACTTGGATTTGCCGAGTATCGAAGAGCTGGAAACAGCGCTGACCAAATATTCCGGCGCGATTCTTTACGTCAGCCACGATAACTATTTCCGCGAAAAACTTGGCGGAAAAGTTGTGCAAATTGGCGCAGAATAAAAATTTTCCGCCAGAATTTGACGGAAAATCTTGAATCGTTTTAAGAAAATTAGTCAGCTAGTAAGCCGTTTTTTCGTAGTAAATCTTGCAATTTCGGTCGATCAAAACCAAGCACTAATTCCCCGTTGATGTCCGTTACTGGCACGCCTTGGAAATTGCCACCATTTTTATTTAGCAATTCCTCTTTTGCGCCAGGATCAGCCTCGATATCTTTGGAAACAAAATCAATTCCCAGCTTCTTCAGCCATTCCATTTCCGTGTGGCAAAACGCGCACCAGCTAGTGTTGTACACGACAACTTTTGTGTCTTGATGGTTGTTCGTTGCGTCTTCGCTCATATATTCCCCTATTTAATAACACTTTCAATTATAACATAACGGTTACGTCTATTTAGAATTCTTCGACGTCAAATGCCAATTTTTGCACCATTCGCAGTGATATATATCAATCGACAAATTCGGGCTTGCTAGCTCTTGGATTTCTGCTGCTTGGCGGGCTTTTATCTCTGTTGAGAAGCGACGTTTTTTCTGGCAATTAGTCAGCCCTGAAATTGACATCAATGATGTTTTTGGGCTTTTCTGGCTATTTTTTGAATAATTTCGTCGTGGCATCTTGCAAAATAGTATAACAGATTGATATAGTGGAAAGTAATGGTAAAAGAAACTGACATTTCGGCTAATGATACAGGCGATTCTGGTGCGATGATGATTTTGGCAAGGACGATGATTGGTACAATGTGGCGAATGTTTTTGCCGACGATTGGCTTAACTTTGTTAGGATTGTGGCTGGATAATGTCAGCGGAATGAAGATGAGATGGCTGCTTGCTGGAATTATTTCTGGCACGATTATCTCAGTGATTCTCGTAGCTTTGCAAATTGCTAAAATTAAACAGCAGGAGTTGAAGAAATGATTGATTATATGGCAAGCGCCGGTCCGCATATTTCAGTAAAGGTTGACGAAGTTTTCAATGTCGCTGGCATATCTATTACGAATTCACACTTGATGGGATTCTTGGGATTGATCGTACTGGTGTGGGCAATGTTCCGTACTCGTGCGGCGGTTTTAGGTAAAAAGAAACATAATTTTATCACAAGACTAATTCAGTGGACGTTCGACGGACTTTATAGTACAGTTTGCCAAGTTATTCCAGACCAAAAATGGGCGCGTAAGGTTGCTCCGCTTTGTATTACGTTGTTTTTCTTTATCGTTGCGCAGTATTGGCTGGGGCTTTTGCCGATCGTTGGTCCGATTACAATTGGCGAGCATCACACTCCTCTATTTCGCGGTGGCGTGGCAGATCTTAATATGACTTTCGGCTTGGCGATTGTAACGATTATCGCGGCTCAGATTTACGCGTTTAAATATCTTGGCTTTAAGGGCAATTTGGGGCGATATTTTGTTAACCCACTGCGCGATCCAATCATGTCATTTGTCGGAATTTTGGAATTGGTGGCTGAATTTTCGCGAATGCTGGGACTGAGTTTCCGTCTATTTGGTAACGTTTTGGCTGGCGAAATCCTCTTGGCGATTATCGCTTATATGACGAAGTTTTTGTCGCCTATGGCTCTGCAGCCGTTCTATTTCTTTGAGCTGTTTATTGGCGGTATTCAGGCGTATATTTTCTTTATGCTATCAACTGTGTTTATTTCCCTGGGGCTGGCTCACCATGATTCGCACGAGCCAATTGATGAAGTTCACTCCTCTGTTGAAACTAGTAAATTAGCAACATCAGAGAGTGATTAAATTAGGTAATAATTAATTAAAAGGAGAATATTAACAATGGAAGCATTAGCATTCACACTTACCTACGCAATCCCAGCAGCATTTGCAGCAATTGGTGCCGCAATTGTTGGTGCAGCAGCTATGAACGCCGCTGGTCGTAACCCAGAAAAAATCAACGACCTACGCACAATGATGATCTTGGGTATTTCATTCATCGACGCTATTGCTATTATCGGTTTCGTCGCAGCAATCGTCGGCAAAGTTATGTAGTTTTCGGGAGTAAATTGTGGAGAAAATATTAACACAATTTGCCAATTCTGGCGCATCGGAAAAAGCCGGTTTGTTTGATTCGCTAGGCATTGATTGGGCTCTGTTGGCGTTTCAGACGGTAGCATTCTTAATCTTGCTATTTGTTCTTCGCAAGTTTGTTTATCCGCCAATGATGGAAATGCTAGTCAAGCGAGAAAAAGACTTGAAAGCGGCTGACGCGGCGGCAAAATCTGCTAAGGAAAATGCCGACCGAGCTGAAGAAATGACCGCCGAAATGATGCGAAAAGCGCGAGCGCAAGCTAGCGACATCGTGGCGTCTGCTCGAGAAGAAGCGACCGAAGTTGTTGAAGAAGCGGCTAAAAAAGCGACCGCCAAATCTGAAGCTTTGATTAAAGAAGCGCATAATACGATTGCTCAAGAAATTGAAAACGCTAAGAAAGACCTGCACAATTCGACATTAGAGTTGGTAGCTGAAGCGACTGGCAAGGTTTTGGGCGAGAAAATTGATGCGAAGAAAGATACGAAGCTGATTTCGGAAGCGCTTGAGGAGGCTGAATAGATGAGATTAGTGTCCAGGAGAAAGTTGGCAAAGTACGCAGCTGAACAAATTTTAGCTGGCAATGACGCGGTGTTGGAAGAAATTGCTGGTCTTTTGATTTACGAAAAGCACGAACGTGAAGTTGATTTGTTGGTGCGAGATATTGAGGCAGAATTGGCTGAGAACGGTGAAATTGTAGCGTCGGTCGAGAGTGCGAGAGCGCTTGATGACAATACAAGGCGTAAAATAGAACAATTTCTGGCGACTGTGGCGAGCGATAAAAATAGCAAGCCAAAAGTGTCGCTAAGAGAATCAATTGACCCGACGTTAATTGGCGGATTTAAGCTACAAACGCCGACCGCAACACTGGACGCAACGGTTTCGAAGAAGTTAAACGACTTGCGGGCGAAGAAAATCTAGGAGGAAAAATGAGCAAGATTGATGTGACAGAATTAGCCAAAAGCCTGCGGGAAAAAATCGCGCAGCTGGAGGCGACAGAAGGTTTGGAAGATGCCGGCGTGGTTATTCGCGTTGGTGACGGCGTGGCTTGGGTGCATGGCTTAAGTAGCGCTGGTTATAGCGAAGTGCTGGAAATTGAAACTGACGGCGGCACGGTTGAGGCGTTTGCTTTGAACTTGATGGAAGATGAAATTGGTGCGGTGATTCTTGGCGGCGAAGATAAGGTTAAGGCTGGCGCCAGCGTTCGCCGCAAGGGCTCGGTGCTAGACGTTCCTGTCGGTGAAGAACTATTAGGGCGAGTGGTTGATCCGCTGGGTCGACCTCTTGACGATGGTCCAGCAATTAAGACGAAGAAACGTGGTTTAATTGAGCGTCCTGCTATTGGTGTGATGGGTCGTAAATCAGTTCACGAACCTCTGATGACCGGTATTATGTCGATTGACGCGATGTTCCCGATAGGTCGTGGTCAGCGCGAGCTTATCATCGGCGACCGTCAAACTGGTAAAACGGCAATTGCTATCGATACGATGATTAACCAGGCTCGTCAAAAGACTGGCGTGGTGAACGTTTATGTGGCGATTGGTCAAAAATTGTCGAAGATCGCGCGATTGGTCGACCGATTGAAAGAAGAGGGTGTGATGGATCAGACGATTATTGTTGCGACCAGCCCGTCCGACGCAGCTTCCCTGCTTTACCTGGCGCCTTACGCCGGTACTGCTATGGGAGAATATTTCCGTGATAACGGCGGTCACGCATTGATGATTTATGACGATTTGACCAAGCACGCGGTGGCTTATCGACAGATGTCGCTATTGTTGCGCCGTCCACCAGGACGTGAAGCTTATCCAGGTGATGTCTTCTATTTGCACTCACGCTTGTTGGAACGCTCGGCTAAATTGTCAGATGAACTTGGCGCGGGAAGCTTGACGGCTCTGCCAATTATTGAAACTCAGGCTGGCGACATTTCCGCTTATATTCCAACCAACGTGATCTCTATTACCGACGGTCAGATTTTCCTGGAAACCGACTTGTTCTATCAAGGCATTCGCCCAGCCATCTCAGCCGGTCTATCAGTTTCTCGTGTTGGTGGCGCAGCTCAGACGAAAGCCGTTAAATCTGTCGGCGGAAACTTGAAACTTGGTCTTTCTCAGTTCCGGGAATTGGCGTCATTTGCTCAATTTGGCTCAGATCTTGACGACGCAACAAAGGCTCAAATTGACCGCGGTCAGCGACTCACTGAACTTCTGAAGCAGCCACAATATCAACCGATGAGCGTCTGGGAGCAATTTGTCAGCATTCACGCGGTAACTGGCGGCATGTTTGACGATGTTCCAGTTTCTAAGATTAAGGATGCGCAGTCTGCCCTATTGACCTATCTCTGGAAAAATTCTAAAGATGCTATGCGTGAGTTAAACAAGGGCGATAAACCTTCGGATGAGCAATTGAAATTGATTGACGAAGCTACGAAAGAAATAGCGAAAGGATTTGAGGAGTAATTCATGCCGAGCACTCGCGCGCTGAAAAATCGCATTCGTTCGGTGGACTCAACTAAGCAGATCACCAAGGCTATGCAATTGGTGGCGGCTAGTAAAATGCGTCGCGCTCAAGAGGCAGATAAAGCTTCTGCGCCGTACACGATGGCGGCGGAAGAACTACTGTCTTATTTAGCGAGCCAAGGCGCAACTGACAACCACCCGCTGTTTGTTAGGCGAAAGATAAATAAGCGATTGATTATCGTGGTGGCTAGCGACAAAGGTCTGGCTGGCGCATATAACACCAACGTTTTGAAGAAGTATTTGGAGCTATTAAAGCGTGATGACGAGCGCGGAATTGAGAACTTGACCTTAACTATCGGTCGCCGAGCCTCGCAATTCGCAACGCGCCTTAAAGATACGAAAATCATCGGTACGTATGAAGATTTGCCAGATCAGCCGTCTGGATTGACGTTCCATACGATTTTGAATACGGCAGTAAATATGTTTGAAAATGGCGAAGTTGACGCCGTTACGCTTGTCTATACGCGTTTTGTCAATAGCATGGTTCAGACTGCGGAATTGGACAGATTATTGCCAGCAGGAACGAAAATCTTGGTTGATCCGAGTGAAGTTTCTAACACGATTTCTGACGCCAAATATGAGCCGAGTATTCCAGAAGTTTTGGACGCGGTGGCGTATCGTTTGGTCGGTGCGCGACTGTTGCAGGCGTTGCTTGATGCTCGCGCTAGTGAACATTCTATGCGTATGATGGCGATGAAGAATGCTACGGATAATGCCAGTGATTTGGTTGATGATTTGACGCTAGCTATGAATAAAGCTCGTCAAGGAGCGATTACTCAGGAGCTTGCTGAAATTTCTGGTGGCGTGGAGGCGATGGAACAATGATAAAGGAGATCTTGAAGTAAAGGAGCAATTATGAGTAAAAATGAAGGAGCTGCAATGGTTACAATTGAACAAGTGAAACAATTTCTTGCAAAGCATTTTGCATTTAAAGTTTTAGATAAGCGCATAACACCAACCTTGTATGGATGGTTGGTAAGTCTAGTCCCTGATGAGTATTACACTAGCTCCACATACCGGCCAACTATACCTGGTGAAGGTGGTCTGCAAATTGATCGAGAGACTGGTGTGTATTATAGACTTCCAGGCACAATGGCTGCTCTTGAGAGAATGAATGAACAATGCAAAAAACTAGGCATTAAGTCAATTGATGATATTCAGTCTCCAGAACACCTTCGTCAATTTGTTGATGGATTCTTAATTGCACAAGGTAATATCACTGATAATACAACAGGAGCTGTAAATGAGTAAAACACTAGGAAAAATTATTCAGATCGTTGGAGTGGTCGTTGACGTGGAGTTTCCACGAGACGTTGAACTTCCAGCGATTTATGACGCGTTGCACGTTAAAAACGGCGATGATAATTTGGTATTGGAGGTCGCTCAGCACTTGGACGAGCACACTGTTCGAGCAATTGCCCTGTCGTCAACGGATGGTTTGAGTCGTGGCGCAGAAGTTGTTGCGACTGGCGCTCCAATTTCCGTTCCAGTCGGCGCGGAAACTCAAGGACGAATGTTTAATGTTGTTGGTGAAGCGATTGACGAAAAGCCGCAACCAAAGGGAAAAACTGCACCAATTCACCGCCCTGCTCCAGCACTTTCTGAGCAGTCAAATAAGACTGAGATTTTGGAAACTGGCATTAAGGTCGTCGACTTGATTGCCCCGCTTGCTAAAGGTGGAAAGGCTGGTCTATTTGCCGGCGCTGGTGTTGGTAAGACGGTTCTTATCACTGAGTTGATTAATAATATCGCTAAGTTCCATTCTGGAAACTCTGTTTTCGCCGGTGTTGGTGAGCGAACTCGTGAAGGTAACGACCTTTACTATGAAATGGAAGAAGCTGGCGTTTTGGATAAGACTTCGCTAGTCTTCGGCCAGATGAACGAGCCACCTGGAGCACGTTTGCGCGTGGCATTGTCGGGCCTGGCGATGGCTGAAGCTTTCCGTGATGAGGGTAAAGATGTCTTGCTATTTATCGACAATATTTATCGTTATACTCAGGCTGGTGCTGAGGTGTCGGCATTGCTCGGTCGTTTGCCAAGTGCGGTTGGTTATCAGCCAAACCTCCAGCAGGAAATGGGTGCCTTGCAAGAGCGAATTACATCAACGAAGAAGGGCTCGATTACCTCTGTTCAGGCTGTCTATGTGCCAGCTGACGACTTGACCGACCCGGCTCCTGCGACGACCTTTGCTCACCTTGACGCTACAATTGTGATGAACCGTGCTTTGACGGAAATCGGTATTTATCCAGCGGTTGACGTTTTGGATTCGAGTTCAAACTCGCTTGATCCAGAAATTGTTGGCGAAGAGCATTATCGCGTGGCGCGTGAGGTTCAGCGAATTTTGCAGCAATATAAAGAGCTTCAGGATATCATCGCTATTTTGGGTATGGAAGAATTGTCAGATGATCAGAAGCAGATTGTTGCCCGCGCTCGTCGTATTCAGCGATTCTTGGCACAGCCGTTCCATGTGGCTGAGAAGTTTACCGGAAACCCAGGTGTTTACGTTAAATTGGAAGATACCATTCGCGACGCTTCCGACATTTTGGCTGGTAAATACGATGATAAGCCTGAAAACTGGTTCTATATGGTCCAGGGTACGCTGGCTGACCAAGTCGCTCGCGACGCTGAGACTGAATCTGCCGAGGCTAAAAAACATTCTGAAAAGAAAGCTAAATAGTCATGAAATTGTCATTAGTCACACTTGTCGGTACGAAGGTTGACGAAGAAGTTTATTCGGTGTCAATTCCGACTACTGACGGCGAAATTTCCGTTTTCCCAAGCCACGAGCCGCTAGTGACGATTGCACGGGACGGCGTAATTACCGTGCGTCGGCATAAAGAAGATTCCGATAATCATCTGGAGTATTTCGCAATCTCTGGTGGCGTGGTAAAAATTGACTATTCGTCGGTGCAAATTTTGGTTGATGAAGCTGATCACGGTGACGACATCATCGAGGCGGAAACTCAGAAGGCTCTGGAGCGTGCTATTAAGGCGCGTGATGAAGCTGGCGATCAAGTTGAGCGCGAGAAAGCCAAACAGCTTATCGACCGTCATATGGTGCGATTGAAGGTTGCTGATCTTCATAGGCGTAAGCGACGACGCTAGGTTTAGAGCGTAAATAATTAGACAAAATCCTGTCGATATCGTCGGGGTTTTGTTTTATGCCTTAAACTGGGCGTGAAGATTGAAAGGTGTATACAGATTTACTCATAGATTATTAGTAACGCGATGAACACTATTCTGTTGCTTTTTTGATAGTGCACCAGCGACTAGAGATAAGTATGGATCAATAAAATATTCCTCGATATACTTATTGTCTAGCACTGGACTAATGTAATCAGGTAATGTATCTATATACGAATGCATGTCATCAGCGATGCCGCGACCGCTCTTATCGAAATAAGAGGAAGTTAGATCTATTGCTCGCTCTTCTCCTGTCTTTGCACTGAATGCGGTATTTTTAATTTGCGCGTCGCCATGTGCAACTCCCGATTTATGTAGCCTCGCGAGTGTCGCTGCTCCCACAAACAGAACCTTTTGTATTTTTTTAGGATTGTCCGTGCTGTCGGTAATCGCGTCACAGCTCACAACATCGTCTTCGAATGCTGATAGTGTATATATTGAATCTCTGCCTGATAAAAATCCTAGTTGGTTGGTATGGTTTAATATGCCCTTCACTAATAAGATGTTGTGTAATACAAAATTCTGAAAGTGCAGAAGCGATATTGTCATGAGGCTTAATCGCTACAGGTATTTCTGTGTCATTTGTTGACATATTTCCGAACATGATGCCGCTTGCTGCGTCCCGTCGTCCTGTATAATAATCTTCAACGGGAGTGAATGTGAGTCTTTGACCGCGAGTAGCGCTACTCAGCGGTGTATTATTTGCTATGAGGAGTTGTCCGCTGGGTGTATTTTCTATTGCCGTACGCAGTTTTCTCTTTGGCTTATCCTGGTGTAATATGCCACATGCACGCATTTCTGAAGATAACATATTTATATTATATAATATTATCTATACTTTTTCAATCAATTTGCGTATAGTACTAAGACTCTAATTAATACTAATCTAAATAGCGACGTCTTCCGTCGTCTATTCTTTGTCTTCAGCGATACCAAAAGTAACAGCCACGAATAGAGACAGAACCACTACAAACCCTGAGATAATGGCGATAGTTTTTGATGTTTCAAATGAAATAGCGTTATTTGTATACACGGATAATGTTGAAAAGGTCTCCGTGTCACTAAAATCAGGCATTGCAAGGCCGCAGATAAATAATGAGATTGACATGACGATAAAGGAAGCACGTACTATTGTGGTGAGATGGTCTTTTGATACATGGCGTTTTTTTATTTGTCGGGAGATGATTGCAAGACAGATACAGCTAACGATAAGCGCCCACGGGGCAAGTAGTGCTAGTACCCAACCGCCGATGCCAGTAATGAATCCGCGTGCGAGCGAGAACCAGATAGCACTTACCCATAATGCTATGACAATCCATGTGTCTATGGCCTGTTGTTTTTGTAGCTTTTGTTTTTTTGTTGTCATGTCAATAAGTATAATGTGGATGATCGTTGTGTGCAAGTATTGATCGCACCTCGTCTGTCGTCGTGGTGTGCATCAATTTCTCCCGAAGTTCCTTTGCGCCATCAAAGTCGCGAATATAAATCTTGAAAAAACGTTTTAGAGTTTCAAAAGGTCGCCCTAAAATCGGCTGGTAAGAATCGAACAAATCCAAGTGATAATTAAGGAGCGCCAACAGTTCTTCTTTATGATTATCTGCGTCAATTTTCGACTCGCGGAAGCAGAACGGATCACTGAAAACGCCTCGCCCAATCATAATTCCATTCACGCCAGGATGCTTTCTGACAATTTCCAGCCCATGCTCTCGGTCGCGAATGTCGCCGTTGATAGTCAGGAGCGTTTGTGGGGCAATTTCATCGCGCAGCTTAACAATCTCATCAATCAATTCGTAATGCGCCGCAACTTTGCTCATCTCTTTTTTCGTACGCAGATGAATCGTTAAGTTCACAATGTCTTGTTTGAGAATTGCCGTAAGCCACTCGCGCCACTCGTCGACGTAAGTATAGCCCAGCCGAGTTTTTACGCTAACAGGCAATCCAGATTTTTTGGCGGCATCAATTGCAGCTATCGCTATGTCGGGCCGACGAATCAGAGCCGCGCCACCGCTTTTAATGGCAGATTTGGCGGGACATCCCATATTGATATCAATTCCGTTAAAACCAAGTTCCGCGCAGTGCTTCGCGAAAGCTTCCATATCCCCTGGCTCGCCGCCCCAAATTTGCGCAATCAGTGGCTGCTCATCGTCGGTTTTAATTAGTCGCCCAGCTATGGCTTTGTCGCCGGCGTGAACCCAGCCGGTAGCATTTGCGAACTCGGTGAAAAATATGTCTGGTGCGCCAGCCTGTTTCACGACATGACGAAACACGACGTCGGTGACGGCTTCCATTGGTGCCAATATGAAAAATGGCTGTGGTAAATCATTCCAAAACGATGTCATCTCTGTTATTTTATCACAAAAAGGAGAAAACCTCTCACTCTCGTCTTTGAGAATGAGGGGGATGGCGGGCTCAAGCGGTTCTGCTCGGAGTAATTCTCAACGTTGAGAAAAACTGCCACGAGTGAACTCGCGAGCCCGAAACTGGGAGGGAAGCAAAACACCGTTGTCTTGCTTCCCGGCGGACACGGAGGGAGTCGAACCCACTTATCAACCGCTACTCCATTTTCACAACAAAGCGGCGGGATTTTTCCAGAATCATGTCCTTTGATTCTTTTCCGGATTACCGGTCGGCGAATCAAGCCGAGGGCGGACAGACGCCCTCTGCTGACGCGGAGTCAGCGGTTTCGGGGTCGCACAAGCCCCGACTGCCAAAGAAAAAGACTACCAGTGGAGCTTCCTGGGACGGTCGCTCTGACCGGTGGCTGCGTTTTCCGCGGCCTGCTTGTCCAGAACCGTCGCGTACAGACGGTCCAGAGTAGACTTTTCGGCGCCGTTTCTGACAGCGGACTCGTAGTCCTGTTGCGCGCGGCGGCGTGCGTCAGTTTGGTTTCCAGCCAAGGGTTTTCACCCCCTCTCCGCCGCGAGTTGCGGCAATAGAAAGGAACTAACCCCTCTTTCAGACCATGCTTTTGTGCGAAGCATGGTCAGGGTTTGGTGTCATTTGCGACACCAAGCCGAGAAGTTAGCTTCGTCAACGAAAGCGTTTACTATAATAACACTAATTATAAAAAAATGCAACAATATACTAGAATATTTTTATATTTCGCCCGCCAGCAGGTCTTTTTCGAATTGCAGCATTCCCTTATAATCTGGCGAATAGTCAGAAATATCCGGCAGATCTAACGTGGTGATTTTCTGCCAAATGATGTTTACGAGTTTCGCGAATTCAGTCAATTCTTCGCTGGAGAACGTATCTTCCAGACTGAGAATATCGCCGGTCTTAATGTCTGGTTCGACAAATTGTAGTCGCCCGCCGGTGAAAGTGAAATTGCTATAATCGCGTGAATGCTCGACCAGCAGCTGATAGAACATCAATTGCTGACGATATTTATGAAGTTTGATTTTTTCGTAATTGGCCGAACCTTTCCAGGAATGCGCCGGCTTGCCAGTTTTATAATCTGTTACGAAGATGGTCTTATTCTGCTTGTCGATGTCGACAACGTCAAGTTTACCGGTCAATCTGGCGTTATCTATAATTACGCCTTGGTTTGAAAAGTCTAATTCCGCCAAGTCCGTGTCGTGAAAATCTGAAGATTTGGCGTTTAAGAACGCAGTCAAAGCCGACTTCCCTTTGTCCAAATACAATTGAAAATCGTCCGCTGGCAAATGTTGGCTCTCGAGTGATTTTTGGAAAAATTGGAGAATTTGTTCGGCGCTTGGCAATTGATGATCGGCGCTGAATGAGCAATGCGCTTGCTGAAGGCTGCTGTGAATCGCTGTTCCGTAAGCTGCGGCGGAATTTTTGGCGGATGGAAAATGTAGCAAATTGTTCAATAAGAAATTTTGCGGTCCGCCACGTGAAACGTCGAGGAAATTATTCAAATGCGTTGCGGAAAGCTTGTATGTTTCGAGCGCTGGCGCCAATAAATCCTTTAATTCTGGAACAATCGGCGAAGTTAGTCGCGTCGTCCAATCGGTTTCAGCGAGTTTAATTTGTTCAGCTGGATCGTCGCTGGTTGGAATGATGGTTGGCGTGCAATTCGTCAAGAAACTGGCAATTATCGTGTCGCTGCCAGAATCGTTGGTTTGGGAACAAGTCATGGTCAATGTGGTTTTGGCGCGAGTCATCGCCACGAAAAACAGCCGAAGTCGTTCGTCGTAAGTGGCGCCCGCTGGCTGAAGCTGGAGGTTTGCGGGATATCGAATAGCTCGACTGCGTGAACGAACTTTCTCGCCCCAAGCGCTGTCAATTGCCCCAATCACGAAAACGTGCGGAAATTCCAGACCTTTGGATTTATGAGCGGTCATCAAATTTATGGCGCCGCTGAGTGAACTTGCGTGCGTGCGAATTTGCGTTAAGCGAGTTTTTGTTGAAATATGCAGGTCAATAAACTCCAAAAAATCTTCCAGAGTTGGGTTTTTATCGGTGATTCGGTCGCGAAGTTTTTGACGCAAAGTACGCAAACTTTCCAAAATTGTCAGATACGCTTCTGGGTTTTTATCTAGCTTTTCTGGCGAGAAATAGAAATTAGCGAGAGAATTAACTTGAAGGTCGCCGCTTTCATCGTTGGTTAAGCCTAATAAATTGTCCAATTGCTCTTCCAGCGGCAAATTCGGCACGTCCTTAGCGCGCTCCAAAAGCCACTCTGCAAATTCCTTAAATACGCTATTCGCCAGCATACTTTCCAGCCACAATTGCCGATTTTTGTAAGCTTGAAGACTCAACTTCCAGATGTCAAGCGCAGAAAATCCAAACGCTGGATGAGCCGTAATTTCCGGCAATAAGCTATTGGCGACGTCCAAATTATTCTGGCTAATCGCCACGACAGTTCGCGCTAATTTGTCCAGAATCTGGATTATGTCTTGCTCCAGAATGTCGTCGTGACGCTCGTAATTGACAAAAAGATTTTCCTTATAAAGATGCGGAAGAATTTCAATGAGTTCCTTATGGTGGCGCGCAATAATCGTGATGTTTTCTGGCTTTTCGCCGTTTTTTATTAGCTCGGCAATTTGTTTGGCAATTCCCGCTCGCTCTTCACCAACAGATGAGAATTCTTGGATTTCGACTTTTGAGCCTTCGCTATTTGCGTGCGCGGTCAATTGCTTTGATAGTCCGTCAATTGTGTTTTCCAGTCGATCCGCGCCTTGAGTGATGACGTCCCGCGCTGACGATAAAATGTTCTCGGCGGAACGATAATTGTCGGTCAAAACGATAATTTTTGGGTCGTGATAATGCTGGCGGAAACGCTGGATGTTGCCCACGTCTGCGCCTTGGAAGCTGAAGATTGCTTGGTCGTCATCGCCGACCGCCATGATGTTTGGATTATCGTCGTTATCGCTGGTCAAATTGAACAGCAATCGTAATTGCGCCAAGTTTGTGTCCTGGAACTCGTCGACCATGATGAATTGGAATTGCTCTTGGAGATTTGCGCGAAGTTCTGGGTGAGATTCGCAAGCTTGAATAACGGATAAAATCATGTCGTCATAGTCAAATAACGAGCGCTCGGACAGAATATTTACGTACTTTTCATAAACGTCAATTGCGGCGGATAATTTTTCTGCGGCGGTAAAATCTTTCAGGACAAATTCGCCATTGGCATTTTTTTCGCACCATTTATTTTTCCAAGCAGTCAGCGGCTTGGTTGAGTTTTCGTCAATTGCTTCTTGAGTGGCATGCACGATACTCAGCGCCAAAACGTTGGCGTATGGCGTGATTGAGGCTGGCAATTTTGAGTTTTTCTCGTCAGGGTTTTTGACGGCTAAATTGGCAATTTTCTCAGCTATCGGCGCAAACATTTCAATCGTCTTTTTCGATATTTTGGCGGAAAATACTTGCTGAATGTCTGGCGCAATTTCGGCGATTGTGCTTTGATTATCCTCAATAATTGCCCGTAATTCTGACGGCGTTAAGCCACTTTGCTTGAACTCGGAAATGATTCGGATGAGGTCTTTAATATAAACAAATTCCCCGTTGTTTTTCACGCTTAATGGATTCCGCCAATCAAGATCTTCAAGTATTCCAGAGATAATTTGATATTGCGTCAATTCGTCAACCGGCTGAGCGTCGGCGCCACGGAAAAAATACTCACGGTGCTGATTGATGATTTCTGTGCCGAAGCTGTGGAATGTATGAATCGCAATTTTATACGCGTCCTCACCGATAATCTGGCGGAGACGTTGGCGCATATTCGTGGCGCCGCTTTCAGTAAACGTCAAGCATAAAATACTGTTCGGTAAAGTGTCGGTCTGTCTCAGGATTTGGGCAGTGCGCATACTTAGAAGCTCGGTTTTCCCTGTTCCTGGCCCAGCAATTACCAAAAGCGATCCGTGAATGTAGTCGACTGCTTGTCGTTGATTATCGTTTAATTTAGCGTAACGAGTATTGAAATCCATAGTTTTATTTTACCATGTTGGCGGTCTTCGGAGCGCGATATCAAAATTGCCATTTACAGAATTCATCCAAGGTTGTAGATTCAGTATTAAGAGGGTGAATGAAAAACATCCAGAAGATGCGTTTAAGGGTAAAAGCCACTTGGATATTTCCCGTCAATCAGTCGAATCGGTCAGACAGGTTGGCTATTAGATTTCACATCTTTGCCATCTCGCGCACCTCATAAAAAAATGGTAAAATATTATCTATGAATAAGGCGACGTACGACGAGCTGGCACTGGAGCGAATTGCTAAGGAAAAATTTGGTTTTCCAATTGATGTTCAATCGATAATTTTGTGGCACGCCGATGTTAGTCGCACTGCTAAGGCGTCGGTGTTTTTGACGAATAAAAAGCAGCTGATGATGTATTTGGAGGCGACTTCGCCGTTGATTTTATCTGACGTTAAAAAGATAATTTCGCGAATGGGTATGCGTGCGGAATTATTTCTTCCACCAAAAGGTCAGCCGCGATATTTTGAAGATATTGGCAAGCGCAAATTCCGCGAAGTTTTTCCTGGAAGAAAGCACGTTACGGATGAAGATTTGCATTTTTATAAAACTTTGGCGCCGTATAATCCCGCTTTGGTTTTGATTTCTGAAGTGAAAAATGGCGAGATATATCAATTCGATTCTGACGCGTACGGAAATTGGCGAGTTGGCGCAAGGTTTAGCTACAGAAGGATTCGGACAAGCTAATGCGCGACTACTTGGACATTATTAAGCGGAATCTGCTTTCACCTATTGTCGTGGTGATTTTTCTGCTGGCTGGAGCGCTGGTTTATGTTCGTGAATATCGTGACGCGTGGTTTATTTCGGTGGTGATTGTCGTGAACTCGACGATTGGCATTATTCAGGAGTTAAGGGCCAAGCGAGTTTTGCGTCAATTGGAGCTGATGAGCGCGCCGAAAGCTCGATTGTTAAGAGATGGAAATATTGTCGAGGTCGGTTATGATGAACTTAAAATTGGCGATGAGATTCTTATTCAGGCTGGCGATGAACTACCAGCGGACGCGAAAGTTATTGAGTCAAAAGGCTTGGAGCTGAATGAAAGTATGTTGACTGGCGAGTCTGCGTCGATTGAGAAAAAGGATGGCGATGTTGTGCTGGCGGCAACGACGGTTTTGGCTGGTGAAGGCGCGGCGCGAGTAATTGCGATTGGTGACGACACGAAAGCTGGCGCGATTAGCCAAGTCCTGAAACGCTACAAACCAGAACTTACGCCTCTGCAATTGGCGATTTGGCGCGCAATTTACTTCTTGACTTACGGCGCAATTGTTCTGTCGCTACTTATCGCTATTGTCTATTATTTCTCTGGCGATAACGTCGTCGTTATCTTAAAAACCATCACTTCGGCGGCGGTTACGGTCGTGCCGGAAGGTTTATTGTTGGCGAGTTCGCTGCTTTTGGCGTTCGGCTCACTGCGATTAGCCCAGGCGAAAGTCTTGCCGCAAAAATTGTCAGCAATTGAAGCGATGGCGCTTTTGAATTTGCTGGCCGTAGATAAAACAGGCACCTTGACTAGTGATGAAGTTACGCTGGAGCAGGTCGCGGCTTTCGGTGATGAAAATGACTATTCAGACTCTGACATCGCCAGCTTTGCAGCGTTAATTGCTCATGAAACCAGCGGTGGAAATATTACTGGTCGTGCAATTTTGGCGGAAGCTACGTCGCCAAAAAATACGAAAGTTCTGGAAGTTATGGCGTTTTCGTCGGCGCGTAAAATGGCGGGCGTGAGGGCGAATATTGACGGTGAAATTCGGACGTTAATGATGGGCGCGCCAGAGTTCGTGTCGAAGTTGGCGCCAGTAGATAAGGAAACTCAGAAAAAGCTGAATGATTGGGCTGACAATGGCTTGCGCGTGTTGATGTTGGCTGAATTTTCGGACGATAAAACCAAATTGAAAGACTTGAAAAACAGCTCTGGAACGGCAATTGGTGCGGTTGTTCTGCGCAACTCCCTGCGTCATGGCGTTGTTGAAACGGTGGATTTTTTGCAGCGCCAAGGCGTAACTATTCGCGTAATCTCTGGCGATAACCCGCGCACAGTTCAATACATCGCTAAGGAAGCTGGAATTAAACATCCAGAAAAGGCGATTTTGGGTGAGGATTTGGCGGCGCTTAGCGAAGATGAATTTAATAAAGCGGCTGATACTTACACGATTTTTGCCAGAGTTTTGCCGGATCAAAAAGAGCGCTTGATCAATCGATTCCAGCAATCGGGAAAATTCACCGGCATGGTTGGCGATGGTGTAAATGACGCTCTGGCTCTGAAAAAGGCTGACCTCGGTGTGGCGATGTACGCTAGTGCTCCGGCATCTCGTCGAGTTTCCGACATTATATTGCTCAACAATTCGTTCACTTCCCTTCCGATGGGGATGAAATTGGGCAATCAAATAATGCAAGCAATCGAAGTCATCGCTGTTCTATTTTTCCATAAAATTATTTACGGCGTGACACTTCTTCTTGCGACGATTCTTATTGACATGAATTATCCGTATTCGCCGCGCCACATTACGTTTATGAATATTTTTCTGGTGACGATGCCGACCCTTATGTGGACGCTGTTTCCTCCCGCGCCGAAACATCGAATAAATCCGAAGCGATTTTGGTATGATACTTTGCTGGCTGTTACACCGATTGCTTTAATTACTGGCGTGACTGTCGCGTTCACCTATTGTATTACATCTATTATGTTCCCTGGCCACGCTGCAGAAGTCGCAACGATGACGGTGCTTACCGCGACTTTGTTTGGCGTATATTTGGTGTTCTTGGTGGGAATTATGCTGGACGTAACCATCGATAAATCTGCCAAGCGCGCTCGCTTGCTTTATCTTCTGTCGGTGATTATCGTAGCGGCTGGAAGCTTTAGCTTTGGATTCCTGCGCGATTTCTTCGACTTTACCGTGCCGAATATTACTCTGCTCTGGCCGGGCATCGCCGTGGTTGTCATCGCCGCCCTAGCTCAGTGGTGGCTAGCCCGCCGCGCTGGCAAAAAATTAACTGCTAATGAATGCCAGAAAAAAGTATAACCGCCATAAAAAACGCCGGCAGGCAAATATCGTATGCCTGCCGGATCATTCTTGACAGTCCTGGTTTATCTAGCTTCTTTTGGAAGCGGCTCTATATCCTCGCAAAGTCTTTCATTATGCCAATCCTTTAGCTCGGCGCGATGCTCCCAATTGTATATGGCATCTAGCTCATAACAGATATCTGTAACAAATAGATTTTCATGTTTTTCAGAAAGAGCGATACCCATCTCATTAAGAGATTCTTCTGCTACGTCAGCTACTTTTTCGCCTTCACCTTCATTAAGGTGCTTCTGCATAAGTTTTGCCCACAGTATGGCATAAGTGCGTTGCATTGAAATCTTAGCTTCGGATGCCGAGTCAAACGGAATCTCCTCTGGTTGCTTTTGTTTGTCACCGTAGACGTTGGTTGTATATTTTTCGTCTCCTTCACCAAAAGTAAGCTTTACATCCCATACTTTATCTTTCAATCTTCGGTAGTCTTTTTCCCTGTTAATAATAGCGTCTGCTTGCTGAATTTCTTCATCTCCGGCGCGGCGCTTTGCCTCGTCTTCCGCTGCTTCAGCTTCAAGGATTTCTTTTGGTATGTTGTCTAGGGTGGTTGTTACTAGCGGATAACTTTCAACCGTATCAGTAATGTCTTCAGTGAAAGTTATCTGTTGATCATAGTGTCCGCGCATAGCTCGCGCCCAGGCTGCTTTTAGTTTATTTGGATCAGAATCTTTACCCACGAGCACATAGACATCGCCAAGATTTAATAATACTTGCTTTTCCTCTGGAGTTTCTGAGCTGGTTGAAGTGTATTTTTGCGTCAGCGCTATCGCATCGCCGAAGAACACTCCGCTGTCGAGAAGATCGTTTCCGTTAATTGCTGGAACTTCTCCAAATGGACTGTGATGAGTGTAGTCGGAATCTCCATTGTCGTAGTCTGCTAAGCTGTCCCAGCCAGTTGCTTTTTGTCCGTCTGGCAATTCCTGCGATGATGATTTGGGTATTTCTGTCATGATATATAAAACTCCTTCTTTATATTAGTGGTAATATTATATCAGCGGCACGAGTCTGTGTCAAATTTACTGATGTTCCGCGTTAAGCGTTAACACGCTAGCCGACTTACTTCTTATCAAGGATAACCAAGTGCTCAATGTGCGGCGTCCTCGGGAAGAAATTGTAGCCTTGATGATGCACGATTTCGTATTTTTCCTGGAGTAGGCTGACGTCTCGCGCTTGCGTGACAGGATTGCAACTCAGATAAATAATCCGAGGCGGCTCAGTCTCCAGCAGTCGATTAGTAACGTCCGCGTGAAGTCCAGCGCGCGGCGGATCAACGATGACAATTTGCTCGTCCGTTATATATTCCAGAGATTTTTCGCTCGGTGCCAAAATCGCCTTGGCATTCGGTCGATTCAGCTTGATGATATTCCTCTGCATTTCCGCGACGGCGTGTTCGTTAATCTCCACCAGCGTCACGTCATCTCCGCCAATTGTCAAACCGATTGTCCCAACGCCAGAGTAAAGGTCGAGCGTCGGCAATTTTTCATTGCAATCGATCCACGCTTTCATATCGCTCAAGGCTTTTTCGTAAACGGGAATGTTGACTTGGAAAAATCCTTCGCAGGCGTAGTTGAAGGCGACGCCTAAAATCGTGTCGCTCAGTGTTGTGTCACCGAATTTGTTCAAGCGTTCGGTGATTCTGCTGGCTGGACTTTTGGGGTCGGAATAGATTATTTCGCCACCTTTGGCCGATAATAATTTAGCTTCGTCTTCGGAAATCAGATTTTCTATCTTATCTTTTACGTACAATTGCCAGACGGCGTTTCCCTGTTGGTCTGAGCGAATTAAGAGTGTTTTTAATTGGCGTGCGACGATTGGTTTTTCTCGTAAGAGGTCGCGGATTTCAATTGCCAATTTATTTATGCTCGGATGCGCCAAGCTGGTTCCGTCAACGATGACTTTCCCTTTGCCGCCACGCTTGAAAAACGCCAAGTCCAGAGTTTCTTTTTCGTCGTCGTCCGTTTTGTCGCCAAACCAACTGAATTCAACTTTATTGCGATAATTAAATTCTACGCCGTCAGAAAAGACCTTGGTTTTTTTAGGCAATGTGATGTTGTGAAGTAAAAAAGCTTCTTTGATTAGCGACGCTTTGTACGATTGCTCGCTGGACATCGGCATTATTTGCCAAGGACTGGTGCTTAAATAGCTATTTTCGTCCCGCGGCGTAATTCGCTCTGGGCTTTTCTCGATAATTTCTGTCATTACCCCTTCGACGAAGTGTGATTTTTTCTTTGTCACGCGAATTGTTACAAGTTCTTTTGGTAATCCTCCCCAGACGAACGCTTTGCGACCGTCGTCAAGTGTTCCGATAGCTTGCCCGCCGCCAACGATTTTTTCCAATCTTAAAGTCTCAAAAATTTGTTTTCTCATTAGATTATATTATATCAGGATGTGTGGATTTTTTCTGTCTGGTGTGCTATAATCGTCATTGTCCTGGCAATAGTGGGACGTCGCCAAGTGGTAAGGCACTGGGTTTTGGTCCCAGCATTCGCAGGTTCGAATCCTGCCGTCCCAGCCAAGAATTTTTCGCACCTGAGAGGTGTTTTTTATTTGTTAAGTATCAATTCGTTTTATCTCAGTTAAAGCTTTATTATAATACACAATGTCGTCGCCTTCTTCTGGTGTCCGTGCTTCAAATCCCATCTTTTTCCAGAACTCCTTAGCTCCCTCATTGTGATTAAATACTAGCAGAGCAACTTTATTGATGCCTTCTTCGCTTAATGCTTTTAGAGCTGATTCGGCCAATTTTCGGCCAATCCCTTGTCGCTTATATTGCTCGGCAACCGCGGTGTGATAAACATAGCCACGTCGGCCGTCGTGTCCGGCTATAATCGCTCCGGTGATCTCGCTTTCTTCTGCTGCTACAAAACATGTTGTTGGGTTGCGGTCTAAGAATCTGCCAATTCCCTCTTCTGAATCGTCCAGGTTATTTAGGCCCATGCCTGCATTTGACGTCCAAAGCTCATAGACATCGGGATAGTCGGTAGCTGTCATTGATCTGATTTCCATAATTATGTCTCCTCCGGGAAAATATTATAACACTCTACCAGCTAATTTTCGTCTGGTCCACCATTTATGGATTTCGCTGGTGGCAATTGGAATGGTTAGCGCCAACAGGTTAACAACAACGATATGAGCAATGTCAACCTTATGAATGTGTAAGATTTCACCAAGTGGTCCGAATAATACCAAAGCCTGCAGTGTTAGTGACATTGCTATTCCAATATAAAACCCTCGGTTCATTACTTTTAGGCGTGTGAAGACGGAATCTTGATCGCTGCGAGCATTAAATGCATTTGCCCATTGACTGACCACCAGAGAGATGAATGCCAGAGTTTGTGCGTAATTGTGTCCGTAATGCTTTTCAAAGAATACATAAGTAATCAGGGCTATTGCTGCCATAGTTCCAGCAGCTACAGCCATTCGCCAAACCATAACCTTATCTAAGATTGGTGCGTCGATATTCTTTGGTAGCTGTTTCATAATATTTTTTTCGGCAGGTTCCAGTCCGAGCGGAATTACCATTGACGTGTCGGTAACTAAATTGACCCATAAAATCTGTACAGGCTCTAGGGGTGTTTTAATACCAATTAGCAGCGCGCCTATCATTGTAATCAGCTCACCCGTGTTGGTTGACAGTAGATAAAACAACATTCGCCTTATATTGGCAATAATCGTTCTACCTTCCCGCATAGCATCAATGATCGTCTTGAAATTGTCATCCAAAAGGATTATTGCACCAGCATCTTTCGCGATATGTGATCCTGAACCCATAGCAATTCCCACGTCCGCTCCAGATAAAGCTGGAACGTCATTTACTCCATCCCCAGTCATGGCAGTAATATTATGACGTTTTAAAATTGTTAAAATACGATACTTCTGCTCCGGTATGACGCGTGAAAAAACCTTTGTTTGTTTAATTATCATATCTAATTGGTCATCGGTCATTTTTGACATTTCTCGGCAGTCAAAAACCTCCTCTCGGTTCTCAACCATACCTAGCTTTTTGCCAATTTGATATGCCGTTTCAAAGTGATCTCCAGTGATCATTCGAACCGAAACGCCAGCTGAAATTGCCGATTTTATAGCACGAGAAGCCTCTGGGCGCAAGACGTCAGCCACCGCCACGAGTCCTGTGAATTGTAATTTTTGGTGTGATATTTTAGAAAAGTCGGTCGGTATTTCTGAATTTTCACTAGTCGCCAATCCTACCACTCGATAGCCTTTTGACGTTAGGTCAGTGATGGATTTTTTGGCAAGTTTTAGATCTGTTGTTGTTAACTTGCAGTGTTTGATAATTTCTTCTGGTGCGCCTTTATAATATATTTTATAGTTAACACCATTGTGCCAGATTGTGGCAGACATTGAGAATTCTTGATTGAACGGTAATTCTGCTGCAGGTAATCCACGTGCCTTTGTGTTATTTTTTCGGGAAAAATTATCTAGTGCGATATCTAACGGATCATGACTTTTGCTATCGCCGTGATTGACAAAATATGTCATTAATTCTGGAAGATTATTATGTTTTTTAAGAGTCCATGTTTCTTGTACTGTTAATAGGTTTTTAGTAAGAGTTCCGGTTTTGTCTGTTGCAATAGTAGTAATTACGCCAATAGTTTCAATTGCACGCATTTGATGAACTAATGCTTTCTTTTTCGCCATTCGTCGCATTCCTAGGACCAGCACTACAGAAATAGCAATTGGTAGACTTTCCGGCACAGCGCTCACCGAAAGTGCAATAACAAACCTTAGACTATCCAGAACGTCCATTCCGCGCAATAAACTTAAGCAAAACGCTACAGCACCCACAGCACTAATAATCGTAATAATTCTGGCTATTAGTTTATCGATTTTTTGCTGAACTGGGCTTTTGGTGATTTCTTTTTTGGATAGTGAAGCTAGATTCCCAAATTCTGTTTGATTGCCAATTGCCGTAACTATTCCTGTTGCCATTCCAGATACTACAAATGAGCCTTGGAAAAGCATATTTGTGCGCTCGTAAATTTGTTGCTCGCCGTCTAACTTATCACTATTTTTACTAATTGGAATTGATTCGCCGGTTAATTGAGATTCGTCAATGCGAAGATTTATCGCTTTCATCAATCGAATGTCGGCTGGAACTTTCTCTCCCTCAGATAAATTGACAATATCGCCTGGAACTAGTTTTGAGCTATCGATGGAGATGATTTTTCCAGATCTTAAAACATCGATTTTTTGTGCATCGTGTCGAGACAAGCTCCTAAGTACTCGATCGGTTGAAAATCGTTGCACGTAAAAAATGACAGCGGAAATGACCAGTATAATAATTATAATAACAGCGTCGATGATTTCATTGTGAATAATACTAACAATTGCCGCCAACATTAACACTAGCGAAAAAATGTCAGCAAATGGCTCAATGATTTTTCGCCAAAGTGGTTCGCTTTGGATCTTGATAACGTTTTCTCCAAATTTCTTCTGGTATTTTTTTACCTCACTTACCGTTAGGCCGTTACTGTGTGACCCTAGCTTCTTCAATGTTTCGTCGATTGATAAATTATAGAAAAGCATATGCTTATTATATGAAAAAAAGCTCCCACTCGCCAGTGAGAGCTAAACTGTCGTGGTGGACAATTGAAATTAGCTAATATTGATAACCTGTAGCTGCTTGGTCATCAAGCCATTTTTCCAGGAAACAGTTTCGGATTTCTTGTGGTTCAGTAGGCTTTTTCCCAGCGGACTATCCACGGAAATTCGCCCGTCCAGAGGGTTCGCTTCCAGGCTATGAACCAGCGTATAGCGGAAAATTTTTCCCTGTTGATCCACCAAATCCACGACTGAGCCAATAGCAATTTTCAATCGATCGCGCTTTCTTGGCAGCGGCTTAGCGTGACGTAAAATATCCTTCTTCATAAAGATTTTTGATTGAATATTTTCCAGTTGCGTAATTACATCGTTGCGGCGTAATTTGTCATCACGCGATTTGGCGCGCCCAATTTCCTTCAATTCCAACGTGAGCGCTTTCTCTGAAATCTCTAGCCCAGAAATTTCTTTCTGTAGTTCCTTAAATCCTTTTTTACTTAAAAATGTTGTACTCATACTTCCCCTTTCGGATCGGCAACTTTGCCAATCAACAATCTTATTACAACATCTAATTCTGAAAAATAGCTGAAAATTTACAGAATCGGCAAGGAAATTGTGAAAATGGTTGAGTTTTTTGAGGTGCTAACAGAGATTTGTCCGCCCAGTGCTTTTGTCAATTGTTCCGCTAATGGCAATCCTAATCCATAGCCTTTCGTCTGTTGGTTGCCGCGGAAAAATCGCTCAAAGACGTGTGGTAGAGTTTGTTGTGAAATCGTGCCGTCGTTGATGAAGTTGACGGTGATGTTTTGTTTCGATGGGATAATGCGAATTTTTACCACAGAATTTTTCGGGCTATGTTTCAATGAATTGTCGAGTAAAATAGCGCACAATTCTCGCGTGGCGGTGTGATGAAGCGGAATATTTATGTGTTCTGGGCAATTCATTTTAACTCGCGCTTCGGCTTTTCGTTCGCGAACGAGTTCGGATATCAATTCCGTCAAATTAAAACTTTTATCTTCCAGTGCCAACTTATTTTCCGTCCGCGACAGTTCCAGAAGCATCGCCGTAAGTTCGGTCAATTTATTTATTTCCTCCAAATTGCTTTCCAGAGTTTCTGTAAGTTCCGCCTTATTCGCCTTCCGATTTTTTAGCGCAAATTCAGTCTCTGCTTTCATAATTGCCAAAGGAGTTCGGAGTTGATGGCTGGCATTGGCAACAAATCGCGATTGGGCTTTGTGGGCGGTTTCTATCGGTCGCAAAGTAATTTTTGCCAATAAATATGAGCACCAACCGCCAGCGAGCAGAACGATAAGATTTATATAGCCCAAACTAATCAAAAGATTTCGAGTTGAATTATCTATTCTTTCCGACAAATTAATTGCAGGAAAATCACCCTTCCTTTGAACGATAATTTTATGAATTTGCGCATCAACTTCCGAGCGCGCCACCTGAAAAATAATGCTGCTAAACAGCAAACTGACGATCATCAAAATCATCAAATACCAGCCCGCCAACTTAATTGTTGCTGAAGTAAAAATTTTCATGATTCAATCCTATAACCGAAGCCGCGCACGGTTTTTATCAATTGTTTTTTGAACGGTTTGTCGATTTTTTGGCGCAGATTTTTTATGTACGCCTCGACATTATTCGGTAAAATATCAGCGTCAAAATCCCAAACGTGATCAATCAGTGTTTCTTTACTGAGAATCTGATTCGGATGTTGCATCAAATATTCCAGCAGCGCATATTCTTTGTTCGTGAGGTCGATAATTTTTCCTGCGCGAGTTACTGTATGTTGCTGCTTGTCAATTTCCAAATCGTCAATTTGCAGAACGTCTGGCTGGCTAATCGGTGGGCGGCGAAGTAAAGCTCGCACTCGCGCCAACAATTCATCAATCGCAAAGGGCTTAGTCAAATAATCATCGGCTCCCACGTCTAACCCAAGCGTTTTATCTTCGGTCGTGCTCAGCGCTGTCAGAAACAGAATTGGCATATTTTTCCCATTCTCGCGCAATTTTTTAACAATCTCCGTGCCTTCTAATCCCGGCAACATTCGATCAACAATCAACAAATCGTACGGCTGACTATCCGCCAAATTAAACCCCTCTTCCCCGTTATACGCCGCATCAACCGCGTATTTCTCACGTTTCAAAGATTCGGTTATGACCCTCGCAATTTTTCGTTCGTCCTCAATAACCAACAGTCGCATATTTTATATTATATCTTTTTTCCCGCGCTAAGTGCTATAATTTTATTTAAAGAAAAGGAGGCGTATGCCAGATAATAAAAAAATGGTTGAGATTCGTCATTTTAAGATGAGTTTCGGTGATAAAACTGTTATTAAAGACCTGAGTTTCGATGTTTTTCGCGGCGAAGTTTTTGGTTTTTTGGGAAGTAATGGCTCGGGAAAAACTACGACGTTGCGCGCATTGTTGGGACTATATCAGCCGACCGCAGGCGATTTATTGATAAACGGCAAGCCATATTCTGTGGAAAGTCAGATTCGCCTCGGATATCTTCCCGAGGAGCGCGGTTTGTATAAAAAAGAAAAAGTCTTAGACGTGATGCTTTATTTTGGTCAATTGAAGGGCTTGAGTCGCAAAGAAGCTAAGGATTTTTCCCTGAAGTTTTTGGAGCGCGTCAATTTGAGCGACAAGGCTAACACGCAACTTGATAAATTATCTGGCGGACAGCAGCAGAAAATTCAGCTTGGTGTAACAATTATGGGCGATCCAGAACTACTGATTATGGACGAGCCAGCCAAAGGTTTTGATCCAGTGAATCGTCGTTTGTTGATGAATATAATTGAGGAGCAGCGAAAAGCTGGCGCGACAATTATTTACGTTACGCACCAGATGGAGGAAGTTGAAAGGTTGTGCGATCGCTTGATTTTATTGAAGGACGGTCAAGCGGCGGCATATGGAACATTGGAAGAAGTGAAAAAACAATTTGGCGGCGCGTCAATGGACGACATTTTTGTCCAAGTTTACGGCGGCGAAGCGAAGGAGTTGAGCGATGAGTAAAATGCATAATTTGGGGACGGTTTTCAAATTTGAAACTCTTAGAACACTGAAGAAACCGACGTTTTGGTTGACGGCATTAGGTTTTCCTTTGTTGATTGGCGTGCTGTATGGCATTATGTTTTGGTCGCAAAGCACAACTATTGAAGCATCAAAAAATCTGGAAAAGCAAGAATTTTCTCTGGAAGTCACCGACGATTCAAAGTTAGTGAAGCCAGAATTACTGACGGCAATTAAAGCCAAAACTGCCAAATCGAAAGAATCTGGAATTGACAACGTAAAAAATAATAAAGTTGACGCGTATGTTTATTTTCCAAAAGATTTGAGCAAGCAAAAAGTCGAAGTTTACGGTAAAGATGTTGGGCTATTCCAAAACGGAAAATACAGCGCGGTGGCGCAGAGCTTATTGAGTCAATCGGTAGCAAGTGGCATCAGTCCAGCACAAGTTGCGATTTTACGCGACAAAGTCCAATTGTCATCAACCACGTATCTGGACGGAAAAGAGCACGGTGGCATTAATGAGATGATTGTGCCGGGAATGTTTTTGGTTATTTTGTTCATTCTCATCAGTATTTTTGGCAATCAAATGCTTATTAGCACCACCGAGGAAAAAGAAAATCGCACGGTGGAAATGCTGCTTACGACCGTTAAAACTGACACTTTGATTACGGGTAAAATTCTGTCTTTGATGGTGTTGGCTTTGATTCAGATTTTGGTGATTGTTTTGCCAGTTTTGGCGGGCTATTTGGCGTTTGGCTCGAAGTTGCAATTGCCTAATCTGGACTTGAGTACGCTCGTGTTTGATCCTGTGAGAATTGGTTTGGCGATCATAATTTTCTCCGCCAGCTTCACTTTATTTACGGGAATGTTGGTGACTTTGGGCGCGATGATGCCGACCGCCAAAGAAGCCAGCCAGTGGTTCGGAATTGTGATTATGCTATTCATTGGTCCATTTTACGGAATCACGGCGTTCGTTTCCTTCCCTGATTATTTCTTCGTTAAGTTCTTGTCGCTATTTCCATTCACCGCGCCGATTCCATTGTTATTACGAAACGCAATAGGAAACCTGCCAATTTGGGAAGCTTTGCTTGGTACGGCAATTTTGGTCGCTACAGCGGTGTTCGTTATGTGGTTATCCGTGCGCGTTTTCCGTTACGGCGCGATGTCTTATGATAGTAAATTATCTTTGTCGGCGTTGCGGACACGTCGAAAAGCTGGTAAAGTTTAATTATGAAAGTACGTATAGAGATAGACACGAAAACATTTGTGCGATTTTGGCTGGTCGTGATGGGCTTTGGTCTGGCTGGTTTGGCAATTTATTCCGCGAAGGATGCGCTGGTTTTATTGGGAATTTCCCTGTTTTTGGCGTTGGCGTTGAATCGTCCGGTTGCGGCAATTGCTAAGAAGCTTCCTGGAAAAAGCCGATTGGGCGGCACGGCGCTGGCGTATACGACGCTGGTTCTGCTTTTGGGTTGTGTGGTCTGGTTTGTTATTCCGCCAATTGTCCAACAATCTGCCAAATTCGTCGAGAGCATTCCGAGTATAATCGACCAAGCAAGCTCACAGTGGCGTGGCGTCAATGATTTCATTGATAAGAACAATTTGCGCCCGCAGGTCGATTCGATGATGGAAAACATCAAGCAGCAATCTTCGTCTTGGGCTACGAGCGTCGGCACGAATCTATTGTCCAGCGTTGGCTCTTTGGCGTCGTTCTTAGGCTCGCTATTCTTGGTGTTGGTGCTGTCATTCCTGATGCTTCTCGAGGGTCCAACTTGGGTGAAGCGTTTGTGGGGACTATACAACGACGAAGAAAAAATGGAGCGTCATAAGAAGCTGGTTGGCCGAATGTATAACGTGGTTACAGGTTATGTTTCTGGGCAATTGACGGTTTCTGGGATCGATGCGATATTATCAGGTTTCGTGGTGTTTGTGCTGAGTTTGACATTCCCTGTCATAAATTCCAATTTGGCAATGCTCACCGTTATGGCGACGTTTGTGTTGACGCTAATTCCGATGTTTGGCGCAACGATTGCTGGCGCGTTAATATCGCTGCTACTATTCTTCAATAACATGACAGCGGGCGTTATTTACGCGATTTATTTCGTGATTTACCAACAGATTGAGAATAACTTTGTCTCTCCTTCTATCCAATCAAAGAAGGTTGAGCTGTCGGCTCTGACTGTCTTGGTCGCGGTGACAATTGGTTTATATGTCGGCGGTCTATTGGGCGGTTTGATTGCTATTCCAGCCGCTGGTGTCGTGAAAGTTTTGCTAGATAATTACTTGGAGCAAGCCAAGTCCAAGCGCGTTGAAAGTGAAAAGCCGCTTATTAATAAATTAGTTAAGAAATTGAAAAACGAAGATTAGTTGACATAGAAAAAATTATAGCCCGTTGAATCCAGCGGGCTATTTCCATGTCCAAATGCTGCCGCTTGGCGTATCACGAACGGCAACGCCAGCCTGAAGAAGTTCATCGCGAATTCTGTCGGATTCTTCCCAATTTTTCTCTGCGCGTGCTTGACGTCGCTGGATAATCAATCTCTTCAAATCGTCAGTAATATCAGGAGTAGACTCAGCCAAATCCAGCCCTAAAATCTCGTCAATCTCATCAATAAATTGCACTAAACTCTGTCGATGAATTTTATCAAGTGGCGTATGATCCAACTTTGAAAATACTTCATCAATCAACGCCAGTGCGCCTGGAGTATCCAAATCGTCGTTCAATTTCTCGACCAATGCCTGACGTCCCGCTAGCAACGAAACCGAATCGTCCTGCTCGTCCTTATCGTCGTCATCTTCCAGTGTGTCGTGAGTCTGATGTCTCAGAACCGCGTAATCCCGCCAATGGTTCAATCGCGCCTGCGCTGCTTCCAGAATTTCCCAAGTAAAATTGCCCTCCGTCTGATAATGCTTGCTGAGAATCGCCAGTTTAAACGCCATCGGACTAAACCCTCGCGAAATAATATCGTCCAGAGTAATAATATTTCCCAGAGATTTGCTCATCTTTCGGCCGTCGACTTTTATGTGATTATTATGTAGCCAAATCTGAGAAAATTGTTTTCCAGTCAGATTTTCGCTCTGGGCAATTTCATTCGTGTGGTGAACTGGAATATGATCAATCCCGCCCGCGTGAATATCAATAGAATCGCCGAGCGTTTCACGGGCAATTGTCGAACATTCCAGATGCCAGCCAGGAAAACCGACTCCCCACGGACTGTCCCACTCCATATCGCGCTTGGCGTCTTTTGGTGAAAACTTCCACACGGCGAAGTCGGTAATATTACGCTTTCCTTCAACGCTCACTCTGGCGCCAGCTTCCAGGCCCGCCACGTCCAGCCGCGCTAATTTCCCGTAATCCTTCAAAAGCGACGTATCAAAATACATGCCGTCGCCGTCGATTTTATATAAAAATCCTTTTTCGTCCAGCCCTTTTGCAAAGTCAATCTGCTGCTGAATATAATCCGTCGCCCGCACCAAATAATCTGGTTTTATCAATTTCAACACGTCGTAAGCCTCGTGATTGGCTATGGAAATATATCTTTCCGCCACATCCCAGGCAGTCTTCCCTTCACGGCGCGCACCTTTTTCCATTTTGTCTTCGCCGTTATCGTCGTCGCTGGTCAAATGACCAACATCGGTGATGTTTTGCGTTCGAATAACAGGAATATCTTGCCAGCGTAGCAGTCGCACCAACACGTCCCAGTAAATATAGCCAACCCAGTTGCCGATGTGCGGTTGCGAATAGACCGTTAGACCACAGGTGTAAAATTTGACCGTTTCTCCGTCAAGTGGCGTCAGTTCATCTTTTCGTCTGGTGAGCGTGTTATAGAGTTTTATCATTAGTTCTATTGTACGGCACTCTGGCTGGTTTTTCAAAATTGACATGTTCTATCAGGATCTAAAACATCGTAGCTATGTCGCCAGATAAGACCTCGTGCTTGACAAAATAAGATATTTAATATATAATAAAAAGTATGAGAAAAATAGTGCAGGAGCGTCGTCCGCCAATACCCAGCTACGATAAGCCTATTGAGCTAGACTCTTTTAAGTATATGAAAGATAGGTTGATAGGTGCTTTAGAGGAGCCTGAGATAATTGATACGCTTGGGGCTCTAGCCTTAGAACTATGTAATACGGCTCAAATGCTGGAACCTATGGAATATATTGAAGGCGAAGAGTTGGGCGATAGCCATCCTGACTCAGACTGGCCAGATAAAAATATAATACCGCTCATTGGGAGTAATAAGTTTGTTGTTTCTGGAAGGCAGATATCTCTTATGCCAGTGCAAAAAGATAGAATAAGCGATACTTTTGCTAGTGAAAGTATCGCCAGAATGTGTACTTATGTATCTATCTATCCGCCCACAAAAATAGAAAGAACAGATGTTGGTGGTTTTTGTAGTACTAATTTTTACAAATGGAGGGACGCCGGGACGGATACTTATGTATACCTTCGCCCTGTTATTAGTGTGGCCCAGTCCGGACTGACATGCGTTAATGTCTCTTTATTGGCTCACGAGACATCTCATGCGCATGATTGTGTCACGAATCCAGTTTTGGAAATAGACCCTAAATCCGATCAAGTAAACCTCCGTTCTGAATTGCAAGCTTATGCCGTAAGCAAAGTTCTCCAGGGTTATCTGACGTATAATGATAGAATAATGTTTAGTTGCCCTAGTGTATCGGACCGAGTAGAAGAGGTACGAAGAAAAGTTAACGGCCCCCTATGGTCTGAGGGTGCATTTGATGTGAATGATGATTTGATAGAGCAACTAGATAGAGCAGGCCTGAGAGGTATATATTGATAGCGTAGTGGATCAATATTCTGTTTGTAGAGCCTTATCCGTCGCCGTGACTAATTCCCTTACGATTTCGTCATAATTTTCATATACACGAAATCCTGCCGCATACGGATGACCTCCGCCACCGAAGTATCCAGCCACGGTGTCGGCGATTGGTAAATTACCTCGTAGGCGCGCAGTCAATTTGCCGTCAGGGTAAGTTTTAATAACGCAACTAAGCGCCACGCCTTCAACCAGCCTCAACTCGTCACCAATCAACGCACCGGGGTTATAGGCGTCGCTATAGGCTTGGATCTCTTCAAATGGCACGTGCACCAGCGCCAATTGTCCGTCTAATAAATATTCGATTCGCTCGATCAATTTTCCCTTGTACGCCAAAATTTCTGGCGATTTTTTCATAAATTCGCGTCGTCGCTCTTCAATTTCCGCATTGGAAGCGCCCAGTTCTGTAAGTTCTCCCGCCGCATGGAAAGTCTGAGCCGTAGTGTTTTGCGTAGTAAGCCCCAGGCTATCGCTCATAATAGCTGTCAATAGGTTTTCTGCGGCTTGGGCATTTATCTTCCAGTCGGAATGATTGAATAGTTTATATAGCAATTCCCCGGTCGCCACGACGGTTTCTGATAACATAATATGATCAAAGCTGAGCGTCGATTCAGCTGTGTGATGATCGATAACCAGAGTTGGGTGCGTTTCCAGAAAATGTCGCGCTCCAGGAGTTTCTAATACCTTGCTAAGAAGGACATCCGCGCTTGTATCGACAATTATCGCGGCGTCGGCTTGAAACGGAAAGTCGTTCTGCACTCGATCCCAACCGCGAATGTAATGAAGATATTTCGGTATGTCTACTGGACAATATAAAGTGACAGTCTTCCCTAGGTCGCTTAAGACTTCTTCCAGTGCCAAGCTTGAGCCCAGGCTGTCGCCGTCGGGATTTTCGGCTTGAATAATAACTATATTGTTTGCGGATTGAATGAATTGTTTAGCTGTGTCTAGCATATTATTTATTATAACAAATGATTTTTACTCTAATATAATATATATTGTTTTTAATTACATAAGTGGTATAATATGTGATGGACTATTAAAAATACTGCGCAATCGAAAAAACATAAACATTTTTATAAATTATTATTGACAAAATATAAAGATTGTGCTAGTATGAGGACATAAAGCCTGAAGATAGGGCTGGAAAAGAGGAGTTTTTATGAACAAATTTAAGAAAATCGGCATTGCTATCTCTCTGGGATTTGCTATGCTCGGTGGAATCTGGTTGGCATCACCTTCACAGGCTGCCGGCTGTAACAAATTTAACGTTGTATACTGTGGTACGCATTCTATGTCAGAATTGCAAACAGCATACAGCCGTACAGAAATCAAAGAACTATACAAAGAGTGGTACGTTACCGAGACTATGGTTCAAGGTGGCTCAAACATGCGTGAAGGTGTAGTTGACGCAAATGGTAATATTACAGTTGACGGTCGTGTTGTAGCCACAAACGCTATAACCGTACAGTCTAAAGCTGGTACTCGTCAGCCTCAGCCACAACGTAGCTACAAGACCTCAAACGGATATACTTACTACCAATACACAACTGGTCAGAGCTTTGTTGACGGACCTAAGAGCTACAATATTTACGCATGGTTTGACAATAACGGCTCATTTATCACTGGTGTGATTAAAGACTGCGGTAACCCAGTTTGGGGCAACCCAACAACACCTCCAGCAAAGCCTGCTCTAACATGTGACGCTTTGCAAGTAACTGAGATTTCTCGAAACACCTTTAAGTTCAGCGTTAAGGCAACTGCCAAGGGTGGCGCATCTATCACCAGCTACACATACAACTTCGGTGATAACAACATCAAGACAACTAACTCATCAGAAATTCAATACACTTACGCAAAAGAAGGCAACTACACAGTTACTATTACTGTAAACGGTAAAGAAACTGGTGAAGTTAAGAGGCAAAACCCTAACTGTCAAAAAACTATTACAGTTAAGCCAGAGCCAAAAATGATCGTTTGCAACCGTGAGACCAATAAATATCCAGTAGAGATTAAGGAATCAGAGTTCGACAAAAGCAAGCATTCAAAGGATCCAAACGATTGTAAGGAAGCACCTGCTAAGATCACAGTCTGTGTAATTGAAGAAGGTGGTAAGAAGTACACTAAGGAGATTAAAAAGGAAGAGTTTAACGAAAAGATTCACAAGACTAACTTGGACGAATGTAAGGAAACTCCTACTCCTACACCAAACACTCCTTCAACACCAACACCTAGCCCAGAATTGCCAAAGACTGGTGCAAGTGACGCGATTATGTCAGCACTAGGCCTAGGTGGACTAACTACAGCTACTATCGCTTACATCGCTAGCCGCCGCCAAATGTAATAAGCTAAGCTAGCAACGAAATACCCGCCGAGATGGCGGGTATTTTTTATTGGCGATGAAGCTGTTGAATCTATAACTGCTTTCGACCTTCTAGTGCGTGAGTCAGCGTGATTTGGTCTGCGTACTCAAGGTCAACGCCGACTGGAATACCCCTGGCTAAGCGTGTGATAGTCGTATTCAATCCAGCTTCTTGGATGTAGCGCTGCAGAAATAGCGCGGTTGATTCGCCCTCAACTGAAGCATTCGTGGCGATAATAATTTCCTGAACGTCGTCAGTTTTTATACGCTCGATTAGCTCTGGGATGTGTAATTGTTCTGGCCCAATATTGTCGATTGGTGAGATAACGCCGCCCAGCACGTGGTATGTACCCAGGAACTGCCCTGTTCTTTCTATGGCAACAATGTCTAGCGGCTCCTCGACCACACAAACGAGTTTTTTATTCCTATTCGAATCTGCGTATAAAGGCGACACATCGTCATCTGAGTCGATTAACGCAAATGTCTTCGGGCAGGTTTTTACGCGGTCGTGCAATCGGTCTAATGAATGCGCTAATTGCTTTGCGGATTTGGGATTACGGCGTAAAACCGCGTAAGCATATCTTTCAGCCGTACGCGGTCCAACTCCAGGCAAATTACCAAAATCATCAATTAAAGCCGTCAACGCCTTTGGTAAAATATCGATTGACATGACTTTAGAATGGCAAGTTGCCTAGGCCGCCCATCAATGGCTTCATAGTTTCAGCAGCAACTTCCTGAGCCTTTGTCATGCCATCGCGAACTGCGATTTCGATCCAGTGTTCTAACTCTTCGATATTCCCCAAATCAACCATTTCTGGGTCAATCTTTACAGACTTGATCTTTAACTCGCCAGTGATTTGTATTACCACAGCGCCATCGCCAGCCTCAACTTCGATGATTTCTTTACCTAATTGTTTCTGTGCTTTGCGTAATTGTTGCAGCATTTTTACCTGATCAAACGCCATATTCCTCCTTATTTAACACTTACAATTATACCCTATTTGCGGTCGGATGTGTAGACATAGAAGCGATCGCCGTCTTTATGGTCATTGACAATTACTGACGACAGGTGTCCAGAATAAGTCTGCGGAATTTGAGACTTTACGCTATGGCTCACATACAAGGTCTGTCCGACGTTCGTTGGCACTGTGTGGATAATTGATATCTGGTGATAGTTGTGTTTTTTGAGCGCTTCGTAAATCGGTGATTCTTCTTTACTGACCAATAATGAAAATGAATCGGTCGGTGCAGTACTCTTACGGAGTAGGGACAAATCTTTATTGAAGCGCGAAGCTGCTTCTGGGAAATAGCGATAACCGTCAATATAGCGGAAGCTACCGCCCACCACCATAACGATGATTAGCATTGATATAAGAACTAGTCCTGTGCCGCGAGCGTATGGGTTGCGCGGGAAAAGTCCGTACCACATGTTCATTAGGGATTCCAATCCGACCGCCAAGAGAATAAATAGCGGGATGATGATTATCGGGGTGAGGCTTGGATGGAAGATGAGTAGCGCCAATGCTAAGATTAGCCACGACCAAATCATAAACGAGCGGGCGCTGGAGATTTTTTGGAAGCTGCGGAATAGTCCTAGTCCGATTAACACCATTGCGTTGATGTCCATAATTGGCGTGATTTGGTTTCCTACGACTGATGGGAAAATGCGGATGTATGTGTAATATAAAGTCCTGAGGTTTGCAACGATGTCAAAACTTAGGCTGTTGATGCCGATGAGGTTGTAAAATAGCGCGTGGGATTTATAACAAAGAAAACTAATCGCACAACCAATTGCGAATAAAATGGCGGACGGCACAATCCAAGACTTGCGATGTTTCCGGGAGATGAGGAAATAGCGTGGATGCGGATGTAGAAAGGCTATGATCAGAAGCCCCAGATTGATATACCAAAAATACGGAGTGAAGAGGCTGAGCGCCGTGGTAATGGCTAAGCTGATTCGCCAAATGGAAGCGTTCTGGGCTTTTTGGAGAATTAACGTGGCAAAAAGTAAAGTCAGCGCAGTGTAGAAAATGTATAAAATGCCGACAGTGGCGCTTTGACCGATGAATAAGAATTGTCCAGTCGTTGCCATGATCAATAGCGATAGAATTGTCGTGGACGGCTTAAACCAGCGCTTTAAGAGGAAGAAAATAGCGATGGAGCTGGCGATTGAAAGGATTACGGCGGGCGCTTTAATTGTTAATAAACTGACGCCGAATAGCTTGAAGAATAGCAATTGAAGAAGGTGAAATGGCAGATTTGTGACGGCGATTCCCTCGACGCTAAAATTCAAGTGATTTGTCGTATTGACCATGTCGATTTCTGCTTGCGACAAACCTCCCGGCACATGCAGCGCGGAAATTATAATAGCTCCTATGTACAGCAGCGCCAGCAGCGTATAGCCGAAAACATAACGCCATCGGTAAAGAAATATATCGGTAACTTTTTGCTTTTTCATTGGTATGATTATAACACAATTCTATTCATGCTTGCGATCCAGACTCATAAAGCGTAGGCGCTCTGGGTGGAAGTATAGCTGAACCTTACCGACTGGGCCGTTACGGTGCTTGGCGATGATGAGGTCAGTAATATTCTGAACTTCCGGGTTGTCTGGCTCATAATATCCAGGGCGATAAATAAAGCTCACGATGTCGGCGTCCTGCTCAATGGAACCGGATTCGCGCAGGTCGGCTAGTTGTGGAATTGGTGGCGTACGAGATTCGACAGAACGGCTCAACTGACTCAGGGCAATTAGCGGCACATTCAATTCGCGAGCAATAAGTTTCAGTCCGCGTGAAATTTCCGAAACTTCTTGAACGCGGTTCCCGTTGTGGTTTCCATTAGCCTGCATAAGCTGCAAATAGTCGACGATGATTAGTCCCAATTGGTTCTCATGAGCAATTCGACGCGCTTTCGTGCGCATTTCTAGAACCGACAGTCCTGGAGTGTCATCGATGTAAATCGGTGCCTCGGCCATTTCACCCATAGCTTCAGACAGCTTCGCAAAATCTTCGTCGCTCAGATTTCCGGTGCGAATATTCCAGCTATCAACTCCCGACGCGTCTGCCAACATACGGTCGACCAGCTGCTCCTTACTCATCTCTAGGCTGAAAAATAGAACTGGATTCTTTTCAATCGTCGCCACGTTATAAGCCAAATTTGTCACCAGCGTCGTCTTACCCATGGCTGGACGAGCTGCCAGAATGATCAAATCTGATTTTTGCAAGCCAGCAGTCATATTGTCCAGATCACGATAGCCAGTACGAACTCCCCTGAGAGAGCCTTTATTTTTACTGAGCTCTTCAATTCGATCAAAACTATCCGTCAGAATGCTTTCCAGACTGACCAAATCTTGCTTGGTTGATTGGTCTGATACGCTGAAAAGTTCAGCTTCGGCCTTCTCTAATAATTCCTGTGTGGTCGTCGATTCGTCATAGCCAAGTTCTGAAATATCGCCACTCGCTTTTATCAGGCGCCTGCGAACCGCTGCCTGCGCAATCATTTCCGCGTAAGCCGATGCGTGCGCTGCCGTTGGGACGTAGTTCGTTAGCTCTGTTAGATATGCCGAGCCGCCGACCAATTCCAGCTCATCCTTTCGCTTCAATTCGTCGGTTAAGGTCAATAGGTCGACAGGCTTGTGTTTTTCAAATAGCCGCATCATTCCGGCAAAAATCAATCCGTGATTCTTGTCGTAAAAATCGCTAGGGTGAGTAATTTCTGCAGCATCCGCCAAAACTTCCTCGTCAATTAAAACCGCTCCAAGTAAACTCTTTTCCGCGTCCAAATTTTGTGGCGGTATCTTCCCTTTTACTTCTTCGCTTTTATCTGCCATTAAATATCCTCCAGCTTAACTTCTTCGCCGCCACCCATTAATTCTGCAATTTCCGCCAATTTCTCGTCCTCTGGCGGCTTCTTCTCTCCAATTATATCAATTTCCAAATCCATCGCGGTTTCTTCTGAGATAATTTCCGAGATCAATGGTTTGTTTTTTGCGTCGTCCAGCTTTTTCTTATAAAACGCGGAACCTGCGTAAATTGTCAATTTTTCACCGTCAAACGACCACTGGCTTTTCTGCAATAATGATGCCAATCCGAGAGATTTTTCCTTCGCTCTTTCAATGACTTTTTCCCAATTTAGCTCTAGCGGCGCGTCGGTTTTCTTTGGTTTTGCGGCGGGTTTTTTCGCTGGCTCGACTGGTTTTTCTTCTTTTTCAATCGGCTTTTCTGTCGGTTTGGTTGGTTCAGCGGACTTAATTGGCGTTGGTTTTTCGGCAGGTTTTTGAGTCGTGGCTTGAGCTATATTTTTCTTTGTCGCGACTGGCTTTTCTGTCTGCTGAGAATTGCTATTCATAAATATCGTCAATAATTTCAAGTCTGGGTGCGGGTGTCGATCTACCTCGATCAGTTGCTGAACCAACCCAATAAGATTCGGATTTTTTCGTAACCTATTACGAGCAATCGACAATAATTGATGCGACACAACAACTGAATTCGCGCCGCTATTTTCTAATTCCTGGAAGATGTTTAAGACTTTCTCGTTGTCGTCGGATGGATATGAATCCAGTAAATTGCCGAGCATTGTCGCGTCGCTCAGTCCCAAATATTCGGTAACCATATTCGCCGTCAGTGGCTGGTCTGATGTTGCTAAAATCGACAATTGGTCAAGCGTACTAATGCCGTCACGGAATCCGCCATGGGAACGTTCAGCGATTAACCTGGCGGCATCCTCTTCAATTGCAAATCCCTCTTTTTTCGCTATATTCATTAACTGGCGCGTCATAATTTCCGTCGGAATTGGGTGGAAGAAAAATTGCTGGACACGGCTAAGAATGGTGGCTGGAAGTCTGTCGGCATCAGTTGTAGCTAAGATAAACACCACGTGCTCTGGCGGTTCTTCCAGGGTTTTTAATAGCGCGTTAAATGCTGATTTTGACAGCATGTGGACTTCGTCGATGATATAGACTTTTTTTGGCGCAGAAACAGGCGCAACTTGAGCTTTTTCCCTTAAAGCGCGAATGTCGTCGACGCCGTTATTGCTGGCTGCGTCAATTTCAATAATATCCAAGTTTGAAGAATCGTCATCATATGGCAAGTGGTTAATCTCGTGCGCCAGAATTCGCGCTACGCTGGTTTTTCCCACGCCACGCGGTCCGGTCAACAAGTACGCATGAGCAATTTTTCCCTGCTCTAACGCCCGACGTAAAATACTAGTCACGTGATCTTGACCTAAAACTTCATCCAAACTGCGACTGCGATATTTACGATATAGCGCCTGACTCATCCCCTCATGCTCCTCATGAGATAATTATAGCAAACTATACCTTGAGACAGAAGTTAACAAATGTGATTTCCGAGTATTCGAGATCGCATAAATACGATTATTATTGTGATAATGGCAGTAATTATGCAAGTTAACAGCAGAGCCTTAGACTTCTTGCTAATTTTTTCTTTTTTAAGGATGAATATTGATGTAATTAGAGTCACCGTTCCCAAGATGTATGGCAAGTATCGTGCCAGTACTATTGAAGTATTTAATAATATTGTAGTTAAGCTCATTGGTAGCCTCCTTTGCTGTGTTTTGCCCTCGCTCTCTATACTTGAATAGAGAGCGAGGGACTGGTCTCACGACCATGGTGTTGAATATGTGAAGTTGTTCTGGTCCACGAACACTGCACGCACTTTATGTGCCGGCGAGTAGATCATCGGCGTATAGTGTACAGTGACGACTGGTGCGCATACTGTATCGAAGAATATCTGTTGTGTGTATCCAGTATCCTGGACAGCTTTCAGATATCCGCTACGAGTGCACTTGATCCAGCCTGGGCTATGCATGAAAATGCGAGCCCAGTTTGTCTTGCAGGTTGGCGACCACCTAACATGCAAGGAGAATTCCTTGTTGTTGTAGATTTGGGTGGTGACGGCATCGGCACTGCAGCCCGTTTCGTCTGCGTCCTGTCCTGAGCACCAGTCTCCGTAGCACCCGACGGCATGAGCGGCGGGTGGGGTGGCTAGCGTCATCGCTGAGAACACGAGAGAAATGATGGCAATAAATGCCGCCAATCGCTTCTTGTTGTTCATCATCAACTCCTCTGATTGTGAAACGTACACCGAGATTATTCTCGGATGAGTAGAATTATACTTCTGTTCTATCAAAAAGTCAACCCCTGCTCTTCTAAAATAAAAGTAATAATGTTAACAAAAGCCTCGCGGTTAAATTACTCTTAAAACAACGCCAGCTGCGTGCTGGGTATTTCTATGTCAATGACGCCGTCAACTTTTTGCGCCCGATAGCCAATAAGCTTTTTGATATTGTAAGCCAGCAGCTGACCGTCGTAATCAGTGATGACAATTGAGCCGATGACACTGCGTACGTGTCCAACCAATTGACTGTAATTCTTCATTAAAACGACACGTGACAAATCAACGCCAGCGGTTTGAAAATAATTTTCACAAGGAATTAGCTCGGATTTCGGAAACGACACGCCAATTTTCTGTTCAATTTCAAGTAATTTTTGTCGCAATTTCCTTTCGCCAATCGTACGGTCAAAAGGTTGTTTTATCAATTCCAGCTTTTTGTAAACTGGCAGAGTTTCAGCTATTCCGTCCAGCTTGGAAATTTTCGCCTCATATTGCCTGGCGATCAATGCCGAAGAAAACGTTTCTAATTTTATGGCTAATCGCGCTCCCTGCTCCAACAATCTCCGAATTCCGCGCTCTTCTTGCGAGATTCCAACTTTTATGACGTTCGGCGTGAAGTACGCCAAGTAAACAAAGTGCGGATTTTGATTGATTTTTTCTTGTTGGACGGAAACCGAACTGGCGTTGTAAAATGCTGGATTGAAGCCTGTTTTATCGCGGCATTTTAGGCAATTTTCATACTTTTCATCAACTGTGGCTTGATCTGGGCAGATTTGACTACAGCGATTTTCAAAATCCACCCAACCTGTGCAATATTTTACAGAAAAATCAAACTCAAAAGACAAATCTTGCCCAAATAATTCATGACGCTCAATTTTATCGCCAACCTGACATTCGACGAATGGCTTATTGTCAGCGTTAAAACTGGCGTAACTGAGCAAAAACTCGCTCGGTAGCATAATATTTACAATGCAGCTTCGACTGCAGCCCAAGTTGCGTCAGGATTGTCTTCAGGGATGATGATTGTAACTTGGTCGCCGACGTTAATTCGGAAGTAAGTTACGCTAGCAAGTAAAATACGATATTCGCGGCCGGAAGCCTCGACGTAGTAAATTCCGTCGTGCTGGACAAGTGTTCCGATAATCTGCTTTCGTGGCACAGGACCGATTTGCTTATAGATAAAGCTGCCGTCTTCAGCGATTGTCAATTTCATCAAGTCGCCCTCAACCAGCTTCGATTTTGAAGCGTAGTTAGCTGGGATTGGGTAATTTTTACCATCAGGGCTGAGCATCATTTGTCCGTCAAATACGCCTTCGATAATCTTTCCTGCTACGTTATCTGATGAGGTTTTTGGTGTGACAACTTGACCATCATCGCCAATAATACTAATCAATAATTCTTTTGCGGCAGCTAAATTGGTCTCCGCCTCTTGAATAAGTGTCCTCAGACGCTTAATTTGCTTTTCTGGTAATTCAGACATGGTTCTCGCAATTCCTTTGTCTATTTTTTATAATACTTAACTAATATATAGCATATCCTTACATTTATATCAAGTCGCGTTATCTATTTTTATCCGATTTTCCACAGCGCTATAAGATATGAATAAAAAAGTGTTGCAAATTTTACTCTTGAAATTGACGCGTGGTTCGTGATATTAAGATTGGCGACATAAAAATCACCGCCCAGAGCGGACGGTGATTAAACGAAACAAATTGGCATTGTATAACAAATTATGAAAGCTCGACAGTAGCGCCAGCGTCTTCCAAAGTTTTCTTTGCAGCTTCAGCTTCGTCTTTAGAAACTTTTTCCTTGACTGGTGCTGGAGCGCCGTCAACGATAGCTTTTGCTTCACCTAGACCTAGGCCGGTGATTTCCTTAACAGCCTTGATGACTGCAACTTTCTGAGAACCAGCGTCTTTCAAAGTAACTGTGAACTCAGTTTTTTCGTCAGCAGCAGCGGCGTCACCACCAGCAGCTGGACCAGCAACAGCGACAGCTGCAGCAGCTGGCTCGATGCCGTATTCTTCTTTAAGATGATTTTTCAATTCGTTAACTTCTAGAACTGTCAATTTTACAAGTTCTTCAGCCAATTTCTTAATATCAGCCATTGATATTCTCCTTTATTATTATATTGTTGCGATGATTGCAACGTTACTAGTGTTGATTGCTAAACTTAAGCAGCAGCTTTGGCTTCGATGCCGTCCAAAAGTCCGTGCAAATTGCCGCCAAGCGCATTGACTGTGTCGTGTACTGGTGATAGCAATTGTGATACCACTTGAGCAACGAGCTGGTCTTTGCTTGGTAGGCCTGCCAATGCTTTAACGTCAGCTTCGCTAATTGCCAAGCCTTCGCCTGAGAAGCCACCTGCAAGTTGTAATGCTGGATGTGTTTTTGCAAACGTATCCAATACCTTTGCTGGCATAACTTCATCTTCGCTACTTACAGCGTAAACCAATTGACCAACCAATAAGCTGGTGTCGGTTTCTTTGTAAGTGTCGATTTCCTGAAGAGCTACGCGTACCAATCGGTTTTTAACAACCTTGATGGTAACGCCCGCTTCGCGAGCTGTCTTGCGTAGTTCTTGTAGGTCGGCAACGGTAAGGGTTTGATATCGGGCAAAAGCCGTACCCTTAGCGTCTTTTAATAGCTCTGTCAGTTCAGCAACCAAAGTTTGTTTTTTATCGCGTGAAATTGCCATAAAAATCCTTTCTTTGATTGAGTTAATTTGTTATGTGCCAATTTGTTAACGTGCGGTAATGGAGAATCAAAAAACGTCTTTGATTCTCGCACTACCAAAGACGTCAAATAAAACTGTTAGTTTCATCCCTCGGTGGCATTTTTACACTTGTTTTACGTCAAGTCGCCACTGTCTTTGGTAATGTTCCTTAGAATTGTAGCAGAAATGACAACGAAAGACAAGAGTTATGGTGATTATTTTCCAGCCGATTCAATTGCCTTTTTTTATCGCATTTTTGCCTAATCGTGACATTCTTCTGCGTTGAGGGGGAGTTGTACCTCCCCAAATTCCATATTCTGTAGATTCTGGGTGTCGAAGTGCATATTCTAGACATTGCTTTAATACTGGGCATTTTCGACACATGGCTATGGCAGCTTCCACGGCTTCTGTCTTTCTGATACCTCTTAAATCTTGGTCTGGAACATTTGGGTCTATTTGGAAAAACAAGCGATTAGCTTCTTCGGGGGCTAATTTCGCGCATTCGGCGCCGTCTAATAGACTTTCGTTATTTAATTCTGACATATTTATTATTTTACAATAATAACGTAATAAAATCAATAGGCTTCTATGTCTAATCAAAGAGAAAACCCGCTCCGTAGTGGAGCGGGTGTGGTGAACCTCCCCTCTATACCTTTCCGTATCTGAGTTCTCCGCTGAGGGGCGCTAGTCGATTAAACTAACACCCCTCAGCGAGATGTGTTACCTCTCCGAGGGCGCTGCCTGGCGGCGGCGCGCTCGGAGGATGAGACTCCCGAGGGCCAGAAGTGCGACCGCTCCGGCGATCGCACTTCCGTCGGCGCCTGTCACTGCCAGCTTGTGCTGGGGTGCTGGCGTCGGTGTCGCCGACGGCGTGACCGACGGGCTTGGTGCCGACGGACTCGGACTCGGTGATGCCGATGGCGCCGGAGTTGGCGTCACAGGCGTAGATGTCGACGGACTTGGCGTCGGAGTCGGACTCGGAGTCGGTGTGGGCACTGGAACTGTCGACGGAGTTGTCGACGGGGTTGGCGCCGGTTCCGGAGTTGGGGTCGGCGTGGGCACCACGGGGTTGGTGTCGAATCCGGCGTTACCGCCAGACTCTCGACGAACGATTCGGGCACTCACATCCCAAGACTTGTCTTGGGATGTGATATTGGCACCATCTGTCCACGGACCGGGGTCCGCGGGGTCGACAAGAACGTTCAGCTCAAAACGAGCCTTCTCGTTTGTGTCGAGAAGGACGTTGAGAGTCGCCTTATTGTCGGTGCAGCTGACGATTTCGGGTTGTTGGAATTTGGTGTATTGGGGCTGACCCCAAGTACTAGCCTTGGTATAAATTCCAACCCGCCCAACCATCAAGTTGTCACAATCAAACCGTTGACCCGGCGATGTCAACGTATCTGTAACTGTGAACAGCTGACCGTTTTGCACTGCGGTGGGCAGCACGATTGTCACGTGCTGCGCGTTTACGTCCACGGACCCCCACTTCGAGGGCCCCGCTCCGAGTTGTGAGCACCCATCACAGGTGCCCACCTGAATTGGAGTACGACGGGTAATCCCGTCGATACTCCAGACAAGTTCCCGGGCTTCCCCGGGAACTAGAGCGTCGCTCATATGCACCCGCCACCAGGCGGTTGCATAGAAATCTTTCCGACCAGGGACTTCCACCTGGTCGGTAAGCACGATCTTCACGGTGCGGTTGGGGTGGTATGTTGCGACCCCAATGGTGACCCCATCCGGGGTAGTCATTGGGATCGGATCGAAGCTACCGTCCGTCCCGAGCTCACTCGGGACGGTGATAACAATGCCATCGCCTGCGCAGTGACCCTCGAAGAGGGTCAGGGAGATAGCGAACTCCACCGCCTCGTAGGCGGTGAAGCTTGAAGACCCATCTGAGGTCTTCAAGCTTACGTCAACCTCACCAGGAGAAATGTCCTGGTGAACGCACCCGTGCCCGCCGTTGGCGGGTTGAGCGTCGTTGTCAACAACCGCTGCAGCATTACTGCTGCTGCTCGACCGAGCCTCGTCGGTGACCGCTACCGTAGTAGCACCGACCGACTGGGCGGTGGTCGACTGAGACCCTGACTGAGTTTCAGTATCGGCGCGTGACACCCCTCCGAAGAGGAACACTCCGATAATGCTGACGATAATCGCCAACATTGACACCCACAAGGGCGTCCTGTGGTGTCTGTGATGCATTTCTGCACCGTCCTTCCTAGTTGAGTTGTTTTCCTAGATACAGAAGATGTTAAGGTCCTTATCCAGCTAGGCTGGAAATCAGGAGACCTGAACATCAGTATCTAGTCGGACTTTACTATTTTATCATAAAAAATGAAAAATGCAATAGTAACATAAAAATCCCGCCAGAATCGACGGGATTTAATTGATCGAAACGTAAAGATTACAGAGAGTTCTCTACTTTAATGCCAGGGCCCATAGTTGTGGCAATTGCAACGCTCTTAACGTAAACACCCTTTAAGCTGGATGGCTTTTGGGAGTTTAAGCTGGTCAAGAATGCGCGTGCGTTTTCTGACAATTTTTCAGCGCCGAATGACACTTTGCCGATTGACAAGTGAACGATGGCTTGCTTATCAACGCGATATTCAACTTTTCCGGCTTTTGCTTCAGAAACGGCTTTAGCAACGTCGGTAGCAACGGTGCCAGACTTTGGATTTGGCATCAAGCCACGTGGACCAAGCAAACGTGCGTATTTACCAAGCTTTGGCATGTACTGTGGAGTTGCGACCAAAATGTCGAAGTTCAATTCTTCCTTGTCCAATTGGCTTAGGAATTCTTCGTCACCAATGATGTCAGCACCAGCTTTTTTAGCGGCAGCGTGTTCTGATTCTGGTGCGAAAACAGCAACGCGAACATCCTTACCTGTACCGTGTGGCAATGCTACAGTTGAGCGAATGTTTTGGTCGGCTTGGCGTGGGTCAACGCCTAGGCGGATGTGGATTTCAACGCTAGCGTCGAACTTGACTGGGCTGGTTTCAGTAGCCAATTTCAAAGCTTCGTCTAAGCTGTACAATTTGTTCTTTTCAACGTTTTTTGCAACGTCTTGATATTTTTTACCGCGGCGCTCCAAGCGTGGACGAGTAACTGGCTTTGGACCCTTCTTTACGTGAGCTTCGGCGTCGTCTGATTGTGGAGTAGTGTCGCCAGCTTCCTTGCGAGCTTCCTTCTCTGCTTTCTCAGCGGCTTCGTCAAGAGCTTTTTGGCTGCGTTTACCAGACTTAGCGACAGTAGCTTCGCGCTCAGCAACAACGTCTTTGTCTTTGTTGTCGTGAGATTTGCCTGCGTCTGTAGCTTCTGCAATTGCTGCTTCAATTTCAGCGATTGTGTTTTTTTCGCTGACTGATAGTTTTAATTCTGCTGCTTTTTCTAGCAACTCGGCTTTCTTTGCCATAAAAAATCCTTTCTGTGGTGCGAACGGCAATTTGTCATCTTAACAAATCAGCCTCCCAACATTGATTGATAATGTTGAAATTATACCATATTTTCAGAGATTGAGGCAAATGTTTGATAAAATAGTAATTATGGATATAACAATTACAAACATACAAGCAAGGCAAATTTTAGATTCGCGTGGAAATCCGACGGTTGAAGCGGACGTGACTTTGAGTGACGGTTCGTTCGGTCGTGCGGCTGTTCCCTCTGGCGCAAGCACTGGCTCTTTCGAGGCTGTTGAGCTTCGGGACGGCGAGCTGGCGTTTGGCGGTAAAGGCGTGCTTCGTGCTGTCGAAAATGTCAATGGTGAGATTGCGCAGGCTTTGAAAGGTTCTAATCCGTTCGACCAGGCCGCAATTGATGAAAAAATGAAGAGTCTGGACGGTACGCCAAATAAGGCGCGTTTGGGTGCGAATGCTATTTTGGCGGTGTCGCTGGCTGTGGCGAAAGCTGCTGCTAAGTCGCGTGGCGTGGAGTTGTATCAATACGTCAATAGCTTGGCTGGAAATCCTGCAATGTGCCTGCCGATGCCGATGATCAACGTGATGAACGGCGGTCAGCATGCGTTGGGTGCGACTGATTTTCAGGAATATATGATTATCCCAACTAGTGCGGCAACTTTTGCGGACGCGGTTCGAATGAGCGCGGAAGTTTTTCACGCGTTGGCAAAAATCCTGAAAGACGAAGGATATCCTACGACGGTTGGCGATGAGGGTGGCTATGCACCTCATGTCAGGAATGGTAATATGGAGCCTATTTTGTTGCTATCTCGCGCCATCGAGCAGGCTGGCTATAAATTAGGCGTGGACTTTGGTTTTGCGCTGGATGTTGCGGCGAGCGAGCTTTATAAGGACGGCAAATATAACTTGGCGACTGAACACCGAATTCTATCAGCTGACGAAATGATTCGCACGTATAAAGCCCTGTTGGAACGCGTTCCTGTTCTCTCGATTGAGGATGGATTGAACGAAGAAGCTTGGGAAGATTGGGAGAAAATGACAGCTGATTTGGGCAATTTTGCGCAATTGGTTGGCGACGATCTTTTGGTGACGAATGTCGAGCGATTGAAGCGCGGAATCGAAGAAAAGGCTGGCAATGCGATCTTAATCAAGCCGAACCAAATTGGTACATTGACTGAGACGATTCAGGCTGTTTTGATGGCGAAGAACGCTGGCTGGAATACAGTGATGAGCCACCGATCTGGCGAGACAGAGGACGTAACGATTTCTCATTTGGCGGTTGGTCTGGGTGCTGGTCAAATTAAGACTGGCTCGATGTCGCGTTCAGAGCGAATTGCTAAGTATAACGAGCTACTAAGAATTGCGGAAAAGCGCCCAGATTTGGAAATTGCGCATCCGTTTGTGAAGTAACTCGCGCAAAAAGACTTCCCCGTAGTTCAGAGGAAGTCTTTTTTATTTGGCAATTTTTCGAGGGTTATCTTCTTAAAAACTCAATTTCCCCGCCCTCGTTGATTCGGACAATTTGCGATGGTTGAGCGTCGGCGGTTTCTCCAGAATCGACATAAATCGGCACTAATTCGTGGAAGTAATTTATTGCTTCAGTGACGTTTTTTGCTGGTTCTTCTCCTGACGGATTTGCACTAGGCGCGACCAAAAGACCGACGGTTCGAATTAACTCTGCCAACGGAGATTCTGGCACGACTCTGAATGCCAATGTTCCGCCGTTCCTTGGAAGATGTGGCAGAAAATTAGGACTCACTTTGGTGGTGATTGTTGTTGGTCTATTTTTGGAGATTTCTTGATATTTGTGTTTGATCGACGGCGTGAGATTAGGGATGTCGTCAATATTTGCAACCAAAATAATGACCGGATTATTCAAGGGGCGCCGCTTGACTTCGTATAATTTCTCGACGGCTTTTTCTGAATTGGCAGCGGCTAATATTCCATAAATCGTGTCAGTTTTAGCAATTATCAATTGCTCGTTCTGGAGCGCGGAGATTACACTGTCATCTAAAATATTCTTCACAATCATTTATTACATCTTCCCATAAAATAACCCCGAGAAGTCCGGGGCTATTTGTTAAAAGTTCTGTAGATTAGTCGACGACTTCAACACCCATTGAGCGTGCTGATCCGGCGATAACTTTCATTGCGCCTTCGATGTCGATTGCGTTCAATTGGTCTTTTTTTGCCTCAGCGATTTCTTGCAATTGTGCGCGAGTAATCTTACCGACCTTGTCTGAGTGTGGCTTGCCACTACCCTTTTGGATTCCAGCTTTCTCACGAATCATATCGTCAACTGGCTGACCAAGTGAGTTCCAAGTAAATGTTCGGTCTTCGTAAACTTGAATGTGAACAATTACGTCCTTACCCATCATGTCTTTTGTAGCGTCATTGAATGGATTAATGAAATCCATCATGTTTAGTCCCCACTGACCAAGCGTTGATCCCACTGGAGGACCTGCTGTTGCTCGACCGGCTGGAATACGTAATTTCAAATTACCAATAATTTTCTTTGCCATAGTTCTTCCTTATAGTTTGTAGTGCGTAACTCGAATATTATATCGAAAAATGCTTAAAATTGCAAGCTAAACTTTTTTAACCTGCAGGGCGTCCAGTTCGACTGGAGTGTCGCGACCAAACATACTGACCATAACCTTCAAAGTTCCCTTAGATGCGTCAATTTCGCTCACGGCGCCATCAAAGCCCTTGAACGGACCGTCGATAATTGAAACGACTTCGCCTTCTGAGAAGTCAATCTGATGCTTAGGCTCTTCAACGCCCATTCGCTTCTTAATCTTCGCAATTTCTTTTTCAGAAACTGGAGTTGGCGTAGTGTCGGCGCCCACAAATCCTGTAACGCCTGGCGTGTTGCGGATGATGTACCAAGTTTCGTCGGTCAATTTCATCTCAACCAAGACATAGCCTTGGAAGATCTTAGCTTCAACAATTTTACGCTTACCGTTGCGAATTTGGATCTGCTTTTCCTTTGGCACGATAACGTCAAAAATCTTATCAGCCATATCGACACCATTGATTCGCTGGCGGATTGATTCGGCAACTTTTTCTTCATAGCCAGAATAGGTGTGAATTGCATACCATTGCTTACTGTCGTCATATCGTTTTGAACTCATAATATCTCCTCTATTTCAAAATTTGGTTAAAGCCCCAGTTGAATGCGGCGTCAAGTAATAAAATCAGAACGACAAACACAAAGGTGAAGATAAGCACCGCTGCTGTCATTGCCCAAGTTGCTGAACGGGTTGGCCAGCGAACTAGCTTCAGCTCTTCCCAAGCGCCCTTAAAATATCCAATCAATCCACCTTTTTCGCCAGATTTTTTAGGTGCTTTTGTGGTGATTTTTGTTGGTTTATTGATTTTTTTCGCTACAGCTTTTTCTTTTTTTGGTGCGTCGTCAGTAGCTTTAATGCGACGAACCGTAGTTTTGCTGCTTGCCTTGCCTTTCTGTGCCATATTTTCTCCCAATTTAAAAAGTCTGTTTTTCACAGACTGTCAATAGCAATTGTAATTCATTCACGTCAAAAAAACAAGTTGACCGAATATTATTTGTCATTATTTTTGAACTCTTTTAGCTTGAATCCGAACGCCGATCCGTGGTTTAATCGGCTTTCTACCTCAATTTTGCAGCCCAATTTCTTCGCCAACTTAGCGGAAACATATAGACCTAATCCCGTGCCTTTCGTCTCGCGGGTTCTATAATCTTCTGCGCGGTAAAACTTGTCGAAAATTTTTGCTATGTCGGCTTTGCTAATGCCAATTCCCGTGTCAATAACCTTGAAGATGATTTCGCCAGATTTATTTTTCTTGATGGATAAAGTGATGGAGCCTTTTTGTGTATATCGAATGGCGTTGGTGATGAAGTTTTGGAGAATTTCCTCCAGATATAGACGGGAAACTTTAACTACGCCAAGCCGCCCGCCAATATCCAAATTGAAAGCCAAGCCTTTTTCGCCCGCCTGAGGTGAATATTCAGAATTTATCTGAGCCGCCAACTCTGTTACGTCAATTATTTCCGTTTCATCGGCTACTCCTCGCTCGGCGCGCGACAGTGTGCTGAGGTCGTTGATCATTCGCGCTAAGAATAAAATTTGTTTATGGGATTCGTCGATGGCTTCGGGAATTTTGCTAGTCATTTTACGCTCGACCAGCAATTTGGCGTTACTTAGCGAACCTTCAGCAATAGCAATTGGTGTGCGTAATTCGTGACTGACTACGCTAATAAATTCATCACGCTCCTCTTCGAGGCTCTTCGTCTTCGTGATATCGCGCAAGATAAGCACATATCCGTCCGGCGTCATCTTGTCGCCGCCCTGAACTGGCGCAAGCGTAATTTCCAGGCGAATATAATCGCCATCTTCGATTTTCATTAGAACGTCGTCGCGTTGGCGAATTGCGGAAGACTTGGTGAGTTCCTTAAAAATGTCAATCGGCTTTTTATCTGTCGTTTCAAGGTTCAGCACCTGACTGATATGCTCGCCGTTAATTCCGCTGTTCGTATCGATCAAATTAAGCGCCGCAGAATTGTATGTATTGATAATTCCGTGCTCGTCTGTACTGAGAATCGCGTCGGTGATGTTATTGATAAGCGTGATCATTCTTTGATGTTCACTAAGGCTCTTTTTATCATTTTCACAATCAGATTTATCGCTAATTTCCGACAATATTTTATGTAAAACAATAGCTATAACACCTAAAACAACACTCAGAGTGACCAATAGAAAAATTAGCGCCCACATAGCTAAAGTATAACATAAGCATAGGCGTTTCTATATGTATGGCGAATATTTTTTCAATTCATTTCGGTGCATTTTATAATGCGGGTCAAATTTGGCAACTTCGTCCCAGAATTTTGTCGAGTGATTCATATGCCTGGTGTGACATAATTCGTGGATAATTACGTAATTAATCAGCTCAAACGGCAAGTTCATCATCCCGATATTCAAGCTAATCGTTCCAGACGAGGAGCAGCTTCCCCAGCGACTTGACGAGTGTGTGATTTTACTCCGAGCAAAAGAAAAGCCGTGTTCTTTCGCTAAAAACGACAATCGCCTTGGCAGGTATGACTTGGCTTCTTTTCTGAGTGCAACCAGAATTTTACTGCGGATAAGTTGTTGGTTTGCGGCCGATTCGACGGATTCCGCCTCGTTGATTTCTGCCAATATCTGCGTTCCGACGATTTTTACGCTCGAAGGTTTCGTGGTCGTTTGTATCAATAAATGATGGCTTTTGCCAATTTGCTGATCTTCTGTGTAAGAAAGTTTTTCTCTGTATTGAGAAGCTAATTCGCGGATTTGCTTTCGGGAGGTTTTAATCAATGCCTTTGCGGCCAACAGCGGCGCATATGGCGGCATTGTGATTTGTATTCGTCCATCTGGTGCAATTTTCAAACTAACAGTCTTCGCCAGGCTGCGTTTTTTAACGACAATTTCTCCGAATTCTTCGTCGGTAATAATTGTCATAACTAACCTATGCTAATGCGATTTCCGGCAATTGGGCGACGTGGAGCTTCTGGGCGACTGGCACCAATTTGCTTAAGAACAGTGCGAGCCTGACTGCTTAAGGTGTGACGGCCGCTGATCACGATGTAAGATTCGCTGCTATGTGGCGCTGAAAACTGCTTTGATCGTCGCTCAAATGCCTCTTCGTCTGCGCCGTAAGTCTTTATCCAGCGATGTTTGGCTGTGGCAGGATCGGTTTGCACCCAAACAAATAGGACTTTATATCCATATTCTCTAGCAAGGCGATTGATACGCATACGATTCGTGCGCTGATCGGTCGATCCGTCCAAAATGACAGTTTGCTTAGTCTTCAAAAATTCTTCCAAAAGCGATAATGTTGCGTCAGAAATGGTTTTTGTATTGTCCGTAAAAACTTCAAATTGTCGAGAACTTACCACTGGAGAATTGAAAATCTTCGCAAATTCTACAGCGAATTGTGTCTTCCCTGAACCTGGCGCACCAACCATGGCGATAATATGCGGAAGTGAAGGTGATAAAGGTTTCATATTGAGAAATTATAGCAGATTTTTGACTAATAAAAAAGATTCTCTTTCCAGCGAGAATCTTGGCAGGAGTGGAGGGACTCGAACCCCCGACACCTGGTTTTGGAGACCAGTGCTCTAGCCACCTGAGCTACACTCCTATAGCAACCATTTTATCACGAATTAGCTTTGTCGCAAATGTTAAAATTGTGAAAAATAAAAACTCGTGAAAAAGATCCCAAAATCTCTTGAAAAAACATAAGCGTAGTTCTACAATTAACTCAGAGATGAAAATTTTAATGCTTGGGTGGGAACTTCCTCCGCACAATAGTGGCGGACTTGGCGTTGCTTGCTATCAGATGTCGAAGGCGCTCGCTTCGGAGGGCGTTGATATTGACTTTATCATCCCCTACACCGCCAAGCATCCCGGAATTGACTATATGAATATCTATTCAGCCACTCCTTTGCCGCCGAATTATCACGATTTGGGCGCGTATAATAACGGTTCGGAGGAAGATCGTGAAAACGCTAAGGACGAATATGGTCTTTCGCCGATGCGTGCTGTACAGAGGCGTTATGGCAAATATGTTCGGAAGTTTGTGAAAAATCATCAGCCCGACGCAATTCACGCGCATGATTGGTTGACAATGGAAGCTGGAATAATTGCTAAGGAAATGACGGGCGCGCCGCTAATTGTGCATGTTCACGCGACGGAATTTGACCGTTCTGGCGAGCAGTCCGGGAATCCTCTGGTTCACGAAATTGAGCAACAAGGCTTGTTGATGGCTGATCGAATAATTGCCGTTAGTGAAATCACGAAGGAAATAATTGTTAAGAATTATCACATCCCGCCAGAGAAAATTGAGGTGGTTTATAACGCAATTGATTTGGCTGATTTGCCGCCACATGAGTATGACGCCAGTACTTACAGATATTTGGAGGAGTTGAAAAAGGATGGCTATACGGTTGTCGGCGCGTTGACGCGACTTACGGTTCAGAAAGGTTTGACGTATTTTGTGCGAGCTGCAGCGAAGGCGCTTGAGAAATATGAGAAAATCGTTTTTGTTTTATCTGGAAATGGTGAGCAAAGAGATGAATTGATTGAGCTAGCGGCAGATTTAGGTATTAGCGATAAGATGATTTTTACAGGATTTGTGCGCGGAAAACAGTGGCGAGATATTTACTGTTTGATTGATGTTTTTGTGATGAGTTCGGTTTCTGAGCCATTTGGTTTGACTGCTTTAGAGGCGGCACATCATGACACGGCGTTACTTATTAGTCGTCAATCCGGCGTCGGCGAGGTTCTGAATAATATTATGCGGTTTGACTATTGGGATGTGAATAAATTGGCGGATGAAATTGTTAATATCGCTGAATCGCCCGCCTTACAGAAATCTCTGAAGAAAAACGTTAAGAATGAATACGCAAGAATTTCCTGGCAAGACGCCGCTAGAAAATGTCTGAAACTGTACAAAGGAGCGCTGGTATGAATAAAAATAAAGGAATAGTTTTATATCTACACGTACACCAACCGTGGCGAATACGTGAGTATAGTATATTTGACGTTGCTTGGAAGCATAATTATTTCTCTGGCGGTCAAAATCCAGATCAGGACAATCAAAAAATATTCCAAAAAGTTGCAGAAAAGTCGTATTTGCCGATGAATGCTTTGCTTGAAAAATTATTGAAAAAATATCCTGATTTTAAGATTTCACTGAGTTTTAGCGGAACGTTTTTAGAGCAAGCTGAAAGGTTTAATTCTGAAGTTTTGGAAAGTTTCAAGCGCTTGGTAAAGACTGGTCAAGTAGAAATCTTATCAAGTCCGTATCATCACAGTCTGGCGTTTTTCTATTCGCGTAAGGAATTCGAGCGTCAAGTTGAGCTTCATCGCTGGAAGATTCGTGAGATTTTTGGTGCGGAAACGCGAGTTTTGGCAAATACAGAGTTGGCGTATAGTGATGACTTGGCGAAATGGGCTGAGCAGGATGGCTTTAAGGGTGTGTTGGCTGAAGGCTGGGATCCGATTCTGAATTGGCGCAGTCCGAATTATGTATATCGCCCGAGAGGCACGAAGAAAATTGGATTACTGCTTAAGAATTATCGATTGAGCGATGATTTGGCGTTTAGGTTTAGCGATCGAAAATGGAATGAATGGCCATTAACTGCGGACAAGTTTAATACGTGGGTGGAAGATTCTGTCCGTTACGCACCGCTACTTAATTTGTTTATGGACTATGAAACTTTCGGCGAACATCAATGGGCGGAATCTGGGATTTTCGGCTTCTTTGAGGACTTTGTTGATAAATGGCTGAGTGCTGATGGCAATACTTTCTATACTGTTAGCGAAGCACTGGACGCGAATGCGCCTGCCGGTGAAATAAGTATGCCGTCGCCTGTAACGTGGGCGGACGCCGAGCGGGATTTGACGGCTTGGAACGGAAACAGCTTGCAGAAAGAAGCTTTGCGATATGTCTATGAGCTCGAAGATGAGGTCTTGAATAGTAAGGACGAAGGTTTAATTAGCGATTGGCGAAAATTGCAAACTTCAGACCACGTCTATTACATGGGAACGAAGAATTTTACCGACGGTGATGTCCACGCTTATTTTAGCCCGTATGATTCGCCATACGACGCCTTTCTTTACTACATGAATACCATTCGTGATATGAAATCTCGATTGAGGAAATAGTCAGACATTCTTGCCAAATAAAAACTCCCTCTGAACGTGAGGGAGTTTCTGTATAATCCTGTTAAATTAGCTTTTACGAGCTTTAACTTCGTTACGACCAAGGTTTTTCTTAGTCTCAGTGTAAGTAGCGTGTTGCTTTGCAATTGGGTCGTACTTACGTAGTGTCAATTTGCCCTGACCTTTTGTAGTGCGGTTCTGGGTGTTAACAGTAGTATAGTAAGTTCGGTGGTTGCTCAAGTTACTCACCAAACCAATCAGCTTTCGTTTCGTATTCTTCTTTGCCATCTCTTTACTCGTTAGATTTTATAAAACGTCTTGACTAATTATAGCATGGGTGAAGTGAAAATGCTAGTACCATATCAGATTTTACTAATTTTTATGCTTACTTCGCCGATCGATAAGACGTCCCGGACTCTAATCTTTCTTTTCCAAGTATAAATATTTATTCAGCCATTCGTCTGTCGGCTCAAGGTATCTGTTGTCAATCTTTTTAAGTGGCATATTTTTTGCCATATCATCCGCAAGCTCCAATATCACGTCCTTGAGCTCAATATTATCTTTGTAATAATCTGGTATGTTTTTATAACCGACCCTCGCTCCAACAATATTTCCAGTTATTGCCGCTGTTGAATCTGAATCCCCGTCGTGATTTGCCGCCGCAATGATCGCCTCCTCAAAATCGTCTTGATACTTGATCGAGCAATAAATAGCAATTGCAACCGACTCTTCGGCGACCCAACCTTCCCCGAGTTGATAAAGGGCTTCTTGATCTTCAACGTCAGATTTGGCTAAGCGAACGGCGTTATTAAATAGTTTGGTCAGCTCAGCTTTTTCGCTATCACAACCAATCTCAAAAGGATCTTGATCTCCATAAACCTTCTCGGTAGTCCAGTCGTTCATTTTCTGGATTGCGATTTGCACGGCTTCTTCTATCGATTTTCCGCCCAGTGCGTAATAAATTATATATCCCAGCGCGTATGCAGAAAGAATTGCCAGAGGATGTCCGTGAGTCAGCGCACAAGATTTGGCGGAAATTTCACCAACAACGTCTTCTTTGCAATACAAGGCAATTGGCGCAATTCGCATAACTCCACCGCAGCCTTTACTGCCGTTGAGACCGCTTTCTAATGTTCCCATTTCTCCCGAGGAAAGTGAATCAAGGCACGTCATTCCTGGACTTCGCACGGCGTTTAACTCCGGAATATTTTTTATCCAAGCTACTGGCGTGTGCTCGACCTGTCCAGCTTTTTGTTGCGTATCAAGCCAATCCAAATATGCCAAATATATCGCCTCTGATGGAAGCGGCGCTATGCCACGCGTTTGAAGTCGCGTAGATCGCCATAAAAGTCCGCAAGCTGTAAATAGCGTCATCTGCGTATCGTCCGAAATTATACCAATTCCATCCGTGAATCGAGTCGTTGACCTAGGTACTATGTCGCGCTCAAACTCTATTTGATAGCCGAGCGCATCGCCAATTGCCCCACCCAACATTGACCCGCGCACTTTATCAATTCTCTGCTCTATCGATTGTTTCATCATAACACCCTCCTAACCTTGTTAAGATTATATCATTAGCTAAACTTTTGGTGGTCGTTTTATAGTATAATTAAGATAAGGATAGCTTGTAATTTAACCGTGGAGAAAAACTCAAATGGGTCTATTTAACAAAGAGCCTTCAGATACACCAAAGGCGCCAGAATTTTTAGATAACGTCAATAGAAAAGTAATTGATGATTTAAAAACGACAATTAAAAAAGGCAGTAAGGTTTCTATAGCAGCAGCTTCTTTTTCTATTTATGCATTTGAAGCCTTAAAGAAAGAATTAAACTCTGTCGATGAATTTCATTTTCTTTTTACGGGAGAGACATTTACAAAAGAAAAAGCCCCAAAAGAAGCTCGCGAGTTTTACATCCCAAGACTCAATCGTGAGCGCTCTCTTTATGGCACCAACTTTGAAGTTCGACTTCGAAATGAACTTAATCAACAAGCAATAGCGAAGGAGTGCGCGGATTGGATTCGTAAGAAAGCACATTTTCGCTCAAATATTTCTAATGAAATGATGTCTCCATTTATGAATATAGAAAGTCCTGAGGGAGATGCTACTTATAGTCCGTTTGCGAACTTCACTACCGCCGAACTGGGTGAAGATCGAGGTAATAACGCGTATTCTACGATAATAAAAGTTCATGCTCCGCTGACACAACAGTACATTAGCACTTTCAATGAAGTGTGGAATGATGAAGATCGCCTGGCTGACGTAACTGATGCCGTGCTTGAAAATATTACGGCAGCTTACAAAGAAAATTCGCCAGAGTTTATATATTTTATTGCTCTTTATAATATTTTTAGCGAGTTCCTTGAAGATATCGATGACGCCTCGCTTCCCAATGAAGCTGTTGGCTTCAAGCAATCTAAGGTTTGGAATATGCTTTACAATTTTCAGAGGGACGCCGTAGTTGGATGTATTACAAAACTTAATCGTTATGGTGGATGTATACTTGCCGACTCTGTGGGTCTTGGTAAAACGTTCTCTGCGCTAGGTGTTATTAAATATTTTGAGTCCAGAAACCAGCGAGTTCTCGTTCTTTGTCCAAAGCGTTTGAGTGATAACTGGAATACTTTTAAGGGCAATTATAAAAATAATCCCTTGGCTGATGACCGCTTGAATTACGACGTTCTTTATCACACGGATCTTGGTCGTGAACGCGGCACCTCTAATGGAATTGACCTAAGTCTTGTCAATTGGGGTAATTATGATTTGGTGGTGATTGACGAGTCGCACAACTTCCGCAATGGTGAACATAGTACTCGTAAAAGTGATGAAAATTACGAGAATCGCTACCGTAAACTTATTCGAAAAATTATTAAGGCTGGAGTGAACACGAAGGTTTTGATGTTGTCTGCTACTCCAGTGAATATAGATTTTACCGACCTTAAGAACCAACTGATGATTGCGAGCGGCGGTAATGAATATGAACTTTCTGGCAAGCTTAAAGTTGGGAGTTCACTCGAGAAAATATTCCGCGATGCAAATAACGCCTTCAAATCTTGGTCTGAGCTTGACCCAGAGAATCGTACGACCGAGAAGCTTCTGGAGATGCTTAGCTTTGATTTCTTTGACCTGCTTGATAGTGTTACGATTGCTCGCTCCAGAAAGCATATCGAAAAATATTATAATGAAACAAACCTCGGTAAGTTCCCTGAAAGACTTGCACCGAAGAGTTATCGCCCTAACCTAACCGACCTCGAGGACATAGACTTTAACACGCTGTTTGAATATATTGATAAACTGAATCTCCAGATTTATACTCCGCTCAAATTTGTGCACAAATCAAAATTAGCGAAATACGTTGACTTGAATTCATCTCAGGGTAAGTCGTGGGAGAACCGTGAAGCTGGACGAAACATTCTTATGATAACTAACCTTTTGAAGCGTGCGGAAAGTTCGGTGTATGCGTTCCGTGAAACGGTTGAGCGCCTTGATAATCTCATAGCTGACACAATGGACAATATAGACCGATTCGAGCAAGGTCGTACGACAAAATTCAACTTCGATAATGTCATGGAGCAAATTAACGAGATTGACGAGGATGACAATGACTCAGATTATACAGTTGGTAAAGATCTGAGGATTGAACTTGGTGATATGGATCGCATTTCTTGGCATCAAAAACTCTCTGATGATCACGAAGTATTGTCCGAACTTATCGAAAAAATCCGCCTCATTACTCCAGATCACGACCTTAAGCTGCGTGAACTTGAAAAAGTTATTAAAGAAAAGCTTGAAAATCCGATTAACGGCGATAATAAGAAAATCGTTATCTTTACGGCGTTTGCCGATACGGCGGATTATTTATATGGTGAAATATCAGGCGTCATTAAAGATAAGTTTAACTTAAATACGGGCGTAATCACTGGTAGCAGGAATCCAGAAACCAATTGTGCGGGAGTGGCAAAAGATTTTAATAGCATCCTAACCTGTTTCAGTCCGAAGTCGAAGAATCGAGACGCGTTTGGGGCTGCTCTCGCTGATAAGGATATTGACATCCTCATTGCCACTGACTGTATTTCAGAAGGTCAAAACTTGCAGGATTGTGACTATTTAATTAACTACGACATTCACTGGAATCCAGTGCGTATTATTCAGCGTTTTGGTCGTGTTGATCGAATCGGGTCGGATAATAAGCAGATCCAGTTGGTGAACTTCTGGCCAAATGTCGACCTTGACGAATACATAAACCTTAAAGCACGCGTGGAAAATCGCACAAAACTTATTTCTATCACTGGCGCTGGCGGCGATGTGCTTGAAAATACAGATCCAGAACTTGAATACAGGAAGGAGCAGCTTGAGCGACTTCAGAAAGAAGTGGTTGACCTCGAAGAAATGAATAGCGGTGTTTCAATTATGGATCTTGGACTTAATGAATTCCATATGGATTTACAGGAACTTCATAAGAAATACGGAGACGCGGATCATATACCATTTGGCATTAGCGCAACTGCTGGCGCCATTAAAGATGAAGCTCCAGCTGGTGTAATTTATATTCTTAAAAATATCAATTCTGGAGTAAACATTGATAAGCAGAACCGCCTACATCCGTTTTACCTTGTTTATATTAAAGATGATGGCGAAGTGTTCGTAGATCATCTTAATCCGAAGTCTCTTCTTGATAAAATGCGGTTACTTTGTAAAGAAAAAGACACTCCAAGTCGTGAATTGGTAGCAAAATTCAACCTTGAAACTGAAAACGGTAAGAAAATGGATGTATATTCGAAGCTACTTTCTGACGCAATTCATAGCATCGTAACGATTAAGGACGAGAAAGATGTCGCAAGTTTATTCAAAGCCGGCGGCACTACTGCCTTAACCAATAAAATATCCGGACTTGATGACTTTGAGCTAATTAATTTCCTGGTGGTTAAATAATGATAACGTTTCCAGAACGCGCAAAGGTCGGTAAAATTGTCGCCAAAGAATACTTTTATAAGAATATTGACGCTGCCACGAAAAACCTCTTTCAGAGCGAAATTGCTCGAATAATTTGGGAATATAAACTTGCGCCTAACACCATTAACCTTCCAATAAAAAAGTGGGCGGAAGTCGAAGTTTTTCGTATAGTGCTTAAAAATGGTGAAATTCCAGAAAAAGTTTTGAGAGCTATTGATTCAGCGATTCCATATCCGATTCTTTTTATTATAGAAAAAGGTTCAATTAAAAAAGCCGCCATTTGTTACAAAGAGCAAAGTCAAAAAAATGAGAACGCTGTTAAGGTGGACACCTACTTTTACACGGAGTGGAATGATGGTAAGCTCCAGAACATTAGAATTGATGGACTTAATATAGATGCAGTTTTTAGCAACTTCGTGCGTCAAATTGCCGGAGATAAACTCACTGCGGTAAATAAAAATAACAAAGAAAAATCCCCGAATTCCATTAAAGAAGATATTGAGATTCTGAAAGAACGTGAAAGAATTATGAAACAAATAGCAGCGTTGGATCGGAAGATTAAGGCGGAACCGTCGCTTGGTAAAAAGCAGTCGCTGGCAGAAGAACGTTACAGATTAAAACAACAGCTCTTGTGATATAATTACGGTAAGGATATTTATAATAAACCGTGGAGGAAATCTTATGAATGATAACGTCGAAAAGATCGACTTGAACCGCGTAGACTGGAAAAGTAGTCGCGAATTCTTTGAATCGTTGGGTGAAGCGCTGGATAAGCTGGAAGATAAGGATGAGTCGTACGACTTCACTTGGGTTGGTAAACGAAAGTCCATTATTGAGGCTGGCGCGCCAATTAATAAGATTCTCCGCCCAGATGTGGAAGCTTCCAAAGATTTTGACAATACAAAGAACATGCTCATCGTTGGCGACAACCTTGACGCACTGAAACTCCTCCAAGAATCCTACCTCGGTAAAATAAAAATGATTTACATCGATCCTCCGTATAACACCGGTCATGACTTCGTGTACCATGACAACTTTACGGTTAAAAAAGCTGACTTTAATGACGATTCTACGGATTCTGATGGCAATGTAATTGTTTCCGAAGACAAGTACGCAGAAAATTCAAAGGCAAACGGCAGATTCCATTCAGACTGGCTGTCGATGATGTACCCGAGACTTAAGCTGGCGAGAAGTCTTTTGTGTGACGACGGAATAATCTTTATGTCTATTGACGATAATGAACTCAATAATTTATATAAGCTCGGAGAATTAGTGTTTGGTGAAGATAATTTTGGCGGAACCGCTCCTAGAAAAACACGTGGCTCAGCTACAACCAAAGGAGATAGTGAGATGCAGAAGATAAATGACTATCTGGTTATATTTTTCAAAAACAAGGGTTGTGGTAAATTTACGCAAAAGATTATTGGACAAAAGAAATATCCGCATTCTGACGAGAGGGGGCAATACTATATAGTTCCTTTGCAGGATAATGGACCTCACGGAACACGTGAAGCTCGACCTAACTTATGGTATCCAATTTATCTATTAAAAGATGGCGGCATTACTTATGATGAGCCGCTAGAATATACGGAGAAAATCTTGCCGGCGAAACACCAAAATAAGGAAGGCTGTTGGATGTGGAGTAAAAAGAAATTTGATACCGATAAAAAAGACATATTAATCAAGAATGGAAAAGCCTGGATCAAACACTATTACGTTGAAGAAGAAGATCAAAACAAATATCAAAAAGATAAACTATGGCTCGAAGACTACCAAAATTCGAAGGGTACAATTTTAGTAAACTCACTTTTTCCTGAAGCGAAGAATATCTTCAGTAATCCAAAGCCAATTGAGCTTGTAAAATTTTGCGCAAATAGATCGGCGAACGATAATTCAATCGTCTTAGACTTCTTCTCCGGCTCCGGAACTACTGGTCATGCTGTCATGGATTTAAATGCTGAAGACGGTGGAAAGCGTCAGTACATTTGTGTGCAGCTTGATGAAAAAACTGATGAAAAGTCAGAAGCCAGAAAAGCTGGATACGACACCATTGACCAAATTACTGCTGAGCGTCTGCGTCGTGCTGGGGAGAAAATTAAGTCTGAGCATCCAGAAGCGGACATTGACACTGGATTCCGTGTGTTCCGCGTTGATGGCAGTAATGATAATGAAAACATTCGTAAGCCACTGAATGAAATTGATCAGAGTGACATGTTTGACATGATTGATAACGTTAAAAAAGACCGCACGCCGCTGGACTTATTATTCGGCGTAATTTACACCTCTGCCCTGCCGTTTGACCTTAAGCTTGAAACGCGTAAAATTGGTGAGAATACGGTTTATATGTATGGTTACTTGGATGAAAATACAGGTCTTATTGCCTGCTTTGATGATGAAATTCCAGAGGAGACCATTAAGGAAATTGCCAAATTAAATCCTCTGACTGCCGCGTTTAAGGATTCGTCGTTTAGAAATTCCGCTGAAAAAATTAACCTGTCTGAACATTTCCGCATTATTAGCCCTGACACGAGAGTTAAGGTGATCTAATGAAGTTAAGATTCAAGCACCAAAAATTCCAAGAAGATGCCGTTAAGGCGACCTGTGATATTTTTACCGGGCAAATAAAATCCGAGCATCGATTCCTGGCGGATCAGGGTGACAGTATGAGCTTTGTTGATATGTATGGCTTTGGTAATGAGGACATTTCCCTGCAAGACGCTCAATTGATTAAGAACCTGCATGAAGTTCAGGGGCTGCAGAATATTCCCCGTAATGCAAAAATTGAGCGTCTTAATAACAGACCGGTGTTTACCATTGAGATGGAAACTGGTACTGGTAAAACTTATACGTATATTAAAACGATGTATGAGTTGAATAAACAATACGGCTGGAGCAAGTTTATTGTTGTGGTGCCGAGTATTGCGATTCGCGAGGGTGTTTATAAGACTTTTCAGACGACTGCGGATCATTTTGCTGAAGATTATGGTAAGAAGATTCGTTTCTTTGTTTACAATTCCTCCAAGCTGAGCGAGCTGGAACAATTTTCTGGCGATCCAAATATTAACGTCATGATTATTAATACGCAGGCTTTTAATGCCCGTGGCGCCGACGCTAAGCGTATTACGATGAAGCTTGACAGTTTTCGGTCTCGTCGTCCGATTGACGTGATTGCCGCCACAAAACCAATTGTAATTATTGACGAGCCGCAAAGTGTTATTGGCACAAGTAAAAAAGCGAATATCACCCGCTCTTCCATCTCCAATTTCAACCCGCTATTTTTCTTAAACTATTCCGCGACCCATCGTGAAGATTTTAATAAAGTTTACCGTTTGGATGCTGTTGATGCTTACCAGAAGCAGCTTGTGAAGAAAATTACAGTTAAGGGCATCACGGTTAAGGGTGGTACTGCGACTAACGGATATATTTATATCCAAAAAATTAATACTTATCCGAATAAAAAGCCAACCGTTACGGCTATATTTGAGTTTGATTCAAAAGCAGGCACCGGAATACGCCGTAAAACGAAGACTCTTAGCTGGGGTGATGATATCTATAAGCATTCAGGTGAGCTGGAGGCGTATCACGATGGATATCTAATTACGGAGATAAACGCCAGAGAGGGCGACAGGTATGTAGACTTTAAGAATGGGCTTCGTATTTATGAAGGTGAAGTTATTGGCGAAACTAATGCTGAGGATTTGCGTCGCATTCAAATACGTGAAACTATTATGTCTCACCTGGAGACCGAGCAAAAGCTCTTTAAGAGAGGAATTAAAGTTCTTTCTCTATTCTTCATCGACGAGGTTGCCAAGTATAAATATTATGATGAAAATGGTGAGCGTAAAGGTTCCTACGCGAAGATATTCGAAGAGGAATTCACAAAAGCTATAGATATTTACCTGAACCAGCAGCTTCAATTCGAAGAAAATGCAGATTTTCGTAAATACTTAGAAAAATTTACCCCGTCTGAAATACATTCCGGCTACTTCTCTATCGATAAAAAAGGTCACGCCATCAACAGTAAGGAAGGTCGTGAAGGTAATGGCTCTGATGATGTTTCGGCGTACGATCTTATTATGAAGAATAAGGAACAGCTGCTGGACTTGAAAGAACCAGTGCGATTCATCTTTTCTCACTCTGCCCTGCGCGAAGGATGGGATAATCCAAACGTTTTCCAGATTTGTACACTTCGCGATTCTGATGCCGAAATTAAGAAACGTCAGGAAATTGGTCGTGGACTTCGATTGTGTGTGGATCAAAACGGTATTCGTCAAGATGCGGAGATTCTCGGTGAAAATCTCGTCCATGATACGAACGTACTTACTGTCATTGCGAATGAAAGTTATGAGAGTTTTGCGAATAGTCTTCAGTCTGAGTTTAATGAAATTATTGCAAGGCGTCCAAAGGATGCATCTGCTTCATTATTTAATGGAAAGATAATACAGGATGCTAGTGGCGAAAAGACCATTACGCTCGATGACTCTGCGGCTGCGGATATATATATGGGACTAGTGAATACTGGACTTGTCGACAAGGTTTCAAAGCAGTTGACGGATGCATATCATTCATTAAATGATGAACAGAAGATTCAGAAGGTTCGCGAATCCGTTGGCGAGCTGTACGCTCCGTTTGCAGAGAACATTAATAACATCCTATCTTCTGTTTACGATTCAAAGCGTGGACGGCTTGTGACTAATAATCGCAATAGCGAGAAACTTGAACTTGATAAAGAAAAGTTCGCCTCTAAGAAGTTTAAGGAGCTGTGGGACGGTATTAATGAAAAGACTTATTATACCGTGGAGTTTGACGACGATGAGCTTATAGAGAGGTGTGTGGATTCTTTTAATAGAAATATGCGCGTGACAAAGACAGAAGTTATTATTACCGAAGGTTTGTTAAAGACTGCCGGTAAAGATAAATTGGAGATGTATAGAAGTAAAATCGGCATGCCAATTGCTGTTTCTGAAATTGCGAATGACACAGTTAAATACGATATTATCTCTGAACTTTCCAGGTCTTATAGCGATGGTGGTACGGGTCTCACGCGTAAGGCTATAGCAAGTATTTTATCTAGAATTGAACCGAGTGTATTTCATTCGTTTAAAACAAATCCTGAGGAGTTTATCCACAATGCAATTCAGCTCATAAACGACCAAAAAGCCTCGACAGTAGTTAAACATATTGAATATGACAAGCTAAACGAGAAATGGGACAGTGGAGAAATTTTCATCAATGAAAGTATTACCGGTGAATATGGCTACAACCTCATAGATACTCCCGATCATCATCTATATGACAAATTGCGCTACGATTCTGAAGTTGAAAAGAACTTTGCGAGGGAACTTGAAAATAGCGATGCAGTAGAAGTTTACGTGAAACTTCCAAAGAGATTCTACATAAATACTCCAATGGGCAATTACAATCCAGACTGGGCAATTGCGTTTAAGGACGAAGCTGGAGTAAAGCACATTTACTTTGTGGCGGAAACTAAGGGCGTGAGCGAAGGACAACTTGATGTCGGTGTGAAAGGTATTGAAAAAGCTAAGATTGAGTGCGCCAGAAAGCACTTCGAAAAGATTAGCAATGGCGACCGTATTTATGGAGTTTGTAACTCATACGAAAAGTTGCTGGAGCTAGTAAGCTACTAAGACTTTGTAATCCTTCCGTGGCTTGAGCTATATGATATAAAAAAGATCCGCATCTCTGCGAATCAGTGTTTCATATGGAGCCACGATCGGGGCTTGAACCCGAGACCTCATCCTTACCATGGATGCGCTCTACCAACTGAGCTATCGCGGCGTAACAGGCTTAATTTTAGCACATTAAGCCGTGTTTAATCAACCGAGTTATTTTTTACGAGTGGATTTCTTGACTGGCGTGCCGGCTTCTTTTGGCAGCTTCGGTGTGACAAATGCCTCTATTATTCCCCACGCTATACTATTGACCAAGAACGTAACGAACAATATTCCTGACGCTGATGCCGCCAGGTGTGCTGATGAAGCGTTAAATAATGTCAATAATCCCGCTATAGCCAGTCCGATTATAGCTAACATAATATAGGCGTATTGTAATTTCAATCGTTGGTTTTTTTCGCTATTCCATAATGCCAGAATGGATTTTGTAAATTCAAACATGCTCATATAATAGCACATATGCTTATAAAAGTCAATAATGTATGCTTTTCCCATCTAAAAAATCGCCCGTAAAGGCGATAATTCAATCTTGGTGCTGGAAGTAGGACTCGAACCTACGAAGCCTTACGGCGGGAGATTTACAGTCTCCTGTGATTGCCACTACACGATTCCAGCGTGATGTGGAGCCGCTTCTCGGGCTCGAACCGAGGACCTACGGTTTACAAAACCGTTGCTCTAGCCAACTGAGCTAAAGCGGCAACTGAATTTATTTTATCAATTTTTTCTCTCTGTGACAAGAGTTTACATAACTATTTTTCGTGGTTGATGTATTTTACGCTGTTGGCGTGGACGTGGCGCGTCGGCTTTCTTTGATGGTGTCGTCGGAGTTAGCATTTTTGTAGCTTTCTTACGCAATTCTTCAGCTAATTCAGCCTGTCCGGCATTGTCATACGCTTCCGCTAAAATCTTCAACGTCTGAGGAATCGGCTCTAATTCGACAGCCTTCTCCAGGGCGTTAATAACCTTCTTCGTATTCCCTATCTTCTCCTGAACCTTAGCGTAAGCGATGTAGCGCGCCGCCAAATCATCTTCCATTTCCAGTGCTTGCTCGAATGCTAGCGACGCCTTTTCATAATTCTCTGTTTCATAATAAATTAAGCCGACATTATGAAGGCTGGAGGCACTTGGCTCCAAACTCTGGGCAATCTCAAAACACTCGATGGCGTCTTTGTATGCGCGTTGCTTGGCGTATAAAATCCCTAAGCGGTTGTACGCCGTGGCGTTTTTCTCGTCGACTCGCAAAATTGTCAATAAAGCCTTTTCCGCTCGTAAATATTTATTCTCACGAATTGATTCTTGGGCAATTTCCCATAACTGATCAAGTTTATTAGTAATCTTAGTTGGCAGATCGCCAGTTTCTTTAATTGACGGATGATAAAAAATCGCCCAAATCATTAAAATTAGAATGAGGAATAATCCAAACATATCTATACTATTATATCACAAGTTGCGTCAGCGCCAGCCTGACGTTGGCGTTGGATTTTAATGCGCTCGCAACAGAGGTGGTTTTTTCAAGTTGCTCTTCAAGTGACGGATTTATTCCGTGGGATAAAGATTGAAAGCGAATCATATTTACTATAATATCCGTCAATAATATCGCTTTTTGGCGGTCAGGAAAGTATTTGGCGAGATTCTTAAACACGTCGTATTCCCGATTTGTGGCTAAAATTTGCTTTGCGTCGGTGGCTAATTGTCGATATTCGGCGAATTTTTCTGGATTTTCCGCCAACTCTTTAATCAACAATGGTCGCCCTGCAGCTAAAAAAAGAATTTGCTGGCTAGAGGCGGGGTCTAAATTGTACTTTTCAAGCAGTTTTTTATCTTGGGCGGATGTCGTTTTATGAATCGTCAACGTCTGGCAACGAGATCTAACAGTATCAAGCATTAACTTCGGGTTTTTCGCAACAAGGATAAAATTGGTATTTTTATTCGGCTCTTCCAGCGCTTTCAGGAATGCATTTTGCGACGGCTCGGTCATTGAATCGGCTTCGTCAATGATAATAACTCGACGATTTATAGCGTAAGTTCGAAGCATAGAGATGAGCTCGCGGATTTGATCGACAGATATGGTCTGCTTTTCCGGAAGCGGTTTCAGGTGAAAAGTATCGCTATTTTTTGCTAGAATTTGAGCCACACCTAGTCCATCAAGTCCATAATCCGCAATTACTAAAAGCGCGTGCGGCAATTGCGATGAGATCTGGCTGATTTTTTGAGTATCTCGAGCGGATATAATCACTTCAGACATCTATAAATCCTCTGGGAAGAATTCCTTGAATTCGTCAGGAACTGCAGCTTCAAAAACTTTTCTCTCACCAGACGGCAAAGTTATTTCTAATTTTTGAGCATGCAACATCATACGACAATCCGAAGACTTTCCATAAACTCGATCACCAAGAATCGGCGTATTTAAATGAGCCAAATGAACGCGCAATTGATGAGTCCGACCAGTGGTTGGCTTCAGCTCCACGAGCGACTGAGTGTCATTTTCCGCCAAAACATGGTAAGTCGTCTGAGCTAACTTCCCGTTCGGATCTATGCGAAACGTGCTCGGCGCTGAAGGATTGCGACCAATTGGCAGATCGATTTTTGCGGCATTCAACTTTGGCTTGCCGTCGGTTATCGCTATGTAGGTTTTCTTGGCGGTTCGCTCGGCAAACTGCCTCTGTAAATGCGCAGCAGATTCTGGTTTTTTGGCTATGATCAACAGTCCCGAAGTATCGCGGTCAAGTCTATGAACAATTCCCGGACGATCCGTGTCCGTCGCAAACGAAGTCTTCGGGCGAATTATTTCCGCAACCGTCGGCTCGTCAGAAAGTCCACCCTTTGCGTGTGTCAGCAGCCCGCTTGGTTTATTAACGACGATCACATCGTCATCCTCGTATAAAATCGGCAAATCAACGTCCGCCTGCTCTTTTTCTGGCAAATTAAGCGCAATCTCATCAGTTTCATCAACCTCAAATTTTGGCGTCGTCACGACTTTATTATTGACCGAAACGTATCCAGCTTTTATATATTTTTGCCAAAGACTTCGGGAAATTGTCGTGTCAAATTTGGTCGATAAATAAATATCCAAGCGCACTTTGGTTGGCAAAATTCGGAACATTATGACGTATTTTCCCTGGAATGGCGTTTCGATAAATTCCGGATCTAGTGGATTCGGCAAAATCTCGGCGTTATCTGGTTTTTCCGTCCATAGCTCATCGATAGATTCTTCATCAACAACCGAGCCGTAAAGCAACGCAAAATGCTGCTTATTCAAAATAAATTCCGCAAAAACATGCGACTCGTCCGTTTGAATTTCCAGCCGACGCAGCGCTTTGACGGGTGTATTGTCGTCTGCTAATTTGTACAATCTAGCTATTTTCAGCACTGTTCGAGGTAATATTTTCACGCGACTTACTCCCTATTTTCGAAGCCCTACAGCTTTTTGAACGCGATACAAAGTTTCGTTAGCGACGACATTCATATCTTTTTCACTGGAAGCCAGCTTTTCTTCAATTGCTTGCTCATCAACCGCCGCAAGCCGATTCTGGAAATTCTCCAAAAATTCCGCAACTTCGTCAGCCACGATTCGCTTGAAATCACCATAACGATCCATACCGAAGTACTCGTTGGCGGTCTGCTCCAGAGTAACTTCCCTGCCCGCGTCTTGTCGAACCAAAGTCAAAATCTCCAGCAAATTAGAAATTCCCGGCTGATTTTCCTTGTCGTATTGAACTTTGCCAATTGAATCTGTTGTTGCGCTCATTATTTTCTTATGTGCCGATTTTGGATCGTCAGAAAGGAAGATGATTCCCTTGCCACTCTCGTCAGATTTGCTCATTTTCTTCGCTGGATTCACGAGATCTTTAATTCTCAATCCTTGGTCTTTTCCGAAGAATTGATGCTGCTGAATTACGGGTTTTGGCACGATAAATAGATCACCAAACTTACGGTTCATTCGCTCGGCAATATCACGCGTGAACTCCAAATGTTGGGTCTGGTCGTCGCCAACTGGCACGTAAGTCGCGCCATAAAGTAGAATGTCGGCAGCCATCAGAACGGGATAGTTAAATAGTCCGACGGAAGCGTCACCTTTACTTCCCTTGTCCTTAAACTGCGTCATTCGACTCATCTCGCCAAATCCAGTGAAGCAATCCAGAATCCACGCCAGTTCGCTGTGCGCCGGAATGCGACTTTGGCGATAAAGATGAATGGAGGGGTTGTCCAGTGGCAATCCGGCGGCGGTATAAACTCGCGCGTTGTTCAGAATGCTGTCGTATAGTTTACTATGGTCAATTGGCGTCGTAAAACTGTGAAGGTCTGGGATGAATAGATTGATGTCATATTCGTCTGAGCGACGTTTCGCCATGTTGATAATTGGCAAAATAGCCCCAAAGTAATTACCTATGTGGATGTTATTGTTGGCGCGCACGCCAGTGAGAATTACAGGTTTGGATGGTTTCATTAGGTATATTATAACATTATTCGATCGTTAAGTAATGGGATGATATATTATCTGTATTCTTCCTAGCTCAGCTTAGTTGTTGCTTTATAATCTTTAAAGATTTTTTATATGTAGACGCTATATCATTTTCTATCTTTCGTATAGCTGATACATCACTTTGGGATGTTGCTATGCCATCAAAGTTACTTGCTAAATCATCCCAGTCAATTGCTGGATAGTCGACTTTATCACAGTTAGTTAATCGCGTCATTGCAAAACACAATACATCAAGCGATACAGCCGTCCCGATTTTGTCTTGTGAATCTCGGTAGAGATCAATGATTTCGCGAGCAATGATAGCCTGTTGTACGCGGTTATTATCAGCTTTCATGCATCTATTAAATAATCCCTCAGCATCGCGAGCCCGTCAACTTTCTCAATTATCGTCAGATATTCTTGCCATTCTTCGTCGTTCAATTCTGCCAAACTGCGACCAAGAAAGCTCGGATGTCCATAAATATATAACAGTTCCGTCCAGCCATGAAGATTATCGCCACGCGGCTCGTCAACGATAAATCCCTCTTCGTTGGCTACGAAAATGTGGTCTTTTTCGCCGTCAAAATAGCCAACCGCAAAAGAAAAAATAGCTCGACGATCAGTCTCGCCCTTCATTAACTTGATAATGCCGGGATAGCTAAAGCTATTCAGTAGCAATTTAACAAACGGCCCCGGAAAACCTTTTAGCGCCGGAATGAAAAAACCGCGATCGTCAACGACCAGACGCTTGTCTGGAAACGCTTTCTTGGCTTGAGATAATTTACTTTTGGCAATCGTCTGAATGTCAAGCCCTCGTCCTTCGTCAAAATCATAATCAAGCTGTCTTAAATCAACACCAAGCGGCTGAAGGAGCTCTTGAAGACTGGTGAATTTGCTGTGATTGGAAGTGATGAAATAAATTGGGCTATTCTCTTGTTTCATACTAATAAGTATACGCTAACTAACGTTATTTTGCAGATTTCTAATGCTTGTGTCGTACGGAATTTTCCATAATTTGCCGTCAATATTCAGGTTTTTCAGAAAATTGCGCATTTGTTGCTGAATATTTTTTACGTCGGCACTGTCTTCGGTCAAAACTTCCAGTTCAATAAATAGCCCTAGCTCGGCAACTTCATCAATGCAGATCGTATAATCCTCAGTCTTTGACTCAAGGCGGATTTTATCAACCGTAACGACTTTTTGCCAGCCTAATGCCGTGAGCATTTGGCGCGCAGTATCTCCGTCATCAACTGCAAATTCATATTCATCAGACACTAGCTTTGTCTGCCCCTCGACCTTCAGTGTCATCAAGCTCCGCTGCAGCTCACCAGTTTCCGGATTAAGAACATCGCGCACTCGCATAATTTTTGAGCCAGGAACAATTGGTGCGTCAACTTGCTCGGGCAATAAAAATACTGTATCAATTTGGCGTTTGCTTGATATTGACGTGATAAATTGGTCTTTAAGAATGGTGAGAAGATCGCTCTGCGTCATGTCGCCCGATATCTTAAATTTGGACTCTACTTCAATCATAAGCTTCCTCGTTTGGACTTCTCTATAGGGCGATTTGTTTTTGGTGAATATTTTCCCGCCAAATAATCTTTCATAATTTCCGACAGCTTCTTCGCATATCTATCGGTTATTTCGTGCCGCTGAGTTGCCATTGACGTATGAGTGATATTGTTATGATCTTTTGCTAATTTCTTCAGGTTTCTCTCGACAATCAGTGGATCGAGTTTTCCAGACAAAATAGCAATCGGAAGAGTGAGCTTAGTGATGTCATTCATTGTCGTCTGATTGATAATTGCGGTGTTCAGGGCGATTAAAAACGACTCGGAGGTAACCTCGTCGGCCTTAAATCCAGCGTCAGGCCAAATATTGTGCCGATCAGCGAATTGCAAAAAGCGTTTCGAACTGCGCGGATGACTATTGAAAAACTCATAAAGCGCACGCAAAATCTTCTCTGGATGATGAATTTTTTCGTCAACCCTCGGATAATATATCGGCGGACTACACAAAATCAGCGACTTGCTTAACTTCGGATATTGCTTGGCGAGCTCCACGGCAGCCAGCGACCCCATAGAATGACCGATGACAATATCGACGTTATTTATGAATTCCCTACGCAAAGTGGCGACGATACTTGCGGCTTGGTCGTGAACATTGTAGGATTTCCAATCAGGCTTGGGCGAATTGCCAAATCCCAGCATGTCAATTGCTATAACTCGCGTGCCCTTTGGCAAATACGGCTCCAGCGGCGTCCATGTTTTCCAGGATGTGCCTAATCCATGAATAAGTAAAATCGTCGCTTTCGGTTTTTCTGGACGAGAAAAATAATGCACGTTCAATGCATACGGAATCCGTAACCAGCGATGGATAATCTTGTCCAGCATATTTTTAGTATACTATAAAAATACTCCGCCTATATGTGAAACGGAGTATTTTGTGATAGCCTTTTCTGTACTAACGCTTAGAGAATTGTTCGCGCTTACGAGCAGAACGAAGACCGTACTTCTTGCGCTCTTTCTCGCGTGGGTCACGCTTCAATAGCTCAGCCTTCTTCAGGACTGGACGCAGGTCGGCGTGAGCTGCGGTCAAAGCCTTTGCGATGCCAAGCTTGATAGCGTCAACTTGACCAGCTAGGCCACCACCCTTAACTAAGATAGTAACGTCGAATTCTTTTTGCTTGCTGACAATTGCAAGTGGGTCGGTTACTTCTGCTAGTAAGGTTTTGTTGCCGTCTAGGTACTCAGCAGCAGGCTTGCCATTGATTGTAATGGTTCCTTTGCCAGGAAGTATGCGAACGCTTGCTGAAGCACTCTTGCGTCGTCCTAGGCCGTAGAAATAAGTATCAGCAGCCATATTACTTTACCTCAACTTTCTCTGGTGTTTGTGCTGTGTGAGCGTGGTCGCTGCCAGCAAAAATGCGTAGGCGCTTTAGGCGCTCTGCTTGCAATTTGTTCTTTGGCAACATACCTTTAACAGCTTCTTCAATAATTCGCTCTGGGTGGCGTTCACGCATTTCTTTGAATTGCGTTTCCTTAATTCCACCTGGGAAACCACTGTGGCGATAGTAATACTTATCAGTTTCCTTGTATCCAGTAACAACTGTCTGTGCAGCATTGATAACAACTACGTAGTCGCCACCGTCAATATGAGGAGTGTAAGTTGGCTTGTATTTACCAGTCAAATACTTGGCAATTTCTGTAGCCAAACGTCCAAGTGGTAATTCGCTAGCGTCAAACAATACCCAACGGCGAGAAACTTCAGATGGTTTTTGTGAATAAGTTTTCATCTTATTTTCCTTCCTTTGGCATTGGTTTAATATCGTCAACAAACTCGATGATTGCCATTTGAGCGCCGTCACCAACTCGCAAGCGTGTTCGCTCAACGCGAACGTGTCCGCTGGTTCGACCACTTAGCTGTGGCGCGATTTCATCAACTAGTTTGTAAGCAGCGGCGCGTGTGCTTAATGCTGCAATCACCTGACGTCGGCTTGCTAGGTCGCCCTTTTTAGCCTTGGTGATGATTTTTTCAATGTGACGCTTTAGTTCCTTAGCCTTTGGCAAGGTGGTCTCGATTTTTCCGTACTCAACCAAACTGGTAGCCAGACCTTTGAGTAGGGCTCGTCGCTGATCACGCTCGCGGCCGAACTTGCGCCCTTGATATCCGTGTCTATGCATAGTTAAAACTCCAACTCCGCCATCTTGTCACGTACTTCGTCTAGTGCCTTTGAACCGAAACCTTTCAATTCTCGCAAATCTTGCTCAGTCAAAGTTACCAAATCGCGAATAGTGCGGATTTCATTGTTAATTAGCGCGTTCGTCGTGCGGGCGCTTAAGTTTAGCTCTTCGATTGGCATTGCTAGCTCTGACTCTTCGTCTTCCTTAGCTGCACCAAGTGCTGGTGCGCCAGTTACCATCGTATTGCCAGCCAAAGCTGTGTATTGATTGACAAGAATCGCTGCTGCTTCTTCGAACGCCTCACGAGGTGTGATTGTGCCGTTAGTTTCAATAGTGATTGCCAATTTATCCAAGTTTGTCTCCTGGCCAACACGAGTTGAGTCGACTTTGTAGCGAACGCGTAGAACTGGTGAGTACATTGCATCGATAGCAATCATGTCGCTGCGCAAACGCTTTTCGCTTGACTCTTCAATTGTCTGATAACCGCAACCTGCCTCAACTACCAAGTCCATAACCAAATGCTTGTTTGGGTTGTCGATCGTAGCAATTACTTGCTCTGGGTTGACAACTTCAACATCAGCATTAGTTTTAATGTCGGCGGCAGTTACTTCGCCAGCGCCAGTTTTCTCAATGCGTAGCTCAACTGGATCGTCGGTAAATACGCGTAGGTGAACGTTTTTCAAGTTCAACATAATGTCGACAACATCTTCTTTGATGCCCTCAACAGTAGTAAACTCGTGAGTTGCGCCTTCAATTCTGAAAGCCACAACCGCGCCACCGCGAACGCTTGACAATAGAACGCGTCGCAATGAGTTACCAAGAGTATTACCGTAGCCTGGGTGAAGTGGCTCGATTAGAAAAGTAGCACTGGTTTCTGAAATATCATCAACGCTCGCGAGTGCTGGATTGTAAATTGCTTTTGCCATAATTCTTCCCTAACCCTTCTTTTATCGTGAGTAATACTCAACAATTAATTGCTCGTTGATGTCAGCTTCTGCTTCCTCGCGCTTTGGCAAACCAGTTACTTCAATCTTCAGCTTCTTGCTATCAGCTTTTAGCCAGCTTAGTGGGCCTTGGACTGAATTGTTGATTACATCGTCAATTCGCGTAAAGTACTCTGACTTAGTACTCTTTGGACGAACTGTGATGACGTCGCCAGCTTTAACGCGAATCGATGGAATATCGACGCGTCGGCCATTCAATTCAAAGTGTCCGTGGCTAACTAGTTGACGAGCTGCGCGACGTGATACGGCAAATCCAGAACGATAAACAACGTTATCCAAACGGCGCTCTAATAGCTTCAACAAGTTTTCGCCCGCCAAACCTTCTTGAGCGCGTGTTGCTTCGTTCATCAAGCGAGCAAACTGCTTCTCAACTAGGCCATACAAGCGACGAACCTTCTGCTTTTCACGAAGCTGTGTAGCGTATAGGCTTGGCTTATTCTGACGACCATGTGCGTGCTGACCTGGAATGCCAGATTTTTTCGCCAAAATTTTATGTGCTTTTGGATGAAGCGCATAACCTTCGCGACGGCTTTGCTTGACAATTGGTGAATTATCTCGTGCCATAATTATGCCCTCCGTGCCTTTCGTGGACGAACACCACCGTGAGGCACGCCAGTTACGTCCTTAATGCTTTCTACTGAGATGTCGAAGGCGCTGACCGCACGAATAGCGGCATCACGACCCAAACCGACACCTTTCACGAAAACGTCAACAGATTTCAAGCCGTATTGAGTTTTCGCAGCTTCAGCAGCTTTTTCAGCAGCAACCTGTGAAGCATAGGCTGTACCTTTTTTACTTCCACGGAAACCACATGCACCAGCTGATGAAGCGGTTAGTACGTTACCCTTCTTGTCGGAAAAAGTAACGATAGTATTGTTGAATGTTGCCTGAATGTGCAGCTGACCAGCTGGGACTGATCGGCGCTGCTTCTTCTTGGTAGATTTTGCGTCTGCCATTTCTTAGTCCTTTCTTTAGGTCTTACTTGCTGCTTTTGGTTGTGTACCGCCCACGGCGATGGCGCGACCCTTGCGAGTTCGTGCATTCGTACGAGTCCGCTGTCCGCGTGTTGGCAGTCCTGCTTTGTGGCGAAGACCGCGATAGGCGTTGATATCCTTCAAGCGCTTAATATTATTTGCCACCAAGCGCTGGAGATCACCTTCAACGGTGTATTCGCTATCAATAATTTCGCGAATCTTGTTTTCTTCAGCCTCGGTGAGATCTTTCACCCGAGTGGTCGGCTCAATTTTAGCCGCCGCAAGGATGCTCGAAGCGTGCTTTGGCCCAATACCGTAAATATAGGTGAGCGCAATTTGCACCTGCTTCTCTGTTGGGATAACTACCCCAGCAATTCGAGCCATGCTTAACCCTGCCTTTGCTTATTCTTAGGTTTTTTCTTGTTGATGATATATAGTCGGCCTTTGCGGCGAACGAACTTATCATCGGGACTGATTTTTTTCACACCTGCACGAACTTTCATAAAGTGCTTAAATCTCCCTTCCCGAGTAAACCCGAGATTACCGTTAATATTTAACTACCGACCTTGAGGTCGATCGTCACGTAGGCGGAAGCTGATTCGTCCCTTTGTAAGATCGTAAGGGGTCATCTCAACCTCAACCTTATCACCAGGCACCAGACGTATATAATGCTTGCGCATTCGTCCTGAAATGTGCGCGATGATACTATGACCATTCTCCAGTTCCACCTTAAATTGAGTATTAGGCAGTGCTTCCACTACCTTTCCTACCATTTTGATGACTTCCTTTTGACTCGCCATAAGTTACAGTTGTCAATTATACAGTACTAAACACAGTTTGACAAGGGTTTTCGCCGTAAATTTAAGTGCTATAATTGAGCTATCAAATTTAACATAAGGATTTTTATGGCAAGTACGAAAAAACCAGCAAACTTTAAGGTTACAAAATCGAAGAATGAAATAATGACCGCAGTGCTAATCGGCCTGGCGACGGCTTTGATAGTGATAGTTATTGGCGTAATTTTACTACACGCCAACCGAACTTCCGACAAGACGTTTCAAACAGTCGAAAATGTTGACGGTGGATCCGTGAACTTGGGCTCTCTAGGCTTCCGAATTGAAGGAGATAAATTAGTTATTCGCAACGATTCAGTTACGCAAGAGGTTCGCTATTTCCTGAAGGCAGAAACTAAAAAATCAGGCTGCAAGGACAACAACGGCGTAACTACGGTAATTGCCCATTCCCAGGACGAGAAACAATTGTTATTGGGTTATGGTTGCGGTAATTCTGTGGCGCGAATGTTTGCAGTTAAGAAAGACAGCGGATGGAAAGCGATTTCCCCAACCAACCAATTTAACCTATTTGAAATTCCGAGCTGCAAGATGGTTGATGAAAATAACATTAGTAATGAAATTGCACCAGTCTGCCAAAATGAGAAAAAAGTTGGCGACAATTTATCTTACGATTACAAAATACGATAATCCATTCACAAAAAAAGAATTCCCCGCTTTTCGGCGGGGATTTTTAATGTCAATTATTTTTTCTTAAACAAACGACGCTTTTTGCTCTTCTTTTTGTCACTATCAAGCAGCTCGTCTGGATCAAAGTCATCATATGTAACCATCAGCGCACGAGAGTTGACTTGTCGCAGGGTTTCAAGGGCAACTGATACGATAATCAAGATTCCAGTACCACCGATTGACAAACGCAAACCTTGCAAGCCTGTCAAATTGTACGTGAGATATTCTGCGACGAATGGCAGAATAGCCACGATTCCTAGGACAATTGAGCCGAACAAAATCAAGCGATTGACAGTTCTCATAAGATACTTTTCAGTCTGAGCGCCCGGACGCACACCTTCAATAAATCCGCCTTGCTTCTGCAGATTTTCGGCAATTTCGTTAGCGTTAAAGACGATTCCAGTGTAGAAATACGTAAAGGCGATAACCAAGATGAAGTATAGGGTTGGGTAGATAAATGCTTCAGCCGTGCTTCCCGTGAATGAGCCCGCGTTTGGAGCTTGGAACCAAGTGATCAATTTGTTGGCGGTCGGCAGAAGGTTGGCGTTACCAGACGCTTTCATAACTTGACCAACGAATTGCGGCAAGCTCAGGAATGCAACCGCGAAGATGACCGGAATAACTCCCGCAGCAATCAACTTAACCGGCAAAATGCTCTTTACATCGCCGTAATTACTGTTTCCATGAACGCGCTTTGCATAGTTAATCGTGATAACTCGCTGAGCTTCGTTGATTTTAACTAGGAAGTAAAGGACGATAAGTCCGGCGATTGACATGATTAATATTGTCCAGAACATAACTGGGTTTACAGGGAGAGTGAACCAATTGAAGACGTTTAAGCTGCCAGATGAGGTGTTGAACAATGATGAGATTAATGACGCGAGCATTTGTGGCAATTGGCTGATGATACCAGCAAAGATTACGATAGAAATACCGTTGCCGATTCCCTGCTCAGTGATCAACTCGCCGAGCCACATTAGAAGGACAGAACCTGCTGTCATTGAAGTGATTGAAACGATCCATTCCATCATCGTAGGGTCGGCTAATGTCGTACTGCCGCCTTGAAGAACTGTTTGTCTTAAGATGAAGATGAAAGCGATTGACTGGACAATAGCAAGCGGCACAGTAATAACGCGTGTCCATTGCTGAATTTTTCGACGTCCAGATTCACCATCTTTATGTAACTCCTCAAGCTTTGGAAGGGCTTTAGTCAGAAGTTGAATGATAATACTGGCGGTAATAAATGGGCTAAGCCCAACCAACACCAAAGAGAAGCTCGATAACGCGCCACCAGATAGCAAGTTCAAGATACCACCGAGGTCAGATTGCCCAAGCACCGACGAAATCGCGTTACGCAGTTGCGTTGGTTCTGCCAATGGTACTGGAATGTGCGCCAATAATCGATAAACAACGATTATTCCCACGACAATAAATAGTCGTTTTTGCATATCTTTATTTTTCAGCGAGCGGAAAATTATTCTCCAATTCATGTTTTAGCCCCTCATAGTCACTAACAATTCTTAACTCTGTTAATTATACATTACCTTAGCGGATATTTCCATACTAAAAACATAAAAGCGTGTGCGTTATAATTGAGTCAATAACATAATATAAATGAGGTATTATATGCAACAGCAACCTGAAATCCCATCAACTCCACCAATTACGCCACCACCAAACCCAGAATTTCCCCAAAATTATCCACCAAAGAAAAGTAAATTATGGCTATGGGTTACACTGGTAGTCGTGGGAGTACTGGCGACAATCGGAATAGTGGTGGCAATCGTCCTTATGTCAAATAAAACCACTCCTTCAAAAGACACGAATATTTCGCACAAAGAAGCAATCAAGCCTAAAGACGAGAAGAAAAGCGAAGGCAAAAAGCAGAATTTAGCTAAATCAAATTCAAAATGTTTGACGTCTGCTGATTTTCGAAAAGCCGGCTATGGCTATATGAAAGACGGCTCTTTTACGCTTAGCGACGGTAAATATAATTTTAAAAATGTTTTCTTCAATGCGGATTCGACGCAATATACATACGAAGAAATTGCCGTTGACGAACTAGCTAAACTGGGGTCGCTATATAAATCAAATAGTCAAAAGGAATTTTCAATTGAGCTGATCGGTCAGACGTATGAAAGTTCGAAGACAAGTGCTGGCACAAAATTAGCCATAGAGCGCGCCGATAAAGTCAAGCAAGGACTAGTCTCGCAAGGTTTTCCTGAGAGTAAGATTATTATCTCTGAGCCAAAAATCGCCAGCCACGACAGTAGCGATGACACCGCCGACAGGAATGTGACTATTTATCTAGTCGTGCCACAAGAATGTAGCGAAAAATAGTCCAAAAATCAGGGCAAAAGAAAATCCCCTTCGAAATGGAAGGGGATTTATTATCACCGAGAAAAATTATTTCTCTTCAGCTTCTTTCGCGCTTTGGCGTAGAGGTGTAGCTACTTTCTCGAATGAGCCACCAGCTTTTTCGATAGCAGCAACAACTGACGCTGAGGCGGCTTGTACTTTCAAGTCAACCTTAGCCTTCAATTCACCGCGAGCAATCACCTTAACCGTGTGGAAAGGAGTTGCGATATAGCCTTCAGTGAACAACAAAGCATTGTCAACGGTCTTGCCGTCAAATGCGTTCAAGTGATCCATGTACACAACTTGAGCTGGAGTTCGCAAGCTCTTGAACCCGCGAGCCTTTGGCACAGCTTGAGCTAGTGGACGCTGACCACCCTGGAACATTACGCGAAGCTTCTTACCTGTTCGGGCGTTCTGACCTTTAGTACCGCGACCAGCAGTTTTACCTTGACCAGCAGCAATACCGCGACCAACGCGCTTTTTATTCCTGTTTGCTGAAACTTGGAGATCATTGTACTTCATTATTTAGCCTCCTTTTTAGCAACTTTTTTTACAGGCTGAGCGCTTAGCCATTGATCGCGTGGAACTAATGACTTTAGAGCTTCAATAGTCGCGTAAGCAATGTTAACCTTGTTGGTTGAGCCAAGAGATTTGGTCAATAGGTTACGGACACCCGTTACGCCGATAATTTGGCGAACTACACCACCAGCGATAATACCGGTACCAGGAGCAGCTGGCTTGATCAATACGCGTGCGCCAGAGAATTTAACTTCGCTGTCGTGCGGAATTGTTTCGCCGTTTAATGGCAATGTAATTAGGTGCTTTTTAGCGACTGACGTAGCCTTAGCGACTGCGGCTTGAACGTCCGCACCCTTAGCAACGCCGACACCAACTTTATCTTTGCGGTTACCAACAACTACCAAAGCCTTAAATCGGAAGCGGCGACCACCTTTAACCACGCGAGAAACGCGGTCAATGTTGATTACCAATTCTTCAAACTCTTTTGGTGCGTCATCGCGCACATTTCGCCGGTCATCGCGGCGACCACCACGTGGATTTCGAGGTCGACGACCTTCTGCACGTGGGGTAGTATTTGCAGCTTGCTCTGCCATACTAAAACTCCAATCCTTCTTGGCGCGCAGCATCAGCCAAAGCCTTTAGGCGGCCAGCGTATTGACGACCATTTCGGTCAAACACTACTGCGCTAATCTTAATTTTCTTTGCTTTTTTAGCAATTTCAGTACCGATAGCAGCACTTTTTTCAGTCATCGTGCCAGTCGCTTTTGCGCCAACCGTAGTTGCTGCAGCCAATGTCTTGCCGGCTACATCATCAATCAATTGCGCACTAACGTGCAAATTGCTAATAGTAACTGTCAAGCGTGGGCGCTTTGCCGTGCCTGAAACCTTAGCGCGAACGCGGTTTTTGCGAAGAGCGCGGTTGAGTAGCTTCTTATTTTCAGCCATGATTACTTACCTGTCTTTCCTGCTTTACGCAAAATCTGCTCGTCGACGTACTTGATACCCTTGCCCTTGTATGGTTCAGGCTTCTTCAAGGCGCGGATTTCCGCTGCAACTTGGCCGACTTGTTGTTTATTGATACCGCTAACAACGATAATCATTTTTTCGTTGGTAACAGTTACGCCTTCTGGGGCTTTGTATTTGACTGGATGTGAAAATCCAAGTGCCATTTCTAGCTCGTTGTTGCTTGAACTAACGCGGAAACCGACACCGTTAACCTCTAGGCGCTTTTCATAACCTTTGGTTACACCGATTACCATGTTGTTGATTAGCGCGCGCATCAGACCATGCTGACTACGGGCTACTTTGGACTCGTCCTTAGGATGTACCGTGACTTGTCCGTCTTCGACTTTCACCTCAACTGCTGGTGTGATGAATTGCTTCAATTCACCCTTTGGTCCTTTAACGACCACATCACCAGAGTCAACCGTGATTGTCACACCGGCCGGAATAATCACCGGCAGTTTTCCGATTCGACTCAGACTCATTACTCACCTTTCGTGTGATTTGATATTAACTTCATTATTTTAACACAGATTAGAGGTAAAAAGCAAGGCTTTCAAGTTACGAATTAACCTCATACACATCCAACTCGATTGAATTGATCATTTGCCTTATTCGAGCACTATCCGCCATTCCCAGCCAACCTTTGCCGCCAATAACACACCCTCCAAGGATTGCATTTAGTGTGCTCCTGTTTAATATAACCTGTTTATGATTGTCCGAGCATCGAACAAGAGCTTTTTGTAAATTATCACAAAAGACAGACGACGATAAAATTTTTATATACTCTAAGAAATCACAACCCAATTGATTAATTATTTTGTCATCTTTCTTCGATAGTCCAAGAAACATTCTGTATCCAACCGAAATTGACGCCTCCGACCACTGATCGCCACGATCATATACGGTATATTTTTCTCGCACGACCGTCAAAAAATTGAGATCCACAATCTGCATAACAATTGCCGCCAAAGCTTGATCAACAGGCGTCTGTATGTGACTTTCATCAATTGAATACTCCAGAACGCATTCACGAAAAAGATCGTCAGACTCTTTACTGTATTTTATATACGAAGTACGAAAAAGCGTATTAACAGAGCTCTCATCGTGAGCTTTACGATATGCCATATCAATTTGCTTACGCCACGGAGAAATCTGAACTTCGCGCAGCTTTTTACTCAGTTCACTTCGGTCGACTTCTACTATATTTCGATTCATTTCTATTCCACACTCGCCAGCGGCTCTCAAGATATCATCTTCTGGAATGACTAATTTATCAAACCCTCGCAATGCCTCGTCATACGTCTTTTTTGCTTCTGAGCTATATAATTCAGCATCCATAAAACAAGTGTCGCCATATGTTTTTGCAGACAGTATAATATCACTCAAAACAAAGAACTCATTATCTTGAAGACGCTTCAAAACGTACTGAGCTAATAAATGTTCATAAATATGAGCGATTAGCCCGTCGTTATCGGCTGTTTTGTATATGGATGAAATTATCATTGCTTGGTTCGATGATATTATAATACCGTTAAATTAGCAATTTTTCGATATTTATGATATTTGATATAATCATACTCAATGACAGCAACTATACTTTTCGCCACCAGAAACCCAGGCAAATACGCAGAATTTATCGCCGCGTTTCATAAATTCGCTCCGCAAACGTCAATTATTTCGTTGGCAGATTTGGATTATCAAATCCCCGATTGCATAGAAACGGGCGCGACATTTGAACAAAACGCCCTATTGAAGGCGCAACACACAAGGAATCATTTACATGAAAATGATAAAAATCTGATAATTATCGCCGATGATTCTGGTATGGAGATTGAAGCCCTAAATGGCGAGCCTGGCGTATTTACAAGACGCTGGAATGGTCATGAGATGAGTGACCAAGAGATTGTAGATTATTGCCTGAAGAAGCTTGAAGGTAAAACAAACAGGCGAGCGCAATACACAACGTGTTTTGTGATAAATTTTCCCAATGGTCGTGAGAAAGTGATTTTTGGAGAAAATTCCGGCATTATCTTAACCGAGCCACGTGAGGAATCTCGACTTAAAGGAATGCCGTTTCGGGAATTATTTTTCGTGCCCGAACTTAATATGATGTTTCACGAAGTGCGCGAGCTACCGAAGTTAAAGCGTAATGGATATTTACTCGGGCATGAAGTTGCGGTCGAAAAATGCGCTAACGTGATACAGAGAGATTTATTTGGCTCTGTATAGCTGCCTGCAACTCCGCGCTCTCACTTGCCCATGGAATGTGTTGTGTGAGTTCGTCAACTGTCACAAATTTAGCATACCGTATCTGCTCTTCCTGCATTTGTTCTTCGTCCTCGTTCTGTTGATGTAAGATATACTCATCGGCATTCTTATTAAGTTTCAGACTAACCCGAAGTTGTAAGTACTCGTCATCATTTTTTAAGCTATCTGTTTCCAAGATATCGTAATAGCCAAAGAACTTATACTGACTAGACACGCTATCTGTATTAATTCCCGTCTCTTCTGCCACTTCACGTACGATGGTTTGCAAGTAAGTCTCGTGCTTATTTGGCTTTCCGCCGGGCAGCTGCCACTTTCGACCATCTTTAGATACGATGGCTATTTTATTATCGTGAGTAAAAAGCCAAGCATATACCTGATTTACCGGAAGAGTCTGATCTTCTGAGTGAATTTCTTTACCATCCTTCCAGGTGCGTGCTTTAATAGTTTTTCTTATAGTATCCATGATATCTCCTAAATTTATTGCCTGGGCTAGCCAGCCTAATCTATTATACTTTATATCCCCAGGCGCCAGAAAGTGTCCTACGTTTTCTTTTATAGCACAGAGCAACATGAGAGTGTCTTCGATGCTGTCTGCCGTATGGAAAGCATAGAAATATTTCTCTCGAGAGTACTATCGGTCAATTTGATATATCTTTGAAAGATTGCCTATTAGAGTAGAATCCAACCTCTCTTGTTTTATCTCATGAACATCAAAATAGTTAAAGTTTGAAACTTCATCTGTTTTACGAGGTGTCGTTAATAGAGTAACTTTGTAGGCAATAACCAAAACGGGGTCGTCGAACTTCGTATTCCAAGTTGGGATGATCAAGGGATTTTCTGCAGCGACTTCGATATCTGTCTCTAGTTCTTCCAGAAACTCTCGTTTCAACGCTTCTGTAATATCCTCACCATGTTCCAGCCCACCGCCAGGAAGGTCCCATGAATCACTTCTCTCTTGAACAAACAGTAGCCTACCTAATTCATCGCGTACTAATCCCTTTACCGCTACTCGATATGCTGACTTTATGTCTTTTAGCGCTCCAGCTCCCATATGATAAAAGTTTATCATAAAAAATAAACACCCTGCAATGAGGACGTTTATTTGATTTGCGTGAGGCTTAGTAAACCTTCAACAACAAAATAATATAATCAATCTTTTTGAACAACTCGTCATGTATTAATGTTTCATTAAAATTTTTTATTAACTATATGCTATCTCCTTTTCTTTGCCATGATTTTGCTTTAAAGCTGTCAAATACTTTTCAAAATATTCATATTTATGTTTAGAATTATACTGCATTATAAATCTCGGATGCTCCAAAGGTATGATTTCATCAAAAAAATTATATTTTTTGTTTATTTTAGATAAAAATGTATAATTATCTCCACTTCCTATGCAATAACACACAGAAGTATCGATTCCAAAATCAATCTGTGCCCGTATTGAACTAACAATCAAAGAATACAATGTTTCTTGTAATTTTTTACTATCATAATAATTACAGTTAACCTCATTCCCCTTTGAATTGGCTCTAACTATACCAACAGGACAGACAAAATTCATATAAAAATCCGAATAAAACTTTTTGCATCCACCATATTTTTCAATTACATCATATAAAAAACCTGAAGATGATTTATTAATATAAAACTTATCAATCAAAATACCAGTTTCTTTTTGAAGATGTTCCGCATCCTCAAATGGCACCCCTGTAACAGCTGTTCCTCGACGTGCTGGTGAACTTCCTAATATTATACGACGTTTATTACAATCATTGTAAAACCTTTTGTAGAACGTTGTTGAAATTTCATTTACTATTTCTTTTTGACTTCCATTAAACGGATTTATAATTTTAAAATCATCCGGTAATTCCATTGATATTTTAGATAATTTTTTATTAAATTCTATTACTTTCTGGCCGAATGTTTTTTGTTCAATCATTTAGTACATCCTTTTAAAATTTAACATCATTAAATTCTGTTCCTGGAATTATATATTGATCCTCTGGGCGTAAAAAGCCATTTGCAATAGAGATAATTATACTACTACCATTCTTAACACTACAAACTTTTTAGAGTGAATATGATTTAAAGACATAAAAATAAGAACCTTTCAGATCTCATCATATTTACTCTTCAAACTGCTTGTGTTTACTAAAATTTTCCGAACAGTTATTTTATCAATTTCTTAACTTTTTCTGCATATTCATTTGGATGATTAATACTTAAGTCTCCATGATAATAACCACTTAATATTTCTAATTCACTATTAATTAATTCATCGTGTATTATTTTTGCAGATTTAATCATAATTGGTCTTTCTTTACTTCCTACTATCACTATTGATTTTGATTTGTTAGTTTTTATATTCTTAAGATGATAATTGGAATTAGCTTTTAAAAATGAAATCATATTATTTTCTGTTATATTAGAACTATCAATATAATACTTATCAAATAATTCTTCTTTTATTTTTAAACTTTTAAATTGAAGTCTAGAAAACCACTTTTTATTTATAAGTCCATAAGACACATTAATTGATGATTCTATAAGTTTATTTGTCATTTTCATTGGACACACCAAAGCACTTTCAATTATTGTATATTCACATATATTGTCTCTTTTTGACAATATATCTAATAAAATTTGTGCTCCTAATGAAAGTCCTCCTATAAGTTTAACATTTCCGTTATAATTATTATCAATATATTCAATTATTTCATTTGCATTACTTTCAATAGAAGTAAAATCTCTATCACTTCCTGAATGACCATCTAATATTGGTAATATTACATGATAATCACTTTTTAATATTTCTGACACTTCTTCATAATTCCACCATGATAATCCACCACCATGTAATAACATAATAATATCTTTATTAGATTTTCCATATTCTTTAACTATCATAAAATCACCCCTTAGTTAAATTATACTATCTCTGCATAGATAGATATAAAAAATAAACGCCCTGTAATGAGGACGTTTATTTGATTTGCGTGAGGCTTAGTAAACCTTCAACAACAACTCGCCACCAAGTTTAGCCTTAGCTGCTTCAGCGCCAGTCATGACACCTTTTGATGTTGAAATGAGTACCAAACCGCGGCCGCTCTTCACCTTTGGAATCTCGCTAGCGCCGACGTAAACGCGACGACCAGGTTTTGAGATACGGGTAATTTCGTTGATGGTGCTGTTAGTTCCTTTTTCATTGATAGTAACTACCAACACACCACGAGGCTTAGCGTCTTCCAGCTTGACATCTGCCAAGTAGCCGTTTTTAACTAATTGTTCAGCGATGACTTTCTTCATCTTGCTGGACGGAACGCGAACTTCCGTTTTGCCAACCAATTTCGCATTGCGGATGCGAGTCAGAAGGTCGGCGATTGGGTCTGTAGTTTGCATAGACATATTCTAATCTCCTTTCCTTCTTACCAACTACTCTTTGTTATGCCTGGGATTTCACCCTTGGCTGCTTTTTCGCGGAAATTGATACGGCTCAAGCCGAATTGACGCATGTAGCCGCGTGGGCGACCAGAGATGCTATCACGGTTCTTGTGCCTGGTTGGACTAGAATTGCGAGGCAATTTCTGCAAACCATCGAGGTCGCCAAGTTCTTTCAACTCAGCACGCTTGGCTGCAAACTTGGCAATCATCTTCATACGCTTCTTATCACGAGCGACCATTGATTTCTTAGCCATTACTTGACGCCTCCTTTCTTCTCAAACGGCATGCCGAATTTTTCTAGCAACGCCTTAGAAGCTTCCTTGTTGCCGTTCTTGATAACAAATGTAATCTGCAAACCGTGCAAAACCTGAGTTTCCTCAAATGTCAATTCTGGGAAAATCGATTGCTCGGTGATGCCTAGATTGTAATTGCCACCTTTATCAAACTTCAAGCCAACGCCGTGAAAGTCACGAACGCGAGGCAAAGCAACGTTAATCAAACGATCCATAAACTCGTACATACGAGCGCCGCGCAAAGTTACGCTAACACCAATTGGCGCGCCCATACCTTTACGAATGCTAAATGTCGCGATTGACTTTTTGGCTTGTCGAGCTACTGATGCTTGACCGGTAATTTTCTCGACAGTGTTTTTGACAATTTCGAAATGACGCTTGTCATCTTTCTTTTTGCCGGTACCAACACTCACGACGATCTTTTCCAAAGCTGGCACTTCATGCACGTTCTTTAGATTCAATTCGGCTTGTAGTTCCTTAAGGTAAGTTCCTTGATACAAGGCTTTCAAGCGAGGAGCTGGCACGACAGTTTTCTTTTCTGCCATTATTTAATCTCCTTATTTTTTACCTGGCGAGCAACACGAGTTTTGCCGCCGTCAGCATTCTTTACTAAACCAACCCGGCTGGTTTTGCCTGATTTCTCATCAACAACCAAAGCGACTTTGCTAATATCCATTGGTACGTGAATATCTTTTTTGCCACCTTTTGGATTGTACTGGCTTGGCTTAACGTGGCGATGTCCAACGCCGACACCTTCAACCAAAACAGTTTGGTCTTTTGTGTTAACTTTTAGAACTTTACCAGTTGTGCCTTTATTTTTACCAGCAATAATTTTTACGGTATCGTCTTTATGAATTCGAGCCATTAGAGTACCTCCGGAGCTAAGCTGACGATCTTCATATAGCCCATGTCGCGAAGTTCGCGTGGAACTGGACCGAAGACACGAGTAGCTTTTGGCTGCTTGTCATCGTTGATAATCACTACGGCGTTGTCGTCAAAACAGATTGTTGAACCGTCTTTGCGATGGATTTGATCGCGAGTACGAACAACTACAGCCTTAACAACAGATTTTTTCTTAACGTTACCGGTTGGGCTAGCGTCTTTTACCGAGCAGACGATTACGTCGCCAACGCGAGCGTAACGGCGTCGTGTACCGCCAAGAACGCGGATACACAAAACTTCCCTAGCGCCTGAGTTGTCGGCTACCTTAAGGCGAGATTCTTGTTGGATCATTTGTCATCCTCCTTAGCCTCTTCCTTAGTTTCGCCAGAAACTTCGTCCTTTAGTTTGATAGAACCGCGAGACTTTTCAATCACCTTAACTAGAGTGAAACTCTTAGTCTTGGAAATTGGGCGAGTCTCTTCGATCTGCACCTTGTCGCCCTCACCTGCTTCGTTGGTTTCATCGTGAGCAGTGTATTTGCGAGTCACGGTGTACTGCTTGCCGTATAGCGGATGCGTTTCGCGGCTAGTGACCGTCACAGTGATGGTCTTGTCGCGCTTGGCACTCGTTACGACGCCAATCAATGTTCGTCGGGCCATTACTTGCTCTCCTTTGTATTATTAATTTGTGTCAGCAGGCGTGCAATTTCCTTTCGGAGTGAACGCAACGCTTTTGGATTAACTAATTCGCCAGCAGCGTGAGAACGTTTTGCCTGAAGTAGGTCGTTTCGCTTTTCAGCCAATTCCTTCTTCAAATCGTCAATCGTCTTAACAACTGCTGCTTTAACAGATTTCTTCGTCTCAGCCATTTATGCGTCCTCCCGCTTGATGAACTTACATTTGACTGGCAATTTGTGGCTAGCCAGACGCATTGCTTCGCGAGCAACTTCCTCTGAAACACCCTGCATCTCAAATAGAACAGTACCAGCCTTTACCTTAGCAACGAAGAACTCTGGATTACCCTTACCCTGACCCATCTTCAAGCCAAGTGGCTTTCGGGTAACTGGAGTGTGAGGGAAGATTCGAATCCAAATCTTACCACCACGCTTGATGTAACGAGTCATCGCCTGACGAGCAGACTCGATTTGGCGGGAGTTGATGCGCTCGTTTGATTGTGATTGCAATGCAAAGTCGCCGAACGCGATGTAATTACCACGGGTTGCATTACCGCGGTTTTTTCCAATACGCACTTTGCGGTGCTTAGTTTTCTTTGGTAACAGCATTTAGCGACTCCTTTCTCCCTTATAAATCCACACTTTCACGCCAATGATACCAGCTGGTGTCTGAGCGCGAGCACAGTGGAAGTCAATATCAGCGCGTAAGGTGTGTAGAGGCACTGAACCTTCAATTACCTTTTCGCGACGCGCCATTTCAGCACCATTCAAACGACCAGCCACCTCAATACGAATACCTTTAGCGCCAGCATTCATGGTGTTTTGTGCGGTCATTTTAGTTGCACGGCGGAAATTGATTCGGCGCTCCAATTGGCGAGCGATATTCTCAGCTACCAATTTGGCTGCCAATTCTGGACGGCGAACTTCTTCGATGTTGATACGAACTGGCTGACCAGCAATCTTCTCAACTTGCTTCTTCAATTCGTTCACGCCAGCACCGCCACGACCGATAACAACACCAGCTTTTGCCGTGTGAATTGTAATCGTGATCAAGTTAGCGCTACGCTCAATCTCAATGCGATTGATAGTTGGGCGTGAGGCAAATTTCTTTTCAATCAACTCGCGGATTTCGTGATCCTGACGAATCGCCTCTGCAAACTCTTTTTTATTGGCCGTAAACCAACGAGAGCTCCAGTTCTTATTGACCTGTAGGCGGAAGTTGATTGGATTCACTTTTTGACCCATTTACTTCTCCTCCTTTTTTGCTGCCGGTTTAGCGGCTTTTTTAGCTGCAGGCTTAGCAGTTTTTGCTTCTGCCTTAGCTTCGGCCTTTTTTGCAGGCGCTTTCTTTGGCTTTTCTGTACCAGTTACTTCAACCAAAATATTTGAAGTCTTTTTCTGGAATGGCAAAGCGCGGCCACGTGATGCAGGCTTAAAGCGACGCAAACGTGTACCAGTAGTAACGCTCAAAGTAGTAATTACCAAACTTTTAGCGTCCAAGCCATGGTTGTTGATGGCGTTTGCCTTAGCACTTTCGATAGCCTTTTTAACTGGGCTAGCAGCGCGCTTTGGAACGTGCTCTAAGATAACTAGCGCATCAGCTACAGTACGACCTCGCACCAAGGCTGCGACTAGACTTACCTTACGTGGCGCCTGGTCAACACCTTTAGCGTAAGCACGGACAGTATAAGTTGTATCAGCCATGATTACTTCTTATCCTTTCCACCGTGTTTACGGAATTTACGAGTTGGACTAAACTCACCGAGTTTGTGACCAACCATGTTTTCGGTAATCAGCACTGGTACGTGCACTCTACCGTTGTGAACAGCAATCGTTCGACCAACCATCTCTGGTGTAATAGTCGAAGCGCGCGCCCACGTTTTGATAACGGTTCGATCGTCAAGGCTAAGAGCAGCAATCTTCTTTGCTAGCTTTACATCGACGAATGGACCTTTCTTTAATGAACGACTCATCGTGATTTACCTCTTCCTCTTCGCGTCGTGACGCGTGCGTACGATTAATTTATTCGAGCCTTTACGGCGACGAGTTCGATAACCTAATGTCAATTGACCCCAAGGAGTACGTGGTGCTTTACCAGTACCGTGGCGACCACCGTCACCACCACCATGTGGGTGATCTGCGGCGTTCATAACGACACCACGAACGGTTGGGCGAATACCCTTGCGACGTTTGCGACCAGCTGAACCGATCTTAACATTTTGGTGCTGGACGTTACCGACTACACCGATAGCAGCGGTAGCTTCCAAACGAACTTTGCGAACTTCGCCAGATGGCAATTTGATAGTTGCGTAGTTGCCTTCTTTCGCCATCAACTGAGCTTTGGCACCAGCAGCGCGTACCATTTGCGCGCCCTTACCAGCGGTCAACTCAATAGCGTAAATCATCGTACCAACAGGAATAACTGACAATGGCAAGCGGTTTGAAGCCTCAATTGGAGCTTCTTCACCAGTTCGGATAGTTTTACCCTTAACCATTGAGGTGTCAGCCAAGATGTAGTGGTACAAATTGTACTGATCCTTAACTCGAGCAATACGAGCTGAGCGGTTTGGATCGTATTCGATTTCTTCAATCGTCAAGGTCAAGCCTGCTGGCAAATTGTGGTTCACCAAGCGGTAGTGACGACGAACGCCGCCTCCGCGATGACGAACAGTAATTCGACCTTGGTTGTTGCGACCGGCATTTTGCTTTTTAGCTTTAATCAGACTTTTAAGAGGTTTTCTTGTTGTAATGTCTGACAAATCCTGACTCGTCATGCCGCGACGAGCAGGAGTGGTTGGATTGTAAGCTTTCACTGGCATTACTTGGTCTCCTCCATCTGCTGCTCTACTGCGTCAAACACATCGAGCTTATCGCCTTCTTTCAGCGTCACGTAAGCCTTCTTCCAATCCTTGCGCGTTGTTGTGCCAGGATAACGATTCTTGCCTCGTGAGAAGCGTACAGCCTTGCCGTCTTGTACTAAGGTTTTAACCTTAACTACAGTAACGCCAAATTGCGCTTCTACAGCTGATTTAATTTCGTTCTTATTCAAGTTAAGTGGAACGCGTAGCACATATACACCGTTGGCGCTCTGTGCGTAAGCCTTTTCACTAACACGTGGGATAATAATCGTCTGTTTCATATTACGCTTCCTCCTTGCCCAACCATGCAGTAATTACAGGTAGAGCTTTCGGTGTTATAACGATTGTATCCGCATTCAGAATGTGATAAACGCTTAGATAATTAGCGCGAACCACCAAAACGTTCTGAATATTGTTCGTAGCACGCATAAGTTCTGGCGTCTTCTCATCTACAACGATTAGAATACGGCGCTCGAACTTGTTGTCAGCTAGGAATGTTGCGACTTCCTTGGTCTTGCCAGTAGTCTTAACGTCTTTAACGACAATTTTCTTAGCTTCGTTAGCTACAGTCAAAGCTTGGCGAACTGCCACTTTCTTAGCAGTCTTTGACAATTTTTTAGTGTAGTTTTCATTGCCGCGTGGGCCAAATACTACACCACCGCCGCGCCAGATCGGGTTACGAGTTGAACCGAAACGTGCTCGACCAGTTCCCTTTTGCTTCCATGGTTTTTTACCACCACCAGAAACTTCACCGCGCTGCTTGGTTGTAGCGCTAGCTAGGCGTGCGTTTGCCAAGTAGCTGTCATATGCCAATTTCAACAATTCGTGATTTGGCACTTCCACAGCAAAAATGTCTTTAGGAAGTTTGGTTGAATCTGCCATTACTTGTTACCTCCTAAAATAATCAGCCCCTTTCGTGGTCCAGGAACAGCGCCCTTAACCCCGATTAGATTGGTCTCTGGATCAACATATGCCACTTCCAAGTTCTTAACAGTAACACGCTCGTGACCCATATGGCCAGCCATCGTCTTACCCTTGAAGACTTTTTGTGGATACATCGAGCCAATTGAACCTGGCTTACGAGTATTACCTTTACCACCGTGCGTCTTACGATGACGCTTAAAGTTGTGGCGTTTAATGGTTCCAGCGAAACCTTTACCTTTGCTGGTTCCGGTTGCATCGACAAAATCGCCGACTTCAAACGCGGAAACATTAATTTCACTGCCAACTTTCAGATCCTCTGGAATCTGGTCGACACGGAATTCCCGAATATGTTTCGGGGTCACTTGGGCTGGCTTAACATGTCCAGCCACGGCCTTGCTCAGGTTCTTACCCTCTCCAAAAGCTACCTGTACCGCATTGTAACCGTCGGTTTCGACAGTCTTCACCTGAGTAACGGTGACAGGGCCGGCTTGGATCAGCGTTACCGGAATGGCTTTGCCGTCTTCAGCCAAGAGCTGGGTCATACCAAGTTTGGTACCGAGAAGTGTTTTCACTTTTCCTCACTCCCACTTAAATACTCCTGATGACGTGCGGTTTCTGGATTCTGGGAGAACGTTAAACGTAAACATCCGCTCATAACCAGACCTGCTCATTCACCAAGGAGAACAGTTGATATTACGCGTAATAGAAATTACTCGTAAATTGTAGCACAATTAGGCCTAAAAAGTCAACGCCTACACAGCCATGTTAGGAGATTGTTCTTCAGAATTCACATCAGCCTCTTCACCGCTGGCTAAGTTACTATCGATAGCTGCTATCACATCAAGCATAGCGTTCAACTTAGCAGACTCTTCTGTAATTTCTCCTGCAACTTTGAACGCCTCTTTTAATAACCCCGAGTCATCTCCGCGAGCTAGCTCTAGTATTATAGGCAGCTTGTCCTCAGCTGGAACGTTTGCTCCTATCGCTAGAGATTTTACACTACCAACAACTTGCTCTCTTAATGCTAATAATTCTTCTCTGTTCATAAATTCGCCCTCCTTTATTATTCTAACTGATGAACTTTAATTAATAAAACTAATTTAAGCTGACATTAGAGCGCCACTGCCATGCCGATCTCCGCGGCTATCCTTATATGGCTTCTTGCCATATAATAGATTATGCTTTCTCGTTTCGTCTCCTCTTAAGTATCTCTTGATATATTTACGCCCGGCTTTTGTAAATTTAAATTTAACCTTGCCATCGTCGATATCTTCTAATGTATAGGCACCAGGAGCATTCTTGAATAATACTGACAGTACCCTACGCTGGCGTTCTGGACTTGCAGTAGACAACTCTTCGCTCATATTTAACTCTAAGGCTTTAATCATCCTAGCAGACAATTTGTCTGATCTATTTTGACGATTACGACCACCCGATGTACGAGGAGAATATCCACCTGCGCCATCAGAGAACGCACCAGAACCGCTCTCGTTAGACCAAACACCCTGCCAGAATTTTCCATCCATATACCTACTAATAAACCTCTCAGCGTCAGTATCTACAGTAGAGCCGCCAATAAGCCGCCCAACTCTCCTATTTACATTTACTGAGACGTTCCCGTTATAATTATAATATCCTCCGTTGCTATCATCTGTAAAACGCCCTGCTCGAGCAGTGTCTATCCTTGTACCAATTTTAACATCATCAGACCCAGCACCCGAATATGCTCTCACATCACCAATTCCATTAACAGCAGCAACAGTCGACGCCCTGGCGCCAAAATTCGCTCCACCAGTATGCACAGCTCCTTCTATAGCACTAATCGCAGATATGTTCGTCTCCATATCCATCACTAACCCAAAGCCTGGATATTTTTCATACTGATCAGTACCAAACCTCGTTACTCCCTTAAAGATATCCGTTTCTGGATACTTAGAGAAAGCACGTCTGATATCTCGCCAGGCATGCTTAGACATTCCTCTGATATCGGCATCATATCGCTGTATGATAGCGTCTTGAGAAGGAGATCTTTTCCCGTTCTCAATTTGCTGTTGCAGCCATAGCAGCGCCGCGCTCTGTAGGTCTTGCGCCACATAACCAATTACTCCGCCGGTTTTTTCTACGGATTCTCGGTTGTACTCACGCTCAATAGTAGCAATTCTCAAATGAGGGAAATCTTTACGTGCTCGATCAATTTCAGCTATCGTCTTACGTATATTAGATGCTTTCTTTGAGTCAGACTTTGCCTCATCTAACCAGTTCACGTTTAATAAAATCAGAGATTTCTCAATGTCATCGTTATCCTGTCGAGCGAGAAGTCCTAAGGTGTTATAAATATTCTCCGACTCACTAGCAGCAGCAACGGGTATTGTCACGACAAAGTCAATATCTCCCGGAGCCTGCTGTAACTCCTTAGAATTGTTGATTCCCTGTTCAATCTGATCGACATAATCAGACCCTCTGGTACTCGCTAGCCATTGCTTATACCTTGCAGCTTCTTCACCTAGCTCTAGGGTAGCATTACTGTTCTCCTTCAATCTTGGAGAAATATCTTCAAGCTGAGATTCGCGCCGCTCCATATATCCATTGCGATATTGATATTGATTGTAATAGTTGGATCGTCTTCTTGCTATCTTTTCCAATGGCCTCCTCGTTACAATCCCTGGCGCACCAAATCCCTCAACGACATCGACATTCGGCTTACTTACTTCCATTGGAGGAAATGTCATCTTTGTTTCATAGGCAACATGACTCGTAGGGACCTCGACAGGAGTTGGAATAGTTGTTATAGAATTATTTCCTTCCATAGTTGCCATAGGGGCTACATGAGTTATTCCATCTGAATCGACGTCTTGAACAGAAACGACTTCTCCATAAGCACCATTAAATTCCATCTGGCCATGTTCATCAACTGAGAATAGGCTTGCGGCTGGACTATCTGGAGGAATATTTATACTGCCATCCGGCGCAATATCAACCATAAATACCCTATCTTGATTATCTATGGAGGCGGACACTGCAAACTTTAATGAACCGTTCTGAGCACCATCAGACCAAGACGCACCGTCATAGCCATAATAAGAACCATCACTTGTCATATCAGCTATTGATAGTCTAATAGACCCGTCAGGGCCCCGCTCTTCCCAGTGGAGATTCAACTCATTACCGTCAGATACTCCAGGAGTATTGTTATCATACCAAAAATCTCGCGTAATATTCGTAGTTTTAGAATGATAATGATCCAAATATTCATTTACACTCAAGTCTCGAGACATCAGTTCTTTACCATCCACTGTAGATGATAGGTTATCAATCAAAACACCTTTTCCCTGTAGATATTCCTGGGAGGATTGAGACAATGAGCCGTTCGCTTCAAATGAAATATTATGAGCAAACAGTTTATTATCTGGACCAATTATATTAGCAGTTCCGTCGTCGTTATAGGTAAATTTATAATTATCCGGCAACTTAACATTCCCGTCACCGTTACCAATACTGTGCGAAGAATACGTATCTGAGCTTAAAATAGTATTACCACTAGAACCTTCTCTATGGAATATTGCGGCGTCTAGTATTGTCTGTCTATCTCCCTTAGTATCACCCGAAATAGCTCTCTCGAGAAGTCCGTCATACCCTGGGGCAAATAAAGCCGCAGCTTCCTGTACAGCTACACTAGCCAAAAGTCCAGAACCAAATCCAATAGCAATCGACGTGGCTGTACGCTTTAAGCGCAGCCTCTTAAATAGCTGATCTTTCTTGTTCTTATCTTCACTAAGAGATTGCATCAGTTCTGTCGACTTGTTTATCGCATCGTGTATTGTATCCTTTTTATCAATACCTAAACCTCTACGAAATTCTTCTGGTAGCTCTCCCAGCTTACCTTTAAGCTTAACCTTAGCTTCGGCTATTGCAACATCTAAATCAAATCTCTCAATTTCCACATTTTCTGCGCTTGAATATGAGATAAAATCAGCACGTTCTCTATCCGACATGGCGGTTCTAGATGCTGCCTCAACAAGAGATTCGTAGCCCTTTTGCAATTCTTCAGGAGACGGATCGTCTCTATCGATAAATTCTCTTAATGAATTAGTCAAGTGCTCAGCACTAACCGTATTGTAGCGGTACTTGTCCATCTCTTCTCTACGACTTTCATTATCAAACGATCCGCCTTGAGCCATCTCTCTAGAGTGCACGCTTCGCTCCTTTCCTAGCCTACGGCATTCACGTACGCCAGATAATACACCTGTAAGTCCGCCAGGTAAAACAGTTACGCCAAGAGCCTTAACAAGAGAACCCTTGCCAACCCGCCAAACGCCAGTAGCGACTGCCGCAGCCAAACCTATAGTATCCGGACGAACCAACGACCCAACTCTTGAACTTTGAACCTTTTCGACAACTTTATCAACCTTACTTTGATAAGCTTCCGTACGAACACCAGAGCGAGATTCTCCAGAGTAAATCTTCATGCCCTGTATAACAGCATCAACGCTCTCCCCGTGATCAATCCGCTCTTTGACAGCCTGCGCAATCTCCCAGATATTGTCAATTTTTAGATCGCCCTCGCCAATAAGTCCATCGCCATTTCCATATTGATTCAATTGACGCAATATCCTGTTCTTTGCCTCGTCAAAAGATTTTTTATCACCAAGTCTACTATCTCCCTTAGCAAAATTCTCAATAAGCTTCTTCACGGATTTGCCAAACGGAGAATCATCGGCTAACTCCTCTCGACTTTCACCGGCTTCATTATGAATACTTTCGTCATATTCAGAAGCAAAACGATCAATAGTCGCACCCGTAGCCGCTTCCCATAGAGATTTGTCATCAGTATATAAAGAAGTTATTCCGTTTTCTTTAGCAATCCTCTTTCCTTCTTCGTAATACTTATTACGCAAATAAGGAGTAGTAATGCCATTTTCACCCCGCCATATGTTATGTAAAAGCTTCCTAATTTTGCCGTGATTTTCAGCGAATTCATAATCCTCTTCTCTAATGCGAGTTTCGGCATAATCTCTTGCTGCAGCATTTATATCACGCGATTGGTCGACAACGGCAATAGTTAACGGCTTATCATTAGGATTTTCTGCTTGATTTACACTGACCAGCATCGGATCTGTAGATGGTATTGGTTCTGTAGTAGTTGACATACTATTTAATTATCTCCAAGATATAACGATCTAAAGCGCAACATCGTCTCAAGTGCCACTCTTTGTTTATCAATATTGCAACTTGTTATATACCGCTGAACATCTTGTTCATTTGCACCCTGATCTAATAGTTTATTTAGCTCATCAACCTGGTCTTCAGATAGTGCTTCAATTATTGCTCTATCGATTTGACTCAGTAGTCTATTCTTCAAATCTTCTTCAAGTTGTCTACGCACATCACTGTCAAGAGTTTTATAACCCTTAGCGTCTATAATATCACTTATAAATTTAGATAAAGCATCCTGATCCATTATCACACTCCTTTAACGATTAATATAACATAAAGTATCAAAATAGTACAGCATAAGCTAAATCATCACGCCAACCGGTGTAAACGAGGTCAGAATTGCCATGAAAATTATCGTGACGTACCAAATTTTCCGGTTGAATTGATATTTCTCAATCTTTAATACCAGCAGCAACGCAATAAATAGCCCGACAGGAATAGCCTGGACAACCAAACCGCCAACTTCAATTGGATTTTTTAGACGAAGCCACAGCGCACTTAATATCACAAAAACCACCAATTTCAAGAAAAATGAGCCGTCATTGTCATAAATGCGTTCGCGCCCTTTGCGACTAAATAACTCGCTAGACTTCGAGCGATTGCGAGCATAAGTACGAGTTTTTTGTTTTGTCATAAGCTAAATGGAATTATAGCATAAAAAATCCGCCCCATTCAAGAGGCGGAAATTTTATATATCGTTAAATTACATACGAATTTCAGCGTCAACGCCAGCTGGCAAATTCAAGTTCTGCAAGCTGTCGATTGTCTTTGGTGTAGCGTTTGTGATGTCAATCAGACGCTTGTGGACGCGGCGCTCGTAAGATTCACCACCAGTTTTGTAAACGTGCGGACTCTTTACGACAGTGTAAGTGCTGCGTCGAGTTGGCAAAGGCACTGGACCAGCCACGTTAGCACCTGTGCGAATTGCGGTGTCGATAATTTGTTTTGCTGATTGGTCGATGACTTTGTGGTCATAAGCCTTCAGACGAATACGGATTTTAATTCCTGTATCTTGAGCCATAGCTCCTCCTCTTATGTGCAATCTCGTAACCTCTAATTGCTCTATTTATAGTCAATCGAGTTCTCGAGATAAATTATTATTAACTATGCGATTATATCAGCAATTTTCTGCTTTATCAAGATGAGAAATCATTTCCGCAATAATTCCAGCGGATTTATTCAGCGATTCTTTTTCTCGCTCGGTAAGCGGATAGCCCACCAAAATCTTCACGCCGTCGCTACTGATTGTTGATGGCAATCCAAGCACAACATTATTCAGTCCATATTCGCCTTCAGCCAAAGAGCAGACGGGATAAACCGTGTGCGTCGATTTTCGGAGCGCCGAAACAATTTTAGACACAACAAACCCAATCGCAAAATACGTCGATTTCTTTGTTTCAATCACCCGATACGCTCGCTCGCGGACTTTCTGCTCGATTCCGTCAATCATCTCCTCTGTAAACCCAGGATATTCCTTAATCGGCACTTCACCAATTTGTGCCGTTTCAATTGTCGAAAATGACGAATCGCCATGCTCGCCCAAAATATAAGCGTCAACCGCTTTACTGTCGACATTGAACGCGTCCGCCAAATACGACTTCATTCGCGAAGTATCAAGCGTCGTACCCGTCCCAAACACGCGATTTTTCGACAAACCAGATTCCTTAAGCGCCACGTAAGTCAAAACATCAACCGGATTACTGACAATCACCAAATACGGCTTCGCGCCATTCGCCATAATATTTTTTACAATATCACGCATAATTTTTGCATTAACGTCAATCAATTCCAACCGAGTCTGTCCAGGAAGTTGCGGCGCACCCGCAGTAATCACAACAATGTCATCGTCATTGATGTCAGAATAATTTCCCGTATGAACCACGACATTTCTGTCAATTCCCATCGCGTCATTAATGTCAGCCGCTTGACCCCAAGCCAAATCCTCATTACGGTCAATCAACACAATTTCCTCAATAACACTACGCAACGCGCACGCATAAGCCGCCGTCGCACCGACCATTCCGCCCCCACCAACAATTAGCAATTTCTGTTTATTCACCAAAATCTCCTTTTTCTGTTTTATATTAGATGTCTTTATTCTGCCATAAACATTACCGCTTTGTCAATTAACTCCTTCTTATAACAATCAAAAATCCCCCGAAAGTTCGGGGGATTTAATTAGGCTTGTGTTATCAAGATTATTTGTTAATCTTTGTAACAACACCAGCACCAACTGTACGGCCACCTTCGCGGATAGCAAAGTTCAAACCTTGCTCCATAGCGATTGGTGCAAGCAACTTAACCTTGAAGGTTACAGTGTCACCTGGCATAACCATTTCTTTGTCAGCTGGCAATTCAACTTCACCAGTAACGTCAGTTGTGCGGAAGTAGAACTGTGGCTTGTAGCCCTTTGAGAATGGAGTGTGGCGACCGCCTTCTTCCTTCTTCAAGATGTAAACTTCAGCTTCAAACTCAGTGTGTGGAGTAATTGTGCCTGGCTTTGCCAAAACTTGACCACGCTCAATGTCACTGCGCTCAATACCACGTAGCAAGACACCTGCGTTGTCACCTGCTTGACCTTGGTCAAGAGATTTCTTGAAGGCCTCAATACCAGTTACAACTGACTTCTGAGTTGGCTTCAAACCAACGATTTCAACTTCGTCGTTCAATTTAACAACACCTTGCTCGATACGACCAGTTGCTACTGTACCACGACCCTTAATTGAGAAGACGTCCTCAATTGGCATAATGAATGGTTTGTCCATGTCACGTGCTGGCTCTGGAATGTAGCTGTCCATTGCGTCAACCAATTCCATAATAGCGTCTTCGTATTTCTCGTCACCTTCAAGAGCCTTAAGAGCAGAACCCTTGATGATTGGAGCGTCTTTGTCGAAGCCGTTCTTTTCAAGAAGTTCGCGAACTTCTTCTTCGATCAGCTCAACCATTTCTTCGTCAGCCATGTCCATCTTGTTCAAGAAGACAACGATCTTTGGCACACCAACCTGCTTTGCAAGCAAAACGTGCTCACGAGTCTGAGGCATTGGGCCGTCAGTTGCAGCGATAACCAATACCGCACCGTCAACCTGAGCAGCACCGGTGATCATGTTCTTGACGTAGTCAGCGTGTCCTGGCATGTCAACGTGTGCATAGTGACGATTCTTTGATTCATACTCTTGGTGTGAAGACGCGATAGTAATACCACGTTGCTTCTCTTCTGGTGCGTTGTCGATCTGGTCGTACGCAACAGGTTTGTTAACTGCGCTTGGTAGGCGCTTTGCCAACACTGCAGTAATCGCAGCAGTCAGCGTAGTCTTACCGTGGTCAACGTGGCCCATTGTACCAACGTTAACGTGCGGTTTGCTTCGGTCAAATGCATCTGCCATTTGTAGAAGTTCTCCTTAATTTAATTATTATTTTTCACGCGGGTACAGTCCATAAAAAAGACCTCACGGCGTATGAGTTTAATTATAACGATTTTCCAATCAGTTGTAAATAGCCTATTTCTTACTATAATACTTCGCCAGGAACGAATCGCGGAACTCATAAAAAGTCCCGTCCTCCAAGCTGGCACGAATATCATCAACCAACTTAACGATAAATCGCTCATTATGAATTGACAACAACGTTCCAGCCAACGACTCGCGGGCGTGCAAAAGATGACAGAGATAAGCCGCCGTGTAGTTCTTGCAAGTATAGCAATCGCAATCGTCCATAATCGGCGCAAACATCTCGCGGTATTTTCGACCGCGCACATTGACTCGACCAAACGGCGTATACGCGGCGCCGTTCCTGGCTACACGTGTCGGACTCACACAGTCAAAGGTATCAATTCCCTGCTCAATTGCAGCAAAAATATCATCAGGCTCAGAAATTCCCAGTAGATGACGCGGTTTATTTTCAGGCAGAATTTGATTGACCCACTGAATCGTTTGCGCCATAGTTTCCTTTTCCAACGCGCCACCAATTCCATAGCCATCAAAATCCATTGCGCCCAAAAACTCGGCAGTTTGCTTTCGTAAATCCTCGTAATTTGCGCCTTGCAAAACGCCAAATAAAGCTTGATACGGCTTATCTGGACGAGCCGCCCTTAAGCGCTTGACTTCCGCCAAACTTCGCTCCGCCCAAGCATGCGTCCTGGCCAGCGCCTCAACTTGATATTCGTACGGATCAATCAAAGAGGTCAATTCGTCAAACGCAAAAGTAATGTCAGCGCCAATTCCAGCCTGAATTTGCATGGACAATTCTGGCGTAAATTTATGATAAGAGCCGTCCAGATGCGACTTAAACATCACGCCGTTTTCGTCCACCCAAGCATGACGCGACGATTTTTTAGCAATCGCAATTTCTTCATCAACATCAGTACTCATTGCCAAAACTTTCTTAAAGCCAGAGCCCAAACTTAAAACCTGAAACCCACCACTATCCGTAAAAGTCGGACCATCCCAGTGCATAAATTTGCCAAGATATCCAGCCTTTTCAATCAACTCATGCCCCGGCTGCAGATACAAATGATAAGCGTTCGCCAGCACCGCCTGCGCGCCGACATCCTTCACCATCTCAGGAACCATCGCCTTAACATTAGCCTTAGTTCCAACCACAATAAACGCCGGCGTTTTAATATCACCATGTGGCGTATGAATAATTCCCGTTCGCGCCAACGTGTCGTTAAATCGTGAAGTTATTTCAAAAGAAAAAGGTTTTTCCTGCATAATCTGTTTGATTATATCATGAAATGGTCGACGGATCGTTTCGTGACAAGCTAATCACATCGCTACATCGTACCAAGTAATATCTATTCTCTTCCGTGTTATTAACTATTAGCACAGGCTCGCCGCGACTAAGTGACAATTCCGACGCGCTTAATATTCGTCCGTCAATATCTGGCCTATCGTTAATTTCTGGATTCCAGATCGCCAAATTATCCGCCCGCAGCGCAAATTCTTCAACATATTCACGGCTATTCACTTCTTCTAGCGGAACATCATTCCACGAAACCGCATTCAGCAAATCACCAGGCAAACATCGGTATGCCGAAACTACACATTCGCCCTTAAACTCCCGCACTCTGCTAATATCCTGGATTACATTACGAGCGGCGCATTCATACTGACTCAATACATCAAGCTGCTCACCAAGAGGCAATTTATAGAAGCACTCATCATTAACTGCTTCACTTGCAAAATTTGCAATTTTATGAAGTTCATTTACCGCCATTTTAAGCTCTTCAACTTCACCATCAAATCCTTCCAAACGAATAATCTTATCTCTGTCGGGTATCACATAAACCTTCTTCGAAAAGTCTCCAGACTCATCATCTATCGTCACTTCAAGCGCCGCGTAAAATTTATCATGATAGCTAACGAAACACATCCCATCAATACACGCCCCAGAAATATCCATAAATTCATACTGTAATTCATTATTTTTCGTAGTGTCAGGAACCAATGCAAAACCGGTAAAGCCAACGGTGCTAATGCCATAAAGTTTTGTCACAGAGAACTCAGACAACTGGTCGTTTAATGTTTGGGCATATTCTCTTGACACTTCATCAAACTCCGACTCGTCAACGTAAGAAAGATCCGTCGCTAGCTGCCAAGCGGTCTCCTGAAAATCATCATTAAAAACCGTTTCAAATAAATCAATAGAGGCTCCAATCTCCTCTTTATCAATTGGCACCATATCAAGCACGTCTTTCATATCTACACAAAAAGTCGTAAATCGATTTTTAATATCAAACATTTCCAATACAGGACGATCATCGCGCCACGTAAAACTCGGTAGCCATCCAGATAAAACCGCAGGATTAGCGTCTTCTATATTATTTTCCCTGCCGTCAATTTTAACCTTATACGCCTGACATTTCACTTGAATTCCGCCATCATATGGAATCTCATTCAAGACATCATTTATCTCATCTATCAAAAGCTGCCTCGACTCCGCATCTTGAATGTTGCCAGCACCAGCAACTTCTTCAATTTTGTCAGCATAGTGGCGCAATTTACGCACACGTCGAGGAACGCCGCTATCATCTGGCAATAACTCTATTGATACAATCGCCTGCTTGTCAAGCGGAAAATAATAGTCATTCTGCGAAGTTCGCACACACAAAGCAGCCATCTCTTTGGTGTAAGTCGCAAACGGCGCTGAAATCTCAGGATCAATTTCCATGGGAGATATCAAATCCGCCACACCCTCAACTGACTGCAGACGATACGAATCATCCTCTTCAGATTGACTATATCCAACAACTCTAACCTTCTCGCCCTCAATATCGCCAACGTGCGCAGCTTGTTCTATCTCAGCAATTGCAATCTCGTCGTTTTCTTCACCAAGCAATAAATTTGCACCAGCAATTCGCCTCCAGTCCTCATCAGAGAACAACTTGGGAGAATTAGACTCCGTATTAGGCTTTGAGCGCTCCATATTGCTATATATTATACAACTTTAATCGATATTTACAAGTATAGCACCTTCCGTATGCTGTATACTAGAAACATGAGCAAGAAAACTCTTGTTGATTTGGACCAGTGGCTAGCCCCGCACAAATTCACAATTCAGGCGCGCGAGAAGTATATTTCTTCGAAGCTGAAAACAGTTTTAAGCGGCAAGACGCCAGCCGAATTCGCGATGGGTTTTTTACATTTCGGACTTCATAAAACGGATACTGGCTGGACGTTTAGAGAATGGGCGCCGAACGCAACTCAGATGTTCTTAGTCGGCGATTTTTCAGATTGGAAAGAGCGTGAGGAATTCTCTTTAAGTCGTAATAAAAACGGCGAATGGAGTATAAACCTTCCTGAAAATTCACTTCGTCACGGACAAAAATATAAATTACGCGTCTATTGGTCTGGCGGCGATGGCTGGCGGCTGCCTTCATACGCAAATTACGTCGTTCAGGACGAAAATTCTGTCGATTTTTCCGCAGTCGTGTGGTCGCCAAAAACCCCCTACAATTGGCAATATAAAACCCCGCCCAAGCCAAAAGTTCCTTTAATTTACGAAGCGCACGTTGGCATGAGTAGTCAGGAAGAAAAAGTTGCCAGTTTCAGTGAATTTACCACGGAGGTTTTGCCGCGAATTAAAGAATCTGGTTATAACACCATTCAGCTTATGGCAATCGCCGAGCATCCATATTACGGCAGTTTCGGATATCACGTCAGCAACTTTTTCGCGGTTTCGTCAAGATTTGGCACGCCCGACGATTTTAAGAAATTGGTCGACACGGCGCACGGAATGGGACTGCGCGTCATCATTGACCTTGTTCACGCTCACGCCGCCAAAAACGAAGCCGAAGGTCTGGGCAATTTCGCTGGCGATCCGACACAATATTTCAAGCCAACAAATCATCCAGAATGGGATTCGCGATTATTCGATTACGACAAACCGGAAGTTTTGCATTTTTTGGCAAGCAATTGCCGCTGGTGGCTAGATGAATATCACGTTGACGGATTTAGGTTTGATGGCGTAACTAGCATGATTTACCACGACCACGGACTCGGAAAAAGTTTCACTAGCTATGATGATTATTTCCGCGATAATGTCGACAAAGACGCGCTCGCTTATTTAAGATTAGCAAATGAAACCATTCACTCAGTTCGTCCCGACGCCACGACAATTGCAGAGGAAATGAGCGGTTTTCCTGGACTGAGCGCATCGACAAAGGACGGCGGGCTGGGATTTGATTATCGCTTGCAAATGGGCGCGCCAGATTTATGGATAAAAACTCTGAAAGAGAAAAATGATGAAGATTGGGATTTGGGGCAATTAGCTTACACTTTGAGTTCGCATCGACCAGAGGAAAAAGTCATTAATTATGCCGAAAGTCATGATCAAGCGCTCGTCGGCGATAAAACGCTGATTTTCCGATTGATTGATAAAAATATGTATTGGCATATGGATAAAATTGATCCAGATCTTAAAACCGAACGCGGAATAGCCCTGCATAAACTGATTCGTCTGATGACCGCGGGGCTGCACGGCGGCGGTTATTTGAATTTTATGGGCAATGAATTTGGGCATCCGGAATGGATTGATTTTCCGCGTGAAGGCAATAATTGGTCGTTTAAGCACGCTCGTCGGCAATGGATTTTGCGCGACAACGGCTTCTTAAAATATCAATGGCTGGGCGATTTTGATGCGGCGCTAATGAAAATTATTCGACAAATTGACAATTCTGATATTCAACATCTGACAGTTCGCCAATCTGATCATATGGTCAGTTTTATGCATGGCGACTTTTTATTTGTTATCAATTTTTCGCCCGACAAATCCCACTCAGATTACTCAGTACCCGCAGAAGCTGGCTCTTATAAATTGGCATTAAGTAGCGACGACAAGAACTTCGGCGGACAGGAGCGAATAGACCATAATTCCCGTTTTTTCACTTCCCCAGCTGACAACAACCACAATCTTAAAGTTTATTTGCCAGCCAGAACGGGCATTATTTTACAGAAAGTTGATTAAACTCCTCCTAGTGTTGACTTTTTTACGCAAGTGTGGTATAAGTGATGTAAGCTTCTGTTAAACTCCATTTTAGCAGAAGTAGTACCAGCAACAACAAGGAGTTGTTCGAAATGAGAACTAACGTTCTGCCTGAGGTCAAGTCGTACAGTGTCATGGCACGTATTATTGCTTACGTGCTGCTCTTCGTTCCCGTAGGCTACCTTGCGGTAGCCGTGAGCTTCATCGCGATCGCGGTCGAGCAATTTGACCATCACTGCATCGTGATGAGTCAGAGCGAAGTTCGAATCCCCTTCTGGATTCTGTCGATATTCTCCGCCGCGCTTTGCGTGTATGCGGCCAAGGTGGCTTGGGCCTTTTTCACCGAATTCAGGGACCTGAAGACAAATTATGTCTTCAGGCGCGCACTGAAAAAGGAAATGAAGTTGGGCAAGACGCCCGACTTCGACGACTACTTGAGGTCTTTGGGCGAAGAGCCCAAACCCCGAAAGAACATCCTCCAGCGCGTTGGAGACCTTCTTCCTTGGTGAAAAAGCTGGGCTAACGCCCGTCAAGAGATGAAATAGTTCGCCTTGAGGCTTAAGCCTTGGCTTGAGCCTCTCTTGGCGGGCTATTTCTATTGGCATAAAATTTGTTACACTAGATATTGTGAAGAAAAAAGTACCAAAATTCATTGAGCAATCATTAGCCCGAGTCGCTAATCTTTACAGCTTTGAGCCAGAGCATCATCTGGAGAAAATTGACGAAAGTTTGACACCGAATATGCGAGCTTTGCGCCTGGCTATGACGATTGCCGAGCAGCTCCTGAGCATGGGCGTGGTTGCCCGCGATGTGGTTCGTATGGCGCAAGGAATTACGCGGACATATTGCCGCAGACCTGTTCATGTGGACGTAAGTTACACTTTGGTGACAATTTCTCAAGACCGCGGAGTTAGCCATGAGCCTTTGACGATGGCGCGAGTTATTGTTCCTGATGATCCTAATTATCAATTGATTCAAGCATTGCAATTATTAGCCCTCGACATTCGTCGCAAACAACTTTCCCTGGAAGAAGCCGAGGAGCGATTGCAACAAATACTCAAAAAACCCACCGAACATTCCCGACTAGTCGTTTACGCGGCGGGCGGATTAGTGAGCGCGGGTTCCGTCATTCTGTACGGCGGCAGTTTGCTCATGGCATCAATCGCGTTTCTGCTCGGATTCCTATCGACTGGATTACTGAGGTGGCTGGGGCGTATTGGCGCGCCGTTGTTTTATTCGCAAGCCCTCGTGGCGATTTTCGTAACATTGGTGGCGGCGGGCGCAGCTTGGTGCAGCAATTATCTGGGGCTGAGCGTTAACGCGACATTGTTGGTTATCAGCGGAATTGTCTTATTAGTCGCGGGACTAATGTTTGTCGGCGCATTCCAGGACGCAATTGACGAATACTACATGACCGCCAACGCCAGATTGTTAAAAGTCGTAATGGCGACGGGCGGCGTAATTGCTGGCGTGATGGTCGGACTGTACATTGCGACAAAATTCGGCATCACCTTCCCGGCAACACCAGATCGATTGACATTGGCGGACGGACACACGCAATATTTGGGCGCTGGAATTATCGCGGCGGCGTTCGTTCTGAGAAATCATTCTCGATTTTTGGGGATGGTTATCTCTGGATTAATCGCAATTTTTGGCTGGTGGATTTCACGATTAGCCATGAGTTTTGGCTTTGATATCGTAACAGCGAGCGGCATCGCGGCGGCAGTAATTGGGCTGGTCGCAGTCATGACTTCCAGATTATGGAAATTCCCTTCCCTGGCGATCATCGCGGCGGGAATCGTGCCATTAGTTCCAGGATTGTCGCTCTATAACGGATTAATGGGCGTAGTCTTATATCCACCAAACAGCGCAAACTTCCTACCAGCCTTGGCTATCTTAGCGCGAGCAATCCTCATCGGCGTAGCGGTGGCAATTGGCGCATCATTCGGTAACGTTGTAGGCCGCCCAATTCGCCGACAATTCATCAATTTATTCCGCCGAAACACGCAAGCGTCATGAAAAATAGCCCAAAATTCATTGGTTTGTCAGACTCGCGATTATTCCATATGCGCGGAGTGGCATATAAATCTTACAATCTGGCTCGCGAAGTCTTCAATATGGAAGAAGACACGGCGCGCGGCTTATTTTTAATGGGACTGGTGCACGACTTTGCCTACGCTTTTGTTGAAAATCAGACAGATCATGAACATGAAGGCGGCAGGATATTGGAATTATCCGGCTTTGATTGGGCTGAGGCTGTATTTGATCACGGAAACCCAGACATAGAAAACTGGACGGATGAGCTACTAATCTTGAATATAGCAGATATGACGACAAGTCCAGACGGCAAGCCGATAACCATAGGTCAACGATTGGAAGATATTGAAAACAGATATGGCACAAATAGCATTCAGGCGACAAAAGCGCGCAAATTGACAAAACGAATCAAAGAAGAACTCTCTGAACGAAACCTAACAATTCCAAACTTATAAACCCGAAATTTAGCCAAATAAAAATCCCCGGATTCGCTCCGAGGATTTTTTATGAGGTAGAGATTATTTATTTCGCTTTTCGATAATCTCTTGCGCAACGTTTGGTGGAACTTCCTCGTATTGAGCCAATTCCATCGTTGAAGTGGCGCGGCCCTGAGACATTGAGCGAATGTCCGATGTGTAGCCGAACATATTTGCTAATGGCACAAATGCCTTAATCAACTTAGCGCCACCCATCAAGTCTTCCATGGCGTCGATACGTCCGCGACGTGAGTTAAGGTCGCCGATGATGTCACCCATGAAGTCTTCTGGGGTAGTAACCTCAACCTTCATAACTGGCTCAAGCAAGATTGGGTTAGCTTGTTTAATACCTTCACGAGCAGCTATAGAACCTGCCAATGAGAACGCCAATTCTGAGGAGTCGACATCGTGGTATGAACCATCGTAAAGTGTAGCCTTAACGTCAACAACTGGATAGCCAGCAATAACACCGCCTTCCAACGTTTCGCGAATACCCTTCATTACGGCTGGACGATATTCCTGAGGAACCACACCACCCTTAATTTCATCAACGAACTCAAAGCCCTTACCAGTCTCATTCGGCTCAAAGCGAACCCAAACGTCACCATATTGACCGCGACCACCAGACTGCTTGGCATGCTTACCTTGAACTTCAGAACGACCCTTGATACTTTCGCGGAAGGCAACCTGAGGTTCACCAATATTGGCTTCAACCTTAAATTCGCGCTTCATACGGTCAATAAGAATGTCTAGGTGCAACTCGCCCATTCCTGACATAATCGTCTGACCTGTTTCTTCGTCGGTGTGGATTCGGAAAGTTGGGTCTTCTTCAGCCAAGCGCTGCAATGCCAACGCCATCTTTTCCTGGTCAGCCTTTGACTTTGGCTCAACCGCGATTGATACAGGTGGCTCTGGGAATTCAATTGACTCAAGAGCAATTGGATGTGCTACATCAGACAATGTGTTACCAGTTGCGGTAGACTTCAAACCAACCACAGCAGCGATGTCACCAGCTTCAACCTTGCTAATTTCTTCACGCTTGTCAGCAAACATACGAACGATTCGTCCAATTCGCTCTTTCTCACCAGTTGTCGTGTTAAGTACGTAGCTTCCTGAGTTCAGAACACCAGAATAGACACGAACGAAGATCAACTTGCCAACAAATGGGTCGGCAGCAATCTTAAACGCCAAAGCGGACAAAGGTTCTTTATCTGATGGCTTACGGCTAACTTCGTCGCCAGTCTTTGGATTCTTACCCCAAATTTCATCAACGTCTAACGGGCTTGGCAAGAAATCAACCATCAAGTCAAGCAACTTCTCAACGATCACGCCGCGACCATCACCACCAGTGACTAGATAAAAGTCACCAGCCAAAACGCGCTTGCGTAGAGCCATTTTTAGCTCGTCAACGGTAATAGCGTCCTCGCCCTGCTCCAAGAATTTCATAGTAAGTTCGTCGTCAGCCTCAACGGCGTTTTCAACCAACAAAGAACGTGCGTTCTTAGCTTTTTCAAGCATGTCAGCTGGAATTTCACCAACCTTAAGTTCGTGGTCCGTATAGTCGTCGTAGGTGTAAGCCTTCATGTCAATCAAGTCGACAACACCGTGGATAGTCTTCTCAAAACCAATTGGCAAGTGAACCGGGAAAGCCTGCTTACTCAAGCGGTTGTGAATTGACTCTAGAGATTTGTAGAAGTCGCCACCCGTCTGGTTAATCTTGTTAACGAAACAAATACGAGGCACGCCGTACTTATTGGCCTGGCGCCAAACGGTTTCAGACTGAGCCTCAACACCCATCTTACCGTCAAAGACTGTAACTGCACCGTCAAGCACGCGCAAGCTACGCTCAACCTCAGCGGTAAAGTCAATGTGCCCTGGGGTGTCGATGATGTTAATCTTGTGATCTTTCCAGAAACAAGTCACAGCAGCTGACGTAATAGTAATACCACGCTCTTTCTCCTGTGCCATCCAGTCGGTGGTAGCACCGTCACCTTCACCACGAACCACACCGATCTTATGCGTCAAGCCAGTGCGGTACAAAATACCCTCAGTTGTCGTCGTTTTACCGGCGTCAATATGGGCAATAATACCAATATTTCTAAAATTCTTTAGCGGAACATGCGTCTCTGCCATAAATTTTCCTTTATATTACGTTAATTTGCCGAGATTTTTGGTCAATTTTTTGGCACCAAAAAACTACTCTTGCGTTTTATTATATCAGTTATCTATGTTTTTGACTAGCTCTAAGCTGGAGGATTTTTAGACTCGTTGTCACTCGGAGCTGGCGCTGCGGGCGGATAGTTGGCTGGAGGCTGTTGCATAGGCGGCTGCGCGTATGTTGGCGGATATTGACCGGGTTGATGTTGATAGTAATTTTGTTGCGGATATTGTTGTTGCGGCGGAATTGGTTGTTGATATGGCTGTTGTGGATATTGAGGCTGCTGTGAATACTGAGGTTGTTGCGGGAATTGCCCGGCGACAGGATATGGATAGGCATTCATCTTACGTCGATTACTGACAGAAACGGCAATTGCGATAATTGACACTGTTAAGAATAATGCTCCCGTTGAAAGAATCACCACAACCACAATTATAACCGTAGTGTTATTTTCTGATTCGCTCGTTCCAGCTTCTGCGCTAGACGCCTCGCTTTCCGTAGAATCATCTGGAGTATTGGATGAGACTTCGATCATCTTTGCTACTAAATAATTGTCGGGATATTTTTTATCCAATTGCTCAAATTTAGCTTTTGCCTGAGAATATTTACCTTGAGAAAAACTCTCCAAGCCATCTTTCCAAAGCTTAGTCAATTCGCCATTCGCCGATAACGCAACATTATTTTTCTTCGCCATAGTTTTCAGATCGGCGATATCACGGAATATTCCCTCTCCAAAGCAAGAATTGTTACGCTCGCTCCTATCCGCACAAGACGAGCCGCCGTAAGTGTTTAGTCCAATCTGCTTGCCATCCTCATCGAACGCTGGACCACCACTGTTACCCGCCGCAATTTGCGCGCTCATTGAAAACAGCTTATGACCACCCGCGTCACTGCCCGAACCAGAAACATCACCTTGAGTAACAGTCGGGACAGTCTTACTCTTTTTCGTATTTACGCCGTCGTCGACAATCGCTGGATAACCAATCGCCGTCACCCGATCGCCTCTAGAAATCCTAGAGCTATCGCCCAATTCTACCGCCGGAAATCGCCCTTCAACTTTCAGAATTGCCACATCACTTTTGTCGCTATTCAGATCCATGCCATGACCCTTCAAATCAACTTCCGCGTCAATTTTCTTGGCTGGAATATTGGTCTTCGTCTTTTTCCACTTAAGATTGCCCGAGCCATCATCTTCGCGCGCAATAGGTTCGCTTGAGGTCTGAATTACGTAATCGTATCGATCGTTTTGCGAGCGTATATTATCGGCAGGAACTTGGTTGATAAGACCGAGAATTGCCGCTTGCGCACTCTGATCGCCGCCATCAGCCTTATTTGCCAAATCACGAAGCGTTTCTCGAGTCACGTAGCCCGCATCTACCACAAACTTTATATATTTATTCATGTTCTCTTGAGTATTGATACCCATGATCATACTTTGGTTCGAAACTTCAGTAACATGCCCGTTTGTAGCAATGTAGCCGTCATCAGAAACAATCGATCCACTACCAATTCCACCTGTACACAAACCATTCAGCTGCATACTCGCGCCATTCTGCGCCGTATAAATCATATCAGCACAACGATATGTTCCCACGCGGACAGTAGCAATTTGATTCCTTGCCACCACTTTAATAACAGAATCTTCGTCCAGTTCATCCAAAGTATTCGTAGTGTCTTTATCTTCTGAGAAATTTTCCGGCTTAGTTTCGGTCTTAGCTATCGTAGCGGAAGCCACTTGCGCCTCATTATCGCCATCAGCCCTGACCAAGTAGCTACTGTCTGGATTCTGGAAAGTAACCTTAGCAACCAGCGCTTCCAGCTGGTCAATATATGGCTGCGTATACGAGTTTTTACTCAATGCAAAAATCGTCATCCAGTACGGCCTACCGTTCTGAATCGTTAAATAAGTTATTTTTTCGCCGGTTTTCTGCCACTTGCCGTCAATAGTGCTTCCGTAGTCAACGACCATCTTCTTAAACTTGAGTCCAGAAATCGTCGCGTCGCTGGTGTGATATTTTAAGTTAGGATTATCCTTTTTCTGCTTGTTAATATCGCCCTGAAGCATTAAATCCAAATCTGAATATTTCTTCGTGTCCTTGTATTCCTCGGGCATCGTTGACCGATCAAAATAAGCTTTTTTGCGCGAAGTTACGATTGAGAAGTCCGGCATAATCTTCCTAAATGAAAACTTCTCTTCTTCCTCCTTCGGCTTTTCTGAACCTTTTCTGAAATACAATCGCAAAATCGCATAAGCACGACTCTCTTTCAGCTCGTCATCAGCATACGTGGTGGCGCTATACTGTTTCTCATTAGAGTCTTTATTTAAGACGTGACCTTCGCCAGTAAAAATACTCTTGTCGTATCGAATTGAATAGCCATATTTGGAAACGACTTTTTGCAAACTCTTAGCATCTTCTTCGGCAAAAATCTTCTGGATCTTCTTTTTTGCGGTTTTACTAACTCCAGAAGAGCGATTATTATTAACGACAATCAGCCCAACTATAACGGAGATCAAGAAAACCACACCCAGAACGATGGCTACAATTTTTAACTTCTTCATTGACTTCTGATTCATACTGCTCCAATCCTAACGATAATTTACAAATTGCAAAGGTGTGTCATAATCACTTTCTCGCAATAAACTAATGACTTTCTGCAGTTCGTCCTTCGACGCAGAAGTAACACGAACGAGATCGCCCTGAATTTGCGGCTTAGCTTTCGGCGCATTAGCACGAATATCAGCAGCAATTTGCTTCGCCGTCGGCTGATCAAGACCTTGCTTGAACGGAATTTCCCAAGTCGTCTTCAAGTTCGAAACAACTTTCTCTTTTGATAAATCCAGAACTTTACTTGATTGACCGCGCCCTGCCAACTTCTTGCGCACTATATCCAGAACAGCGTCAACTTGCCAATCATTGTCGCCGGTAATCTTCAGACCCTTTTTATCATCCAGCCAATCAATTGCCGCGCTCGTCCCCTTAAAATCATAACGCCCTTGAATTTCTTTTTCAGCCTGCATGAAAACATTATTCATCTCAGCCTTGTCAATTTCTGACACAATATCAAACGAAAAACTCGCCATTTCTCCCTCCTAATTTTTTCTATTATACCAAAAAATCGCCCCGTTTAGAGCGATTTTCTGATTTTGCTTTCAGGCAATAATTAGCCGCGAGCAAAGTGCGCAAAGGCGCGGTTAGCTTCAGCCATCTTGTGAGTATCTTCCTTCTTCTTGAAGGCAGCACCAGCTTCATTGTAAGCGTCAACAATTTCCAACGCCAAACGCTGTGAATATGGCATTCCGTTGCGAGCGCGGGCTGCTTGGACTAGCCAGCTAAACGCATAGTGCAATTGTCGATGTCCCTGAACTGGGAATGGAATCTGATAGTTAGCACCACCAACACGGCGAGATTTAACCTCGAAGCTTGGGCTAACATTCTTCAATGCTTTTTCAAACACTGCCAATGGATCTTCAGAATCCAATTTCTTAGCAGCAGTTTCTAGGGCTGCGTAAACAGCGCGCTCAGCCGCCAATTTCTTACCGTCTAGCATTGACTTGTTGATCAAGCGCTGAACTAGTACACTTTGGTATCGGCGATCAGGCTTAAGTTCACGCTGCAATTTCTTGGTAACTTTACGAGGCATGATTATTTATCCCCTTTCTTTGTACCGTACTTAGAGCGACCCTTCTTACGGTTGTTGACACCTTGAAGGTCAAGCGCACCACGTACGATGTGATAACGCACACCTGGAAGGTCAGGCACACGACCACCGCGGATCAAGACCACGGCGTGCTCCTGTAAGTTGTGACCTTCGCCACCGATGTACGCCCAAACTTCATAGCCGTTGTTCAATTTAACACGAGCAACTTTACGCAAAGCTGAGTTTGGTTTCTTTGGCGTCTTAGTCGTCACACGCACACAAACACCACGCTTAAGCGGTGCATTCTGGTCGTAATAACGTGTTTTTAGGGCGTTATGAATACGACCTAGTGCTGGCGACTTGGACTTTTTCTTAGCCGTTTGGCGCGGTTTGCGCACCAATTGGTTGATTGTTGGCATCCAATTTCTCCTTGGTTGATTAACTAATTATGGCAATTCGCCTTACGGTTTGGATTCAGCAACTCCTCTCCGTGTCTATACCTTTTCCGCCGAGATTGCGATCTGTACACATTCAAAACACCGCGCACTCCGAAAAGAGGAAACTCTATGTCTATTCTAGCACAGATTTCGTAAAAGTAAAATCGCCACCCAGACTCAGAGCCTAAAGGATCAGATTTAAAAACAGGGTACTCATTGTCAGAGATGAATTCCTTGCACAGAATAGACATAACTTGTCACACATACTCACCCTAATCCATCACCTCCACTAGGAATATTTTCTTTTCGAAGCCGCCGCGTTTTTCTGCTTTTTCTGCACGAATTTTTTCTAATTCTTCCGCGGCACAACTATGCAGGCTTGCGAGAGCATAGACTACTTCCATGATATCGGCAAGCTCATCAGTATTTTTATCTTTTTTATATTCCTCAACTTCTTCGACTAACTTTTTTGTAAGCTCCACGGCGTATTCGTCTGCCGTAAGTATTTTGTAAGTCGGCTTTTGCCCGTTAGCCTTAATGATTTCCAAAATTTTATCACGGACAAGTTTGTTATATACTGGCATAAAACCTCCTTTAATTGTTTATATTATATAATTTTTTTCCTATAAAAAAATCAATTTAAAGTAAAAACTCCACCCCCGTCCATGGAGTTTTCACTCGGCACGGCGAGAGTGGAGTGTCACAAAAACACAGGATAACTACGCTGCTTCAGACTCAGAATATCGCTCCGTCTCCGTCCACCATCCGATATTATCCTGCGACGCATGCACGCCGCCTTCAGATATCAGTCTAACAACTCGAAGTCCGCTCTCCGCCAATCGCAACGCTAAACGATCGTTAAATACGCTTGGGCTGACTTTACTTTCCGTGCCGTTTAAGATAGTTAAAGCAGTATCTCCGTCAATTGCTGGGTTTTTTCTATTCTTAGCCTCGATAATCGTATTTCCGATATCATGACGATTAATAGCCCACGGATAATAAAACAGTCCAGCCGTTCGACAAATTGCAAGCTTAGCCAGACTCTTCGCTCCATTAATGCCTCTTAAAGCAACCCATTCGGGATTATTTTTCAATATATCCGCGTACCCGTCACCGCCGTGCACCAAAAAATTAGCAACAAACCGTAAAAAATTATTCTTTTCATCAAGACCAGCCGTCTCCCATAAGTCCAGCCGCTCCAGATGAACTTCTTCCGGTGCGGTATACGCAATAGCCGACGCAACGTGAGCTCCAAGCGACGCCCCCAGAACACGACTAACTGAATCAAAATCCAGACCAGCATAATCCAATCCTTGAGCAATAGCATCCCACTGTTTTATGGCGCCAGGCTTAAAATCCCCCGACAGAAGTGCTTGCTTTACATCTTCACTCATATTCGGAAGATCAATTTCGACACCTGGGTTATCTACATATAGCACCACACCACCCTCTATAGCTGCGGTGGCTTTTGCCCGCTCCTGAGACAATGGATTATGTAGCGTGCCATCAGACCACTGGGGCAAGATTATCGTAGCTTTCCCGTTAGTATCTCCTTGACGAGCATCGGCTACATAAACACCCAGATTGTTATCCGTTATGATTCGCCCGTAAGCAACATCGTCCCAGCCATTTGGCTTTGACACCTGGCTCCAATCCTCTTCAGGCATAGTCTTGGCTATAAATAATTCGCTCACAATCGAATCTCCATTTCTTAACAATCAATCTGAACATTTCATCTTCATTTAGTGTATGCGTATTATACAACCTTTCTTGTAAATAATCAATAGAAAACCGCCCCGGAATTGAGGCGGTTTCTGTAGTTACGAAGCCTACTTATTAAGCAGCAACTTCCTCTTCGACGAATTCGTCTTCGCTCGGTGTTTCGAGTTCTTTGCCTTCTTCGACAGCACCAGTTCCTACTGGAATCTTGCGTCCGATGATGACGTTTTCCTTCAAACCGTGCAAGTGGTCGGCTCGACCAGATACAGCAGCGTTAATCAAGACGCGAGTAGTGTCCTGGAAGGATGCGGCTGATAGCCATGAGTCGCTCCAGATTGACACCTTCGTGATACCGAGTAGCAATTGTGTGTAGCTAATCAGGTTCTTACCTTCAGCAGCCAATTGCTTATTCGCATTGACCACAGCGGCCTTAGAAACGATGTCACCAGTCACGAATTCGCTATCACCAGCGTCTTCGATTTGCACGCGACTAAACATTTGGCGAACAATAATCTCCAAGTGCTTGTCAGCCACGTCCTGACCCTGAGCGGCGTAGATTCGCAGAACTTCGTTGATGATGTAGCGCTGAGTTGCCTCAACACCCTTAAGTCGCATCAAATCATGCAAGTTCAATGATCCAGTTGTCAATCGATCACCAGCTTCGACAACATCGTTTGCCTTAACGACCAACTGCATGTTGCCTGGAATTTCGTAGCGAGTTGGCGAAGCAGCCTCTGCCGCGATCACCAAAGTATCCTCAGCCGACTCAATCACACCGTCAAATGGCGCGATCAAAGGTCGAGTGTCGCTCTCGCCAGTCGCCAAGACATCGCCAGCCTTAACGTTTGAGCCAGCCTTAACCACAACAGTTCGTCCCTCCAATGGCAAACGCTCAACCTTGCCAGATTCTGGCGTAATTTGAACGATGTACTTCTTGCCATCTTCCCAAACGTCAACCAAACCAGCAACTTCCGTAATGAATGCTTGGCCTTTTGGTGTGCGTGCTTCAAACAACTCTTCAACACGAGGCAAACCTTGGGTAATGTCACCACCGGCAACACCAGAGTTGTGGAAGGTACGAAGCGTCAACTGAGTACCCGGCTCACCAACTGACTGAGCGGCGATAACACCAACTGGCTGATGATTGCCAACCAATTTACCAGTCGACATATCAACACCGTAACTTCGCTGTGGAATACCATTAAGGTTATTCGTTGATAATACAGACTGAATCTTAACGCTTTCAATGCTTTCGTCGTCGTCAATTGAATCTGCGATTTCACGCGTGATCAATTCGTTCTTATTGACGTGACCTGGGATTGTTTCAGCAGCATAACGACCAGCCAAACGGTTCGAGAAGTCAATCATTGTCTCTTCGGTTTCTGATCGGTAAATTGCGTAACCTTCATCGTCGCCATCAGTATCTTCAACGGTAAAGACGTCTTGTGCAACGTCAACCAAACGACGAGTCAAGTAACCCGAGTCGGCAGTCTTAAGAGCCGTGTCAATAAGACCCTTACGTGCACCACGAGTTGCGATAAAGGCCTCAAGGCTAGACAAACCATCAGTGTAGGAGCTACGGATTGGAAGCTCAATCTCATGGTTGGTTGCGTCCATCTGAACACCAATCATCGCGCTCGCCAACTTCACGTTGGAGATATCACCACGAGCACCAGAGTTGACCATCATAGAAATACTGGTGTCCATGTGCGCCAATTGGTCTTTCAGGAATGCTGTAATCTTATTGTCGACGTTTCGCCATGCGCTAACCGTCAAGTTGTATCGCTCTTCCTCTGTAATCAAACCTTGGTCGAATTGCTCAGAAATCAAAGCAGCCTTAGCATCACCTTCAGCCACAAACTGAGGGATTTCCTCGAAGTGGACATAGTCGGTCATACCAGTCGACACAGCCGCAACCGTAGCAAAGCGGAAAGCTTGACCTTTCATACGGTCTGCAATCTTAGCGGTTTCCTCGGCGCCGTACTTATTGAAGATTTGCGCCAACACCTTCTTAAGCTGCTTCTTGGTCTGGACATTATTATCATATGGGAAATCTTCAGGCAGAATCTCATTGAAGAAGACGCGACCCAAAGTTGTTTCACGCATTTTACCTTTCGCAAAGATACGAATTGGGGTTTGCAAGTGAATCACACCATTGTCGTAAGCCATTTCTGCTTCGTAGACAGAGCTGTAAGTTTTAACCTTGTCAGTCTGAGCTTGTGGCTTGTCGTAAGTCAAGTAATAGTTACCAAGCACAATGTCCTGCGAAATGTGCAACACTGGCGCACCATCGGCAGGCTTCAACAAGTTGGCAGTTGCGCTCATCAATTCACGAGCCTCAGCCTGAGCCTCTTTTGATAGCGGCAAGTGAACAGCCATCTGGTCACCGTCGAAGTCGGCGTTGAATCCGGCACAAACTAGCGGGTGCAATTGAATGGCTTTTCCCTCAACCAAAACTGGCTGGAAGGCCTGAATTGACAAACGGTGCAAACTTGGTGCGCGGTTAAGCAACACGTACTTGCCTTCAATTGCTGAATCCAGCGCATCCCAAACTACCGCTTCACCAGCTTCGATTAGACGTGAAGCCGAGCGAATATTGTGCGCAAATTCATTCTTAATCAGCCAGCTAATCACGAACGGCTTGAACAATTCCAGCGCCATTTGCTTTGGCAAACCACATTGGTTAATCTTCAATTTTGGACCAACCACGATAACCGAGCGACCAGAATAGTCAACACGCTTACCAAGAAGGTTCTGGCGGAAGCGACCTTGCTTACCCTTCAGCATATCGCTCAAGCTCTTCAAACTGCGACGACCACCAGTCGAGCTAACCGCACGACCGCGAGATGCTGAATTGTCAATCAAAGCGTCAACAGCTTCCTGAAGCATGCGCTTTTCATTGCGCTGAATAACTTCTGGCGCGTTAAGCTCAATCAACTTCTTTAGGCGATTGTTTCGGTTGATGATTCGGCGATACAAATCATTCAAGTCAGATGTCGCAAATCGGCCACCAGACAGCGCCACCATCGGGCGAAGATCCGGAGGAATCACTGGTAGAACCGTCATGCACAAGCTGGACGGCTTAATGCCAGCAGCTTCCATACTCTCCAACATCTTCAAGCGCTTTAGTAACTTCTTCTGTCGTTGACCTTTCGCAGTCTCAGCTTCCTCTGTCAACTCAGCAATAAGCTTTGATAGGTCGATATTGTCCAAAAGCTCCTTGACCGCGCTGGCACCCATGCCAACTTCGATCAATTCGTCATATTCTTCTGGCAAGTTGCGATATTCGCTCTCTGAAATCAAAGCACCAAAATTCAAGCTCTCCAATTGAGATTTCTTACCAACGTAAGATTCTTCCAATTCCTCAACTTCACGGCTCTGCTCTTTAGCTAGTTGCTTAACGTCAGCGCCATCTTCTTCAGCCATTTTTTCGTAGCGGATTTTGATAGCCTTACGAGCCAAATCAGTTTCCGCTTCCAAATCTGCCAGATATTGATCACGAGTTGCTTCGTCAACATTTAAGATAACGTAAGTTGCAAAGTAAACGATTTTTTCAATATTACGAACCGTCATACCAAGCAGCTGGCTCATTGCGCTTGGAGTGCCGCGCATAAACCAGATGTGCGCTACAGGCACTGCCAATTGAATGTGCCCCATTCGCTCACGACGAACGATTGATTTAGTAACTAATTCGCCATTCTTATCGACAGCAGCTTCGCGTGAACGTACACCCTTAAGCTTTGAGTCGTGTGGATTAATATCCTTAACTGGACCAAAGATTCGCTCACAGAACAATCCGTCGCGCTCTGGCTTTTGTGTGCGATAGTTAATTGTTTCTGGCTTCAAAACTTCGCCGTAGCTCCATTTCAGAATGTCTTCTGGGCTAGCTACCGCCAAACGAACCGCGTCAAAATCGCTGATGCCCGTTGCGTTAAATGCAGAATTTGCCATCTTACGCGTCCTCCTTTATCTCTTCTACTTCATCAATATCTTGCACGCTCATACCATCGCCAATTTCACCGATGTCATCTGATTCGTCCAAGTATTTTTCTTCTTCCTCATTGTCAGTGGCAACGGTTTTGTCTTCTGGACCGCTTGAAGCAATAACGTGCTCAGCGTCAACTGTTGCATCGTCGTCAACCAAGTCAACTCGAAGACCCAAACCTTGAAGCTCCTTAACCAACACGTTGAAGGATTCTGGAAGTTTTGGACCAACAATCGGCTCGTCCTTAATGATTGACTCGTAAGCCTTTGCGCGACCGTAAACGTCGTCAGACTTAATTGTCAACATTTCCTGCAAGGTTGCAGCGGCACCGTAAGCTTCCAATGCCCAAACCTCCATTTCACCAAAGCGCTGACCACCGTTTTGTGCTTTACCACCAAGCGGCTGCTGAGTAACCATTGTGTATGGACCAGTTGAACGGGCGTGAATCTTGTCAGAAACCATGTGGTGCAACTTAATCATGTGCATCACACCAACTGTCGTTCGTTCCTCAAATGGCTCACCGGTGCGACCGTCAAACAATTGACTCTTACCATCACGTGCCAAACCAGCTTTTTCTAGCTCGTCGGAAATCTTCTCACTTGGAACACCGTTAAATGACGGAGTTGCTACACGGTAACCCAATGCTCGCGCCGCCATACCAAGGTGAGTTTCAAAAATCTGACCAAGGTTCATACGGCTTGGCACACCAAGTGGGTTCAAAACCACGTCAACTGGCGTACCGTCCTCTAGGAATGGCATATCTTCAACAGGAAGAACTTTCGCCACAACACCCTTGTTACCGAAGCGTCCAGCCATCTTATCACCAACGCCAATCTTTCGCAATTGCGCAACGAAGATCTGAATTTGCATCAAAACGCCAGCCTTCAACTCGTGACCATTTTCACGACTAAAGATCTTAACGCCAACAACTTTACCGCCGCCCGCGTTATTCATTCGCTGTGATGTATCGCGAACATCCTTAGCTTTTTCACCGAAGATTGCGCGAAGCAGACGTTCCTCAGAGCTCAATTCCTGCTCGCCCTTTGGTGTAATCTTACCAACCAAAACATCGCCAGCCTTAACCTCAGAACCGATTTGGACAATTCCGTTCTCGTCCAGGTGACGCAAACTTTCCTCGGAAACGTTTGGAATGTCGCGCGTCACAATCTCTGGACCAAGCTTCGTCTCACGAACCTCAACGGTGTAATCCTTAATGTTAATGCTTGTCAATCGATCATCTTCAACCAAACGACGACTCATAATAATCGCGTCTTCCATGTTGTAGCCACCCCATGGCATGAAGGCAACCAGAAGGTTTTTACCTAGAGCAATTTCACCGCCAGCAATTGAGGCGCCTTCAATCAGAATGTCGCCCTTCTTCACCTTGTCGCCACGCTCAACGCGGACTTTTTGGTTGTAACAACGATCGTCATTATTCTTTACGAAGTGCTTCAACGTGTAAATCTTTACGCCGTCAGCATATTTAACATGAACTTCGTCAGCATCAGCGCGAACGACTTCGCCGTCGGCGCTAGCCTGAATCAAGTGACCGCTATTCTCAGCCACAGCCTTCTCAATTCCAGTACCAACAGTTGCAGATTCTGGGCACAATAGAGGAACCGCCTGGCGTTGCATGTTTGAACCAGTCAAAGCACGGTCGACACGAGTCTTTTCAATAAATGGCACTAATGCCGCAGTCGAACCTAGAATCTGGCGGTGGGCTGCATCCATGAATGTAACTTGGCTAGCATCAACTTGTGATGGCTGCATGTTACTGCGGGCGTTGACGCGCTCATCTCGGAAAGTTCCATCTTCGTTAAGAGCCTCGCCAGCATCAGCGATAACCTCACCAATTTCCTGTGAAGCATCCAAGTAAACAAGTTCGTCAGTGACTTTGCCGTCTTTTACGCGAAGATATGGAGTTTCAATAAATCCATATTCATTAACACGTGCGTAAGCCGCCAAGTTCAGCACCAAACCGATATTCGCACCTTCTGGCGTCTCCACTGAACAGATACGACCATAGTGAGTTGGGTGGGCGTCGCGAACCTCAAATCCAGCGCGCTCACGAGTCAAACCGCCAGGGCCAGTCGAGCTCAAACGTCGCTTGTGGCTCAATTCTGACAATGGGTTGACCTCGTCAAGCAGCTGTGATAACTGGCTTGAAGTAAAGAATTCACGAACAGCTGCAACAATTGGACGAGCGTTGATCAATTGACTTGGGCTAACGCTTTCCAAATCAGCCACACTCATACGATCCATCGCGTTGCGCTGCATTCGAAGCATACCAACACGGAATTGTCGGGCAATCAATTCACCAACCAAGCGAACTCGGCGGTTGCTCAATGCGTCAATGTCGTCAGCTGGCTCTTGCGTATTGTTCAAGCGAATAACTTCACGTAAAATCGCCACCAAATCGCTCATTTGCAATGTGCGATTTTCTGCTGTATTTGCAACATCCAGACCCAAGCGTTGGTTCAATTTATAACGACCAACCCGCGAATAATCAAACCGCTTGAAGTCAAAGAACATTCGTTCAATCATCTGACGAGCATTATCAACTGTCGCCAAATCGCCTGGACGTAATCGACGATAAACCTCAATCAACGCCTCATTCGCACCACGAGAAGTGTCCTTGTCCAAAGTTTCGTCAATGTATTTTACGTCGCCAGTATCAATATCAGCGAACAATTCCTTAATCTCGCTAGTCTTTGGATAGCCCAAAGCTCGCAACAAAGTCGTTGCTGGCATCTTGCGGCGGCGGTCAATTTTTACGTAAATCGCGCCATTAGAAGCCGTCTCAAATTCCATCCAAGCTCCACGTCCTGGAATGATTTTTGCACCATAGTAATTACGTCCCGCTACTGTTTCAGCAGTGAAGAAAACACCAGCAGAGCGAATCAACTGGCTAACAACCACGCGCTCTGTACCGTTGATAATAAATGTACCGCGCTCGGTCATCCATGGATATTCACCAAGGTAAATCTCCTGCTCTTCAACCACACCAGTTGTTTTATTCGTCAATTCAACCGTTGCGTGCAATGGAGCCTCAAATGTCAAGTTGTTTTCTTTGGCAAATTGGTCAGTGTTTTTTGGCTCGCCAAAATAATATTTGCCGAACTTTAATGACAACTTCTGACCAGTGTAGTCGTCAATTGGGTTAATTTCTGAAAATATCTCACTCAAACCTTCTTCGACGAACCAGCGCCAAGAATCTTTTTGGTGAGCGATTAAGTTTGGTAGCGGCAGGGCATTATCACCAGAGGTGAAATAGACGCGCTCGCTACTTGTGGTTGGTTTTTTTGCCACAGGCGTAAACACTCCTCGCTTTAATTAGTGGTTAATAGACGGCCGTGAAGATCTCTAATTCATAGCCCAAAATCACGATTTGCCACTCGCAATTTTCACCCGCCATGAATACACTACTTCTATAACTACTCATTATGACGAAAAGTGTCAATAAAATCAAGGGGTTTTACTAGTGTTTTTCAATATTATCAATCAACATATCGTGAACTTCGTCAATTGTCCCGTCAGCAGAAATTACCGGAATTCCGTACGCCTCGGCAATCTCCAAATATCCATCGTCGACTTTTTTCTGAAAATCTTGCCCGCGCGACTCAAAAGTGTCGGGATTTTCCAGCTCGCCGCGCATAGAAATTCGCTCTTCCCGCTTTTCACGACTCAAACTCAAAATAACCATAACGTCTGGCTTCAAGTATTTTTCATCGGTGAATAATTCTGTCAATCGCAGAATCTCCGACTCGTCATATCCTTCACCTCTCCCCTGATAAACCAGCGTTGAAATATAATTCCTTGCGCTCAAAACAATTTCTCCACGCTCCAACGCTGGCTGAATTTTTTCCCGCCACAATTCACGCCGAGCCGCAGAAAATAGCGCCACATTTACCGCCGAAGAGCGCGCCAGATCACCATTCTTAATCACTTTTCGAAGTTCATTTGCTATCGGAGTTGATTTTTCCGGATCGTCACTTCCCGGTTCTTCAATCACGCAAACTGTTCGCCCGATTGATCGGAAATATTCCGCCAATTTAGCGACCTGCGTCGACTTGCCCGTCCCGTCATTGCCCTCGATAACTATATATTTTCCCGCGTTACTCATCATCACCTCGTAATCACAGTATGCGGCTTATTTAAATAAATCATCATCTTTTTCGCCTTGCCGTCAACTTTTATAAAATGCGTGTGTTGATGTGCCATTGACCTGGTTTTACTTCCTTGGGCTCGAGCGTAAATTGAATAGCCATCATTCTCAAACTTCGCAATCTGATTCATGTAGTCAATTTTTTCCTCATCGCTCAAATTCGCCAATGAATCCACGTGCCGTTTCGGTATCACCATCAAATGGTCGTCCACGCCGCAGCCATCCCAAAAATTATAGCCAAATCTATTCTTAATGATCAGACAATGCGCAGTTTCACCAACGACCTGATCTGTGTGATGCTTTACCAATTGACAAAAATCGCAACCGTCAGACTTGTGCTTTTTTCTGTGATCGATATATTCTTTTTCTTTCGTTCGTGAGCGAAACATTGTACCTGCCATCATCACAAAATCCCCTCGCTTAGACCCGGAATTTCCATCGGTTTATGACGATTATCCTTAAATGCCCGTGGCAACATCATTTCTGGACGCCAAGTCTTTATCAATTCATCCAAATCGTCAGTGTGCTGATATTTACCGCTCATTCCACCGCGTCCACTAGCATATCCGCCGTCAACCTGACCAGTGTGATGAAAAATCAATTGCCCAATACGTTCGCCGACAGGCAAAACTACACTCTCATGCTTATTCAAATTGTAAATCTCAAGCGTAATCCGATTGATATATCCCGGATCAACCCAGCCAGCATCAAAACACACCGCCACGCCGTTTCGCCCCCAAGAGCTACGACTTTTCACCTCAGCCGCGCCGCCATGCGTTCGAATCCCAACAAATTCATGCGTATGCGCCAAAATTCTCTCACCAGGCTTCAAAACGATTATCGGATGATCTGGCGGAATATTCTTAAATTCCCGAAAACCGTGCCGCTCACACCATTCAGCGTGCGGAATCGCCTTAAGCGGACCCTTGAAGTATCGATTGACGTCAGACTCGTCAAACGGATTATAAACTCGTGAAATATCATCATATTCCTGTTTATAAAAATTAAAGCCTAGCGTAAAATCTAAGCTGGCTTCCGATACGTTTTTTGGGTTGAACGGCGTACAGACAATTGTCCCGTCTTCAATCGCCGCTAATATATCTTTATTTGAGTACACGCTCACTAAACACCTCCCATTGCGTGATTTTTCTACCAAATCTTATTATGGCAAGTTTATGCTTTTCCATCAAGCTTTCGGTAAATTTTACAGCATGTTAAACTGAGATTATGGAAAAAGCCATTATTGTAGCTTACGATAAAAACCGCGCCATCGGACAAAATGGCGATATGCCGTGGGGGCGAAGTTTACCGGCCGACTTGGTGAATTTTAAGCGTTTGACGAGAAATAGCAATGTCATCATGGGCAGAAAAACGTTTGAGTCAATTGGTTCACGACCACTTCCAGACAGAGAAAATATTGTCATTTCGTCCAAGCCAACTGGCGTCAAAAAAGTTCTTACGGCTATGAATTTACGAAGTGCCCTGGCTTTATCCCGATATCCGACTTTTATCATTGGCGGCTCACGAGTTTATAAAGACGCTCTAGATATTCCAGAAATTGACACTATTTACGCCACGGAAATTGACGCCGAATTCCCCGATGCTGACACTTTTTTCCCAGAGATAGATATGGACGCGTGGGAGGAAATAAGTCGCGCACACCATTCGGCAGACACTGAAAATAGTTACGATTTTGATTTTGTAATATATAAGAGAAAAAAGCGCTCTTAAATTGACAGTAATTGATGTTTGTGGTATAGTAGAGATTATGAACGAACGACCCACAACAGTACGCGTAGCAGTCCTTGAGAGAATGGAAGATGTCACGCTTGCAGATCTCCCAGAAGGCAAAACAATATTACTATCTGGTAAACCTACCGAAGCAAACAACACAACATTCAATGATAAAGTTCCCGTCATAGAAAAATGGACAGACGAAGACGGAAGAACTAGAATATTAGGAAAGTACGCGACCATAATGTATGACGCCAACACTCAAGAACTAAGCCTCACTCTACCCGATCAAGAGATTACCAGACTACGGCGCTCCGACACTGAGGACCAGAACTATATAGCCTTTACAGCCGAGGATCCTGATAAAGAATAAAAACCGACAGCCTCAGCCAACAGACGTAAAAATCACGAATCACGCAAATCACACTACACAGCAATCGGCGCTTTTATCGCTGGATGGCACTCATAATTCTCCAGACTGATATCATCAATCGTGAAATCGTCAATATTCTTGATGTCTTGATTGAGCCACAATTTCGGTAGTGGCAACGGACGTCGCGATAATTGCTCGTCAACCTGCGCGCGGTGATTATTATAAATATGCGCACTATTCAAGGTGTGGACAAATTCACCGGGCTGTTTATCTGTCACTTGAGCGATCATCGACAGTAGCAATGCATAACTGGCGATATTAAACGGCACCCCAAGGAACATATCCGCCGAGCGCTGAGTCAGCGCCAAATCCAGCTTATCCTTCTCGCCGTTCTTGCCAGGTCTTACGTTAAATTGAAACATCGTATGACACGGAGGCAGCCCGCCAGCTTGAACGATGTCATCAATTTCCGCCACATTCCACGCACTCACGATATCCCGACGCGACTCTGGATTTGTCTTTATCGTGTCAATGGCGTTCTGAATCTGGTCAATAGTTCCGCCCTTCCCGTCCGGCCATTTTCGCCATTGGACACCATAAACTGGCCCCAAATTTCCCCATTCTTCAGCAAACGCATGATCATTCGCAATCTTATCAATAAATTCCTTCATTCCAGCGCGCCACTCTTCGCCGTTGATTTCCGGTATTTTCTGACCAGTTTTTTCTAGGTAATTTTTATATGGCCACTCATCCCAGATATGAACGCCGTTTTGCGCCAAATATTCAATATTGCCCGTGCCCTTAAGAAACCATAAAAGCTCATGAGCGACGCTTTTGAAATATAACTTCTTAGTGGTCATAGCCGGAAATCCGTCTGCCAAATCATATCGCGTCTGAATACCAAAAACTTCTGTTGTCCCCGTTCCCGTACGATCGCCTTTTTGCACACCGTTATCACGAACGTATTTCAATGTGTCTAAATATTGCCTCATAAGCCCTCCTTGCCTACCTCAAATTATGACAATATCCTCCAAAAACCACAATCAGAATTACTAGTAGTTTTAACAACAAACACGCAAATTTTTACGACAATTTAGTCAAGACTTTGTCGATTAGACCGTACTTTACAGCTTCATCTGGCGTCATCCAATAGTCACGCTCCATGTCAGACTTAACCTTAGCCAACTTCTGACCGGTGTTTTTCGCCATAATCTTCGCTAGCATTTCCTTAACTTCCAAAGTTTCCTTCATGTCAATTTCCATGTCGGTCACTTTTCCGTGCGTTCCAGAAGACGGCTGATGAATCATCACCTTGGCATGCGGCAAGCAAAACCTCTTACCCTTAGCGCCAGAGCTGAGCAAAAACGCTCCCATGCTTGCCTGCAAACCAATTCCATACGTCGCCACATCTGGCTTAATAAAATTCATCGTGTCATAAATTGCCATTCCATCATAAATGCCGCCGCCTGGACTATTGATATATAGCGATATATCAGCTTGCGGGTCAACATACGCCAAATGCAACAATTGCGCCACTACACTGTTCGCGGTATGTTCGTTAACGTCTTCACCAAGGAAAATAATTCTCTCATTCAACAATCTAGAATAGATATCAAAAGCACGCTCGCCGTCAGCCGACTTCTCAATGACAGTTGGAATGAGATATGATTTTGGCATATTCACCCTATTTCTTCGTGTTTAATTCAACCAATTTAGCAACGGTCTTATCTGTAATCATTCGATTGGCAATGTCACGGTGGACATTTGGGTTATCGAATTGCTCTAGCATTTTCTTATCTTTGCCGTATTGCTGCTTAAAGAAATTAATCTGCTCTTGAATCTCGTCACGAGAAGCATCAATCTTCAATTCTTTTGACAATTCCGCCAATACCAAACCAGCCTTAACACGCTTTTCCGCAGCTGGACGAGCCTCTTTTTTAGTCCACTCTTCCTTATCCTTGAAGCCCTGAGTCTTCAAATAGCTGCCCAAACTCAGCCCGCTGTACATCAAATTCTGAGTCAAATCACGCTCGATTGATCGCAATTGGTCCTCAACCAAAAGTTCTGGCAGCGCGGCTTTACTTTTTTCCGTCAACTCACCAACCAACGCGTCCTTAAACTTCTCGTCAGCTTCACGCTCTTTTTGCGCGGTAAGTTCACGCTTGATATCCTCTTTTACTTCTTTCATCTCTGTAAATGGACCGCATTTTGCAGCAAATTCATCATTTAGTTCTGGCAATTTCAATTCATTAACCTTGTGAAGTTTCACAGTAAACACAACTTCTTGACCTGCCAAATTCTCAGCGTGATAATCCTCTGGGAATTTCAGTTTCAAATCGAACTCTTCACCAGCCTTATGACCAATCACGCCTTCTTCAAATCCAGGAATGAATTGACCTTCGCCAAGCTTCAAGCCATATTCCTTAGCCGAACCGCCGTCAAACGCCACGCCGTCTTTCTTTCCCGTAAAGTCAATCACAGCCTCGTCGCCGAGCTTAGCGGCACGCTTGACCTCTGATTTTTCGGAATAGTTTTTACGGATTCGTTCAATAACCTCGTCGACATCCTTATCCTCGACCTTGGCTACTTCTTTTTTCGCTGTCAATTTTTTATAATCGCCCAATTTTACTGGCGGAATAACTTCAACTTCAGCCGTAAATTCCAGCTCAGAGCCAGGAACAAACTTCTTAACTTCAACGCTAGGTCGATCTAGAGCTTGTAATTTTTCCTGCAAAAACGCCTCAGCTACTGCCTTTGACAAAGCATTCTCCAGAATCTGCTCCTGAAGCGCATTCGGATCAATGTGCTTAGCGGCTATGCTTGTAGGAACCTTTCCTTTGCGGAAACCTGGAACTTTGATGTCGCGCGCCAACTTTGTCAAGGAAACCTGCTCTGCGTCAGCCAATTCGCTAGCACCCAAAGAAATCGTCAATTGAACTTTAGTATCTGATAGTTTTTTTACAGTAGTCTTCATAAAGACTAATTATAACAGATATCAGACTATATCTCAAACAGAGCGTCTTCATCGCCATCATATCGACGATCTTTGACAATTGTCACAATTCGTTCAGCGCCAACCTTCTGCTCATCAGATTCCACCAAGTTTCGAACCGTGTATGCGCCACTAGCAATTTCATCCTCACCCACAAACACTGCAAACGGAATTTGCTTTTTTAACGCCGCTTTTATCTGCTTGTCAATCTTTCTACCAGTGATATCCAACTCCGCTCGCACGCCTTCACTGCGCAATTTTCGCGCCAAATCGTCCGCGCCAGCCATAGATTCTTTTGACACCGGAATTATATACACATCTGTTTTAGACGCCAATTTAGGCAACAAGCCGTGCACTTCCAAAAATTGCTCCATCGTTGTTGCGCCCATGCCAACGCCAACCGTAGCAATCGGTTCGACGCCAAATAGCCCGACCAATCCGTCATATCGTCCGCCGCCAAACAACGCTCGGTTATTCTCTGGCGAATTGTCAAAAAGCTCAAAAACCATGCCCGTGTAATAGTCCAGTCCGCGCATCAAAGTAACATCAAACACTGCATTCGTAATGCCTTTTTGGCTAAGCAATTTCATCACTTCGCGAAGCTGCTTGACGCTTTCATCTTCCATCAATTCGCTAGGTAAATCATCAACAGATTTCATACTGATCATCTTGGCCAACTTCGGCAAACCCTCTGACGCTTGATTGCCAAAAATCTCAATCGCCTGACGCTTAAATTCTTCGGCAGGAATCTTATTTTTCCTATCAAGCAGCTTCATCATCATCGTCGAACCAACAATATCAAGCTTCAAAAATTGGCTCATCAGACGATTTATCAATTGGCGATTATTAACCCTGACCGTAAACATTTCTTGCTTAGCGCCAAAATTCATCACGCTAGCGTGGCTCAGCTCAATAATCTCTGCGTCCGCCGCCGCGCCGTCCACGCCAAACAAATCCGCATTCAATTGCCAAAACTCACGCTCACGCCCACGTTGCGGTCGTTCATAGCGCATAAAATTAGCAATTGAATACAGCCGCGCAGGCATCGCCAGTTCCTGCCGCTTAGCCGCCACCATTCGAGAAATCGACGGCGTCATCTCAGGACGAATTGCCACCATTCGACCGCCACGATCTTCAAAAGCGTATGTTTGCTCGCCCGCCAATTCCTGACCTGACTTCGCCAGATAAATATCTAGCGGCTCCAAAAGCGGCGCGCCGTATTCTTCATAGCCAAAACTCTCAACGGTCTTGTGCCAAACATTAAAAATGTAATTCTGCAGACGCTTTTCCTCTGGAAAATAGTCTCGCGAACCTTTGTAACTTTGTGTAGATAAACTGCTCATGTTAGCTCCATTATGTCATTATTTCTTATTTATAGCAATCAAAAACGCCGAGGCAGAACTCGGCGCGTACAATCAAAAATCAGAGTCCTACCTCGGCAACACGTGTGAATGATGGAATTTAGGTAAAATCATAAGTCCATTATAGTAAATTTTATGCTTTTTGTAAAGTAGGAACTGACGGAGTTATCGCGAGAAATAATGGTGTATTATTAATCTATGGACAACATCACGCATCGTATCGCCGAATCCATTCGCGCTAATGATTTGCCAGCTTACCAACGCGAGCGCTATCCCGCCATTCAAGAAGGCGAGTTTGTTCGCTTTACGGATGAGGATTTTCGCGGCGTTGATTTTGGCCAGTTTGTCATGGGCTTTTTCGTGTTTCAGAATTGTAATCTGGACGACGCAAAGCATATTTATGGGCAACCGATTTATTTCACCGATTCGTCGGTTCGGAATGTGGATTTTTGCGGCATAAAAGCTATTATTGAAGCAAAAGACTGCGACTTCCGTGGCATGAAATATGATGAGGAAACGCGATTTGTCTATGGTAGCGGGAAATTGACGGCACGATCGCGCTTCATAAATTGCAAACTAGATGATAAAACTCGTGATTTTTTGAGCCAACAAGGCGTAGAAATCAACTAATTGTTTTCCGCCAGCACATTCTGCTGCAGCCAACAATACATCGCCACAGTCGCTGCCGCACCGACGTTTATAGAGCGAGTCGAGCCGAACTGCTCTATCGCCACAATCTGATCCGCAGCGCCAGCCAGCTCCGCAGAAATCCCCGGCCCTTCTTGCCCAAACACCAAAACCGCGCGCTTTGGTAGCGACGTCTGCGACATATTAACACTGCCCGGGATATTATCAATCGCAATAATTTCCCTACCTTCAGTCCGTATTTTCTCAACAAACTCTTCCGTCGTCGCCAAATATGTAATATGCAGATACTTATCCGTCATCATCGCACCACGCTTATTCCATTGCCTGCGCCCAATCACATAAATCTGCCGCACGCCAAACGCGTTGGCGCTCCTGACAATTGTCCCCATATTAAAATCTCGCTCGGTATTTTCCAGCGCAATCACCAGACCGTGGTCTTCAGAATCCAACTCATTTATAATCTCCGATTCGCTCCGACCCTTAAATTTATCAATTACGTTTCTTTTATCTTCCATCTCTGTTATTTTATCAAAGTTCCTAAGCAAATAACAAAGTCTAAGAGTCTTCTATTGACTTTTTTACACAAGTGTGATATAAGTGAAAGTAGCTTTCGTTGATGAGTTGAGTAAATCCTTGTCCGAAAGTGAACTTTGACAGGCAATCGAACACAAGATGAGTTTTTATTTCTTTTTTAAAACCACCATAAGAGAGATAAGATCTCATCTTGTATTGTAAAGAACACAGTACACTGCACTCACGCAGATGAGAAAACACAGAAAGGGATAGCATAATGCTTTCCGCAGACCTCTCTGATAAGCTACTGATGACAACAAACACTCTCAACTCCAAGTGGAGAGATGTCGTTAAACTCACTTGTCAGGATGGGTGTATTCCGGCCATTCAGGTCAGGAGACTGATCCAAGACATACGAGACGTGAACAGCTACCTGTATGACCTAGAGGTCTATATTGGGGAGTTGCAATGCAGGTCGGTACACTCGACAAATATTGTTGTCGGTACCGACATCCACAACGACGCAAAACGTATTGCGTCGGCTTTAGACAAGTTTTACGACTTCGTCAAGAAGTATGTCTGCGTGACCGATGGTGATATCGAACTCGAAAAGCTTACAAGTGAGATCGACAGTATTACAGTCGGACTGATGTATGCAGGCGAATACCTGACAAGGGGGGATCTCCAGGCTGCACTGGAGACCCTCTCTGACACCCAGAACCCCGTTCTGGGGTCGTGACGATTCTACATGGCAGGTGATTGTTCTTTACGATTGCCTGTCATGTAGACTCTGAATTTACGACATTAAAAATCACCCTGACTACGGGTGATTTTCTTATGGTGAAAAATTTCAATTCTTGGTGCGGATGAAAGGACTTGAACCTTCACGTACTTGCGTACACTAGCACCTGAAGCTAGCGCGTCTACCAATTCCGCCACATCCGCATGGGCTACGTGTCAATTATAGCCCAATTCTCACCCAGTATCAAGCTTGATTACGAAGCTTGCACCACGCGTTTAACTCCGCTGCCAACTCCTTTGGTTGAGCCTCCGATTTAATTCCTGGATTAAAAATTCCAGCTGGATCAAAGATTTTTTTCACCTTTGCGTATAATTGCTTTTCATCATCTGGTAGATTTTTATAGATAAAGTTAGCCTTCAGCCTTCCGTCACCACCAAAGCCCGCAAAAGAACCTTCATACTTATTAACAATCTGAGAAATTTCCGCCAACAATTGAAGAATCTTCTGGCGTTCACTCACCTTTTTACTATCAAACGTCGGATGTAGAGAAATATAATCGCTTGAAAAATCAATGAAAGCTGGCAAATCCACGCCGTACTTAGACTCCAGAGACTTCAGCTCACTAAGAAAACTATCAACCTTTTCTGGCGCCATTAAAATCCCTGAGAAAACGCGCGGCGTAATCATATGCGGCTCGCTCGGAGTTTCCGCCAAAGCCAAAACAGAGTGCAAACTGAACAAATCCTGCTCTTCCAAATGTAGAGTTTTTATGTCAATCGATTCTGATGATTCCAATTTTCTAGTCAATTTCTTCGCGGCTTTATTACGTGCTCTGTCAGAGAAGTCGTCAAAGATAGCCAAGACCACCGCACCCTTAAAGCATTCTTTCGGCGCCCACTCAACTACCTTACCGACGACCGCAGCCTGACGGAAGAATCGCCCGTCGATTATCTCCACTGCCGACGCCTTATTTTTCATCGCTAATTCCACGGCTGATTGCGCGTCTGACAACTTTTTATATGATGCGGCAACAACTGAATATTCTGGACGAATAAATTGCGCCTTCATAATAACTTCGCAAATCACACCCAAACTTCCCTGACTACCAATAAACAGCGGCGTCAAATCGAACGACCCGTCTTTTTGCTTCACCCGAGAAATCCCACTGTAGCCAACCGTATCTGGCAAAGCTGGATCCATTTGCGAAATCAGCTCGGCGTTATCTGAGATTAGATTGTCAATCTCTCGATAAATCTCGCCCTCAAACGTCGATAAGCCTTTTTTCTTACTCAATTCGCGTCGAGATATGCGCCCAGTCTGAATCACGTCACCATTACTTAGGACAATTTCAAGCTGCTGAACGGCATCAGCAAAACGACCATGCACGCCAGATAATATTCCAGATGGAGCCGTGTTAATTGCGCCACCAATCGTGCCTTCTTCCGCCACGTATGAAGTTCGCGGCAGACCCAAGCCTTTATGAGTAGACAAAGTTGCGTTGATTGCCGAAAGAGAAATTCCCGCTTGAGCATGAATCAGTTGCTGGCGAGGATCAATACCAACCACACGATTCATATACGTTTTTTCGTCAATTGCAATGCCTTTGTTCGTCGCCGCACCAGTTTCATCATTGCCACAACCACGAACAAATACAGGCAAAACATGACCTTTCTCTGCCAATTGAGAACAAAATCGCATCACTTTCCTGATGTCGTTCATATTAGCCGCACGGACAATCATTTCTGGTCGGCGCGCCAAAAGTCCATTGTCAACCTCAACTTGACTCAATGCAAAATCCTGCGACGCGACTTCGCCACTAAGATGTTCATTCAAATATTTCGCAACTTTATTCATCAATCCTCCTTAGTATGTTACTTCAATTTTAGCATAAGCGCGGACAGTTGATAAGTAGAATTTGTTTTGATATAATCAGGTTATGCGGATGTGGTGGAATTGGTAGACACGCATGCCTTAGGAGCATGTGCCTCACGGCGTGAAGGTTCAAGTCCTTTCATCCGCACCAATATTTGACAATTTTTCACCATAAAGAAAATCACCCTGAGCATGGGTGATTTTTAATGTCATAAGTTCATATTTCAAGGGATGTGTGACAAGCAGCCACAAAGAATGAGTCACACTCATCACACACCCGAAAGGTCAGTCGCTCTTCTGCGACCTGACCTTCTGTACCTGCTTTTCCAGATACAGGATGATGTTGTATAGAGTATCATGAGCTCCGTTAGCGAGAGTACGGGACTCATCATCCCGTAGCTTACCGCCAAGAATAGCAAGCTGCGACTCGATGTAGTTAAGATCACGTAAGAGAGATTTAGGAATCTCGAGAGCGAACGTTTCAGGGTCCACTTTTTCATCTTTCTTCTCGTCCCCATTGTGGAGCAGGTTAAGCGTGTATTCTTCACACACAAGACGAGATCTTATCTCTTTTAATTTTTTTAGAAGAAATAAAAACTCGCCTCGTGATGGCTGCCTGTCAAAGTTCACTTTCGGACAAGGATTTACTCAACTCATCAACGAAAGCTACTTTCATTTATACCACACTTGCGTAAAAAAGTCAATAGGATACGCTCGGCGTAGCTTGTCAGGACTTGAAGCCTGAACTATAATTAGCTCACATCACGAGTTCGTTAGATAAAACGACAGATGTAATTACGGGAAATTAGCTAAGTTGGCTAGAGCGCACGATTCACATTCGTGAGGTCACAGGTTCAAGCCCTGTATTTCCCACCATTTTTGACAATTTTTCACTATAAAAAATCACCCATGCTCAGGGTGATTTTTAATAATTGGAACAAGCATGAAACTTGTGCTATAAATTGACAAACGAACTAATATTCTCCATATTCCATATCTTCTAGCAAAGATTCCATTTTCCATTCGCTCTCTGCATCCTCATCAGATAACGCTTCTTCGCAGTCAGAGCACCCAATACACGACAATATTTCAAGAGCAACTTTAGCCTCCGATGTAAGATTTTTCACTTCGGTACCTAACCCTGGCACTCTAGCCGCGATGCCTCCAAGCTCCCCAATTATACGACTCAGTTTTTCAACATATCTTTCAGTACCAAAAGGCTGTAGCTCGCCAGACATAAATTATCCTCTCCTTAATAGTCATCTCTTATATCGATAAGTTCATTGATGAAACTAGTTTATTATTCATATCTATTTATATTACATGGACATAAAAAATCAACACAGCCGCCGCCAGATTGACTTTTTATTTATTTAATGTCAACCGAAAAAATAACACAAACTATAATTAGATACATTTCTTAGCGCCATCTTCTAAAAACTTTTCACCTCTATTATTTCGTGATATAATTACCTTAAAGGAAGGTCTGTGCTAATATCAGACCATATTTTTATGAAGGACGCTAGCAAGATTCGAAACATTGCCATTATTGCCCACGTCGATCATGGCAAGACAACCATGGTTGACGGGCTATTAAAGCAGTCGCGAACATTCCGCGACAACCAAGCCGAGATGAGCCAGGAATTGATTATGGATTCCGGCGATCAAGAGCACGAGCGCGGCATCACCATTACCGCCAAACAAACGTCGATTTTTTACGGCGACTACAAAATAAACATCATTGATACGCCAGGACACGCCGATTTCTCTGGCGAAGTTGAGCGAACCTTGAATATGGCTGACGGCGTTCTGCTGATCGTGGACGCACAGGAAGGTCCGATGCCTCAGACCAAATTCGTATTAGCGAAGGCACTTGAGCTGGGATTGAAACCTGTCGTGATTATCAATAAGATTGACAAGCCAGCCAGGCGAATTGCCGAAGTTGAAGATGAGTTGAGCGATCTGTTTTTGGAGCTAGCAACCGACGATTCTCAATTGCAATATCCAATTTATTACGCAATCGGACGCGACGGAAAATCATGGAAAGAAATTCCTGCAAACACCGACGAAGACGCGGATTTGACGCCAATTTTTGACGCGATTATCAACGATATTCCAGCGCCAGACGTGACAGAAAACGGTGCGTTTCAATTGCTCGTTACTAGCTTGCAATATGACACATTCCAAGGGAAATACGCGATTGGGCGAATTGCTCGCGGATCCGTTAAGCGTGGCTTGCAAGTCAGTTTGATGAAAAATGGCGAAGTCGCGGGCTCTGCACGAATTGAGAAAGTTTTTGGCTATCGTGGTTTGAATCGCGAAGAACTTGACGAAGCTTTTGCTGGCGACATCGTGGCGCTGGTTGGCGTAGCTGACGCGCATATTGGCGATACGATTGCCGACAAAGAACAGCCTGAAGCGCTGCCAACAATTGACATTGAAGCGCCAACTCTGAGTATGTACCTCGGCCCAAACACCAGTCCAATGAAAGGACGCGAAGGCGAGTTTACGACATCCAGGCAAATTGGCGACCGATTGAAGCGAGAGCTTGAAACCAATGTCGCGTTACGAGTTGAGGAAAACGGAATTGGCTTTACGATTTCTGGACGCGGCGAATTGCACTTGAGTGTTTTGATTGAAACCATGCGACGCGAGGGCTTTGAGTTTGAGGTTGGACGACCACAAGTTGTTACAATTAACGAAGATGGCGTCGAAAAAGAACCGATTGAAGAATTGCAAATTGAAGTCGGAAGCGAATTCATCGGCGCGATCAGCCAAGAGCTTGGCGCGCGACACGCCGAAATGAAATCTCAGGAAACGACCACCGCTGGCGCTGCTCGTTTGACTTACATTTTGCCGACGAGAGCTCTTATTGGTCTGCGAAACATTTTATTGACAGCCACCAGAGGTACGGTGATTATGAACTCCCTGCCTCACGGATATCAACCGCTTGGCGGAAAATTGCCAAAAACCCGCAATGGAGTTTTGATCGCGTTTGAGGCTGGCACAACAACACCTTACGCTTTGCAAGCAGCGGAGGCGCGCGGTGAATTATTAGTCGGACCAGGAACGGAAGTTTATGCCGGAATGATTGTCGGGATTTACAATCGCCAAGAAGACATCGAAATCAACGTTTGTAAAGCCAAGCATTTGACTAACATGCGCTCCAAATCGTCGGACGGAACTGTGCAATTGACGCCATTTACGCAATTTAGCTTGGAGCAATGTATCGACTTTATCGAAGATGACGAGCTTTTGGAAGTTACGCCAAAATCATTACGACTTCGTAAGCGATATCTGGACGCAAACAAGCGAAAACGCGCCGCGAAACAATAATTGCGTAAACCATAAAAATAACCGCCCCGTAATGGAGCGGTTATTTTTATACGCAGACAGGAATTAGTTGACAAGAGTTTCTTTGACTCGACGAGAAGCAAAGAAGTACAAGATTACCAATCCTTCTACTATTAGCATTGTAACGATTCCGGTAATAAATGCTGGAGCTTCTACCCCTGACCTTCCGGATGCATATATAACTACCGCATTTGCAACATTACCCAATCCAGCCGTGGCGATCGTAGCAACGGCTAGCCATTTACCAAGACGCTTCTGCATTACTATAAACACAACTGCACAAATAGCCAAGACTACTAGTATAGGTGAGAATATCAAAGAAATGACGTTTTCAGGCTGGCTAAGATTCATTATTGCCTGGAAAAACACTGCTGTATTGATAAGGCTACCGATAACGAAACAAACCACAAAGAACATTAACCAACCCTTAACACCCTTCAGGGATTCCGCCATCACGACATATTGCACTGGCGCTGCTTGAGGTTGTGCAAAATATTGCTGGCTGACCGGTTGCTGTTCATACGGCGTGTTCTGCGGTTGTGGTGCGGGACCGTATTGTGCGTTTGGATCAGGCTGTGGCGCATATTGCGGCTGCTGAGGTTCTTGTTTTGACATATTAACTTCTCCTTTTAAGAATATTGATATGTCAATTATACCACATCCTTAATTTCCTCTGGTAAAAATCCTTTGTCATGCTTAAAGCCAGCTTGCCATTTGTAGTCCTTGTTATAGCCCAAATCTTTCATCAATTTGGTCGGAGCATTCCTGAGATGTAACGGCACAGGAGAATTCGGATATTTACGTGCCAATTCAAAAGCGCCGTGCATCAAATCGGTAATTTCACGCGATTTCTGACTACGAGCCAACGCAATAGCGCAATGAAATAAATTGTACTTGGCCTCCGGAAGACCGACGCGCTCGACAGCCTCAAACGTCGCAATTGCCAAGCTCAGCGCACCATTGCCCGCCAGCCCGATATCTTCCGATGCAAAAATCACCATTCGCCGAGCAATAAACTTCGGATCCTCGCCCGCGTCAATCATTCGCGCCAAATAATACGTCGCAGCCGTCGCGTCACTGCCTCTTAGCGACTTGATGAAAGCGGAAATCACATCGTAATGCGAATCGCCTTTTTTATCATAGCCCGGAAGTCGCTTCTGAGCCGCCGCCTTAACCACTTCCGGCGTTACTTTTTCATTAAAACTCAGCGCCAATTCCAAATTGCCCAGCGCCACCCTTGCGTCGCCATCCGACAATTCCGCCAAATAATCCAGGGCTTTGGGCGAAACTTGCTTGGACTTTTTCAGAACTTTCAACGCTCTTTTTAATACAGATATGATTTCGTCTTTTGTCAATCGCTGGAGAACCAAAACCCGCGAACGCGACAGTAGCGGCGTGATGACTTCAAAGCTTGGATTCTCGGTTGTCGCACCGATTAGCGTAATTAGCCCACTCTCAACGTGCGGCAAAAACGCGTCTTGCTGCGCCTTGTTAAAACGATGAATTTCGTCAACGAATAGAATTGTCCTGAGCCCCAAATTCCAGTTTTGGCGAGCGTGTTCAATTACCTGTTCAACGTCTTTTTTTCCGCTCGTAACTGCCGACAGCTCAATAAACTCCGCCTTCACCTCACGCGCAATAATCCGCGCCAACGTCGTTTTTCCAGTTCCCGGCGGACCCCACAATATCAAACTGACCGGCTCGCCATTCTTAACAATTCGCCTCAATAACTCGCCCTCGCCAAGCAAATGACTCTGCCCTATCACCTCGTCCAGCGTCTGCGGCCTCATCTGTTCAGCCAGCGGCTGCCTACTATCACTCATACTCCCATTATATCGCGAAATCCATAAAGCCAAAAAGCCGTACGCCGTTTACACTTTCCTCGCACAAAATGCTACAATAGATCTATATAAATAGGAGGAAAAATGGAAGCATTTGTAGTAATAATCTTGTCGTTTATCAGTCTTTATGTGCTAAGCGGCATTAAAATCGTCAATCAATATCAGCGCGGCGTGGTTTTAACGCTCGGTAAATTTACTGGCGTTCGCGAACCAGGATTGAGAGTCGTCATTCCAGGTCTACAGACGATGATGTTGGTCGATATTCGTTCAACTCCAATTGACGTTCCAAAACAAGAAGTCATCACCAAAGATAACGTCACTGTCGGCGTTGACGCGGTGGTCTATTTCCGAGTCATCAACGCGCCAAAAGCCGTGTTGGAAACTACGAACTATATTTACGCGACTAGCCAATTTGCCCAAGCAGCACTGCGCGACGTCACCGGTAACGTTGATATGGACGATTTGCTTGCTAAGCGCGAAGAAATTTCCCAGCAGATCAAGGAAATTGTTGATGCTGAAACCGACAAATGGGGCATCGATGTCGAGAACGTTAAGATTCAGAATATCGAACTTCCTGGCGACATGAAGCGTGCCATGGCCAAACAAGCCGAGGCAGAACGTGAGCGCCGCGCCAACATCATCAACGCTGACGGCGAAAAAGCCGCAGCCGAGACATTAGCTCAGGCCGCAGAAATCCTAGCAAAAACTCAAGGCGCTATCAATCTGCGAACACTAAACACCTTAGAGCGAATCTCCACCGAGCCAAGCCAAAAGACAATGATGTTATTCCCTATCGAACTAATCGACGCAATTCGTGGCGATAAAAAATAGAACTTACCAAGATTTCTTTCTATAATCACTTTTGCCGCGATTTTTCTCGTAATCTTCATTATGTCTATTTTGCTGGTTACGCTCAACGCGCTTCTTCTGAGCCTTATTAGCGTTATCTTCAAGCTTCTTCATTTTCTGTTCAGTATCCTTCAAATCCTTGGTAGAGCTGTCTTTCTCGTCAGTTTGTGTTATCTTGTCATCGTTCCTGCGCTGCTTTGCGGAACTTGACTTGACCTTAATTCGTTTTTCAATGTTACGTACGTCCCGGCTATTGTCACCAGAATTACCACTTCCTTGCTGATTGTCGTTTTCTTTGTCATCAGAATCGTTGCTATTATCACTTTCTGTCATCTTATTATGAAACCTGACGTTACAACTATCTTCACCGTCATAAAGAACCGCCTTAGCATCGTCATATTTCAAAATTGCGGCATCGTATTTTTTCTCCGATAGCAGTCTATCAGCCTGCTGCTCAATACTCAATGCTAAATTAATACGTACATCACACTCTTTTACCTCAGGTACAGACTCTAAAGCTTGGCGAAATTTTCCTTCGGATTGATCATATTTTCCAGATTTGAAATAAGCATTGCCTTGATTAAAATAAACTTTGTACGGCTCCATCCAATTCGCCCAAGTCAGCGGCTGCAACCATGAGATCGCACTATCATTCTGGGATTGACCGTAATTCATATGCGCAACGCCAGACAGTATGGGAAGACTTAGCATTTTTATTGTAATCAACATCACTACACCAACCGGTAATGACGAAAATAGGAATAATTTCTTACGCTTGCGTAATCGTATCCCCTCAAAATCTAATTTTGCTAAATCAAAAGGTCTTCTATTCATAACTTACTCCGTTTTTGTTGACGCCTTAAATTCTGAAACGTATGATAAATAGCTCCTGCATCAAAGCATATCAATAGCAAGATTAGTGGCATAAGCATCCACGAAATATCATCATACGAAGACGCGTCCTTATTTTGACGAACGATTGAGCCTACATCAATAGCCTTCGTTATTCCTTCTATCTCGCCCGGTTTAGTACGATGGATGTATTTAATTCCCGCTTGATCAGCGATATTTTTTAAGTTTGCTTCGTCTATTTTCGACAAAGCATCGGGCGCTGGATAATTGCCCGTACTAAGATCCTTGATAAATTCTTGACTATCCAATTGGTATTTTGTACCCCAAAAGGGGCCGTGCATTTTACCGCCAGAGCTCGTGCCATAGCCAAGGACTGCGCCGCCTTTGATATATTTTTTTATAGGACTAAATGATTTGGGCTTCTCTTCCTCTGTTTGCTCGCCATCGCCTAGATAAAATAACACTAGTCCCCGACCAGGAGACACCTTACTAACGCGAGATAATTCTTTCTCTGTTATCTCTAATGGCATATCGATTGAACTGCCCTTGCCATAAAATTCATATTGTGGCTGTATAGTGTCAACTATTGAAGCTAGTGTTGAAGTGTCTGAGGTTAAAGGTAGCGCTACATATGCGCTAGTGTCAAAAATCACCACACTAAACCGAGCCCCCACCAGCTTGGCGGCAATGTCTTTTACATCTTTTCTAATCCCCTCTAATCGCTCTTTATTTCCATCATAATCCATCGCCTTGACACTATACGTAGCGTCAATTATAAAAAATACGTCTAGCGATGCATTACCAGTATGCTTCGACACGCCAGGAATAGATGGACGCAAGAAAGCCAGTAATATTAGGATAATTATCGCCAAGCGACGCATCCAACTTTTACGAGCAGTCTTGTTTATTACAATAAGCCAAACGCAGAATATGCCTATTGGTAAAAATATAATCGCCAAAATCCACCACGATAAAAGCGGCTGTAAAATCATATGCGCAATCTCCATGAAATTATCATTAAAGCAACAAAGCTAATTAGCAAAATAGCTAAAAATATTACTGTCTGATCACTGTAAACTATCCGTGGAGTTCCCTTAAATCGCGTTGCCTCCTGCTCTGTAACTTTATCGATGATAGATGATACAGCGCCAATATCAGTCATTTTATAATAATCGCCATTCGTCAGCAACATCGACTCCTTGAACTCTTTGACTTTTTCCGATGTAGATCCATATTTGCCACCTGTTGAATAATCTGCCGGATTAATACCGTAAACGCGAATGTCTTTATCTTTGGCATATTCAGCCGCCTCCTTTAATGTAACTACTGGCCTTCCCGCCAGGTAATTATCAGTCCCAAATATTATCGACCGCGAACGTTTATGATCTAGCTTGTCAAAACGATTGACACAACCAGCCAACCCATCTCCAATTAGCGATGAGCCATCTCCCTCATATACGCCACTTATCAAATCATATATGCGCTTTGTCTTCTCGGAGTTATACTTACCGCTAAAAGAATACTTAAATGCTTCAGCAGCAGATTCAAGCTGTTTTGTTACAAAATCATAATCGTCCGTCAGAGGAAAAACAACAACCGGCGAGCTATCAAACAACACCAGACCAATTCTCTCACCTTTAAATCCTTTAGAAAGCTCTGCGTAGACTCTCAAGATCTCAGAGTCAGCTTCATACATAGATCCAGAAACATCTAGACATAGCATAATATCACGATTGCGTGACTCCGGCTCAATCACCGTCTTTGTTGTCGGTCTCCCCGCCAAGATAATAATCATAACAACAGACATGGCGACTATCAATAAAGCTACCGATATCAGATGTTTGTATCGCCTAAAGTATTTTTGATATTCAGGCAATCGGATTAATCTATAAGAATTAGCTACTGGTAAAGAAGTTCCCGCAATTTTAGGTTGGCGTTTCTTATTACGCAATCGCGAGACAGCACCCGCAATCACCAACACCAATATCAGTAATAACGACAACCACCAAGCTACTAGTTCCATTCAGCCACCACCTTTTTGGATAGCTCTAATGCTTCATGGACATTTCCGCGCTCAACAGCAGCAAACTCTGGCATATAAAATTGTTCAATAGCCTTAGTCAATTCGCTGTATCGCGTCTTTTTCAAATCGTTCAGCGTCAAAGTATCAACTCGATGCCCGCGCGTCTCAAATACAAACATTCGCAAAAGATAGCTCAATTTCTGATGAACCTGACGCGCAGACAATTTCTTTGTCGTGTATTTTTGCTCCACTTCATCGATCAGCGTCTGATATTTCGCCTTGAGATTAGTCAAATCTGGCGGAATATATGGTCTCGGCTTTAATGTTGCCAATGTCTGCTGTTTTCTGCGCCTCGTACTGAAAAACACAAAAAAATACCACGCCACCAATAAGACAAGCAAGATCAATCCAATTACTAGCCAAATCGGCTGATAATCCACCCATTCACGCAATTCTAATTTATTTGACATGCCGTTGTCTCTCCAATATCTTAAATAATTCACTAACTACATTACGATCACCAGAAACATAGCCACTAACTATCCCTAATCTATCAAGCGTTTTTGTATGCGATAGTCTAAGCTGATTTCGATAATTATTAAATTCCTGTAGAATCTGCCCCTGCTTACGGATAAAATACGGTAAACTAGCCAGTCCATCAATATCGTACGATTCATGATTACAATTTAGGCCTGAATAGTCACCGATAGTCACCCAAATAATCTCATGTTGCGCTCGCAATCGCCGCAAAACCTGTTGGCATTCTTCTGTAATCTCACTTTCATCAGTAATAATCACTAGCATCATTTTACGTCGCAGATGCTGTGATATATATTCCAATTGATTAGCAATTCGGCTCGGCGCAAAGTCCAAATTTGTCGATTTGTGAATTTGCTGCAATAATTGCTCAACATGTGAGTTGCTGCCTTTAAACGACAAGTGATAATTGCTTCGAGAATCTCCCGCCACCAAACCTACCAAATCGCCATGCTTAAGCGCGATATAGCTTAAAACCCCAGCAATCATCACGCTAACATCACGCTTACTATCGCCATCCTCGCTAGTTGCCGCCATACTTCGACCAGTATCAACCACTAACAAAATATTATGCTTACGCACCGCCACATATCGCCTGATTCTAGTACTACCGCTACGCGCCGTTGCCCGCCAATCAATATCCTTGATATCATCACCTGGCAGATATTCACGTAGGTCATCAAAGTCCAAACTACGCCCCTTAAAAACAGAACCGTATTGCCCCTCTAAAAGGCCTCTCACTTTCTCATGAGCGTGCAGAGTCATCTTAGCTTTGACTTTGACAAGTAGACTTGGCATATTATGGAGCAGTTACGGCGTTAAAAATTGCATCAATAATGGCTTCAGCATGGATTTGGTCAGCCACAGCCTCAAAATTCAAAATAATACGATGTCGCAATACACTGTATCGCAGCTGTTTGACGTCTTCTGGAATTACATAATCGCGACCACTCATTAGCGCCAATGCCTTAGCAACTTGCAAAAACGCAATACTAGCACGTGGACTTCCGCCATATTGAACATAGCGTGCCATATCAGGTGAAATGACAGACCCCGGGTTGCGAGTAGCCGACACGATCTGCACAATATACGACTTGACTGAATCGTCGATATATACTTTTTTCACCAACTTCTGCAAGGTTTCAATGGCAGACAATTCCACTTGCGGCAAATCACTAGCATCCAAATCCGCTCCCAATTTGCCAGACTCAATGCGTTTAAGAATCTCCAATTCCTCCCCAGAGTCTGGATACCACAAAATTTCCTTTAATAGGAATCTGTCCAGTTGCGCCTCTGGCAATTCATAAGTACCTTCTTGTTCGATCGGGTTTTGAGTAGCTAAAACCATAAACGGTCGCGGTAAATCATAACGCTCACCGCCAATGCTGGTCTGTTTCTCCTGCATCGCTTCCAGCATAGCACTTTGAGTTTTCGCACTCGAGCGGTTAATCTCATCCAGCAACACGAAATTAGCATGAACCGGCCCGAGCTCAGTTCGGAATTGCCCCTTATTATAATCGTAAATCTGAGTTCCGATAATATCACTAGGCAACAAATCTGGTGTGCACTGGATACGCTTAAACGATCCATGGACACTCGCAGCCAACGTCTGTACCGCCGTAGTTTTTGCGAGCCCCGGTACACTCTCTAGTAAGATGTGACCTCCAGTAATCATACTAACTATAAGCGCCGTGCGAAGATTTTCCTGCCCAACCACTCGAGAAGAAAACGCCTCAGAAATCGTTTTAATAATCGCCTGCGCGCTACTCAGTTCATCACTAGACAAAACACTAGAACTTGGTCGAAAATCAGTTGGCGTGACACCTGTCGGCTGCACCATTGGCTGAGGCGGTATTGGCATAGCAGCTGGTTGAGGCGGCTGTTGTAATAATGGGTTAACGTTATTTGGATCCATATAGTCCTTTCTTTATGTCCAATATTGTGAAATATTCGTTACCAATAATCTACATTCTTCTGGAGTGTAGCTATCTTTTTGTTCAAAATAATGTTCAGCAGGAAACATATGGGTCATTACGTCAAGCGCGACACTTTTGTCTGTTTGTACATGATAATAATCGGCAGCTAAGCTGTCTACATTGCCGCCTAAGCCATAAATGGCTTTATATCGTACACTCTTAAGGTACTCAAGTGCCATCGCAATTTCCAGACGATCTTCTACAATGTCTCCTGTCAATAATAATACCCGACCGTTCAGCGAGTCTTTTGAAAACTGACCGTATTGGTCGAGCACACGATTAAGATCTGAAAATGCCTGACGTTTTGCGTCCTCTAATACTCCGTGAGATTCCATTTCAATTCCATCGCGCTGAACTTTTTCTAAATCAGGACTCCACGTAAATATTCCCGCTGGGTCAATAAGTCCCATAGGTCTCGGGTCACCCGGAATAGTTATCCGACGACTAAGTAAAGGAAACACCCAAGCATTAATTTCGCTAGCCAAGCCAATACACGCCGTCAAAGATTCTTCCCTCAATGCAATCACCACAGCTTCTTGACCCTTTAACTCCATTAAACGATCAGCCAGTATCTTACCCAATTCAATACGATTCACGTAATACATATTGCTTATGATTATACACTAAAAATAATAAAAACACTCGAAACTTAAACTTCAAGTGTTTGCCAATTTAATAAATCGTGATGGTGCGGATGGGGAGAGTCGAACTCCCATCTCAACCTTGGGAAGGTCACATAATAGCCGCTATACGACACCCGCGCTCGATAAAATTATAACACCCTTGCCAGATAGCGACAACTTTAGTACAATTAAATAGCAAGTTTGTGGCTCTTTAGCTCAGTTGGTAGAGCAGAGGCCTGAAGAGCCTTGTGTCCCCAGTTCAAGTCTGGGAGGAGCCACCAAATATTGCATTTCATTCACGACTTTGTTACAATAAATCGTGAACAACATGCGGGTATAGCTCAGTTGTTAGAGCGCTTCCTTGCCATGGAAGAGGCCAGGAGTTAGAGTCTCCTTACCCGCACCAATGAATTTGGTACCGTAAACAATTCGTGATTTTGTTAAATAGACGTTTAGGCGTCTTTTTTGTTTGTTTTTAAGCTCGCCTTGCGGGTTATTTTTCGTAAAAGAGAGGCATGCACCGCAAGGCATGCCTCTCTTTTGTTACTCCAACCGGGACAACTAACGGGTTTAGCTGTTCCGCAGGGTTAGCAAAACTCCTGATGGAAATGTTGAGAACGTTAACAATTTGACTTTTGCAAACAACAATCACCTTCCGATATTTAAGCGAACGGCCGAAATAATAATCACAAGCGGCGACAGAGAGCTCAATACCGGAAGGCTGATAATAAAAAGAAATGGAGGTACAAACCGTTCGTATCATACGCATGGTCCTCGTGATAGCAATAGCAGCACTACTCATGCCAGCGGCTAAACAGCCCCAGGAAGAGATGGCAGCACCATTATCACACAATAACGAGATTCAGAAACAGCAGACTATCAAGCCTGCTGAAAAACCTCAGCAGACGATATCACCAAAGCCTCAGACAGTTTTGGCGGTGTCCGAAGCAGAACCGCCAAGCACTAAGTACGACTTGATGCGTGCCGCTGGTATTCCCGAAAGCGATTGGATATCAGTAGACTACATCATCGAACACGAAAGTTCTTGGCGGCACAATGTTTGGAACAAAGGCGGCTCTGGCGCATACGGATTGTGCCAGAGCCTGCCAGCGACCAAGATGGCATCTGCGGGAGATGACTACATAACAAATCCCGTTACGCAGCTACGCTGGTGTCACAATTACGCCATCAGCCGATATGGTAGTTGGCAGGCAGCCGCCGCGTTCTGGAAACGTACCGACCCGCGTCCCTACCCGGGACATTGGTGGTAATAAACAACAAAAACAGCCGGAAAGGAGATCAACTCTATGGGCAAACTTAAAACAGCAATCAACAACGTAACTGTCTTTTTGGACAATGCCTGGACTATCATGGTCCGCGCCGCAGAGATAGTAGCGGGAATAAAGCTCTTTGGAGTCCAGTACATGGAAACCGCAATCGGGACTCTACCGATTGCACAAATCCTCGGAGCAATTCTCATTACTGATGTGACTGTCTTTGTTTATTCTCTGCTTCGCTCGCAAAGTGAAAAGAAGAGATGAAAAAGCATATCAGTATCACACCAGTTAGCAAACCGCGCATGACGAGAAGCGATAAGTGGAATGAGCGTCCGTCAGTAATGAGCTATCGAGCGTACGGCGACGAGCTAAGGCTGAAATTGCCAGGATATGAGCCGCCTGAAACGTTTACGATTGAATTTGCTCTGCCTATGCCAAAAAGTTGGTCGAACAAGAAGCGTAAAGCCATGAATGGACGCCCACACCAGCAGAAACCGGATATAGACAATCTGGTTAAGGCGTTTTTGGATCATCTCTGCGAGGATGATTCGTACGTCTGGAAGGTGTGTGCATCCAAGATATGGGCTGAGCACGGCGGAATAACTATCGAAACTTAAGGAGGAATCCGAGAATGGGGATCTTACAGCTTTTATCCAGAAAGAAAGATGACGAGTCTGAGCTTGAAATTCGCAGTGAGGACGAAGACTATACCGAGTGGCACGTCAAGCCAGATTTTGAAGCAAGAGACTTGTCATTAACCTTTCGGTCCCGATCTGATGCGCGCGATTATAAAAGACTGCTAGCGAAAAGCTTTTACCATATCCATTCAAAAATCATTCGCCGGGATTGGCAAGGCGGATTCATCCGAGAGGAGAAAGAGGTCGGATAATCACTAAACTGGTGCCGAAACCGGTTAAATGGCTTGGCGATGCCCACCCTTGCCAAGCAGCAGCCAGAGATAGGTAAAAATATGAACGATAGCAAGCACGTACACAAATGGGAGTGTCTCCGAGCAGATAAGCTTATTTGCCATAGATGTAATACGGTCGCGGAAATTGACACGTTAATTACTAACAACCGTAATGATGCTTATCTCAAAGCGAAGGTCGATATTCTGTCTAAGCAGTTATATGCTGGCGACCTAAAGAAAGATGCTCGCGAGAAAGCTTATGCGTGGCTGATGGAGCATAATCCGGATGCTATCAAGAAAGACGAACAGGTATCGATGCTATGACAAGAGACGAAATGATCAAGCGGATTGAGAGTACATTAAGACGTGCTGAACGCGCCATTGTTGAACTTCGCAAAGAGCTAAAGAGACTACGGAGCGAGGGCTAGGTTTATGGCGGTCGAGTATGTCCTGTACAAGGGAGAAGAGATAGTAGGAATAGGTACGGCTGATGAGCTATCTCGACGGCTTGGACTACGTCCGCAAACTATTCGAAGTTACTCCTCGCCTTCTCATATGCGCCGCGTAGAAGAAAGCGCCGATCCAGAGTCGAGGATTGTGGCGGTAAGAGTTAAACATGGAAAGGAAGATGATGGCGATGACTCAGAAAAACAACAGAGTGGCGATTGAGGCGCATGCTCAGCGTATTGTAGATGTGGTGGTCCGCAAAGCCGAGCCTGCACCTGAGCCGCCAAAGCCTGTCTATGAGTACTCACCCGGTCGTCCGATGAAATTTCAGGATATCGACGAGCTGCGCGCCATGATACTCGAGTACTTTAAGAATGCAGCGCCCCACTGGGAAGAACAAACTGAGTATATTGACCGCCGTGACCCTAAATCTGGAAAGATTGTCATTGAAAACGGAAGGGTCGTCCAAGACAAGGTGATCCGCAAAGTTAAAACCAAACAGAAACCACTCACCGTTACTGGTTTAGCTGTTGCACTAGGCACATCACGCGATGTGTTATTAGACTATGAGACCACATATTCAGAGAAATATCCAGAATTTTCCAACACGATAAAAGAAGCGAAAGAACAGATTAAAGCCTATGCGGAGGAGTCTCTGTTTGGCACTAATACTGCTGGCGTAATATTTAGCTTGAAGAATAACTGGGGATTCAAAGACAAATATGAGACCGAGAACACTAACCGTGAGGTTAAGTTCATTAACACTGTTCCGAGGACGCCAGAATCATGACAGAAATAGTCAAAGTACCGGATTACACTGCTTCGCCTCGTCAGACATTGTTTCATACATCAACAGCTTTTGAGCGATTCTACGGTGGTGCTGCCGGCGGAGGAAAGACTGCCGCACTAGTCGCTGAAGCAGTAACACGTTGCCTTGAGTACGATCACTACGCAGCGTATCTATTTCGGCGAACGTACGAGGATACGAAAAAGACCCTCATGCGAGAAATAGATAAACAGTGCCGTGCATATATCAAGGACGGCAACATGATATTTAGGTCGCAAGAAAAGGGCTACTACTTCACCGCCACTGAATCGTGGATTTACTTGTGCTACTACAACCATGAAGATGATTTTAATCACTATCAGGGTTCAGAGATACACATGCTGGGTATCGACGAGTTAACTCAGTTCTACGAAAGCTGGTACGACAACCTCGTTGGGCGCGTTCGTTCTGACGATCCAGACAAACCGCTTACCGTCTTCGCAGCTGGCAACCCAGGCGGCGTCGGGCACGGCTGGGTTAAAACTCGATTTATCGACGCCGCACCACCTGAGCAGATAATTTATGACAAGCGTCCGTACGTCAAGCGAGACGGCTCAATTGACTACATCGAGACAACTCGTATGTTTATCCCTGCCACTCTAGAAGACCACCCGAGCGCGTCATTCAGACAGTCATACATGCGTAGCCTACTGACAATGGCAGACCCAAAGAAGCGCGAAGCATATCTGTATGGCAACTGGGATCTGTTTGCTGGTCAGGCGTTTAGCGAGTGGCGGCGACATCTGCACGTCGTCGAGCCGTTTAACATACCAGACCACTGGCCGAGATGGATGGCATATGACTATGGACGAGGTACGTATGCGGGTGCTGTTTGGCTAGCACGTGACCCAATTAGTCAACGGATATATCTTTACCGCGAATATTATGTTAGCGGCAAAGGTCCAAGGATTCAGGCACGCGAGATGAAGCAGCTTGAACAATCAAACGAGCAACTGCCTGTTAGGCTAGCCGACCCGTCGCTGTGGAAGCATATTGCTAATGCCGATGACGGAAAAACTATCGCTGATCGATTTACTGAAGAAGGCATCAACTTCACGCCCGCCAATAATGACCGGCTTCAAGGAGTCACTGCTGTTCATGAAGCGTTGTCTCTGGCACCAGACGGATTGCCATACCTGCAGGTATTCAGTAACTGTGTTCATTTTATCCGTACCCTACCGAGTCTCGTGGTTGATACTAAACGACCCGAGGACGTTGATACAACAGGCGAAGACCATCTCTACGATGCACTGCGCTACGGGCTTGTCAATGAGCGTAAGGCGACAGTTGAGGATTCTATGCCTCAGCCTGATCCGGGACTGTTCAGCGATGGAGGGTATTATGGGTAGTTTACCGATAAAAAATTAAAGGAGGGTATATTTTGGAAAGCTTAGATTTACCACAATACATCATTAACCTAGAACGAGCCGCACGCGATACGCCGTTTGGTGAAGTTGGTCCGTTCTATCTCATGAGACACAAAGGTGAGACTGTGGGTATACGCGGTCAAACATCGGAGATTATCCGATTCAAAACTACGGCAGAAGCAGTTATATATCTGGTGGACTATATCAAGACCCTGCCAGCCGACAAGTCTGGAGATATCGTTTTTGCCGTTAAATTTACTAACGGTAGAGTCAAACAGATTACTACAACATCAGACATCACAACGATAATCGAGGATAAAGCAGATGACGACAGATAAAGCTAAGGTGCTATGTAAGAACTGCGGCAGCACAAGACACTATCAGACGTTCTGTCCATTCAAAAAACGACAGAAAATATCGCAGTGCGGCAAACACGCAAAAGCGTGGGCAGCGTTCCGAGATAAGGTTGCGAAGCCGTACCTCGACATAAAATTTGGGCATGTGTGTGCGGTCACCGGATGCGCCGAGACTAAAAACCTAGATGTTGATCACATTAAGGGGCGTGGCTCTCACCCACACTTGCGCTATGACGTCAACAACTTGCAGTACTTATGTCGTAATCATCATCGACTGAAAACGGACGGCAAACTATGACGAAGAAAGCTTTACGAAAGAAGCAGCGCCGAAAACGTAAACAGCGAGCGATAACTAACTAAATAAAGGGAGGTAAAATGACTAACAAAGCAGAACTACCAGACGTATTTCTCTGGGCAAACAAAACGGACGGACGTAAGGACAAATTAGACATTGAGCTATTTGCAATCACCAAATCGTCTGAGATATTTCGCATTGACCATAACGAGGCGATCAATCATCAGCTGTTCGCGCTGTTTTTGTACGACATCATTAGTGGAGTGCAAGTTGACAGTATCACCGGCGTAAGGGTTGTCGATTATGCGGCATCTGAGGGCTGTCAGAATACCCTACCCGCCATCAAGGTAAATGACGTGCCGGTTGCTGAAGCGATCATGGAGTATCTGGAGTATACAAATGACATCGACCTACTCGACTTGAATCAAATCGAGGCAAAGAAGCTACTGGCGATTTGCGCACGATTCACCGACAAGGAGACGAGCGAAAGCTTTTACATTTTTAAGCACATTCGCCCAGCTAGTGTATTAGTCGGCGGCGCTGTCTCCTACGCTATTTCAGCCGGACGCATGGAAGAGCTGTCGTCAGAGTGCGCATTAAAGATAGATCCGTCGAATCAAGTTTTAGTGTTTGAAGATACGATGTTTGTGTTCAATAAGTCCAAGTTTGAATCGATGTTTCAATACGACCCAGTGTCAGTCGCTGAAGCTCGCAAGAATGGCAAGATACTTGACGAGAGGCTGTCTATCGCCACGCCGACGGTTGGTCAAGGAATTGAGTTTCTCTGTAAAGATAACCGCACACTGGTCAAACGGCTCGCTAAGCTTAACCCCGTCAATATGACCCGCGATGTTGTTGAGGAGATAATTCGCGATTACAACGTAGATCTGATGACCGACGCCACCAACGACAAACTCATCATCATGGACGCTAACGATGCTAAGAAACTGCTAGATATTGTCGAGGATAACTTCGTTCGCGGCACTAACGGCACTGCTTATATCGCCAAAAATAAGAAAGAACTTGAGCCGAAGGAGGATAAATAATGTTCTGGATCATGACAATCGTGATACTCGTCGCATTCATCGTCGTTACAGAGATTGCGGTGGCGCGAGAAGACAAAGAATGGCAACGCGAACGCGAGGTCAGACAGTACAAAGACAAAATCATCAAGTCTCGCAAGCGAAATAAGAAAGATAGCGGAATATTTTAATGGGAGGTATTATGAAACGATACAAATTACTTAAAGATTTACCAACCTTCAAAGCGGGCGATTTATTCTACATATCTGAATATGGTGCTTTGGTTTATGATGACGGCGATGGTGGCGTTATGGCTTACGCTCGACAGACTCTTGACATGTTTCCAAATATTTTAACTGAATGGTTTGAGGAAATTCAGGAAGAGTCAACAGACAGTATCCACTGGAAGCCGAAAATAGGCCAAAAATATTTTTATACTGATGACGGGTATGTGTTTTCCGGCGTCTGGATAGATTCCCGCGTAGACAATCGTCGTTATATGGCGGGCACTATCTACTACGCCGAAACCGATGCCGAAAGGGCTCTCGAACGTCAAATCGCTATCACCACGCTTATGCGCGATTCAAACTTTAAGCCTGATTGGAGCAATAACGATCAGAATAAGTGGACAGTTTATTACAACCATAATGATAAAGAGTTGTTGGTTGAAGCGACTGCCTTTCTGCAATATCCTTCAGCTATTTACTTCGACACATATGACAGCGTTAAAAAATCCATCAAAAATCATAAGAAAGAATGGCTAATCTACCTTGGTGTGGAGGATAACTAAGTGAAGGGTTCAAACTCACAAGAATTGTTTACTATTCACAGTGTACTGCTGGAGAGTTCTCGAGTAGTTCTGGAGCGTCGTCTGGGCAAGTATATGCTGCGAAACATGGAGTTGCGAGAACGCCGTGATATCGTTGACGATCTAGCAATTACCCTCTCTTCTGAAGTGTTGTCTACCAAGTTATGCGAGGATTCGTACGAAGTATCAGATGTTCAAACATTCCAGTTCCCAAAAGGCCCGTGGCAACATTTCAAGCACAACTATATGCCTATGTGGTTTTGCGATATATTCCCCATAAAATATTTTGTAAAACGAGTATGGTTTCATAAAACCATTAAAATCACCCGTCGAGAGACTTATCCAATGTGCAACATGGACATCAGGAATAACCCGAGGCTCAGAGTTCAGCTAGGCACGCCGGTTATTAAAGACGAGGTAAAAATTAGCTAATAGAAAGGACACGATATGAAAGGTGAAGTACTTGTATACATAGAGGGAGCGGAGGATAGTTATAAGTTATACAGCAAAGACAAAAAAGCGGCCGACAGCCTGTATTACGACTTAGAAAAATGTCCGATTTGTATTGACCGTCCCGGTGGTTTCGTTAAAGTTGTTGTTGAAGAATTGGATGTGTTAATAGAAGCTATCCTTTACATTCATAGATTTAGAGAGAAGAGGCTCGAATGTTTCTACAAAAGTCGCCGAGTAAAGGAGTGGCGGGGCGCGACATTCCGAGGAGTTCTGTTGGGTGCGCTTATAAATAGAAACTACGAAGGTGACAAAATAGCCAGTTTGATTGACTGGCTAGAATCCAGAGGGGCTATCAGTTGGAACGACAGAGATACTAGAGCCGTGCCCTATAAATTAAACGATAATTTGATATTAATCTTTTCCTAGGAGACTCAATAATGGAACGTAAAATACTCATGACAATCTGTATCATCGGTATGATATCTGGTGCAGTTTCAATGATGTTTGCTGCTATGGCTAAGCAATACACTGGATCAATATTCTATTTAATACTATTTTTTATTAACACGCTTGGATTTTATGCCGCAAAGGAGGAAAAATAGTATGAATTCTTACCCATATTGCTCAACCCTAGAAAAGTTCTGTAATTTTGTTATTGGGGTAGTTATTATTTGTATTTTTGTGTCCGCTACCGCTTGGTCAATAACAGCCGCAATGGGCGTCGGGGGCGGACTTGCCGCACAAGAGTCTCGTCTTGATGCACAAAAGTCTCGCTGTGAGTCACTTCAAGGTAACTATGGTGGTGGTAAATGCTTTAAGGATGGCAAGGAAGTATGAAAAAACTAGAAAAGATAGACTACTTGCAAGAAAATCATTTGCGTGAATGGGTGAAAACTCGAGCCCAAGTAGAACAAGAGTTGTCAGATGCTCATGACATTTTCTGCGAATGCGGGCACATAGCAACTGGGGCTCATGAATCTGGTTGTCGCAAACTCAGAAATAAAATCATGAGCGAGACGATAAAACGGCTATCTCATTTACTGCCTAAAGAGAATGCGAGGCTAGACAGAGATGATCAGAGAGTTAGGTGATGTTTACAGCCATAGAGTTGTACCAGTTGGTACTAAAATATGGTTTGGCTCAGAAAGACATGGCTATACAGTTAGGGCGTCTAATACAGCGTTTGCAATTTTAACCAAACCATTCAATATCAGTAAAACCGTACTGTACACAATCATCGACTGGGAGCTTGGTATACGCGGTCCTAGTAACCTGATTTGGGGCACTGGTGCAGAGACTGATGCGCAGTGCCTAGAGCTATTAGATATGCTCACTAGCGGCGAGATTGAAGTTAGCTCACGACGCTGCGTCAAGCTGAACGTTCGAAGAGCAAAATTAAACTACACGAAATCGTTTAAATAAGGAAGATTATGACCAAACCACATTTTAGCTCACTAAGAATGGACTGGCGAACACCAAAAGCAGTCTATCAGGTACTTGATTCAGAGTTTCAGTTTGACCACGACCCATGTCCTGCTGGCTGGGACGGTAAGATTGATGGACTGACCAGCGATTGGGGGGAATCTAATTATGTTAATCCACCTTATGGGCGAGAGTTGCCAAAATGGATTGAGAAAGGCTACCAGGAATGGCAGAAAGGTAAAACAGTTGTATTTCTGATACCAAGCCGAACCGACACGCGCTGGTGGCACGACTACTGTATGAAAGCAACTGAAATCCGCTACATAAAAGGTAGGCTGAAATTTGATGATCAACCAAACCCAGCACCGTTTCCGAGCGCAATAGTCATTTTTAGAGCTAATAATGAAACGGTAAATGTCAACTAAATCACTAATTTTGTGGACATAAGAAAGGAGATGTCAATGAAAATATACAATTTTAATAACAAGATCAAAGAATACTCAAACGGTATGTAAATTAAAGGTGGGAAGGTGGTAACAATGAAAAGCAGTAATAAATCAACCAACAGTCAACGAAAGCTGACTACTAAAAATGCTGTTGTTTCTTTCCTGAGTCTGCTAGTTTTTGCCCTACTACTCGGTTTAAGCTCCAGTATAAGCAGCTACGATTTTGACAAGCAATCTGAGCTGTCTGCTCGCTGTAGGTCTATAGGTGGACAGATCGGAAATGACAAGTGCTATAAAGACGGGAGGGAAATATGAAAACTACCCCAACATCCATACTTGACGCTTGCTGTGGCGGCCGTATGTTTTACTTTGAAAAAGACCACCCAAATATACTGTACATAGATCGCCGCCGTGAAACTGTCGAGATGAAAGACAGAGACAAGATTAGGACACTAGAAATCAACCCAGATCTAGTCATAGACTTTACAGACATGAAGTTCCCTGATGAGTGCTTTAATTTTGTCGTCTTCGATCCGCCCCACCTCATCAACTGCGGCAAGAATAGTTGGCTTGCCAAGAAATACGGCAAGTTGGACAAAGACACTTGGCAGGATACCCTGAGCAAAGGCTTGAGCGAATGCCTACGTGTCGTAAAGCCTGGCTGCGTTGTCGCTATGAAGTGGAGCGAGCGCGATATTAAAACCACTGAATTACTAAAAATATTACCTCAAAAACCAGCCTTCGGCGATAAGTCTGGAATGACGCGGTGGCTGTTTTTTGTGAAAGGAGTAAATGATGAGAATATCTAGTTTTATACATCAAAAAAGAATCAAGTGGCTGAAGTGGCGAATTAAACGAAATGGAGTTTGGCTTGATTGTGCAAGAGATGCTTACAACCGTGCCTGTGCCAAGGGAATCCGGAGCTATCACAGGTCTCGGCCGTTTGTGCAGCAGATACTCCACTACGAGAATAAAATATTGTTATGTAGCGCAAAATTTACCCAACGGAAAAAATGAGCAAGAGAAATGACGAAAAGTGAGCTAAAACCATCTATCCACTGCAACAAATGTCATAAGTGGATAAAATACGACTACTACTATGGCTATAGTCACTATTGCAGTGGACGTGTAAAAGATATTTATAGAGTTGCACGTAAAAGACTGCTCTATAAACTCCCTTCGAAATCGTCATGCCCAAATTTTTGGAATGTATGACATTGCCGAAGATTTAAACTCTGCGAGCGTAGTGTACAATCCAGAAACCGATAAACGAATAAGAAAGGAAATTGAAATGAAGAAAGCTATAACAGACCTCCCTACACCAGAAGAGGTCACCCGAATCACTGAAACTTTAGATTTAGCAAGCAAACTAGATAACGCTGTCATTGCTAAATTAAGCAGCTCCAAAAGCAAAAGCTCCACGCCAAAAATTGGCGAACTGTGCGGCATGGATTTGCTAATCGACCTGTCTAACGCGCCAGATGAAGCAAAATATGAGCTGTATTTTAAGGCGCGGACTGTGCTTGAAGAGGTTATGGCTAAACTTACCAAATAAATTAGCGACAAAAATAACCCTTCTGATTCAGAAGGGTTATCCCAACCAGGCGACGTATTTACAATACGCTTAATCAATTTGATCGCTTGTGGCTGTGCAACAGTACTTACGTCTGTAACACTATACTACCATGCTAAGCGCAATGGCGCAAGCATTATGGCAATAAAATATCATTATGATATGGGATATTAGTATAGAGCTTCGGACGGTTGAAATTCCTACCGTGCCATAAGCGATTGGCTAGAATATCGCTTGCCTGAACCAGATAATCTAGGGATGAATCGCAAAACTTTATGCTAATTTTGAAGTCGGCAAAGAGTATCGGAGGGTAAAACATGCCGTAATCAAAATTACGAATTCCATGCATTAGCTCCTCTCGAATGCTATCTGAGAGTTTATAGTATCCGTTGGTTGATGTGTGTTGCTGGTCAATGTAGACTCGCAGAGAAACCGGCTTGTCTGCATCAATTTTGCCAGACGCAATTAGCTTCTCTAGCTTAGACTTTATCATTCTCTTTAGGACATAGTCTTTGTAGCGATGAATCGATAGTTTATTTGCCATAATAGATTCATTGACGTCAGGCAGCTTCACTGTAGCACTAAGGCTATTGAATGACTTGACGCAATTATACAGACTTCTCTTGTATTTAATCTCTAAGCCAGCCGCTTTTAACTCCGACTCCATCGACATTCCGAGGCTAGACTTTATATCTCTAGACATCGTCTTGAACTGCTCTCTTGCTGCGATACGTTCATGATTATCCAAGAACAGATATCCAGCGTATATGAAATAATCATGCCCAGAATTAAGAGAGAAAACACCAGAATCATCTAGGTATATCGATATTTCTTGATACTCTTTATCACTCATATTAGTAATAATTATAACATTTTTCGTAAAAATGTTTGAGAATCCAAAAAGCTCATGATATGGTAATTATGTAATAGCTACTAGCGGGAAAGTCCGCAGGAGGCTCGCAGAGAAATCTGGGGGCTTTTTATTTTGGAAAAGAAATTATGAAAGCAAGCGATTTAGGTAAAGACTATCAAGAATCAAGGACAAATATGATCCACACGCACGAGACATGGCGTGTCTTACTCGATATTGCCTATGCCAAGCTGTCTACTGAAAAAGGTTTTAAGTCTCGTGTTCGCGAAGGTAGCTTGAGTTCTCTGATATTAGAACGATCCTCCCGCGTGGTGGCGCAGCTGCCAACCGGACGCATCCGCTCACTTAGCCGCCGAGACCAAGGCAAAGCAATGCTGATGGACTTAGTTTGGACTAAGTACGTTATCCCCAACGCCAAAAGTCAGTGGTCATTCATGACGAAGCTCCGTATGTGGGATTACTATTCCCTTATCTACGGTGCTATGCCAGTTCAGTACGATTACCGAGTTGACGAGGATTATGTCGGTCCTGATTTTAGAGTGATAAATCCGACGGAATGCTTCCCGCAGGTTGGCAATACTAGTTTGAATGATTGCGACGCTGTCTATATCGTTACCTACCATAGCAAACGCTATCTGCAAAGCCGTATGAAGTTTAAGGACTGGAATAGAGCCTCTGTCCAGACTATCCTCGATAAAGTAACCGAGAAGCATCAGCCATCAGACGCCAAGGAAACGGCTACTAACCTGCAACAGGAGCGCGGCGAGGCGGCGACCCTACACCAAGGGCAAATTACTCTGGTTACTCGATATGAGCGTGGCAAGAATGGGCGCTGGATTACGTTCGCGCCAGATTTTGAGAATATTGTCGTTCGAAACATTAAGAACCCGCACGAATCTGGGCGTATACCTGTTGTATTTAAGTACGCTATACCATTGATTGACTCTCTGTGGGGTATGGGCGATGTTGAGCGTGGCGCTTCATTACAGCGAGCAATCGACACAACCGTAAACCTAAATCTCGACTTCTCCAAGTTCAAGATATTCCCGCCAATGTGGTATAAAGGTGATGCTGTTGATCCATCTCTAATGCGTTATGAGCCAGGTGGTAAAATCCGTACTGCTAATGGACAATCTGACTTTGGCTTCGTCAATCCAGGCGCTAGCCCATCAAATGAGTTCCAAGCGACCTATCAGTTCCTGAAGGGTGCGTTGCTCAATCAAAACGGTACGACTGATACCACGATATCCGCAAGCGACGGTCTGCCGGGCTTTGGTCGAACACCAGAAGCCTTGAGCAAACTTGAAAAGCGCGAAAACGCCCGCGATCAGTGGGATAGAAATATGTTTGAGGAGGCTTATGAAGAGCTGGTCGATGGCATGATAAACCTAATTGGTACCAAACAATCTGTTCCGATAAAGTTTCATGTCTTTGACGACGAGATCCTGGATATCATCAAGTCTGGACACAAGGATCTGCTAGACATCTTCGATTCAGCCAAGAGTTACCGAATAGGTACCGACCCAGAGACTGGCGAAAACGGTATGGTTGAGTACATCAACGCCCACGGTACAGCCGAAATGAAGATTGACCATACCAAACTGTCCGGTAAGTGGATGTATCGAATAGATGCTGGCACGACCGCCGCTAACGATCAGAAAGATGAGTATGAGCGCGTCTATAATCTCGTTGAGTTGCTGTCATCTCAGGCTGGTGCGTGGCTAATGGACGGTGCACAAGAAGATGGACGCAAGGTCAACAGGACAGAGCTACTTGACCAGCTTATCGCAGCTAGTGGCATTAAAAACAAAGATAAAATCTTTGACCCGTACGCTCAGGAAAACGACAAGACGAAGCCATTTACCCCAGAGATGCTTAACGATCCTCAAATGGTAAGCATGTTACAGCAACAGATTCAAGGGCAGTCTGAAGAGCGGTCGCAAGCGCCGCAGGATATACAGCAAAATCAAGAAGTCCAACAACTTCAGCCGATGGAGGCGGCATAATATGGAGAACATTTTAGACAGCGATATCAATTCCCTACCACTTACACCAGTGGCTGAGGAGCTAAGCCTAGAGGCAAAAGTAGCAGAAGCCCGCCAGCGTGCTGAGGTAGCCGATATTGCTTCAATCCCAGGTTGGCCGCGCATCAAGGAGCAGATGAAGCAGGACGCGTTAAATCTGAGGCTCCACAGAGACCTAGAGTTTGGTCCTAATGATTCTGATGAAAAAGTTGGTAAAGAGGTGCGGTCTAGGCTGCTAATGGCACAGTGGATCGAGAAGTATATCGAGAGAATTGAGGGTGCGGTATTAGCTGTCGAAGTAATGACCAAGGAGGCTGAAGATGAACAGTAATCCTAACCCGTATGAGACGTCAAACACGGAGTCAGAGCTAGTCGAAAAACCGCATTATGCCGAACTGGATATGAGTAGTATCACGCCGCAGCACAAACCAGACAGTGAATGGCGGCAAAACGGCACAAGCCTAAGGTGCATAAGTTGCCAGAACGAACACGGTATATTTTTGCCGCCGGGGACTTTCTACACTGGCAAAACTGACGAGAAAGGAATGCCTATCGTTGAGAAGAGGTTCTGAGGTAGGTTGCGTTTCCGGCTGGTCTTTTACCACCCTACTAGCCGGAAACGGAGCGTATCTCCCGCCGCGGACTGCGTAAGTGTCTTGGCTAAATTAAACGAAAGGATGTAGCATGTCTACTTCTAGCGACACCGGACTATCGGCCGAACAGGTCGAGGCGGTAGAAAATATGGCGCTAACAGACGGCGGAGAAGCAACCGCCACACCAGAGACGCCGGCTGGTGAGAATCAAACTACGAACGAAACAACAGCGACTGGTGCGGAGGGTGCTGATGGCGACGGTCAACAGCAGTCCAATGGTGATTCCAAAGCTGAAGCAGAAGTCGGTACAGACACACAAAACGGGCGTCCAGACAAGCAATCGCGCCTCAATCAGCGTTTCGCTGCATTGACTAGCCAATTGCATGAGAAGGACGAGTATATCGAGTCTCTTAAGCAGGAGATGGCACGAAAAAACCAGCAAGACCAGCTTAAGCCCCCTACTCCTGATGAAGATGGCAATTACAGCGCCAGCGACATCATGGATTATAACCAAAAACAAGCCCAGCAAGCTGCCAATACTGCAGTAGAGGCAATGCAGGAACGCTTGGACGGTGAACAGGTGGCGTCGCGCTTTGATCGCGAAGAGGCAGAAATACTAAAAGCATATCCTATGCTTGACCCAAACAATGCTTCGTTAGATCCAACGGATCCGAACTGCTACAACGAGACCTTAGCTAAGGCGGTTGACAGCTATGTCCGAGGACGTATTGAGCCGCACATTTTAGCAAGGAACGTCGGAGCTCTTAAGAAGCTGTCGATTCGGAAGCTAGCCGATGAGTACTTAGAGCCTATCATGTCTGTAGCGCAAGCCGAGCGCGAGCGTGCCCAGCAAAGCCTACAGAACCTGAACGGACAAAGCTCTGGCATGTTTTCGTCGGCAGCAGGCTCAGGTGGCGGCGGAGATTCTATAGAGGAACTAGAGGCAAGGATCGGAAACATTAGTTTATCGTAATCCATTTGGGTGGTAGTGGTTACAGAAAGGGCTGTTTAACATGGCTGACACTACTACTGCGCAGCTTCAGCACGATCTGCAAACCTATTTTGCGAAGAAAGTCCTTCGCGGAGCGGAGTTTCAGACTGTGCTTGACCAGTTCGGTCACAAAGAAACATTGCCAGAGGCATCAAGCAAAACGATCCAGTTTACCCGTTACTCGGACTTGGATATCGTTACTAACCCTCTGACGGAAGGGCAAGCCCCAGCAGGCAGCCAGCTGACAACTTCTGCTATCAATGCGGTTGTTGACCAGTATGGCGACTTTGTGACGCTTACTGACCTCGCAAAATTAACACCAAAACACTCATCTGTTCAAAACGCTCTGAAGAAGCTCAGCGAGCAGTCATCGAAGAGCTATGACCGTGCTATTAACAAGGTCATCATCGCCGGTACTGCTGTACGCTACGCCAATTCAAAGACCGCACGCAACTTGCTGGCTGACGCAGACAAGCTGACCTGGGCAGATGTTCGAAAAGAGGTTTCCCGCTTGCGTACTGCAGGCGCACCAACCTTTAAGGATGGCAACTATGTCCTAGTTGTCGATCCAGCCGTCGAGCAAGACTTGATGGATGACGAGGCGTTCCGCCAGACGGTTTACCGCCAAGCATCGAAGGAGAAATCCAACGAGCTATACAAGGGCGAATTAGTCTCGTTTGCTGGTGTAACGGTTGTTCGAAGCAATAATCTAATCACCGACAAGGGCGCATCAAATGCGAAGGTGCACATTAGCTTGCTCTTCGGCGAAGACGCCTACGGCAACACCGACCTGCAGCATCTGAAAGTGTACAAGGAAGGTCCAGGCGGCGTGTCCGACCCACTTCATCAGAAGATGACGCTTGGTTGGAAGTTTGCTGCCAAGGCTGCCATTCTAAACAACAACTTTATGTGTCGTTTGGAATCCGGCTCGCTATACTAAATTAACCGGGCGGTAGCTATACAAGCCGCCGCCCCCACACCATGGAAGGATAATCATGGAAGGTAACGCACCAAATACTCTAGGTCCCACTATGACCAACGTGCCGACTCCCCAGCCCCGCACACCACAGGCTGAATATGCCGCGCAAGCAGCACCGGACACAACACCGGCCGTCTCGCCAGCACCAGTACCGCAACCAGAGCCAGAAGCTCCAGCGGAGCCAGTGCTTGAGCAGTCGGATCCAAAAGTCGCACAGTACGAGCCAGACACAAAACCAGTGTATGTCCATGTCAAACTGCGACGTACGGTGATGATTAACGGCAAGGGCTATCCAGCAGACAAAGACCTGACGGTACCAAAAGAAATTGCCGACGAGCTGTACCGCATTGAAGAGACTAACCTGGAGTACGAAGCAGATCTGCTCCGTGCAAACAACCAGGTCTCTACCCCAGCAGCCGAGCTGAAGGTTTAACAAGAACTAAGACAAACCAAAAAATACACACAAAACATAAAACCTCCACTGATAGCGCAGGTATGACACGCAATCTACTGGACGCTACGGAGAACCCAAAGACACCCCAACTCGCAAGGGTGTCTTTGTCATGGCAGACATTTTCCTATTATGACGCCAGTGGACAACCATATAGCAATTAACCACATATGCAGGTCGCTCCTAAATATTGCTTCTGTATCATCAAGAATATGAAGCACTACAGTTGCGCAGATAGCTATAATTACAATAATAACCGCAGTACCCCAATTTATATTATTGTTTCCTATCGGAAAAATAATCGCGCAAGCAGACATAAAAAGTGCCCCAGAGTGCTCTTTCGCATTGCGAAACAACTTCTTCATCATATGGACAAATCATACCATATTTGCTATAATGACGCCATGAAAAAAGGTGGTAAAAAAGAAAAAAACGACACGATGGTTACTAGAAAGAAGTGTCTCATCGACGTAACTATCGTCGGTACCGTCTGTTTTTTTCTCGGTTTTTTCTTCTGTCACACAGCATACCCTATTCTATACCGCAACAAGCTAGAAGCTGACAGGAAAAATGCCGAAGCTACCCTGGACTATAAGATACAGGAGCTGAAGGGGCTACAAGGACAAACTCCAGCCAAAAATCAGAGCCAGAATAAGTCAGCTTCATACAGCAAACACACTGTCTATGACATTACTCCAGAGACTATGTTGTCCGAGGTGAACAAGATCCGCGCCGAGTACGGCGTCGCCCCCCTACAGCTAAATCCAGCTTTGAATAAGTCAGCACAGGAGAAGTGTGACGATATGGTAACTAATAATTATTATGACCACAAGAATCCAATAACAGGACAACAAGGCTATGAAATTGCTATCAAGACGATGGGCGGTATCCGCGGATATTATGGTGAGAATATGAATGTTATCTATGGCTCGGACAAGGGTACAGACGATTTACACGGAGACCGACTAGATGAGCGAACTGTCTTTAGCGGCACATACGGTTGGATGAAGAGCGAGCCACACGCTAAAGCCATTATCGACTCTAAATATACGCTAACTGGCTTTGGCAAGTGCACCAAGAACGACCACGGCGAATGGGGTAAGTGGTATTTTATTCAACACTTCTACAGCCCAACCCTATAGCTAAATAAAATCTGAAAAAAGTCTGACAAAATTTACCAAAATATTGATAATTTGAAAAAACGCATGATAACTTATAAATAAGCATGTGGTATTTCCTGTATTAAACCACGAGAAATACCGCTCCGTGAGCCGCAAGCTCGGCAACGGCTTTGGACGACCGGTCGTACGGCGGACATCAGGACTCCAGAGGCGAAAGACAAACTTGTATTAAGTGTGTCTTCGCAACTGGATAGTCCAAGCGAAACAACAGCCCTTTTGCGAAGCGCAAGAAAGGGCTATTTTTATGGCAGAATATCAAGGAGACCCAGACTTCCGCGGGTGGCTGGCAGTACACGATCCGTACACGCTCGCCTATACTGGCAACGACGGCAGGATTGACTGGAATAAAGTCAATAACAACGGCGCCGACACAAGAATGATCAGCTACGACAGAGGACAAGCCGGCAAAGTTCAGCAGTATGTAGACGGTCTGCATCGACAGTACCAATCCTGGAATGATAACCGTCAAAAACAGTCTCAGCAGCATGGCGGAGGTGGCTGGGGCGGTGGCTACAGTAGAGGCGGTGACGGAGGTGGTATGTCGGCAGTACAGCACCAAGCCATCGACAAGCAGTGGGCGCAAAATAACCGCTACTACAACGATATGCTCGGCTCCATCGATCCGCGACGCAACGCAGCACGAGCAGCCGTTGACAGACAGGTAGATACATCAATCAACTCATTGAAGGGCGAACGCGACAGTGCCTTCCAGAACCTCGACCGTCAAGACCAGAAACTAGAAAAAAGCTATGCACGCGGCAAGCAGTCGTTGGGCGAGATGGTCCGCAACACTCTGCAGGGCGAATCAAACAACATCGGTATGCTAGGCGGCGGCAACTCAAGCGCCATCGGCATGTTGGGCGTTGGCGTGGCTGACCTGCAAAACAGCGAACAAGGCAAGATGTTAGACGACCTGAACGAGCAGAAGACCGACATTGAAGTCAACCGTCAACAAGTACAGAGGAAGCTGGAAGACGAAGTGCGCAAGCTGAATGACTTCCGCCAGAGCAAGTACCAAGAAATCCACGACACCTTCAACGAGCAGCGCAACGAAATCCTCAACAAGATGAACATGAACGATAACCAGCGCGCCCAAGCTCTCGCTCAAGCGGGTGCAATATCGACAGCCCAAATTCAGGACGTCGATAGAGCTATCAACGGACGGCTAGGTCAAATCGTACAAACCTACCAAAATATCACTGCTCCGCAAGCGTCACTGGCAAGTGTTCCGGCATACCAGGCGAAGAATATCACTCAAGGCACAGTAGATAGCTCGAATATTAACTCGCCTAGCCTGAGTGCAGGACAAGCAACAGAATCAGTTCTTGGCCGACGCTCTGACGATGACGACAGCTACTTTATGCGTCCACGGCGTTCCGCAGACGATGTCCAATTCTAATAGCCGAAAGGAGCTAAATACCAATGTTTGACTTTGGAAAAATGATACGCAGCTTCTTCGGATGGAGAGACGACGAAGAAGAAAAACGCCGCGAACAGCAAAACCACCGCGAGCCAATCCAGCAGCACAACGATAATCCACTAAGCCAGCCAAAGCAGTTTCAGGGGTTTGATGCAACACGCCTGTCTACTATTCAGCAGCCGCGCCAGCAGGAGCAGCAGCAAAACTTCTCGCCAGAGAAGCCCAAAACGCCAATGTTTCAGCCAAACTTCGTAGAGACAATTGAATCGCAGCTAGAGAAAGCCAAAAAGTATGCCGCACTGGGCGATGAGAACGCCAAAAAGTACATTGAACAAAACCAGTCGAAAGTGCAGCAGCAAGATAAGCAGCCAAATTTCTCGATAAATAACCAGTCGCAACTACAATTACCACATCCGCAGCAACCCTCCCCTTTTCAGCAGCCAGCACAGCAATCACCGCAGATGCAACAGCTGAATGAGACTGTACGCCGCAACAACCTAAACTCTGAGGACTACCGAAAGCGTCGAGACGAATTAACGACGCTGCTTAATGATACCCGCGGCAACTGGACAAACGAACGGAAATTACTCGATGAAGCACAGCAAGGCATCACCTCTGACGAGCAGTTGAAAAATACCATCGAGAAGATAAAGAATGTTCAGTATCGCCAGAAAACTGCTGACGCTGCCTTGGGCGAATACGGACAATCGCCCATGATAAATTACGGTGGCAGGACACCGACACAATTCCTAGAAGACTTTAATAATATGGACGCCGGCAGGCAGCGTGAGGCTATCGAGCAGATATCCAAAAATCTAACGGATTACGCCAAGGTCCCTTACGGATTTACCAATCCAGAGCAAAGAGCAAAGTTCGAACGTATCGTTGCTGAATCAGAGTTACTACGCAACCTAATCGATGACCGAGCAACAAAGAAAGGTCCTAATGTAGAGACTGTTGGCAAGGATATTGTTAATATTGGCGGCAATATAGTTGGCGGCATAACACAACCATTCAAGACGGTTTATCGTTCAGGTGAAGCTTTAGTTAATCATAGTCCGCTTGATGCGCTTACCGCAGAATATAAAGCAGGTAGGCTTTCAGAGGAAGAATACGCTCGCAGGTACAACGCCATAGACCAAGAGATAAACGGCATAACTGGAGGTATGCAAGATAAAGGAACTCTAGACCGTATACTTCGTGCAGCTGGTACAGCTGTTGATGTCGCTTCTTCTGTCGCTCCTGTAGGATCTCTTGCCAAGGGAGTTGTCAAGGGCATTGCACCAACCCTAGCTAAAAGTGCGCTAGAGAAAGGTATCATCAGCCAAGCAGCTGAGAAAACCGTTCCCCAACTGATTGCTCATGAGGCGGCCACGAACGCCGCTCTAGGTGCAGGCGGGTCGCTTCGAGCTGGCACCGACTGGAAACCTGAAAATGCTTTACAAGAAGCGGCGACCGGTGCTGCCTTTGGTGCTGGAATGGCAGGAGCTGGTGCAGCTATCGGACGCGGCGCTACAGCACTTCGCCAGGCGTATGTAGATGGCAACCTACATATTCCACGTACGGAAATTACACCGAATGCCGGGCGAAATGAGCGAATGCGCACAGCCATTGAGAATTACCCTATCGATGAGCCGTTTAATTACGGGCGCGTTAGCCAGAACACTCTAGACCAGCACAACGCTATCCAAGCGCAAACTGGACAAGACTTCGTAACCAACAGAGACGTAACAGTGTATCCGGGCGCGCATAATGCACATGTTGAGAAGCGGATTATTCAGGAGGGAGTAACACCTGAGGAGTATGTAAATATAGCGGAAAAGTCTATTTATGGCAATAACAGCACACTAACTCGCAGCCCTAACGATACAGGACTCCAGAATGTTACCTATGCAAACACTGACGCACCGAGCGGTCGAGTCCTAATGGGTCAATTTAACGATGGATTAAGCCTTAAGAGTGTGCAAAAAATCCGCCCCGAAAGAATTGAGGCAGATATTAAAAAAGCCCAAGCTGAGCTTGGTACGCCCCTGATGGACGACGACTTGCGGGGCGTTACCCGGGCAGGTAGCAATCTAGAATCTGCTACAGGCACAAGTCCTATTAGTAATCCATCAGGAACTCGTACTGGCAGTGTATCAAACAACACGTTAAATGTCAATGGTGAGGATGTTTACAAGCCAACGAAACCAGGCTTTTTCGGTACAGCTCCTGAAGATTACCGCTATCGAATCGAGCAGACACCACGCGGCAAATACGCAATCGTTGAAGAGTATGCTGACGGCAGTCCATCACAGAGATATTCGACGCATTCAGACATTGCTATTGCTCGCCGTGAAGCACAGAGATTAGCTGAAGGACTAGAAAAACCAATCCAAGTTGAAGAAACCGGAAAAGGTTACAACGGATTCACCGAACGAGCGGCTGAAATTGAGCTGAAAAAGCTACAAACAGCCCGCCCAGAGTACGACTGGGAAATCAAGCCAGCCGAGCATATGGATAGCCACGATATAACGCGAGGTAAGTATGGTATTAAGGGGGTGCTACGCGAGAGTGACGCCCGCCTCGACGGTCCAAACCAGCCGGCGAGAACATACGAAGTTGAGGGTACTGTACCAAAAGTCAAGGAGGAGCTAGACCTCGGCGACGGCTCAAAGCTAACATCTACCACTAACGGAGACACCGGCGTCACAACAACCGAACGCGTCGCTCCTGACAATACAGCAGACCTACAGGCGGTAGCGGCAGCCCGAAGCGCCACCGATGTAGCCGACGGGTACAGAATCGATGATATTACGTCACAAAGCCAAGCCGCAGACATCAACCCCTACCCTCAAGCGACCGTTGATAATGTTATCGACAAACTGAACGCCGGTACTCCAGCACAGCGCCGCCTAGTTCGCGATGAGATCCGCAAACAAACCGGCTATGACGTTCACGACATACGAGGTATGAAACAGTATCCAACCATCGTACAGTCAGCATATAACCGCGTCGTCGGCAGCCAGGAGTGGATTGACGCTAGCAAAAAAATCCACGTCAAGGGTACGGAAGCTAATCGCAAACCTGATCTAACAGAGTTTGCTCTAGCAAAAGGTGTGGACGAGCAAGGCAAGCCGATATTCGACCTGGTCCCGCTTGACGGCAATAAACATACTATCAGCAGTACTGGTATGGTAGTCGACAAAGATGGCAAGAGTGTTGGCAGCTACGTCGGTATCGATGAGAACGGCAATCAGCATGCGTATGTTGAGGGTAAACCAGTCAATCTGGGTGCTGTCGTCGGAGATATTGAACGCTGGGGTAACAGGAATAACCCACTTGCAGACATTGACCGTATCATCGACGCAAATGCTCCAGATGCCGCAACGGCCGCAGCCACCAAGGAATTTACCTCCGTGTTCAAAGACAGCCAAGAAGCAGCCATGAAAGTCGAGCTGAAGTCTCGCCGCGATGGACTAACGAAACTAGAAAGCAAGATGTTAGATAACCTCCCCTCTCGGCAGCTACGAAAAGATCTGACCGAAGATATGTTCGACCTGGTAGAAAAGAAAGTCGATGTTGCCGACCTGAACGCCAAATACGGCAAAGACTACGTAGACACCTACATGAAGCCAGCGGTGGATTGGTGGCGTACTCACGCAGACGATATCCTCAACAACACTAACCGTGTACTGGAAGCAAACGGCTATGACCCAATACCGCGCCACAAGAACTACATCTCGCACATCATGGGCGACCCCTCATTCTTCGAGAAGGTTGGACTGAAGATTAAGGATATCACCGGAATGAATGGCTCGGTGAGCGGTGAAGCAATCCCTAGCGGAGTACGCGGGGGTGTTCCTGACGAGATAGTCGGAAATACTGAAAACACTGGTGCACGCCGCAAGTGGAATCCATTTGCACAGACACGCCGCGGCGAACTAGCCAACAAGGACTTCTTCGGTGCTATCGACAGGTACTACGAGGCAATGCTCTACAACCAGTACATGACTCCTGCTGCTTCACGCGTGCGGGTAGTTGAAAACGCCTTCCGAACATTCCAGAAAGCTAAGGAGATTAAGCTAGACAAAGCTATCGAAGAACTCGGATTTAACGAAGCGATAGCGCAAGTCGAGACCGGCAAGCCAAAACACAAGAACTTCAAAGAAGGCGAGCGCTCCCCTCTCATCGCCGCATGGCAGGAATATGGCAATATCCTTGCTGGAAAAACGAACGCCATTGACCGATTGGCCGTTGATAAAGGCTTTGGTAGGGCTGTAGATGTTTCAATCAAGGCACAAGGTATCGTCGGCGCTAACACTATACCAGGCTCAGCCACGGCAGCCGTAGCGCAGGTCCTAAGTGTTCCGCAGACAATTGCTCGAGACGGGTTGCCATCGTTCATGAAAGCTGTCAAGCAGATGATCCACTCTGGCTTTGACGAAGCAAGCGACCCGCTGAATAAATCTTCATTCATGAAAGCCCGCTATACCGACGCCTCATCGCAGCGGCGCGGCATCATCCGAAAGTACACTAATGCTGCCTCCATTCCGATGGAAGCTATTGAGAAGTTTACTGGAGAGCTGAGCTGGCGCAGCGCATACAACGAGGCACTCAGCAAAGGACTGACTGGAGACGCAGCTATTAGGCAGGCTGACCTAGCCACCAAGGCAACTCTAGCTGGGCGCGGCATTGGCGACCGACCATTGGTCATGAACTCGAAAGTACTCGGTGTGTTCACACAGTTTGGTTTAGAAGTAAACAACATGAGACTACAGTTCTTTAAGGACTTTACACCCGCCCAGAAAGCCAAATTCATCATCGCAGCAGCAGCTGCTAACTATGGGCTGAAGATGGTAACCGGACAAGAACAACTGCCAGACTTCCTGAAGGCGACAATAGACACTTATAACGACTTTGCCAGTAACGAGGACGATGCTAACGACAACCTTCTGAATAATACCGCGCAAGCAGGTCAGCGTTTTCTAGGCGAAGCCTCCAAGTTTGTTCCGGGTGGTCCCGCACTTGTTGGAGCATTTATAGACGACAAAACTAAGAAAACCATTTTTGGCGAAGATTCAGACATTTCCCGTTACGGCACGCCCGCTGTATCAAAGTTGATTAAGGCTGGACTTACCGCTGGCGAAGGTCTATCGAGTGGTGACGCTGGTAAGATCGGCACCGCAATGCTTGACGTAGCCCCAACCGGTGCACAGATAAAGCGCACAATTCAAGGGGCTACTGCCCTAAAAGATGGCTATACACAGGATAGCAAAGGCAACATTCAGACACCTGTTGACCGCTCGCCGACAAATATCGTTAAAGGAATGCTCTTCGGCAAGAATGCCCTTGATGAGCAGAAGCAGTTCTACGACACCAAACAGCATGCGCTCAGCGATAAAGACAGTGCTGCGTTTAGAGAGATGCTGTCCAACAATCCCGAAGAGGCTAAGCAGTATTATAACCTCGTTCAGGACTCAAGGAAGATGGATACTCTGGAGAAGCGTGCTAAAAATGGCGACACCGCAGCAATGGATAAACTCAGCAAAATGTCTCAGGCGACTGGCTCAGACGGACTGCCCGTGGCACTGAAAGCCAAGATTGCTCGCGGCGACTACACACAAGACGGTGATGGGACGATCAGAACGAAAGGCGGCGAAGTTGCTCGAGAAGTTCATAAGAGACTTGCCAAAGATTCAAAAGATGAATCAGACGCCACCTACCGCAACTACGTACTAGGATACGGATTAAAGCAAAGAGGTTCGAGTGAAACGAACAGCAATACCGGAAACGATGTTACCGATAAACTATCTGCCCTCGCCGCTCGATCAAACGATAAAGCAATAATCCATCAAGCTATCGACCTGAACAAGAATAAGAAGTACGCCGATATGCCAGCCTGGGTTAAAGAACGCTACGCTGCAGAAAATGGCATTGACAAGGAACAGCTAACCTATGCAACGCAGGCAAGTTATAAAGCAGATGTTAAACTGCAATACCTCAAAGAGACAACCAAGAATATGTCGAATGAGCAGCTAGTTAATACTCTATACGCTGGACGCAGGAAGTCAATTGCTGACAAGTGTTTCGTAGAAGATTCTATGCTGAAGAGTTTCTACAACGACGGACGTATATCCAAAGATCAGTACCAAGCCCTGCGGTCCCTAATCATGGACGAGAACGGTAATGTTACTTCGCAATCCAGAAACGGTGGCGGAGGTGCTAGACGCGGCTCAGGCGGTGGCGGTGGACGAAGAGGCGGTACTGTCAGTGGAATTTCAGTGCCAGACTACAACGTCAAGATGATGAAGCTCTCTAGCCCATACGGCTTTGCGAAAGATCCAAATGTGAGCCTCGGCAACGTCGGCTCAAACAAGAACATCGTTACCGGCATCAAAGCCCCGTCGCAGTTCAAAATTAGTAAGTCGGCGCTACCAACGCCGCGCGTAAGATAAGGAGTTCAGAATGAAAGTCAACGAGATACTAAAGAGTGTCCACGTAGCATACGAACAAGCGGCAGATGCGCCTGCACTCAATGATGAGGACGGGCAAATACGACTAAACCTGCTACAGAAGGCTGTACGCCGCTGGTCAACGGATAACGTTACTAAATGGAATGAGCTGTTTAGTGTAGGCGATATCGGTCCTATTCAACCTGGGCAGCGCGAGTATGACCTGCCGGAAGGATATTCGCTATCTAGCGGATTCTACCTACAGGGCAGCTCAGAACCACTGAATGTAAAGTCTCCTAGCCAGCTAACTGGCGAAGATGGCAAGTTTGTTACTATTCTGGGAAATCCACAAATCGGACACAAGCTTCGGCTAGGTTGGATACCAAAATCTAGTGATCAGGAAATTGGCAAAACTATCATCGTTAAATACTATCGCGAGCCGTTTATTCCAACAAAACTAGATGATGTACTAGAAATGAGCGACCCAAACTTCGCCATAGCCTACGTAACAGCAGAACTGTTCGTAAATGACGATGCCAACCTATACACGAAATATAACAGTGACGCCATGATACTCCTAGCAAATATGCGGCAGCGCAATGAGCTAGTTCCTGATGGGCAGTTTAGCGGAATTGAGGGCGACATTGGGATAGGAGGAGGTTGGTAATGGCAGTACAAACTCCCCCACGTATGACAGGCGGCAGCGCTAAAACACAGAATATTATCATCCCGAATTTTAGCGGTGGTGTTAACAGCTATCTAGACGAGGCACGCCTACCGAATAACACACTCCGTTCTGCCGTAAACTACATGCTAAGACAGGATGGTGTGCTGTATCCGCGTTGGGGCACAAAAACGTTTTTCCCTGTTCTAGATAAAATGCCCGACGGTTTTGACAAGTTCACCGTAAAAATGCTAGCAACGGCCAGCGGGCTAGAAGAATGGGCTATCATCGTGGAAGACGGCGTTGTCAAGCGATCAAACGGCGGAGCATGGCAGGAAGCAACCGGAGAAAAGCTCACACCTGGATATGAAGCAAAGTTCTATCAAGTGGACGATTGCGTATACATCGTCAATGGCAAGGATGTTCTGGCGTTCTACGACATCGCTAACAATAAGGTGAAGAAGTTTGAAGGTATCGACACGCCAAAAAACCTCAAGGTTACCAATTCTAAGAATCTAGCAACCGGCAGCTATTCCAACTTTTATAAAGTCTCGGCGGTCAATGAGGTTGGCGAAACAATGGCATCAGCTGAAATCTCCGTAAAAACCAGCCGTATCCGCAACCAGTGGCGCCAGACAGGCGAAGTTGAGGACTACCTGGAATTAACCTGGGATGCCGTACCAAAAGCCACCCGCTACAACATCTACTACAGCGACATGTCGAATGATGAAACGTATATTGACTCGGTATCGACTAACTCGTATCGAGATTTGGGACGTACCGCACAAAATGTAGCCGTGGAAGCTCCTGTAGCCGACACTACGTCCGGTCCCGTTCTTCGTGATATCACTGGATCGAGCTACCGTATATTTGGCGTTGGTGTAGACGATAAGGTCTACTGGGGCGGCGTTGGTAAATATATCAGTGCATTCAATGCCTTCTATGGCGGCGGGTGGGTCGAGATAAACAAAGGTACTGGTGAAATACCAATCACTGTCCGCAGCTATCGTGATGGGCGTGGTGAACCAGTAAACGTAGTGTTTATGACAACCGCATCTGGTGAGGGCTCTCAAAACCAGCTTACACTCACCTCGATGACTGTTGGTAATACATCGTTCATTGTACCTAATATTGCCCGGGTTGTAGGTTCTTACGGTACATACGCCGCCGGCTCAGTTACTGAGGCAGACAACAACCTATTCTTTACCTGCTCCAGAGGCAAAAATACCACTGGCGCTAAACCTGACCTGCTGAACGTATTGAGTACTGAAGAGGTCAGTCTAGCTATTCGTCCAGATTTTGATGGTATTAACCCGCTATATGGCCGCGAGATATCGAGTGTACACTTTGATGGAAAAATATTTGATGCCGTACCAGCCGCCCAATCCAAGGTCAATAATGAAATCTGGATACTGGACTTGCAGCTGAAGGCATGGATACGTCCGTGGACTATTGGTATCAAGAAGCTTATTACCTTTACTCCGAGCGATGGACGCGAGCGATTGATGGGACTTCGCTCAACACCGGACAACAACGGCAAATATCGAATTGTCGAGTTTAGCGAAAAGTACATAACCGATGACGGCGAGCCTTTTATGTCTACGTTCCGGACAGGGCTACTCCACTTCGATAAAGGGCATATGAGCTGGGCAAAGATGAAGAAGACCTACATCGAGCTACTACGCGTGAGCGGATCATTGTCCATTACGGTGAGCGGCACCGGCAAGAAACGTGTTTTACACACCCTGAAAGACATTACGGTCTCTAGTGCCATGGTAACGACCGGATTTAACAGCGATAAATTCAATGATTTTGCGTTTAACGATACAGAAGGAGGACACGTAACTTTTAGCGACCCAAGTACTAAAAAATCACTGAAAATAAATAAGGTGGTCAATAACTACCGAGTAGACGGCAGATCGAGCAATGCCTCCTATGGTATAGCCACGATCACATCTGTGGTCATACCAAAGAAAGTACCAGACCCTGCCAGCTGGAAGAAGTAAATAACTAAAGGAAAAATGAAATGGATAAACTACGAAAAACTTCAAACATACCGCCTACAACATTAAGTGCGTCAATCAGCGACACGGACACAACTATTCCATTGTCGTCTACTGTAGGTGCGGAAACCAGTACGTGCATTGATATTGTCATCGATAGAATTGACGCCGCTGGTGAAAAGACTCCTGACAAAATGGAAGTCGTCACGGTCCTGATATCTGGGAACAACGGCACTAACGCTGTTCGAGGGCGTACTGCCCCGGCTATGCCGCATGAGCAAGGTGCTGTGGTTGAATACAATATCTCGACGTCTGTATTGCATAATGACTTGATTGATGGCATGTCATCGATCTTAACGCCCGAAGGCAAGCCAAAAGAAAAATCTATACCTCTCGATTCTATCAACGGAGGTACTAAAAAGGGTGTGCTTATGGTGGGAGAAGAAGGCAAAACTTCGGTAAGTAAGGTTGCGTCAGACAACATCGATTTTAAGACTATGCCTATGTTTGCCGCTACCACCTCAAAGTGGGATAGCCTCCCAGGGGGAGGCGTCTCAATAGTGAACTATAATGAAGTAGAATACGATACTGTGAAGATGTTTGATAAGAGCACTCATCGATCCACTGTGCCAGTAGACGGTATTTATACAATCTCTGCTAAAGCAGCTGTAACATCAGCTGGATATAACTCGGCAGCTACCGCTACTGTTATGGTGTATAAGAACGGTAAACTGTTAGAGGAAATGACACGAGTGGCTGGTAGCGGCAACGGCTTGACCTTATTGCGCTTGTCTCATACATTTGATGTGCTTCTTAAAAAGGGCGATATCATTGATGTGCGGGCGCATTGTTCTGAAAACCGCGACTATGGCGGGCCATCAACACACAGTAGATTCTCGATGCGGCTGGTTGCACCTTTCTAGATTTCGCCTACAGCTATCCACGAAACACCGTGCCAGGCTGAACCAAAATTTCCTTGAGAAGTCGCCATCAGCTTACATCCATCATTTGTTATGCTGGTTGGCTCAATTGCATTACCGGTGCGCACGGGGATATTTAACTCTGCTATATTACCAGCTCTCTCCATTCTTATATCCATTGAACGATGCGGTGATTGAAAATATTTTTTTGAATTGCTTAGGAAACGCAATCGGCACCTCTATAGTATTCCGGTTATTGCCTAAAAACTGCGTCCAGCCTGCCTGAATCATAAGATTACCAACGGTAACAATGTCACCATTTGTTTTACTCGCGAATAGTGTCTTGAAATCGATGCTGCACGATTTTGTCTGTTTTATTGATAAAATCACGCCTCACAATATATAATACAATCAGTTAGCTACAATGTAGAGACTGCCAATTTGATCTAATGGTGATCAGCGGCAGTCTTTTATTTTGGCAAAGGATAGCAAATGAAAGAAATAGACTTAACAGAATTTGGCGAAATGAAATCAGACGTAAAGCATGTCAAAGAGGCTGTTGACGAGATAAAACGCACGCTTGCCAGCCAAGATAATGTTAGCCGTTCTGAACACCATGAACTAGCCACTCTCGTCTCCGCCATGAAAGAGAGTTACGATAATCGTCTAAATACTCTGGAAGGACAAAATAACGTCAATGCTGCTACATTCACCGGAAAGCTCGGTAGATGGTTCAATGACGCAATGGTCCAGGAAATCGGTAAGATTATCATCGCAGCAATATTATTCTACCTTTACAATAGCCAGATAACTACTCAAATACAGAAGACCCAAGACGAGATCAATAAGACTAATCACTACGTCAATTCGCGGCTAGAGGCGGAGGCAAAGAAATGACCGTAATCGCCACACTGATATCACTAACCACAATCTCGCTTATTCTCTACCTGATTTTTCGAAGCAACAATAACGATAAAGGAGGACTACAATGAAGTTCGACAAATCCACCAATCAAAAAATATCACTGGCAATGGGCATATTGTCATTCTTCGCGGCGTTCGTGCTGTTTCAAGGAGATACATGGGGATTCTCCCCTTTAGCAAAGCAAATATTCTCGTCAATCACGGGTACAATTTCTTTGGTAAATATGTATTTCTTCGGTAGCACGGCTGAAAAAATCAAGAACGAAAGGAGCGAAAAATGAAACGAGTAATAGCATTTATTAAGCGTCATTTGGCGTCGGTCATTGTTCTCGCGGTGATTGCTGTGATTGGCACGATGGCAACACTAGCACATCAGAACGACGACGGCACGCGCACGTTTGACAGAAAAGCGCCAAAATACAGCGAGGCAATTGAACAGGCGCACTGTAAGGTCAAAGCTTCGACTGACGCGGCTATCGCAAGCACGCTTGGCTTCGATGCGCCACAAGACAAAGGCAGCGGCTGCGAACCAAAGGACAAAGAATTAGCACAGCTTGGCTCTGGCGTTTATTACAAGACCGACCTATCCAGTCCTACGGCGTTTGTCAATGCTATGAATGGCCGCGGATTTAATGAGGGCTACGGACTACAGTGCGTAGCAGGATTTAAGCAGTTTATGTTTAGTCTCTCAGGGCGTGTGGTAGCTACCCGCACCGGTGGCGCAAGCGGCTATGCTAATCAGGTAGGTGAAATTCAAGCGCTTGGCTTTACGTGGCATGGCGGGCAAGCTGGCATGAAAGACGGCGACTGGGCAATATTCGGTGGTGGACAGTATGGGCACGTCGCTATGTATTATCAGGGTAGGTTTTTCGGACAGAACCAAGGCTCAGGCAATATCTACGTTGGCAACGCCTTTAATTTGATGGATCTAGGCGGTTACCGCAACTCTATCATCGGCTACTACCGCCCTAACATCTGGAATGGCACCGCTAGCGCGCCAGCCGTTCCAGCAGCCAGCTCAAAAGCAGTAAACGACCAAGTTATCGCAGATGTTTTGCGCGGTGTGTACGGCAGTGGCAACGACCGCGTAGCTCGTTTACAAGCTGCTGGCTATAATCCAGCCGAGGTCCAAGCAGCGGTGAATGCTCGCGTTGCTACGCGAGCACCGCGAATCAGCGCGCCGGCTTCGACAGGCTACGTTCAGCGAAGTACTGGCGGTTACGTCGTGCGCCGCGGGGATACGCTCGGCGACATCGCACTGAGGAACGGCTGGCATGGCGCGAACGGATTGTTTGGTAATTCTGGCTATACCCAGCGGCTAGCTGAGCGAAATGGAATTGCTAACCGCGGATTGATTTATCCAGGGCAAGTTATAAATAAGTAAAGAAGGAGTCAAAATAATGGAAACTACCAAATACAACGCGCTAGAAGAATTGCATAACGAACTGAATCGCGGCACACCAGGCGATGAAGTTTCTCTTAATATCGGCGGCAAAGAGGTACTGAAAATCAAGTTTCAAACTGGCGGCACAGCTACTACAGAACGTAATGGTGTATTTATCGAGGATTTGCTTATTGTCGCTTACGCAAAATTAGCAGGCTACAATCGAGAGTTGCCGTGCCGCGAAAACAGTGTGGCTCTTACAAAAATCGAGGAAGCTATCATGTGGCTGGCTAATCGCAAATCTGAGCGTGAAGCTCGCGGTGTGTATGGCACTGAGAAACGTTGAACTGTAAAGTGATTCTTTATAGTTGAGTTAAAACCGCCTCGAAAGCTCGGAGGCGGTTTTTTGACATTTTTTCACAAAATGTTGATTATTCTCGCAATCGTCTGCTATGGTGGTAGTAAGCTAAACCCATTAGTTGAACCTCGCCACCATATTTTGGTGCGGGGTTTTCATTTGTCCCGACACTAAAATAGTAAAAAGTTTTGAGGGTAATTAGTGGACGGTAATAAGGATTCTGATCCTCGTGTCAAGACCCTGCGCAAGAGACTTGGCAAAGCATCAGATTTAATAACAAACGACGCGTACCTACCTATGTTTCGAAACCGGCAGATACGCTATCCCAAAGAGTTCGAAGAGAGCCTGATTCAAGCTGCACGCAAAAAAGACCCAAAGCGATGGCTAGCTAAAGTATGGTCGTGCGAAAACATGATAGCCTCTGTGAAGATGCTGGCTAAATACATCGCACGGCGAATAGCTGAACACGCTAAGGAGGTTCATGACGCCAAAGTGGCTAAACAGATGAAGCGGATAAATCCAGCTGGACTATTGAAGCTGACTGAACTTAAAAAGCAGCGTAAGTCTACAGCTGGTAATTTACTGCTATAGAGCTGTTTGATTCTCTTCTCTAACACGGCGACGACCGTGTGTTTCTTGCTGTCTGACCTCTGTTTTTATATAACAAAATGCTTATATTTTCAAATAATAAGACTTTGTCGCACTGAATCCTGACCGATTCTTGTATTATTTTTTAAGAAAGGTGGGTATTAAGCATGATTTTTATATTTTTTAGCCAATAAACAGCTCTATAAAGAACTATTTTAGTAAATCTTTCATTATAACGATCTTTATAAAGAGATCAGTGGAGTTTTTTATGATGAATAATATTTCAGATTGCTTTAGTGACTTTTTGCGAGACGAAGTCATATTATGCGACAGGAGTAGCAAAACCATAGAGCGTTACCAGTGCTTTTGCAGACTACTGATCAATTTCTTAGGGAACAAACCTATCGATTCCGTATCTCTAGAGGATACCAGAAAATGGCGTGAGATGCTCTACTCATACCAGAAGCCAGATACTGTCAGAGGCTATATAGTTTGCCTCAAGTGTTTTTTCAAATACTGCCAGCGCAAGGGTCGCCAGCTATTATTCGACACCGAAGATATTAAGATACCTAAGCGTGAAAAACGCACCCTAGATATTCCAACCGAAGATGAAGTTGAAGAATTTATTTCCATCTTAGCCATGAAGCGGCGCGGCTACTGTAATGCTAATAGGCTGCGTAATGTTGCCATCGGCAGACTAATATTCTCATCAGGCATACGCGTTAGTGAGGTGTGCTCTCTGAATCGTAATTCTATTAAGAATCGCCAGTTCACTATCGTTGGTAAAAGCCGAGACTCACGGATATGTTTCATTGATTCTCAGACTGAAAAATGTATCGCAGATTATCTAAATATTCGTACAGACAATAACCCAGCATTATTCATTTCATACCAAACCGAAAAGAGAATGACACCAGGCAACGTCCGTAATGCGTTTGAGGCAGCATGCGCGCGTTCTGGCGGACAATTTGTCGGCATTAGACCTCACGCACTACGCCACAGCTTTGCTACCAAGATGTTGAATAGGTGCGTAGATTTACGCTACATTGGTGACCTTATGGGACATGCTGATCTAAATACAACCAAGGTCTACACGCATTACACAAATCCGCAATTACGAGCCATCTACGACCGCGCCCACGGCGAAATATAAGGGGCAATTACATAAAACAGCCGCTGCTTATTGACATAAGCAGCTTTGTTTGCTATACTAAGTTCATGATCGAAAGATAGAACATTACATCGTAAACGTAGATAGGCTTAGAAAACAAGCATCTATTTACAAGAGCATGTATTGTTTACATGCGGGTATAACTCAGCTGCTAGAGCGCTTCCTTGCCATGGAAGAGGCCAGGAGTTAGAGTCTCCTTACCCGCACCACAAACGAAATCATTTGATTCAATGAACCCTTTCCAGGGTTCATTTAGTTTATAGGATACTTTTGACCCCTTAAAAGTGTCTTTTTTAATGGGTTCAATTATGAAGTTAGAGAATAATGTTTTTAAAAGCTGGTCCAGCTCGCTCATGTCATCAAGTTTTTCAAAAATAACAGGGAAAAACTCAAAAAGTTTGAGATATTCATCAAATGTAATTAATGAGTCCTTTAATAAGCGTCTTTGACTGACTATTAGCTCATAACGCTGTTCTAATTCCTTTTGCTCATCAAGAAGCTTGCCAAGATTGTAATAGTCTTTTAGCTCGGGGCTCTCTAATATGAGCGCTTTTGTTTGCTCATACTGTTGTTTTTTAAGCGCTATCTTTCGCTTTAGGCTAGATACCTCACTAGTGAGCCTAGTGCTTTCATGCTTCATGGACCTTTCGGCACTTGATTTAATAACCAAATAATTACTCTTTTTAATGAATAAATATTCTTTAAAGAATACCTCCGCTGTATCAATAATAGTTTTTGCACGAATTGACTTTCCATTTAAATTGCAATATTTGTTTTCACATTTATAGTAGTATCTGTAGTCATATTTTTCACCCGTTGTCTTATTTCGCTTATTCGTAACCATTGAAGTCATAGACTCATTACAAGCCCCACAAATAACTCCACCCCTAAATAAATTAGCAAATATTTCACCACCTTTTGGCTTATTGATGGCGTAAACTTTAGAGGAGTCCAAACTATCAATTTTATTTATTTTTAAATATTCATCGACAGTAATTACGCTCTGAAAATCATACTCTTCTAATAAATTTTTGTAGTGCTTGCCCCACTTTAAAACACCAGCATAAAACGGGTCTTTAAGAGTCTTCGAGATATCATCTTTGGACCACTTATGGCTTTGATAAGGACCTCCTGCACGCTTCTGAACGGTATAGGATTGCCCATTAATCCACTCTCTAATATCTTTTTGAGACTTACCGTTTAAAGCTAGTTCAAACATGTGCTTAATCTTTGTAAAGTTTTTTGGGTCAGGTTGGAAAAAGCGATTTGAATCTAGTATATAGCCGTGCTTAAATTTACCGATAAATTCAGCATCCTCTATAGCCCTTTTATTACCACGGTCTACTGATTCGGAGAGATGCTCAGAGTATTGTTTAGCCATTACAAACGTGATGCCAAGCAGCATCTTGCCCGCTGGATTATTTTCAAATGTAAATGTCGCAAACCTTAAGTCCTTAATTAAACCCCTGTCTACTAGGTCGATAATAACACCCGCCTCTTTCATATTTCGTGATAGACGGTCAGGATGCCAAGCTATCAAGCCATCTATCCTTCCATTTTCAATATCATCTATAAGTTTATTAAATTCATCGCGTGTATCTGCAATTTTAGCAGAAAAGCTTTCCTTGTATATCTTTTTGATACTTAAGCCATTTGGTGTAATAACTTTATCTACACACTCCTTTATTTGGTCTTCTATTGATGAAGCTTGCCTGTCTTCACTTGTAGTAGATTTACGATCGTACAATCCATACTGTACGGGCTTAAGTGAGCTCTCATTATTTTCAGGACCGCTACCTGTAAGTTTATTTAGTAATAGCTTTACACTTGTGGAGTTGTTACTATTCTGCATAATCCCTATTATCAGCCCTTGTCTATTGTTAGAGCTAATTTAGGCTATAGGAAATTATAAAAGAATCTTTATTCCTCTACTAACTACATAGCGCTGTTTATTTGATGTGGTATTTATTTTTTCATTTTGCTTATTAATATACCTGAACAATATATTAAGCAATTTTAATATGTTTTCATCGGCGGAAGCTTTTCGGTTAGACAAAGAGGACATCCGAGACTCCTTGAAGTAGCTACTTCAGTTAGTCCGCTAAAAGCCCCTTTTTTACCGAGTTGTTCTCGTATGCTTATTTTTATGTGTAAATCATGCTACCCGTTTTTTGCGCGGTACGTCTCCGCTATGTAGCCACATAAAATGCGGTAGTTTATTAATTACATCGTCTATTATATCAAAATTCAAATCTTACATCAAAATGATATAATGGATAATGTCTAGATTCACAACAGGGCTCATTTTATCCCGAAAATGGGCAGCCATTTGCTAAAAGCAATAGGGATAAAACCCTCGTTGTGGGTCTAGACAGCCAGCAGTGGCTGTCCTTTTTTAATAACTAAACGGGGGTATTATGAACAATACACAGCAATCATCAAATTCTAAAAAACAAAAAACTATATACACACACGGGAACAAAAAGGTCATAGTATCATAAAACATATATGTTTTGGGTGGATAGCACTATGGATTCCTGCTATATATTACACAATTAGTCCTAATCACTACTGACACGCTTAAAAAGTATGGTAATTTTGCACCCATAAAACTACCATTTATACAGCGGAATGGTGTTCTATCATACGGGGGGGTGATTACCCCCGTATGATTGTCTTTATATCAGTAATAGCATTTGGCGGTTAGTTATATGGGCGTATACTTACCTAATAAATGATTGATAGTGATTGCTTATACTGTGCCGTACGTCTTTTTATTACTGGAGCTGGACCGGGGTAGTCCATAATGTATTTAAAAAGTTTAAGTAGATTCTGTAATCCCGCACCAATTAGATATTTAGCCATCCGAACGGGTGGTTTTTTCGTATGTTAATCCTTAGATAACTAATTACATTTGACATAATACCCCCAGGGGGTATATGATTATTTTATGGACACAGCAGACATCAAACGACGAGCCCTACATCGCACAAAGATCATATTAGGACAAATGCGCGGACTCGAGAAACAAATTACCAACGACGCATATTGCATGGATGTTTTAACCCAAAGCCTAGCAATACAAAAGTCATTAGCGTCGCTTAATAAACTTATTCTGGAGCGACATCTCCGCACGCACATTGCCGATAAAATGACGTCCGGTGACAAAGCTCAACAAAGTAAAGCTATAGAAGAATTACTCAATCTATATGAATTAAATAACATAAGGACAAAATAATGAATCACGAATCTCATAATCATTGCAATACAAAAAATTCAATCAAACGTATGGCGCTAGCAGCAAGTTTACACTGTCTGGCGGGATGTATGATTGGTGAGATGATCGGCGTTACCATCGGCACGCACGCTGGATTTGCGCCACATACTACGGTCATTCTAGCATCAGTCTTAGCTTTCATCTCCGGCTACACCGCGTCAATCATACCATTAGTACGCGCCAAATTATCGCTCATAAAATCCTTAAAGTTAGTTTTCGCCGCCGACACATTATCCATACTGTCAATGACCGTCGTAGACAACATAATTATTCTAATCATTCCGGGCGCCATGGATAAGAACTTAGCTCATCCGATTTATTGGGTTAGCCGAATAATCTGTATGCTAGCCGCGTTTGCCGTATCATATCCCGTCAATCTATATTTGCTACGTCGAGGTAAGGGTCACGCGTTGACTCATCATTATCATCACATGTAATTTATTTGTTTTGATTTTCCCTGTTATCTCGCTTATACTTAAACTATGAAAACTTGGCAAGATGTCGCCTCTCTTTATCAAATTTATCCGCGCAGCTTTCTAGATACCAATGGCGATGGAATTGGCGATTTGAACGGTATTACTGAGAAGCTGGATTATTTATCATGGCTGGGCATCGATTCGATTTGGATTTCCCCATTCTTCGTATCACCGCTGACTGACTTTGGTTATGATATCGCAAATTATCGAGCAATTGATCCGACTTTCGGAAAAATGCACGATTTTCAGGCGCTACTTAAAAAGGCTCACGATCTCGACATTAAAGTTATGATCGATCTCGTTCCCTGCCACACTTCAGACCAACATCCGTGGTTTCAAGAATCCAGATCTTCACGCGACAACCCCAAGCGAGATTACTATATTTGGCGCGACGGAAAAGATAATAGCGAGCCTAACAATTGGCGAAGTTTGTCTGGCGGCAGTTCGTGGGAATTTGACGAACACACTGGGCAATTTTACCTGCATTCATTCCTAAAAACGCAGCCAGATCTGAATTGGGATAATCCTGAAGTGCGTGCTGAAATGAAAAACATAGTGCGATTTTGGTTTGATATGGGCGTTGATGGGATGCGCGTCGATGCAATTTGGGGAATTTCCAAAGACCCTGATCTCAAAGACGACTCTCCAAATCCTGATTTTTATGGCAATCCAAACGATTACGGAGCATTTATCCACGACCACTGTAAAATGGGACCGCATTTTCAGGAATATTTACGAGAATTGGCGTCAGTCTGCGACGAATATAACGACAAGCAAATGGTGTTTGAATTTTATCCCGACTATAAGCTGGGTGATATTTATCATCAATACAGCCAAATTCTGACAGTCCACCCAAAAGCCTCGGCGTTTTTTATGGAATATCGCGACAACGAATGGCACGCTAAAAATATTGAGAAAAAAATCGAAAATTACTTGCAATCAGCGAGCTCAACCACGCCATTTTTCTGCATTGGTAATCATGACCAGCCGCGAGTCGCCTCCAGATTGGGCGAAGAACGCGCCCGCGCCCTCAGCTTCTTAAATCTCCTCACTCCAGGAATTAGCGTAGTATATTACGGCGACGAAATTGGCATGACGAACGGAGAATTGACCGCTAATGACATTCAAGATAATTTCAGTCCCGCCAATTCTATTGTTGATAGCCGAGATCTGGAACGCACGCCAATGCAATGGAATGATTCGCAATTTGCGGGCTTTTCAAGCGCAAAACCTTGGCTTCCTGTTAATGAAAATCACACGAAGATTAACGTTGATAGCGAAAAAATCGTAAACGATTCCCTGCTTAATATACACCGAAAGCTACTAAAATTGCGCCAGACCTTCCCAATTCTTAAAAATGGCAATTTAAGCATCGTGCAAAACACTGGCAACGGATTTATTCTCGGATTAAAAAGAGAGCTGGCCGGTCAACGTGCTTACATTTTCATCAATTTCGCAGACGAGAAACAAAGCTTTTCCATTCCAGAAAACGCCAAGATCATTACCTCAACTCACTCTGTCGATTTAATTACCGCAGAAAATCTCCAAATGACAATCCCAGGATATTGCGGAGTTTTACTTATTGCCTAGCAACAAAAACGTTCAACTAGAACAATGTTCCTGTTTCTAGATCACATTCTCCCATGGGATAAACGCCCGCACATCGAGCCGCCAGATCTGCCATTTCCTTTTTAGTTTTCTCATTGTCGGCAGCCTCGGTGAGATCTTCCAAGTCTGGATAGTAATCAGGAACATCCGGATCACTATTTTGACTAGATTCTGTCGTATTGACCCCTAGCTCGTTGTTCGAATTATTATTCAATATTACCTGCTGCACATCTGTATTCGTTCCATTCGGACCATAATCAATACACGGCATTTCTCTACACTCCTCCTCTTTTCACTTTGTCTATAAACCATTATACGACACCACCAGATGTAGCGATAGAGTTAACTTCACAACACCATCAAACAACGACGCTTTTCACCCCACCCAGTTAATTCACCTTTAATTATAAGCAGTCAGAATCAAATCTCCGTCTACATACTCGCCCAAAAATACATCTCCGTAGGATTCTAGTCCTCGTTTTTTAAGCTCGCCAAGCAACCACTTTTCGTCTTTTCCGATTACTTCCAAAATATCAGATTGCAATTGACCGTCCGTTATTAACGGGAATTTCGGATTTTCCTCGCCTTTGTGCGAAATAATGAGCTCGCCATCCTGTTCAACAACAGCCCTTTTCACGTCTTTCGTTGAGTAAATATTATGAGTTCGAAGCTTGAAAGAAACATCATGAGCACTTAAGCCGACCTTCTCACAATTTTCGATATTTATCTTTCCATTATCTATAATTATCAAAGCCTTCCCGTCAATCAGTTGTTTAGCCTTAACACTATGTTTCTTTATCCACTTCAGCATCAACACCAACACGCACCATATACACAAAATCCCGACATAGTCCAAAATCTTAATATCATTGTTATAAATAACGCCGCCGATAATACCACCAAGTACGTAATTCTGAACTTGATCACTAGCAGAAGATGGTGCCAAATTACCTTTTCCTGTAACGTTAATTATTATCGTCAGCGCAAAAAATCCGATCAATAATTTTATTGCTACTAAAATAAATTCATTCATAATTTACCTACTTTTTCCTATCAAAAACGCTCTGATATTTATCAGAACGCTCATCAGACTTATTTCAATCGTAGGAACTTGGTGAGGTGCGCCTCCCCATAACTACGACTGTCCACCACAACAGTTTTGTCTTGAACCGGCACCTCACCTATTCCTGGATGTGATAATATCATAGTTCCACCCGGTTTGAGTAGTCTCATTAACTTGGAAACTGTGGAAAACTGTGGATTATGGTATGGCGGATCGGCAAAAATAATATCAAACTCCCCTGTTGAGCTCGCACTTTCCAACCAATTTACTATCGTTGTTTTTATTACAATAGATTTTTCTTCGACACCCAAAATGCTTATGTTTTCAGCAATTACTCGCTGAGCGACTCGATCTCGCTCCACGAAAACCGCCGACTCCGCGCCGCGACTTAACGCCTCTAGTCCAACAGCACCAGACCCCGCAAAAGCGTCCAAGACCCGCGCGCCACGTATTGATTCACCTAAAGAATTGAACATAGCTGAACGTACTCGCTCGCCCATAGGATGCGTCGTTGAGCCAGGCGGAGTTTTTATGAATCGTCCGCCAAATTCGCCAGAGATAATTCTAACTCTCACTTTTTTCTGCCTCAAGTTTCCAAATAGACGCCAGCCAACCCAACATAACCGACTTTATAATAATCGGCATTAGCTCGTGATTTGTCTGCCAAGCAAGGTCCGTCGTCCAGCCGCTCTTGCTAAAATTGTCATACATTTTCATCGATGCCACGGCGTGAACTTGGTCCAAATAATACTCACGATAGCCGTGATATTTCACTTGCAATATCTCATCGCCACTCGGAATTGCGTCCTTAAAACGCGGATATGCCACCACGCTAGCTACGCCAGCCTCAAACGCCACGTGTGTCGTCATCATACCTTTGGCGCCCCAGAATTTCCAGTTGTTCTTAATCAGTTCAATTCCGTTATCGCCCTTCATGAGATTTTTCTTCAAAATTGAAGTCCGCGTCTCCAACCCTTCACCGCCGCGAAGTTCCGCCATAGCTTGTTCCAGAGGAAAATGATGAGCCGGAGTCAAACCATCGGTAATCGCGTGCGCCATCCAAGCTGCCTCAAACGCTGCTCGCTCGGAATTATTTGTTCGTAGCGCTCGGGCTAAATTGCCAATATGTCCGTCAATCATCTCCAAAAGTGCAGTGTCATTCGGATCGTCCGGATTTATAAAATGCCACGGCTCATCCACAGCCGGACTCTTTCGCTTAACACCATCAGGACCATTCTTTCCCTCAAAATGAAGAATGTTTTTAATATCAGGAAAATCACACCAATCAGGAATAATTGGTTTTATATTTCTCCTTGCGACTCGATCTATTTTTTGGTGGACGCCAATAAATCGACCAGAGCCATCCCTAATTGTTGTTCCTGCGTACATATTAATTTAAAACAGTTAATCGCTGATAGCGACTGACGGCGCGCGCCAGATGATTATATTGTAGCAAATCTTGCCCCTCTTTGACAAAGCGTTCAGCTTCGACTTGAGCGCGAGAAATTAGCGCCGTATCCGCCAGCGAGGCAATTTTCAAGTTCAAATCCCCATGTTGCATTTTGCCGTAAATCTCACCAGGTCCACGCAATTTCAAATCAACCTCCGCCAAATAAAATCCATCCTGAGATTTTTCAATCTCCCGAAGTCGTTGACTCGGCTTATCGTGGCCGCTCATCATCAAATGACAAAAACTCTGATGCATCCCGCGCCCAACTCGCCCACGCAATTGGTGCAACTGGCTCAATCCAAAATTATCCGCATTCTCAATCAACATCACCGTCGCATTCGGCACATTCACACCAACCTCAACCACGGTCGTACTCACCAACATATCCAGCTCGCCGTCCGCAAATTTCTGCATCACTTCAGCTTTTTCTTCGACAGGAAGCTTTCCGTGTAACAGCCCAACTCGACGATGACTGAAAATAGTCTTGGACAATTTATTATATTCCGCCTCCACTGATTTCTTATCATTGTCTGGATTATCGTCAATCAACGGACAAATAACGTAAGCTTGGCGACCTTTAGCTAGCTCATTTTCAATCGATTCGTAAAGCTTCGGAGCTGATGCTGGCGACCAAATCTTAGTCTGAATCGGCTGGCGACCAGAGGGCAACTCGTCCAAAATAGAAATATCCAACTCTCCGTACAATGTCAGCGCCAAGCTGCGCGGAATTGGCGTGGCTGTCATACTTAAAAAATGTGGCATAAAATCAGACTTTTCCAACAAAGCTTGTCGTTGCTTCACGCCAAATCGGTGCTGTTCGTCGATCACCGCAAATCCCAATTTATGATACGCAACCTTTTCCTGAATTAGCGCGTGTGTGCCAACCACAACATCAATGTTGCCGCTAGCCAAATTGTCCAATAATTGATTGCGCGCCGCACCTTTCATGTGACCCGTCAGAAGTGCAACCGACACACCAAATGGCGACAATAACTCGTCAAGCGTTTTCGCATGTTGCTGCGCCAAAATCTCCGTCGGCGCCATAATTGCCGTTTGAAAACCAGCCTTAGCCACCTCCGCAGCCACCAATCCCGCAACGACAGTTTTTCCTGAGCCAACATCTCCTTGCAATAACCGATTCATCGGATGGTCAGACTCCAAATCTTGCAGAATTTGCCACGCAGCTCGGCGCTGAGCGTTCGTCAAAGGAAACGGCAATTGGTCGACAAAACTCTTCACGACCGACTTATTAAATGGAATCTTCCAGCCTGCTAATCTGGTTTGTTCTTGCTTGTTAAATTGTGCCGCCAATATCATCTCGAACAACTCTTCAAACGCCAAGCGCTCACGACTGCGGGAAATTTCCTCGTGAGTTTTTGGCGCGTGAAGAAATTTAACCGCCTCAGAACGACTAACCAATTTTTGTCGCTGAATAATATTTTCCGGCAAAGTCTCGGGCAAAAAATCCATAATCGGACGAATATTTTTCATCAAATCTTGCACAGTTTTTGGGCGGATATTTTTTATCGATTTATAAACCGGCTGAATTCCAGATGCGCTTTCTATCGTTGTCTTAGCAACTTCTTTTGCTAGCTCGACGGACGGATTATTGATTTGATAGCGATTATATTGCATACCAAATTGACCAGAAAAAATAAATTCTGCATCAGATTTTAATTGCGTTTCGCGGTACGGTTGATTGAACCAAACCGCCTTAACCTTGCCTGATTTATCCGCCAAAACTGCGGTCGTGATTCTAAGTCCACGCCGAACAATACGTGTCGAAACCGACTCGCAGCACGCCTTAACCGTAACTTTTCCCGGCTGAAGATCTGCTATATTAACCGCGGTCGAATAGTCGTCATATGCTCGCGGCAAAAAATCCAAAGCGTCAGAAATCGTTTTAAGACCAGCTGCCGCTAGAGCCTGAGCAGTTTTCGGCCCGACGCCTTTAATTTGCTCAAGAGGAGTTGTTAGTTTCATCTATGAAACGGCGTTGATACCTTCCAGAGCGTAGGCCGTATCTTCCCAACCCCTCACACCAATTGAATCTACGCCCATTTGCTTCACTGGAAAATCATTGCCGCCTTCTTCAATTTTATCGCCAAAGAATAGCGTTTCTTCTTTCAACCAGCCATTCAATTCGAGTAGCCGCCCAATTCCATAAGCCTTATCGATTCCCGGAAGCGTGATGTCAGTGCTGGTCGTACCACCAATTCGCACCTCAAGCCCAGGCAGCTTCTCCGCCACCTTGTCGCGATATATCGGACGGACATCCTTATATTTTTCAGCCCACGCATACTTATCTTCAGGTGTAGCCTGTTGACCCAAAGCCGACATAGTAATCTGGCTATGTCGATCTTCAATTATTTCACCCGCAGGATTCTCACACCAAATACCCATTTCCTTCGCAACTTCTTCCAGCGCCGCAGTTATCTGAGTTTTTTGCTCGTCAGACAAATCGTTCGCATACTGAATTTTCCATTCATCATCAGCGGCGTCAAATCGATAATATCGAGTTCCACAAGTCGGCATCGCATGGAACTTCTGAAGCAACTCTGGAGTAACGTTCAGCCTATCAATCACTTGCTTCTTTATCTGTTGAAACGTACCGCCAGTAATCACGCAAACGTCATAATTCTCAAGCAATCGGCTAAGAATCCCCGCCATACGATCGCTAATTGGCGATTTTGTAATTGCTAGCGTATCGTCCAAATCAAAACCAATAATTTTCTTCATTATTCGTCCCCTTCCATAATTAATACGAATGTGTTTTTACCCTTCTTTAATAGCGACGTGTCATTGATGACCTTATTTTCGGCAAGCTTTTCGCCGTTTATGCTAATGGCGCCAGATTTTAACAATCGCTTTACTTCACCGTTAGAGCCAACCGCGCCAGATTCTACCAACGCTTCAATCACATCAATTCCAGCATCAACGCAAGGAATTTCTTCAGCCAAAGCACCTAAATCATCGTCCGACAATTTCTTAAAATCGCCGCCGCCGAACAAAACTTCGTTCACGCGCTCAACAGATTCACGACGCGCGCTACCGTGAACGATGTCAGTAACTTCACGAGCCAAAACCTTCTGAGCCGAACGCGCACCTGGATTAACAGCGTGATTTTCGGCGATGGCTTCGATTGTATCGCGATCCAACATCGTAAATATCTTCATATATTCAATCGCGCTCTCATCATCAACATTCAGCCAGAACTGATAGAATTTATAGACGCTAGTCTTATTCTCATCAAGCCAAACCGCACCACCTTCGGATTTGCCGAATTTACGACCAGTCGACTTATTGATAAGTAGCGGTGCAGTCATTGCGTAGACTTCGGTATTTTCTTTTTTGCGAATCAGATCCACGCCGGATAATAAATTACCCCATTGATCCGATCCACCAATTTGCAGATTCACGCCATATTGATTAAATAAATGCCAAAAATCATATCCCTGAAGTAAAGTGTAAGTGAACTCCGCAAAACTCAGACCCTTGCCATTATTAATGCGCGCCTTGAAAAATTCGCGGCTCACCAAATCTGCCATATTGAAATTCTTACCGATATCGCGAAGAAACGGCAGCAATTCCAACTCAGCCAGCCAGTCAGCGTTATCAACCAAAGTAAAATCTCGTCCAGCAAAGATTCGCGAAACTTGGGATTTTAAGGCTTGTTTATTATGCTCAATTTCCTCGTACGGAAGCAGATTTCGCTCTTCCGTGTCACGCATATCGCCAATCATTCCCGTGCCACCGCCAACAAGCAAAAACACCTTATGTCCGCGCTCCAGAAAATGCCGAACCATCATATAAACTGCCAAATGCCCAACATGTAAGCTGTCTGCCGAAGGATCCGTCCCCAAATAGAGCGTGAAATTCTCCGAATCGATAAGTTTGTCGTCAGTAAATGTGGTCTGATTCCAGAATCCACGCCATTGTAATTCTTCTGATAATTTCATATCACTCCTTTTCTATATATTAGTATAGCAATTTTATAATTGAAGCGAAACATATGCGTGATATAATAGAATTGTGAAGAAAAAGACTACGATAAGCACCGCCGGACACGGCTCAAGCGATAAGAAATCTCCGTCGAAGCGGATGAACTTATATGCCAATTTGGCGCAGAAACATAAGACTAAAAAAGACAAGGACGCGCGCGAACGAGCGGAATATTTGGCGACTTTGCCGAAACATCCCGTAAAGCGATTCTTTTATCGATTGCATCCGAAGCGACTAGCGAAATATTGGTTCTCCAAGCGCGGCGGACTGATGGCGCTAAAAATTCTTGGCGTCGGTATTTTGTTGATGTTGCTGCTTATCGGCGGAATGTTCGCTTACTTCCGTAAAGACCTCGATAAAATTCGCCCTGGCGAGCTTGCTAAGCGCGTTCAAACGACTGTCACTAAATATTACGACCGCAACGACAATTTGCTTTGGGAAGATAAAGGTACGGGCAATTATCAATTGGTTGTCGAATCTGACCAGATTAGCGATTATTTGAAAAAAGCCACTGTCGCAATCGAGGACCGAAACTTCTACAATCACCACGGCATCAGTATTAGCGGTATGTTGCGCGCAATGCTCTCAACTGCTTCACGACGCCAAGTTCAGGGTGGATCAACTCTGACACAGCAGCTAGTCAAGCAAGTCTTCTTCGCAGATGAGGCCGGCGACCGATCGATTAGCGGTATTCCTCGAAAGATCAAGGAAATCATCCTCGCAATTGAAGTCGAGCGTATGTACAGTAAGGATCAAATCCTGTCGTTATACCTGAATGAATCTCCTTACGGCGGTCGTCGTAACGGCGCAGAGTCTGCCGCTCAAACATACTTTGGCAAGCACGCCAAGGATCTGACACTGGCAGAAGCGGCGCTAATTGCTGGTATTCCACAGAATCCGACTTACTATAATCCATATAACACCGCTGGAAATAAGGCTTTAATTGCCCGACAACATACAGTTCTGGATTACATGGCTGAGCAAGGCGTTATTACCAAGGATGAGGCTGAAAAAGCTAAAAAGATTGATATCTTAAGCACGCTTAAGCCACAGACCGAGCACTTGGAGAATATTAAGGCTCCTCACTTCCTATTGATGGTTCGCAATCAGTTGAGTAAAGAACTCGGTGAATCAGTCGTTGGACGCGGTGGATTGACGATTAAAACCACTCTTGATTGGCGAATTCAGGAGAAACTTGAAAATGAGATGAAGTCGTTCTTTGCAACTGGTCGACCAGATTCTGTGCGAATTAGTAACGGCGCCGCAACAATCGAGGACGTTCAAACTGGACAAATCGTAGCACTTGTTGGTAGTCGCGACTTTAACTACACCGGCTTTGGTCAGGACAACGCCGCAGTTTCCTATATCCAGCCAGGTTCCACGATTAAGTCGCTTGTCTTTACTCAATTGTTCGACAAACACGACAGTAAGCAAGCATACGGTAGCGGCACCGTCTTAGCTGATGAGAACATTGATAAACTGTACGGCGCAACTCTGAGAAACTGGGACAATAAGTTTATGGGTGCCATCAACATTCGAAGAGCGCTAGCTCTATCTCGAAACGTTCCAGCCGTTAAAGCCGCTTACATTGTTGGTGACGGATCCGCTAAGCCTGTCGTCGAGGGAATCCGCAGGATGGGCGACACCAACTATTGCCGCCAGGAAGAAAATGCCGGCGGTTACGGATTCGGTGCAGCAATCGGCGCATGTGGAACCAAACAAACAGAATTAGTGAACGCCTACTCAACATTGGCGCGAATGGGAGTCCAAAAAGACATTTCAAGTGTTATCGAGGTAAAGAACAGCCAAGGTGAAACTCTGAAAAAATGGAAAGATGAAGGCAAGCAAGTTATCGACTCGCAATCAGCATACATCGTGAATGACATCTTGTCCGACCGAACCCCTGGACTTCACGGCTGGATGGGCGTCAATGGCGTTCGAACCTCCGCAAAGACTGGTACATCGGACAAAGGCTCACAACCAAAAGACCTATGGATTATTAATTACAGCCCAGCTCTGGTTATGGGAATGTGGCTCGGAAACTCTGACACTAGCGTGATTGGTACATCAGCCTCCAACTATGGCATGCCAGTAATTAGAAGCGTTATGGAATTTGCCCACACCCAAGTTTACGCCAAGGAAGGTAAATGGAAGTCAGGTCAATGGTATGAGCGACCAAGCGGAATCCAGACTGTCAACGGTGAACTCTATCCGTCATGGTGGAATAAGAGACAAAGTCAATCTACAGAGAAAATCACCTTCGACAAAGTCTCTAAGAAAAAGGCGACAAACTGTACTCCAGACGGCGCAAAGGAAGAGATTGAAGTAACAAAGATTATCGATCCTTTGACTAAGAAAGAATCAATCACCGTTCCTTCAGGCTACGACGCGAACGCAGAAGATGACGTTCACAAGTGCGACGACACTAAACCGCAAATTGGAGCGATATCATACACCAACAGTGGTAAGAAATATACGATAAGTGTTGATGTTACAGCAGGAACTTGGGGCTTATCGGCAATCGAAATTACCGTGGACGGAAAGAGTATTAAGAGCTCAGAAATTACTTCAAGCGGCAAGCAGACCGCCACGGTAGAGCTTGATACAGCAGGATCGCACACAGTTTCTGTAACCGTAAGAGACTCTGCATATTACACCGCCACTTCAAGCGGCAGCATTCAAGTTCACTAAATAAACTATTGCTTATTCACCAAATTAATCAGCTCAGCCTCGTGTTGAGCTGATGTTTTTGAGCGACCATTTGTGCGTTTTTTAGGAACGCTGGTCTTCTGCTTTACAGGTTTTTTCTGCTCAATCACAAGCTTCGCAAACATCATTTTTCCAGCGTCGGTCTGTAAGCTTCGGATAATCTCAATTTTCTTCATTTGCCCAATGTAGCGCTTGGCGTTCTCAACAACTACCATTGTTCCATCTTTCAAATAGCCAACTGCTTGATGAGAGTCTTGCCCCTTCTGCGACAGCTCTAAATCCAGCTCATCACCAGGCAAATAACTCATCCTCAAACTTTTCGCCAGCTCATTGATATTCAAAACCTTAACGCCGTCAACTTGTGCCACCTTATTCAAATTATAGTCAAGTGTCAACACTGCCGCATCCATTTCCTTTGCCAATTTCAACAAGCGCGAATCCACACCTTCAGGCACGCGAATATTATCGTCATATAACTCAAAAGAAGATTTCAAAATGTCCTTAAGCTCCTTAACAACATCCATGCCAAATCGCGCTCTTTCACGCTTGTCGTGATCTGCACCGTCGGCTAACAATTGCAATTCTGTCAATACGCTCCTTGGCACAATAATTTTTCCCAGCAGAAATCCAGTCTTCGCTAGCTCAGTCACTCGCCCATCCATAAGCACTGACGTGTCGACCAAAATCGGTGCCGCGCCCACTGACGAATTTCGTCGCGGTTTTGCCAAGAAATAAACTTCAGCCGCCAAGCCAAACAACATTATAATTATTATCAATCCGTAAAAATCTTTCATTTTTTCCCTTTCTATTGTAAATAGTCAATTAGCGCCTGTCGCATATCGCTGACGCCTTTTATAAATTTATCTTTATGAACTTTTGGCGCAATCGCATAAGTGAAGCCCAGCTTCTTCGCCTCTTTAATTCGAGCTTGCCAATTCGTCGCCGAGCGAACCTCGCCACCCAAACCAATCTCGCCAAACACTACAGCGCCTTCGTCCAGACTTCGCCCAGCGCTAGCGCTAGCAATCGCCATCGCCACCGCCAAATCAGCAGCTGGATCATTTAATTTCAGCCCGCCGACCACATTGACGTAAATATCTTTGTCCGCCAATTTTAACTTCGTTCGCTTCTCCAAAACCGCCACCAACAGATTCAATCGATTCAGATCAAAACCACTCGCCGTGCGCTTAGGATAGCCAAAATTCGTCGAATTAACTAGCGCCTGAATTTCCACCAAAAGCGGACGTGCGCCTTCCATGGTCGCCAGCACAATTGACCCATCCAGATTCTGCCGCTCCGCCAGAAGTTCCGCCGACGGATTCTTCACGATTCTTAGCCCCTGCTCGTCCATTTCAAAAATCGCCGCTTCATTAGTCGAACCATATCGATTCTTCTGCGCCCGAACGACTCGAAAACCGCCATATCGATCGCCCTCAAAATTCAACACAACGTCCACCAAATGTTCCAATATTTTCGGGCCAGCAATTGAGCCTTCTTTGGTGACGTGACCAACCAAAATCACCGCCGTACCCGAAGCTTTGGCGGCACGAATAATTACATTTGACGAGTTGGTGATTTGACTAACCGACCCCGGAGCCGAAGAAATCTCACTGAGGGAAATTGTCTGAACCGAATCGACAATCGCCAGATCATATCCGCCTTGCTGAATTGACGCCGCAATATCTTCCGCGCTATTGCTAGACGCCAATTGCATTTTTTCCGAATCAGCCGCACCCAAACGCTCCGCACGAAGCTTCACTTGAGAAACCGATTCCTCACCACTTACATATAACACCGATTTTGTCTTGGCGATATGTGCCGCAACTTGCGCCAAAAGTGTACTTTTCCCGATTCCTGGCTGACCCGCCACCAACACCACGCCGCCAACCAGAAAACCGCCGCCCAAAACAGCGTCCAAATCGTCAATTTCCGTGCTTAATCTTTCTAGCCCAGACTCAGAGGCAGCTTCACGAATGCTAGACGTTTTCAAGGCTTTGCCGCGCCCAGCTGATTTGTCAACAACAGATGAGCCACCAGAAGAAACGACCTGCTCGACTAGCGAATTCCATTCCCCGCAATTCTCACACCTGCCAGCCCACTTTGAAAAGCTAGCTCCGCACTGCTGACAAACAAATTGACTTTTAGCTTTCGCCATTATTTCGCCCCCTCCAAACTATCTAAACTTTTATTCAATTCATCAATCTGTACACCTAATTCTCTGAGCCGCAAAACGTCAGAATTGTAAGAATTGATCTCAGAATTCAAATTGGCACGCCTTTCGTTCAACTCCGAAAGCTCCGCCTTCAAAGCTTGGCGTTGACTATAAAAATCACTCTGCGACAAGAATCCTCCACTAATGCCAGCTCGCCGATTAAAGTCCGCCACGCGACTATTATAATCCGCCAAATCAGTCGAATATTGCGATAATTCTCTGTTCAATTTTTCCTTCCGAACCTTCAACGACTCACTCAACTTCCGTGCTTCATTTTCTCTGGACTCAAATTTTTCTTGGTATTGCGCGTGTAATTTCACAACTTCGGATCTATCAGTAAAATACCGTCGATAATATTCTTCCAGCTCGTCGCCCAAATTGGCAAATTCCGTCCCCAAAATCGAATGTAACTCGTTAGCTCTCGTTCCAGGTTGCGCACGATCATAATACTCCATTCGCTCGGACAATTTCTTATTTTTCACATTATTATAAGCCTGCTCCAAAAGCTCGCTCAAATGAGATTTCTCCGACGCGCTCAACCTTTCCCAAGCAGCGTGCAACATCTCATGCGCCGCCGTCACTTCTTTCACGCCGTCAAGCTCAGAATTAGTTACGTTATAAATATAAATATCCCTAGACGACGGATTATAACAACCCAAAATTGCATTTCCCTTTTCCACACGCCGGCAATCTTCGTTAAATTCATTCGCCGATTTAATTTGCGGATTAGAAACATAGAACATTTTCCTGCCAACATCCGACATCTTTACGCGATCAGCAATAGCGACAATTTCCGCACTCGGCTTATATTGCCACAGCGTAATCTCGTCAATGATTTGCTGACGATTCATCATCACAAAAACCGCAGCAGAAAGCACAATTATCGGCGTGAGGACGCTGAATATTTTACGCACGATTGACATTAATCACCACCTTATTATTATCAATTTTAGCCTCCAGCGTGTCGCCAGGTCTCGCTTTATTGGACAATAAAACATCGCTCAACAGATCCGCTAATTCCGACTGAATTGTTCGCCTTAAAACTCGCACGCCGCGCTGCTCATCAAATCCCCGATCAATCAACCAACGCTTCGCCGAAGAAGTAATATCAAGCGTCATTCCATGTCGACCAACAGCTTCGATCAAGTCAGACGTGAGATTGTCAAAAATCTTTCGTACGACTGAACGAGAGAGTGGCTTAAATGTAATCACGCTATCAAATCTGCCAATCAATTCTGGACGCAAAAATTCCTCAAGCTCACGCAGAGCGGCGCGTGAATTTTTCTCGTGACGATTTTCGCTAGCCGACTTTTTCTGCCCAGACGCACCAAATCCCAGCTCCGAATCCTGAATCATTTGCTCGGCGCCGACGTTGCTCGTCAATATGACAATCGTCTGCCGAAAACTCACCGTCCGTCCGTGGGAATCACTTAACTTGCCGTCCTCCAGGATTTGCAAAAGCAAATTCAGAACGTCGGGATGCGCCTTTTCAATTTCATCGAACAACACCACGCTATACGGTCGACGGCGAACTTTATCTGTTAATTTCCCGCCGTCCTCATAGCCAACATAACCAGCCGGCGCACCAACCAGCCGACTAGCCGTGTGACGCTCGGAAAACTCACTCATGTCAATTTTAATCAAGCTATCATCACCGCCAAAAACTTCCCGCGCCAGAACTCGCGCCAATTCCGTTTTTCCAACTCCAGTCGGACCCAGAAAGATAAACGACCCAAGCGGCCCGCTCTGACGATTTAGCCCAGCTTTATTACGGCGAATCGCGCGCGCCAGTTGCTCAATTGCTTCATTCTGACCAAGAACGCTCTGGCTCAGTCGCTTCTCCAGGCGAATCAAATCTTTCATCTGATTTAACGATAATCTGTCAATCGGAATATTCGTCATCGCCGAAACCGCTCGACGTAAATATTCATCGGTCAACACCGGCTCATCACTGGCTTCATCTTTCAGCGCTTCGGCTTGCAGTTCCAATTGTCTCATTTGCATCTTAAACTCTGCAGCCTTTTCGTAATTTTCAGCCTCGACCGCGGCGTCAATTTTCCCAGCCAATCGCTTAATTTGGCGAGCCAACTTATCCTTACGCGACAATTTTATTGGCGAACTGGACTTCAATAAACTCGCCGCCTCGTCAATCACGTCGATCGCTTTATCTGGCAAAAATCGCTCCGTCACGTAACGCTGACTCAAATCCACCACCTCAGTCAGCATTTCGTCAGGAATTTGAACTTGATGATGCTTGGCTAATTTTCCTCTCAATCCTCGCATCATTTCCACCGCCTCTTCTGGCGATGGCTCATTGATCGTCACCGACTGGAAACGCCGTGACAACGCAGCATCTTTTTCGATATGTTTTCGATATTCATCAAACGTCGTCGCGCCAATTAGTCGCACCTCGCCTCGTGACAACGCTGGCTTCAATACGTTCGCCGCGTCCATCGAGCCTTCGGCCGAACCAGCGCCGACCAACAGATGCAATTCGTCAATAAACAAAATAACTTCTTGATGTTTTTTGGCGACCGCCAGAACTTTTTGCAATCGCTCCTCAAATTGCCCACGATATTTCGTCCCAGCAATCATCGCCGTCAAATCCAATTGAAAAAGTCGCTTGCCTTTCAAAAATTCGGGAACTTTATTATCAGCAATCCTCTGCGCCAAACCCTCAACGACCGCAGTTTTACCGACGCCAGGTTCGCCAATTAGCGCTGGATTATTCTTACTACGCCGACCCAAAATCGTGATCATTCGCTGAATTTCCGACGCTCGACCAATCACCGGATCCAAAAATCCTTCACTGGCGCGCCGCGTCAAATCGACACCGAATTTCTCCAAAACTCGCAAATCGCCGGAGTTTTTACTTACCACACTGCGTTCACTCTGTAGAGATTCAAACTGCTGTTTATCAAACACGTCTTCCAAACTTCCACGCAGATTGTCAATGTCAATGTTCATATCCCGCAGCAATTTAGTCGCTCGCGCCTCGTGCTGCTGCAGCATTCCATAAACGATGTGTTCCGTGCCAATTTTTTCCTGCCCAAATTCAACCGCTAATTGCCAAGCAATTCTTATCAATTCAACAACTTCAGCGCTCAAACCCTTGCTTACAATAGTAATCACCAGCGGCTTTGCGGTCAGGTTCAACGCCATTTCCGCACGATCCAAAGTTACGCCATTTTCAGCCAAAATCTTCGCGCCCAATGACGAATTCTGCGCCAACACACCAAGCAAAATATGCTCCGTGCCAACATACTCACTCCCCTCATTATGCGCCAGAAAACCAGCCCGCCCCAAACTGGCTCGAGCCGTTTCCGTCAGCCGAGGTTCTAATTCAGAAAAATCTTCTGACATATCGCCCTCCTTTCGTTTTCGGCGATTCGCAGAAGGCAGCTTATTCCGCCACCTCCTCAACTACGCTCATCAAGCTATCCTCAATATTCTTTCGAGGTTTTGGCTCTGCCTTAACAGGAGCTTTTGCTTCGATGTCTAATTCATAGCCAGTCAATCGACTTGCCAAGCGAACGTTCTGCCCAGCACGACCGATTGCTATTGACTGCTGGTCTTCACTAACATAAACCGTCGCACGCTTCTCGTCTTCATTGACAGTCACACTCAAAACCTCTGCCGGGCTCATCGCATTAGCAATAAATCCAGCCGCATCTTCCTCATATGGAATAATGTCAATTTTTTCCTGCTCGCCAACTTCATTCATCACAGCCTGAACGCGGGCGCCGTGACCACCGACAAACGTACCAACTGGATCAACGCCAGGTAGCGCCGAAAAAACCGCCAATTTAGTTCGGCGACCAGCTTCGCGAGCGATTGCCTTAATCTCAACTGCACCAGTTTCCATCTCTGGAACTTCTTGATTGAACAAGAATCGCACAAACTCTTCATTGCCGCGACTAAGAATCAATTGCGGACCGCGACCTTCGCGCTCAATATCTTTAATATAAACCTTAATTCGACGACCAACGCCGTAATATTCACCAGGAATTTGCTCACTCTGAGGCATAATTCCGACAGCCTTGCCAAGCTCAATTCGCACAACGCGTGGCTCAACTCGCTGAACCGTACCAATAACAACCGTACCGATTTTATCCTCAAATTCCGCCAAAACAACTTCACGCTCAGCTTCGCGCAAACGCTGCAAAATCACTTGCTTAGCGGTCTGAGCAGCAACTCGGCCAAAAGTCGTCACGTTATGAGTTTCCATCACAACTTCACCGCCAAGTTCAGCCGTAGGATCTATCTCCTTAGCTTCCTCTAGGTCGATTTGATTGGCGTCATTCTCAACTTCTTCAACAACAGTTTTAACAACCGACACGACAGCCGTACCGTTATTGATATTTAAGCTAGCACGAACCAACTGATCTCGCGTACCATTATCACGACGCCAAGCCGCTGCAATCGCCTGCTCAATCACGCTCAAAACTGTTTCTTCTGGCAAGTTTTTTTCCTCAGCAATCGTACGCACTGCCAACGTCAACTGCTTAATATTCAAGTCTTCCATTACATTCTCCTTCTTATTAATTATATCTTTTTCCGTCTCAAACTTCCATAAACGAAAAACTCCGACCTGCCGGCCGGATTAGTACTTTCCTATTGTATTAAAAAATTTTTATTTTGTCAATATCATACTTCCACGCACTTTTCCAAAATACTCGACATCGCGCTTTTTTCAGCTTCCGTTACCCACAAGCGATATCGTCGCTTTATTGCTATCTGGCGCGCTACATACTGACAACGAAACGGCTTATTACTCGGCAGCCAAGTTGCCGCGTCGCCGTCACCTTTGGCTTGGTTCGCTGGACCATCAACCGCCAACAGATTTAACGGATCATTCGCCAACTTCTCTCGTTCTTCTGGAGAAATTTGCTGCGCACCCTTTTGCCAAGCATCGCTCAAAGCCACGACGTGATCAATCTGAACCTTAGAACTGGTTTTTTCACCACGCTGAAAATGAATAGTTTGCCCCGTATAGGGGTCGTTAAGTACACCTGATAAAACTCGACATTTTTCATCAATTTTCTCATCAGTCAGATCTCGCGCCAGAATTACCTCCCGCACAGAGCAGCCGTTAATTTTACCCCAGCTATTGCCGAATTGCTTTCTGGAATAGCCAGTCTTTGGCGCACGTCCTTTAACTTCTATCTTTTCCAATTCCGCTCTGGCGTTCGAATTACCAAATAATTCTCGTTGTGTTGAAGTTTGAATTGTCTGAGGTTCGGGTTGTGAAATTCGCGAAGCCCAAACCGCCACACCAGCCACCAAAATTACCAGTGCAATCACCACTTGCCGACGTCGTATTTTATTCACCCTCATGACTGTATTATAATTAAACTATGACTAAAGTTCCACGCCTACTTGACACATTCACACCAAATTATTACAACCTAACTCTCGATTTAACACGCGCCGAGGAAAAAGAATTTTCTGGCACAGTTATCATTTCTGGCAATTCCACCAGCGAATCAATTTTGCTACATTCCAAAGGCTTAACAATTCAATCAGCCACAATCGACGATCAGCCCGCCGGCGTCTCATTTGGTGAGTTTGACGAATTGAGATTATCTCAGCCGAACCTTAAAAACGGAAATCACACAATTCACATCATTTTTTCCGGAAATATTACCGACGCAATGCACGGCTTGTATCCTTGCTACTTCACTCACAACGGCATTAAAAAACAACTTTTCGCTACTCAATTTGAATCACATCACGCCCGCGAAGTTTTCCCTTGCATTGACGAACCAGCCGCCAAAGCTGAATATGATTTGACGCTAATAACTCGCCCAGGAATAACAGTTTTGGGAAATATGCCCGTAAAAAGCGAAGGAGAAAATGGCGATTCTCGCACGACAACATTTGAGAAAACACCGCGAATGAGCAGTTATCTTCTGGCTTTCGTCATCGGTGAATTGCACAAAAAAACTGCCCGCACCAAATCTGGCGTCGAGGTTAACGTCTGGGCAACGCCAGCTCAGAATGAAAATACATTAGATTTTGCGTTAGACATCGCCACTCGCTCAATTGATTTTTATGACGAATATTTCGGCGTCAAATATCCATTGCCAAAATCTGACCACGTCGCTCTTCCCGACTTCTCCTCTGGTGCCATGGAAAACTGGGGATTAATTACTTACCGCGAAAGCTGTTTGCTTGCGGACCCAGAATTAACCCCAGAATCATCCAGGCGCTTCATTGCTACGGTTATTGCGCACGAGCTCAGTCATCAATGGTTTGGTAATCTCGTTACCATGAACTGGTGGAATGATTTATGGCTCAATGAAAGCTTTGCCAATATGATGGAATACGTGGCGATTGATGCATTGCACCCCGAATGGCGCATGTGGGAAGATTTTGCCACGAATGAAGTAACGGCCGCACTCAGACGCGACAGCTTGGACGGCGTCCAATCGGTTCAAGCCGACGTCAATCATCCAGACGAAATCAGCACTTTGTTCGACCCAGCAATTGTTTATGCTAAGGGCGGACGACTGCTTGTTATGGTTAGAAAACTTATCGGCGAAGAAGCATTTCGCGCTGGACTTAAATCATACTTTGAAAAATTCGCATACAAAAACACTGTCGGAAATGACCTGTGGCAAGAATTAGAGTCGACGAGCAGTCAGCCAATTGTCAATCTAATGAACGCTTGGATTTCCCAACCTGGTCTTCCTGTCGTATCAGTTTCAAACAGTCACGACGCGGCGATTTTAAGTCAGGAACGATTCTTCATCGGCGAACACCAACCATCTGACGCATTATGGCCGATTCCATTATTCGCAAACCAGCCACTTGATGTAAAAATCTTGAATCAAAAAGAAACCACCGTTTCCATTGAAAAGCCATTACAATTAAACTGTGGCTTAAGCGCCCACTTCGTCACCAAATATGACGAATCCTCTCGCGAATATTTATTGAAGAACATTACAGAGTTGCCAACCCTGGATAAGATTTGTATCTTACAGGACGTGACAATACTCGCCCGCGCTGGATTTGAAAACTCGGCGTCACTACTTCCATTGGCATTGTCGCTAAAAACCGAAACCAACGAAAAAGTCTTCGGTATGGCGGCTGGCGCCTTGACGGAACTGCGAAAGTTCGTAGACGATAATGACGCCGCCAGAGATTCATTAAAGAAAATTTCTGGAGAATTTGCGCATACCACATTTAAGGAATTAGATTGGGATGAAAAAGCTGGCGAATCGGATGACGACCGCGAACGACGCACCACGGCTTTGAGCTTGATGATGTATAGTGAAGATGAAGAAGTTTTGAACGAGGCAAAAACGCGTTTTGACAATAATAAATTGGAAGACTTACCGACAGAAACTCGAGCTTTAATTATCAGCGCAAACGTGAGACATTTCGAGACGCCAGAGATGATTGAAAATCTCTTTACTGCATATAAGAACACGCCGTCAAATGACCTGCAGAATGATATTGCAATTGGACTAACTTCCACTAAAAACCCCAAAACAGCAGAAAAAATTCTTGCCAACATTAAAGATTCCAATATTATCCGCCCGCAAGACGCCAGCCGTTGGTTTGTGTATTTGATTCGCACCAGAGAAAGCCGCCAAATTGCTTGGAATTGGCTAAAAGAAAACTGGGCATGGGTCGAAGAGAAATTTGGTGATGACAAAAGCTATGACGATTTTATTCGCTATGCTGCCACAGCCCTATTGACAACCGACGAACTTGACGACTTTCGACAATTCTTTGAGCCGATGGAAAATATTCCAGCCCTAACCAGAACGATTAAGTTGGGGATTACAGAAATTAAAGCACGCACTGAGTTGATTGAGCAAGATAAGGCGGATGTGCTCTCTGCTTTGCAAACAACACTGTGATATATTATGCCACATTTTTGACAAAATCTATTGACATTTTATCCTATTAGTGATATAAATATATTAGCTTTTGTTGACGGAACAAATGTTTTGTCCGAAAGCGCACCTTGACAAGTTGAGAGAGTTTATAAACCGGAGGTGAGATTTTGCGATATTTTAAGAAGTATCCCGAAACCTCATCTTCGGTCGTTCGCCATCCGGGCGTCGATCAGTGTTTTTTAACACGAGCGTCCGCTCGGATGAGGAGAGAGTACTGACATGCCGACTTTTATTACGGATGAAGTTAAAGCCCTCTTCAGGGAACAACACGGCAAGGGGGGAGACAGACGCTCACGAGATCGCCGCATTCCTCGACGATAATCATATCAAGGAGGTGTGCGAGCGTGTCAAGGAAGCAGTCGTCGACCAGTACCTTCGTACGGGCGACAAGATTACTTATGTGCAAGTTGACGACCCCTTGTCAACGCAAGCTGTCGCAATGAGCGAGGAGTGTCACAACACACTCCTCGCCGCCCTCAAGTCCCTCGAGGATAGCACCGAAAATGTAGTCCTCAGAGGAGGACGCGAACCCGCACCTTGGAGAGCCTCCATGGACGGACATATTGCCGTTTACTTCTCCTGGAAGTAGACTACGATCAAGCGAACATGGCGAGTCCGTAGAGATTCGCAGCTCTCTCACTTGTCAGTTCGCTCCATAGATGTGTGTCTATGCTGATGAGTCGGAAACGACGAAAGCGAACAATTTATTCCAACACCACACACTCTTTAGCTACGGGCGGATTTCCATCAACAGAAATTGCCAGCATTTGCATATCACAGCCTTCATACTGCGTATTTTTGGCAGTGAACATCTCTGCAGAAAAACGCATTTGCTGCTGTTTTTTATTTGTAATCGCCGCCAAGCCATCGCCGAAATCGTCATTTTTACGATATTTGACCTCTGTAAAATATAAAACATTATCTTTTTTGCTAACAATATCAATTTCGCAATACCGCGTCCGCCAATTCCGTTCTATAATTTCATGACCATCGCCTACCAACCAATCCGCCGCCGCTTGCTCACCTTTATCACCAATTTGACGCGTCGTGTCTTTTTGCTGGTTTTTAGATTTTCTATCGTCAGACGCATTTTGCGAATTCGCCCCAGTATTAGCGTATTTAGCCAACGGCGCAAAACTCAGCCGATGTAGCGGAGTTACGCCCAGATTATCAATAGCCGCTCGATGCTTCGCCACGCCATAGCCAACGTGCGAAGAAAAATCATATCCTGGATAAACATTATCCTGCTTCGCCATGAATTTATCGCGAGCCACTTTAGCAATAATCGACGCCGCCGAAACGCTCGGAATCAGACCGTCGGCTTTCGCTATAATTGTTACATACTTTTCTAGCGGTGTACCCGCCAAAAAATTGACCGTCCCATCGATAATAATTTCATCAAACGTCGAGCCATTTTTCTGACATTTCGCTTGGATTTCTTTGACTGCACGCCGCGTTGCCAGCTTAAGCGCCTCGCTCATCCCTATTTCATCCAGTTCCTCAGCAGAAACCCAGCCCAATGCCCAAGCCGACGCTTGCTCGCGAATTTCCTCATCGAGCAATTCACGTCGTTTTTTGGTCAATTTTTTACTATCATCAAGCCCTTCAATTTCAGCGCCGCCCAAAACCACCGCGCCAATCACCAACGGTCCAGCCCACGCGCCGCGCCCGACTTCATCAATTCCCAGAATCACCCGACAATCTTCCCTTTTTCGTCATAAAATCCGCAATAATCCAGCCAATCCAAATTGTTGTCGCGCCTAATGTATTCGCCAAAATATCCCAATTCGTGTCGTCCAATTTTATGCTCGCCAAGCCCACTTTGACCATAAATAATTCCGCCAGTTCGTTAATGCAGCCCAACGCTGAAACTAAAGCAAATACTGAAAACGCCATCACCAACCAGTGCGCCCGCCATTTCATCGACGAAACCAAATACACCCAGAACAGCCCCGTAAATAGACCGCCACCCACAAAGTGAGTCGTAAAACTAGTGTCCTGTCCGTCAATTAACGGCGATGGCAAATACCAAGATATGAAAAACAACAAACACGCTACGTAAAGTAGCCAGCGATATTTTTTCTCATTATCAAAGCCGTTTTTCTTCAAAACATAAGGAGCTGCCACAACCAAAGTCGTCGGAACAAGGACGGATATATAATGAAATATTGCCATATTGAGATTATAACATGAGAAAACCGCCCCAGATTAAGAGACGGTTTTATGATTAACCAATTGACAATTACGCGTCTTTATGGCGAGCTGCAACTTCAGCAGCCTTAGCGTCAAGCTCTGCCTGAGCGGCATCTTTTTCAGCTTGTTTTGCAGCAGCAGCCTGAGCAGCTTCTTCCTTCAAGCGTTCAGCTTCCGCTTCTGCCTTAGCGTCATGAATATCATTAACAGCAGCACGATCGAAATTCTTAGCCGTCAAGCGAGCTGACTTACCGCTACGCTGGCGAAGGAAGCTTAAGAACTTGCGGCGAACCTTAGCGCGACGAACAATCTCAATCTTCTCAATCAACGGACTGTGCATCAAAAATGACTTTTCAACGCCAACACCTGAAGCAATCTTTCGAACTGTAATGCGTGATGTGTGCGATTTTTTATTGTCGGTACGGATGACAACACCCTCGAACATCTGAATACGCTCTTTGTTGCCTTCCTTAATTTTCTGGTAAACGCGAACCGTGTCACCGCTGCGAGCATCGACAACTGCTTGCTTTTTTTGTGCTTGGTTGATTTTGTTGATTAACTCAAAACTCATAATTTTTCCTATCTTCCGAACTCGCTCCGACTGGCCACGCAGTTGTACCTCTGCGGCTCCACGTCAAACAAGGCTCGAATATTTAACTCTCGTACAATTACATAAGATAATAACACAAATCTGAAGAAATATCAATTAAATAAAATTGGAGTATAATATAGCTATGGATTACAATAAATTAGCACTCGAACTACACGAAAAATACAAAGGTAAAATTACGACTAGCCTCAGAGATAAAGAGGAGCTTAATCGCGACAAACTTAGCGCTTATTACAGCCCTGGCGTCGGCGCAGTCAGCCAAGCAATTGCCGAAAATCCAGCCGATTTACCAAAGTACACTTGGACAAACAATCTAGTCGCCGTAATCTCAGACGGCTCAGCAATTTTGGGCTTAGGCAATTTGGGACCAAAAGCCGCCATGCCAGTTATGGAAGGAAAAGCTTTACTATTTAAGCATTTTGCCGATGTCGACGCCGTGCCAATTGTGTTAGACGTCCACGAGCCAGAAGAAATCATTGCCACAGTTAAAGCCATCGCGCCAAGTTTCGGAGCCATCAACCTCGAAGATATCGCCGCACCAAAATGCTTTGAAATTGAAGAGCGATTGAAGGCAGAGTTAGATATTCCAGTCTTCCACGACGACCAACACGGCACGGCCGTCGTTGTGTTGGCGGGCTTAATTAACGCCGCTAAATTGACAGGGCGAAACCTGGCAGATTGCAAATTCGTGGTCATCGGCGCAGGCGCAGCTGGCACGGCAATCATAAAATTGTTAAATCTTTACGGAGCAAAAAACATCGTAGCGGTGGATAGCCGAGGAATTGTCGGAAAATCACGCACAGATTTGAACGCTGAAAAAACTGCGTTATTGGAATACGTCGATGCATCGCAATCTGGCTCAATTGAAGACGCCATCACTGACGCAGACATATTCATCGGCGTATCACGCGCAGGACTGCTCACTCCAGAATTAGTCCAAAAAATGGCGAAAGATCCAATCGTATTTGCACTAGCAAATCCTGTTCCAGAAATTATGCCAGATGTCGCCAAACAAGCCGGCGTCGCAATCATCGGCACGGGTCGTAGCGACTTTCCAAACCAAGTCAACAATTCCCTGGCCTTCCCTGGAATTTTCCGCGGCGCATTAGATCACGGAGTTAAGAAAATAACCGACCAGCACAAATTGGCGGCCGCTGAAGCGCTAGCTAACCTGGTCGAAAATCCAACCGTCGATAAAGTCGTCCCAACCGCGTTTGATGAGGGTGTTGTTGAAGCTGTCGCAAATGTCATTAGATAAGCCTAAACACCAGCACCGTCAGCTGCCTCAATGCGCCTAGTCCGCCCAGTAAATACTGGCAATAATTCTTCCTGGTTATTTTTGTCGCAAGCACCCAAAAGCATTAATAAATGAGTTACACCGTTCTCTTCTAGTATCTTTCTCACAGACTCATCATCCACCTTATCCACAGCGATGTGCGACACATACATCCTTAGTGCGTCAGATGTTTGGGCTTTCCAGCTAAAGATACTAAAAGGATACTTATTTTTATCTCGATATCTTAAGGTCGTCCAAGAATCACGTAATCCAGAATCTGACGTTGCAACAATTTCTGCCGCTAATTTTAATTTATTATAAAGACTGGGCAAAATACTCTTCTGCTTTTTCTTAGTCTCATAGCCAGACATTCTGTGTTCAATTCTCTTGGCTGCTTCAGTACGAGCATCGACTACTATCGTAACATCATTACCGCTTCTCTTAATATATAAAACCTTAGCCATTTCATCATCTAACCACGGAAATGTTTCGTGACTAAGCTCTATATAATCCCCAACCTTTAAGTTAACCTCAGTAGCCTGAAAATCCTGACCACTCACCTCGCAATTATCCTGGCGTGATTGCTTCTTCCTCTTTCTCTTCTTCGCCTTATTCAAAGATTCAGCGGCGATTTTAGGTGCCACTTCATAGCTATTCAATTTCTCCGAAAGCACACTCAGGGCGTCGCCTAAAGCCTCACTCAGATGCTCTTTAGCCATAGATTCAGCAAGGCTACGAACCACTGGAATGTTTTCATTAATTGTCGCGTCTTTATACTGCTTGGCTAGTTCCTCTTTGCTTGGCAATTCTATGGATTTTATAAACTCAAGAACTCTGTTGGCAAATTTTAAATCACCCTTAGGATTAATACCTTTACATTCCACACCTTCAACCTCTTTAAGTTTCCGATGCTCAAAGTCTTTCAGTAAACTGCTCAACTCCATCTTGCCATCATTACCTGGAATGTATTCAGGTCTAGTAATTGTAAAATCATCAGGTAAACCAAAAGCCTCATCCTTAGTAAGGCTATCAGCCACAGCCTCCCTTGCCTTTGCGATAAAGTCCATATATTTACTATCTGCAAGTTCAGGATTAATTATTTTATTAGCATGCTGCCATCGTCTTACGTCGGGAATCACATACTTTCCATCTTGGCAAAATTCTGGAACATTCACTTCCGCCAGCTTTTCGGGAAAAATTACACTAATATTTTCCCTTATAAATTTCTCGTATGTTCCATTAAATATACTTCTTAATGATTCTTTGACTTCTTCTATATCAAAATCTATCTCTATGCAATCTGGAAGACTATTATACTCCTTCTCAATTTGCTGAAACAACCCAAGAATCTTCCCATAAGATTCTTGATATTCACCGCGCAACTCCTCACCTTCAATAAGAAACGGTACATGCTTAATAATAGACTCTACATAATCTATAATTTGACTTATGTAGTTTTTATTAAGATCTTCTGTATGAGATAGTTCACCTTTAACAACATAACCATCCCGTTGTCTTTCGCTCATAAACTAATATTTTATCAGTTTATGGATATAAAGTCAATTATATTACTCTATTGACTTCTTCTAATGTTGTTTCGCCACGAAGAGCCGCCAACACGCCAGCCTGAAGTAGCGTCACCATGCCATTTTCTTTTGCGGCTTTTTCAATCGCTTCCGTATGAACATCCTCAACATCGCCGCGCAAGAATTTCTGAATATTCTCGCTCACGACCAGTTGCTCCATTACTGGAATTCGCCCCTTGTAGCCAAACGGAACGTCATCCGTCGGCACCGCACGCCAAAGCTTAAACGTATCCAAATCTGGGCAATCAACATTCTCTGGCAAATCCTTCAAGACTTCTTTTACCCACTTACGAGTCGCCTCGTCTGGCTCATATTCTTCCTTGCTATCATCCCACAATCTTCTCACTAGTCGCTGAGCAATAACCAGCCGAACCGCCGAGCTAAAAATTGGGTTTTGTCCAATCATATCGATCATACGACTAAACGCCGCCGCAGTCGAATTGGCGTGAAAGCTGGACAGCACCAAATGTCCCGTAATTGACGCCTGAATCGCAGTCTTCGCAGTTTCATTATCGCGAATCTCACCGACCATCACCACGTCTGGGTCAAGACGCAAAACACTGCGCAAACCGTCAGCAAACCTCTGTCCATTTGTCGTATCAATTGGAATCTGAGCAATCCCAGGAATCGTATTTTCTACAGGATCTTCCAGTGTAATAATCTTTCTATCTGGCGTATTAAGGGCATTAAGAATGCTATATAACGTTGTAGACTTTCCTGAACCAGTCGGACCAACCATCAACAACATCCCGCGCGGATGAGAAATAACTTCATCGATTTGCTCACGCTCTTTCTTTGAAATACTCAATAAATCCAAGTTCAACATTGACTCATCAAAGTTAAACAATCGAAGCACCAAGTCTAATCCATACACCGTCATCACGGCTTCCACGCGCAAATTCAGCACGTGCGATGCGCCATCTCTATGAATTTCCTGTTGCATATGCCCAGATTGAGGTTCTCTGGAAGCGGTAGAAATATTCGCACGCGATGCCAAAGTCGCCATAATCACTCGATATCTATCTCTGCTAAGTTCCGCCACCGTATGCAAAGCTCCGTCAACACGCATACGAATTCGAATCGACTCACGCTGATTTTCGATGTGAATATCCGACGCGCCCAACAAATCCGCTTGGTCAATCAAATAATTAAACACGTCATTTGTACCCACAGAAGCCAAAGTCTGCGTAACCTGTGCCAGAGTATCGCTATCGCCCTCCTTAGCAATTTCGATATTATCGTAAATCACTTTTTTTGGCGGATCAAACCTGAGCATAATTGACCGAAACGCCGAACCAGAAATTAAGAAGAAGAAGATTCGCTTGCCATTTTCAACATATTGATCTCGCATTCGCTTCATCAACGATTCAGAAGTTTGCGACGTAACACCAAATCGATAAGACTGGTCTTCCTCGTTAAAAGCCAGCGGAACCAGCCTGCCTTTATACATTTCTTCAATTGTCAAAACATCTTTAAGCAAAGGCAGAGTGTCTTCAAATTCCCGCCCATCAAGATATTGAAGTCCTAAAATTGACGCTCGACGACGAGTAGCTTCCTCATCTTGCTCACGGCGTCGCGCCTGAATTTTATCTTCGTCCATATGAAAATTATACCAAAAAGCTTACGGTTTGACGAGTGATATAATAGTGATATGAATCCAGAAATTACTCTGTTAGTCCACAATATTCGCTCGACGCATAATGTTGGGGCAATTTTTCGCACAGCCGAAGGATTTGGTATAAAAAAGATTATTCTTAGTGGTTACACGCCGTATCCAGAATTGAGTTTATGTAGCAAGGCGCCTGTTTGCGCGCTTGTTGATGGAGAAATTCGATCTGAAGATCCCCGCCTGCCGCACATTCGCGAAAAAATCACCAGCCAAATTCATAAAACTGCTTTGGGTGCGGAAAGTTTGGTGCCGTTTGAGTTTTACGAAGATATCAATGATTGGATTAAAGAGAATCAGCGAACAGAAAACTTGCCAATTATCGCTCTGGAGCAATCAAAAGATAGTATTATGTTGCCAGAATTTCAGCCGCCTGAAAAATTTGCACTGCTGCTCGGAGAAGAAGTCCACGGAATCACGCCAGAGCTTTTGGGCAATTGCGACTTCACTGTAGAAATTCCGATGTTCGGTCAAAAAGAATCATTCAACGTGTCGGTCGCAACAGGAATTGCGCTGTTCGGACTGATTTTCCCGAGGATGAAATAATCTCAACAACGGATAAATAAATTCCTCAAGTCTGCTTATTGACTTTATTGAAAAAAATGTATTATACTTGTATGAGCTTTTTTCAGAATCCTCTGAAGAAAGTAGTCTCTACTTGGAAGGATCTATGATGTATTCTAACATCGTTACACTACTCACTGCCATTGCGATTTTGTATGTGACGATCTGGTCATATTTACACTACGGCAAACTACGTGGCCGTAGATACACTGCTATGACAGCAGTATCTGTCATTGTGCTCCTGCCGGAATATGTTCTATACATGGTAAAAGCAGCGTCAGCGCCCTCTTCGATGTCTTCAATGGGGGCAACATTAGCTCTTGTTGCGTGCGTTTTCTCATGGGTAGTCTGTGATATCGCTGGCTACAGGAGAGAGCGAAAGAGGCAGTTTTCCTAAGAGGGACATTAAGTCCCGCTGACAGTATATAGTTAGCCCGTCGTAGAGCAACCAGCTCCGGCTGAGGCTCTGTCAGCGGGCTAACTATCACTTTAGAACTACACACTCTTCACCCAGAGTGTTTTTTAATTGGCTTAATAAATTGTCATTAGCATCCACCTTAAACGGCAGGCGCATGGCTGATTTTTCTTTCTCGCCCAGTACCAAAACCACGTCAGTCGTGCCAGCATTCTCGCCGCAAACAGACTTCATTTTCACTAACCGCGAATGGTCATTAGGGTCTTTAATATACACAAATAACTTTGAAGCGGGAATTTCTGGCGCAACATTAACAGGCGCCGAATGAGTTTTTGGCTGCGGTTTGGCGGCGTCATTCTTTACGGCAGACTTCGGAGAAGCTCCATTTTTCTGATTACGACAAGCTTCACGGCGCTCTTTTTTTACAGCAGAGCTAATTTTTGGCGCATCCATTTTACGACCAGTCGACTCATAGCCATTGATATCGTTATCCGTAATCGCAATAATATCATCGGCAATTAGCTTACTTTCATTGCCCAGATTTCCGTCACGATCTCGCGCTGAATTTTTACCAGAAACCCGAATTACCGCGTCCTGAACCAGCTTAGCGCCAACTTTTTCATACAGATTTGGAAAGACAATTATCTCGCCCTCACCGAACTTGTCCTCAATTCCCACAAACGCCATTTTCGAACCGCTTTTTGTGACAATTGTACGAACGGTGCTAATAATTCCCCCGACCGTCATCATTCGACTGTCGTACTCAGGAACTAATTGCGTCAACGGTTGAGTTTGCTCGCTCAAATATGTTTCATATCTATCAAGCGGATGCGCCGAGATATACAACCCCAACAATTCTCGCTCCCACATCAAGCGCTCTTTATCGTCGTGTTTCACAGGAGCCTTCTGGAGATGAAGAGTCGATTGAACGCTCGCTGCATCATCGTCACCCAACATTCCAAACAAATTGGTCTGCCCACTGGCGGCTTCTTTTTGGAGCTTGGACGCAAATGACGTAATAGAATCCAGATTGAAAAGCAAGTCAGATCGATCGCCCATATCATCAAACGCACCAGATTTAATAAGCGATTCCCAAGCTTTTCTATTGAATTTACTGGTTGAAACGCGCCTAGCAAAATCCTCAACCGACGTAAACGGTCCATCTTCGCGCGCCCGCAGAACTTCCTCGACCGCACCAACACCAACTCCCTTCACTGCCGACATTCCGAAACGAATTTTATTCTCATTCGGCACCACAGCAAACTCAACGAACGATTCATTTACGTCAGGACTTAGCACACTAATTCCCATGTGCTTACATTCAGTAATTTCAATTGCCAGACGATCAGTATCATCATGGTCACTGGTCATAAGCGCCGCCATAAACGCGTCGGGATAATGCGCCTTCAAATAAGCCGTCCAATAGGCGATCAAACCATAACAAGCGGCGTGCGACTTATTGAAACAATAGTTGGCGAACTCTTCCAGCTGAGTCCAGAAAGTTTCCGCAATTTCCTTAGTTGCGCCACCAACTTTAACCGCACCCTCGACAAATTCAGGCTTGACCTTTTTCATCAAGTCAATTTTCTTCTTACCAACAGCCTTTCGCAATGTGTCGGCCTGACCGCCAGTAAATCCACACCATTCCTTAGAAATCTGCATAAACTGCTCCTGATAGACCAAAATTCCGTAAGTATTTTTCAGCGAGTTTTTCATTCCGGAATGCAAATAAGTTATTTCTTCCTCGCCGTGTTTACGCCTAATAAAACTGTCAATAAACTGCATTGGACCCGGACGATAAAGAGCCACCATAGCAATAATATCTTCAAACGTAGTCGGCTTTAGTCCGCGCAAATATCGCTTCATTCCCGCCGATTCCAACTGGAATACGCCAGTCGTGTCGCCGCGCTGAAACAGCTCGTAGGTCTTTTTATCATCAAGTGGCAGCTCCGAAAGATTAATTTCTTTCTTGTAAGCTTTTCGGATAATCCTCATGGCGTTATTAATAATCGTAAGGTTCGAAAGTCCCAAAAAGTCCATCTTCAATAGGCCCAACTCTTCAACCTCGCCCATCGGGAACTGAGTTGCCACTACGCCCTTTTGCGCCATTTCAAGCGGAATATAATTGACTAGCGTATCTGGCGCAATCACCACACCACAAGCATGAACGCCGTGGCTACGAATCGTCCCTTCCAACTGAATTGCATAATCCAAAACTTCCTTCGCAGTCGGATTATTTTCATATTCATTCCGAAGGTCCGCGTCTTCTTTAATACTCACGGACAACGGAATATGTCGCCCCTGGCTTGGCGGCGGGACTAACTTCGCCAAGCGGTCGCTCTCAGCGTACGGAACCTCCAAAACCCTGGCAACATCACGCACTGCCATACGACCAAACATCTTACCGAACGTTGCGATATTACTGACGTGATCTTCGCCGTATTTTTTTGCACAATATTCAATCACCTCGTCGCGACGTGTATCCTGAATATCAACGTCGATGTCGGGCATAGAAATACGATCAGGATTCAGGAATCGCTCAAACAGTAGTCCATATTTCAGCGGATCAAGATCTGTAATATTCAGCGCATACGCAATAATCGAGCCAGCCGCACTACCACGCCCAGGCCCAAAAACAATTCCTTGAGATTTTCCCCAGTTGATAAAATCCTGGACAATCAAGAAATAACCTTCATAGCCCATATTTCCCATCACGCCAAGCTCCATCTTAGCGCGCTCACGAACTTCATCAGACAGCTTCGGAATAATCTCGTCAGGATCCAACTTTTCAGCCTCCTCCTTCGAAGCTCCATTGTAACGCTGCAACAAACCTTGATATGTCAATCTAAGCAGATACGAATGTTCATTCTCGCCGTCTGGCAATGGATATTTTGGAATAAGAATTCGCCCAAGCTCAATCTCAACGTCACAGCGATCAGCTATTTTTTTCGTGTTGCGAATAACTTCAGGAAATTCCTCGCCCCAGTGATCGATAATATCGCGCGGATCCGTCAAGTGAAGTTCAAAATCCTTCAAGCTCATTCGCTTTTCATCGCTAAGATACGAGCCCGTACCAACACAAAGCAGAATCTCGTGCGCGTCTTGATATTCGTGCGTCAAATAGTGACCATCACAAGTCACAACCATTTCAATATCAAGCTCCTTCGAAAGCTTAATCAAGCCCTCGTTGATCTTCGCCTGCACATCCCAGTGTGTGTTCGACTTCGAGTGCCCATGGTCCTGCAACTCCAGATAATAACGATCGCCAAAAATTGACTTATACCATTTAGCAATCTCACGAGCGCGATCATAATCATCCTCTTTCAACGCCACGCCAATTTCACCACTTGCGCAACCACTCAGGACAATCAATCCCTCATTCAACTCCTCCAGCAAATCATGATCAATTCGCGGCTTATAATACATTCCCTCCAGATTGGCGCGCGTCGACAACTTCATTAAATTATGGAAGCCCGTGTTGTTCATCGCAAGTACAGTCAAGTGAAAACGTTGCTTGTCCTTGCCTGGATCGCGGTCAAATCGAGAACGAGTCGCCACGTAAGTTTCAATTCCGATAATCGGCTTAATTCCCGCTTTTTTGGCAGTTTTGTAATAGTCCAAAATACCACTCATCGTGCCGTGATCAGTTACGGCGGCAGCCTCCATCCCAAGCTCCTTAACCTTATCGACCAAGTCATGAATCTTAGTTAATCCGTCCAGCACCGAATGAAAAGTGTGATTATGAAGATGCACGAAATCCGACGGCTTCAAAGCCGCCGACGATGATTGTTCGCTTGTCCCCTCAGTCATTAATAACAATTATAGCACGCTATTGACGACGTTGCATTGTCTCAATTAAGTGGTTGATAAAATCAGCCAACGGCGGGAAAATGTCGGCAAATTGCCCCAAAATCCAAATCAATATCGCAATCAATAACGTCGCACCCAAAGCACTTCCAAGACCAAAGAAAATTCCGCGAACAAAATTCACCCAGTAAACTTGATGGCGAGATTTATGAAAATCAAAGAACAAATCCTCCAAAATCGCCCGACGAGCACCGTTTTCATTATCACGAACGACTTTTTTTGCCAACTTATTTGACTGTTCTTTGGCTGACTTTTTCACTCTTTCTTACCTTTTTCTTTGAGAAAAATTTCGAGAAAAATCCACTTTTTGAAGCGAAGCTTTTGGCTAGTTCCACGCCAATTGAAACCGTACTTACAATTCCATTCAGATTAGCAATTCGCTGGCTTATCGCCTCCACGTTCTGCTGGGTTTGGCGAATTTGGCGCGTTAATTTGATGATGGAAATTGTCATAGCAATCATCATGATGACAAAAATCACCATCAAAATCACTAATATAATAAGCAATCCGTTCATGCTATTTATTATACATTATTTTAGGCGATCCGCCAGATGGGCGCGCAATTTATCACCAAAGTTAGGATCACGTAACCCAAAGTCGATCACCGTTTTTAGATATTCCAATTTGTCGCCCGTATCATAATAAGTGCCGTTCGTAATCTCTACGCCATAAAAATCAAATCCATCGTCAATCATTTGTTGCATAATTGGTTGAATCGTAAACTCGCCGTTGCCGTCAAATGCTTCCTTGGCTTTGTTTAGATAGCCAAAAATTTCGCCTGGAAGTAAATAGCTACTAACGCTCGCCAAATCAGAAGGCGCATTCTCCTTGCCCGGCTTTTCAACGATATTCGTCATTTTTATAACGCCGTCTTTCACTACTTGACCGTTGACGACTCCATAACGATCAAACTCCGCATCATCGGTGATTTTCTTACACGACAGAACTGCTCCATCTAAGCTTTCTGACGCCTCGATCATCTGCTTGAAACGGCTTGGACTAGCCGCAATAAAGTCATCCGCAAATGTGTAAATCACAGGCTCGTCATGATGAATCAAATGCGAAGCACAGGCCAAAGGCGTTGCGTTGCCGTACGGACCTTTTTGGCGAATATAAATAAAGTTTGCCATCTCAGCCAAATTCTGCACCGCGTCAATGAACGGTTGTTTTTTAGGACCGCCAGCGCGCAAATTAGCCAAAAGTTCTTCATTCGGCTCATCAAAATGGTCCTCGATTGCTCGCTTATTCGCGCTACCGATAATGATGATATCTTTAATGCCAGCTTCGACCAATTCCTCGACGACGTATTGAATAATCGGCTTATCAATCAGCGGCAACATCTCCTTTGGCATGGCTTTAGTTTGTGGCAAAAATCGCGTACCAAAACCGGCAGCAGCGATGATAGCTTTAGTTGGCTTTCTCATATTTCAGCTCCTATTCCCTATTATTTTCAGCAATTCTAAAGTCTTTCGCGAATCAGTTTTTGAGCAAGGCTTGGGTTGGCTTGACCCTTAGACTTCTTCATAACTTGCCCAACCAAATAACCAATAGCCTTATCTTTTCCAGCCTTAATGTCAGCAATCGAAGCCGCCGAAGCTGGATCATTCAAAACCTCGTCAACGATTGCAGCAATCGCCGATTCATCAGAAACCTGCAGCAAATTCTTCTCTTCGGCAAGCTTGCGCGGATTTTTTGCGCCAGCCAGAAGCTCATTGAATAGCTCCTTCGCATTCGTACTGGAGACTTCAGATTTCTCAGTCATTTCAGCCAATTCTATTAAATCATCAACCGCCACGCGTGTAGATTCGTTGTCTGTTTGCGCGTCACTTTCATCAGAAGCCGTCAATGCGCTCGCAAACCAATGCGCGACTCGCTTAGCGGAAGCCTCGCTCGACTTTTCCTGAACTTCTAATGTAATCTGGGCATAATCCTGATTAGACAAAAGCGAATTGATAACAGATTTGTCCAAGTTTAGCGCGCTCCATTTTTCCCTATATTCACCCGGAAGTATCGGCACTTTGGACTGAATTTCAGCAATCACCTCGTCAGTCAACACAACTGGCGGAATATCTGGGTCTGGCATATAACGATAATCCTGCGCGTCTTCCTTTGACCTCTGAGAAATAGTTATCTGCTTGTCATCATTCCAGCCTCTGGTTTCCTGGACAACTTCTTCGCCACGTTCCAAAACATCGACTTGGCGCTTGAATTCATACTCAGCAGCCCTTTCAACGCTGCGGAAGGAATTGAGATTCTTAATTTCCGCGCGCTTTCCAAGCTCCGTCGCGCCCTTTTTTGCTACTGAAATATTGACGTCAAATCGCATATTTCCGTGGTACAAATTGCCATAAGTCACACCCGCGTAAACCATCAATTTATGAAGTTCCGAAACATAAGCTTTAGCCTCCTCAGCCGAATGCATATCTGGCTCAGAAACAATCTCAATCAGCGGCGTGCCAGCGCGGTTAAGATCAACCAACGAATAGCCGTCGTGGTGCGTCAATTTGCCAGCATCTTCCTCCATGTGAGCGTGGTCAATTCGCACACGTTTCAAAGAACCATCTTCCAGTGGCGCATCAACATATCCAGCCAAAATAATCGGATTATACATCTGTGAAGTCTGATAGCCCTTTGGCAAATCTGGATAAAAATAATGCTTTCGATCAAATCGGCTAACATGCGCAATTGGCGAATTCAAGGCTTTTCCAGCGCGAACCGCCAACTCAACGGCGTGCTTGTTCAAAACTGGCAACATCCCCGGCAAACCAAAATCAATCTGATGCGTCTTAGTATTCGGCTCAGCATCGCGAGCGTCATTATCGGCCGGACTAAATAGCTTGGTTTTCGTCGCCAGCTGAACGTGACATTCGATACCAATTGTCATTTCATAATCGTCATATACACTCATTATAATGCTCCCAAATCTTTTAATGCCTGTTCAAAACTCGCCATAGCTCGACGAAAACTCTGCGCCGTTACCGTTACGTTGGTTTCGTGGGCAATTTGATTACGCAATTTATGCGCCGCCCAAAGCCCATTTTCATTACTCCAATATCCCTTGCGAGATTTCATACGTTCGCCCATCGTTTCGCCAGCCACGCCACAGTCGCGCATAGCTTTGTCTAGCAACTTGTCCGCTTTCATTATCGCCATTTGCATGCTTTCCGATTTTCTGGTTTCGACATTGCGCAAAATTTGCCGCCAAACCCTCTGATACATTTCCTTGTCAATTTGACCGCGACCACGAGAAGTCAATTGAATGAAAATCATCAGCAAGGCGCCGATAATCAACGCCGCAACAACTATCGCGACTATCAATCCGTCCATCAAATCTTCTCCACTTCCGAAACCAGCTTCAGCAAGTTCTTGTCTGACTTGTAATCGCCAATAAGCTGCACGCCAATTGGCAATCCTTCATCGCTATTTCCAGCTGGCGCCGAAACCGCAGGAAGTCCAGCCAAACTTGCTGGCACAGTCATGATGTCCGCCAAATACATTTTTATCGGATCGCTAGCATTCTCCCCAATCTTAAACGCAGGAGTCGGCGCAACCGGCATCAATAGCGCGTCATATTCGGTAAATAACTTCTTAAACTCGTCAATCAACAACGTCCTGGCTTTTTGAGCCTGCATATAGTAAGCGTCAAAGAATCCACTTGACAATACAAAACTTCCTATCATAATTCGTCGCTTATTCTCAGTCATAAAACCTTCATTTCGACTGCGACCGTAAAGTTCCGCCAAAGTTTTTACTTCCTCTGCTCGATGACCATATCGCACGCCGTCATATCGCGCCAAATTCGAGGACAATTCCGCTGGCACAATTATGTAATACATCGCCAGAGAATGTTGCATCATACTCAAATCTACTTCTTCAATTTCATAGCCAAGCTGCTTCAATTTCTCCGCATAATCAAGCGTTTTTTGACGGACTTCCGCGTCCACGTCATCGGTCATACATTGCTTAACTAGACCTATTTTTTTCTTTGCAAATTCTGGCTGATTATTCCAGAAATCAGGCAAAGTTGTCATATCTTTATCATCGCGACCAGCCATAATCTCCATCACCAAGTCCGTATCTTCAGCATTTGTAGCAAAACAGCCAATTGTGTCCGTGCTTGACGCCATCGCCACTACGCCATAACGACTAACCGCTCCGTAAGTCGGCTTAATTCCAACCACTCCGTTAAAGCTGGCTGGCTGACGAATCGAACCACCGGTATCCGTACCAAGCGCAAACGGAACCACGTCGAGCGCCGTAACTACCGCCGATCCACCAGATGATCCACCAGCAACTCGCGTTTCATCCGCAGCGTTCTTAGTTGGGCCAAATGCCGAGTTTTCCGTCGAACCGCCGTGCGCAAAAGCATCCAAATTCGCCTTACCAATGCAAATCGCACCTTCCGCTTCCAATTTCTCAACAGCCGTCGCCTGTAGTGGCGCATTAAAGTTTTCTAGCATTTTTGAAGCGGCAGTCGTTGGCGCACCAAACGCCAAAAAATTGTCCTTCACAACAAATGGCACGCCCGCCAATCGTCCAGAAATCTCGCCAGCATCAACTTTTTCTGCTCGCTCCAGCGCACGCTCTTCCGTCAAGCTAAGTAGCGCATTATATTCCTCAATTTCACGTGCTCGTCGCAATGCTTCTTTTACGTTTTCGACCGCGCTCTTGCCAATAAAATCACTAATCTTACTCATTACAATACCTGCGGAACTTTCACTTGATTATTCTGTTTTTCTGGCGCCAAATCAAGCAATTTCTCAACAGTAATCCCCGCCTGAACTTCATCCTCGCGCCAAACATTGCTCAGTCCCGTAACTTGATAAGTCGGTTCAACACCCGACACATCAAGCTCGCCCAACTGCTCAATATAGCCAATTATATTTTCCAAATCTTGGCGCAGTCCGTCGGTTTCGTCATCAGTCAATGCCAGACTGCTCAAACTCGCCAAGTGCTGAATATCGCTGGTAGAAATAGTTATCATATCAATATTATACCACTAAAAAAAGCCGCCCATCAAAGTGAGCGACTTTATTTTTCCAAGTTTTATTACATTGAGTAATCTTGGTAGTTCTTGTAGCGGCTGTAGTCTGATGGAATAGTCTTTGCTGAACTGCCCGTGTCGTGCGCTTTAACAGCGATTGTGATAGCGCCAGTCAATAGTACGACAGAAGAAGCCACAATTAGCATCAAAGACAAAGCCTTTGACATGTTGCGTCCTTTGACAATTTGACAAATGAAGTAAGCGCTAGTAGCAACAATTGCAAGAGCTAATGTGTATGGCAAGAATTCGCCCAAGTACAAACTCTTATAGAATTCGCCGCCGTCACCAACGCCGATAAATAGCAATGAGTTGATCAAAATGCTTACCAATCGAGCAACCAAGTCGACAGCTGGAATAATCAAAACCGCCAAACCGCCGTAAGTTACCAATTTGTAAGCTGTTCGCTTTGTATAGCCTTCACGCTCTGGAACGGCTTTTGATACGCGTGAAAATAGGACTAGTGACAATACGGCCAAAAGCACAGCAAACACTGACGCTGCAACAATTCCTGTTCCCTGAGTTACCATTGATGGGGCAAAAAATCCGCCGATACTTCTTAATAACATTGATGTTGAATTCGTCCACAGACCAAACACCTTGGTTATGATGTCAATCAGCAACATGATTGAAATAATTGCCGAGCCCATTGCTAAAGCGTATTCCAAAGTTAGCATCTTTGCTTTGCCCTTATTTGGGTCTTCATATGCGTATTGTGGATATGCTTGATAAGCATTTGGTTGCATCGGCATTTCTGGTTGCGCGACGTTTGTTGGCTGTGGTTGTTCTTTTGTTGCCATAATCCCTCCTAATCTAATAATATTTTTATTCTACATCGTATGACGAATTTCTGCAATTAAATCACGCAGTTCTGCCGCTTTTTCAAATTCCAGATTAGCGCTATGCAATTCCATTTGCGCCGTCAGATCTTTAATCAAAGCCGGATATTCGTCTTTTGGAATTTTCTTCAGGTTAAGCTTTGGCTTTTTATCGGATTCTTTTTGCGGAATAATTGATCGCAAACCATCGTCGATTTTCTTCTGAATAGTTTGCGGCGTAATATTATGCTCTTCGTTATATTTCTGCTGGATCGCTCGACGTCGATTCGTTTCATCAATTGCTCGACGCATACTATCCGTAACATTGTCGCCATACATAATAACTCGCCCATCAACGTGCCGCGCCGCTCGCCCAATCGTCTGAATTAGCGCCTGCTCACTACGCAAGAAACCTTCCTTATCGGCGTCCATAATTGCCACCAAACTGACCTCCGGAAGGTCCAGACCTTCACGCAATAGATTAATTCCAACCAGCACATCATACGTTCCGAGTCGCAAATCTTTCAGAATATCGCCACGCTCCAGCGTATCAATTTCGCTATGCAAATATGCCGTCTTCACGCCGTTTTCCGTCAAATAAGCGCTCAAGTCCTCCGCCATTCGCTTGGTTAATGTCGTCACCAACACGCGATGACCTTTCGCAATTGTCTGGCGAATTTCCTCCATCAAATCATCGACTTGCCCGTCGGTTGGTCGAACTTCAATCGGCGGATCAAGCAGCCCAGTCGGTCGAATAAGCTGCTCAGCTGGCTTTGGCGAATGAGAAAGCTCATAATCTCCTGGCGTAGCAGAAACGTAAATTGCCTGATGAATATGCTGATTGAACTCGTCAAATCGAAGCGGGCGATTATCCAGCGCGCTCGGAAGACGAAAACCATGCTCAACCAAAACTTCCTTACGGGCGCGATCACCGTTGTACATTCCTCGAACTTGCGGCAATGTCATGTGCGATTCGTCGACCAAAAGTAGCCAATCGTCCGGAAAATAATCAATCAAAGTCGCAGGCTGCTCGCCAGGTTCTCGGTCGGTCAAATAGCGCGAATAATTCTCAATTCCCTTCACAAAACCAGTTTCCTTTAACATCTCCAAATCATATTTGGTACGCTGACTTAGCCTTTGCGCCTCTAAAAACTTGCCATTATCCTCAAACCATTTCAGTCGCTGATTAAACTCATTCTCAATTCCAACAATCGCTTTTTCAATTCGCTCACGTGGCGTCGAATAGTGGCTGGACGGGAAAATTGTCAATTGGTCTGGCCGATCCAAAATCTCGCCAGTCAAAGGATCAATCTTCGTCAGCCGCTCAATTTCATCGCCAAAGAATTCCACGCGAACCGCAGTGTCTTGGCCTGCTGGAAAAATATCCACAACATCGCCGCGCACCCGAAAAGTTCCGCGCGCAAAATCGACGTCGTTACGCTTATACTGAATGTCGGTCAATAGGCGGATAAACTTGTCCTGAACTCGGCGCTCACCAACGGTCAATTTAATAGCCATATCGGCGTAAGTTTCTGGCGAGCCAATTCCATAAATACAGCTCACACTAGCCACAATAATCACGTCACGGCGCGTCAATAACGCGGAAGTTGCCGCGTGCCTAAGTCGATCAATTTCGTCATTAATCTTCGAGTCCTTTTCAATGTAGGTGTCACTTGAAGCAATGTACGCCTCTGGCTGATAATAATCAAAATAGCTAACAAAATAATGGACTTCGTTGTCGGGGAAAAATTCCTTGAACTCAGAAAAAAGCTGCGCCGCCAAGGTCTTATTGTGCGCCAAAACCAGCGTCGGAACGTTACGCTCGGCAATAATATTCGCCATCGTAAACGTCTTACCTGAACCAGTCACGCCCAGCAAAGTCTGCTCGCGCTGACCTTTTTCCAAACCATCGACCAACTGAGCAATTGCTCGCGGCTGGTCGCCCGTGGGCTGATATGAAGAAGAGAGGCGAAATTTATTCACCTCTCTATTTTACTATATTTGTGAAAACTAGTCTTGGTTATAAGTTTGAGATGAGCCAGAAACTTCACATTTGCCGTCAACCAAGCGACTCGGAACCGACGCCGACTTCAAGTCTGAGCACGGCATGCCACCTTGCTGTGTGCCCGCAACAATTGCAATTTCACCAGTGCCGTTCTTTGGTCCGATAATAGTATAAGCGTTCGTCAAGCCATATACTGCCGCATATTTTCCGTATGCACGGTCAATGATTGGCTCATACACGGAACCTTCACGTTCTGGAATTGGCTGACCGACTTTAGACTTCAAAAACTTCTTCAAAGAACTGTCAATATCCAATTTATCAACATCACTTGCTGAAGTTAAACGAATACCCGTGCCGTCGCCTTTGGTTCGGAAATCTTTATACTCTTTCTTTGCCTCATTTGACGGCTCTTCGCCTTCACCGCGAGTTTTTTCCAGTGAATCAGATGAGTCTTTCTTTGTTTGGCTGGTTTTTACTGAAGCGCTAGAATCCTTATCTTTATGCATAGCGCCAGCAATTATCCATGTCGCCATAGCTACGATAATTATACCCATAATAATCACCGCCGCGATTAGCCATTTATTAGCCGTTGATTTGTTCTCCATAAAACCTCCATTTAGATTGTGTTTTGATTGTATATGATGAACTATTTGCCGTCAACGTATTGTAACCATAGGCATTTTATGATATAGTAATAAAGTTAAAATCATAAAATAAAAAGGATAATAATGACACCGAAAAATGTTTGTATTCCGCGCGAATTACAACTTCAGGCTGCGATGTTCAGATTAGGAAAAGTCGATGATGAAATTCATGCTGGCTATGAAATTCTCCAAAAATATCATAAAACCGTGACTTTTTTTGGATCAGCCAGAATAACTGAAGATAACGAATATTACCAAAAAGCCAAAGACTTAGCATTTCAATTAGCTAAAGAAGGCTACACAATTATCACCGGCGGTGGCGGCGGAATTATGGAGGCGGCAAACCGCGGCGCTATGGAAGCTGGCGGAGAATCAGTCGGATTCAACATTCGCTTGCCACACGAGCAGTCCTTAAACAACTACACGACAGATTCGTTCGCATTCACTCATTTCGCGCCACGAAAAATCGTTATGACGCTTCTGGCTGACGCGTACGTTTGTTTCCCTGGCGGATTCGGTACAATGGACGAAATTTGTGAGATTATCACATTGACACAAACTAAGAAAATGGCGCCAGTGCCAATTGTTCTGTTTGATAAAAAATTCTGGGGCAAATGGGATGATTTTGTGCGCGAAAATATGCTTCCGAATAAGTTAATTTCTGACGGCGATGAAAAAATCTACACAATCACCGAAGATATTCCAGAGGTGGTTAATCTAATTAAAAATCAGCGAACTTGTTGCGACCGATAGTTATTTCTTAGGTTTCGGCTCAATCCAACAAATTCCGCCCTGGCAAACCACTCGCTCTACGGCTGGATTGTACGTGCGCGGGTGGTTTTTATATCGGCGCGTAATCTCAAATCCCAGACCTCGCTTGCCATACGTTGTTTGCTGCTTTCCCAGAGGCAACTGGCAGTGATAGTTATTTATAATGTCAATTGGATTAAACGAAATCACTTGCCCATCAACGTCCAAAAGCACCCATTCAGAGGCCTTGAACGGCGCCCATTTGTCCACTTTCGGCGCAATAGCCATTAGTGATTGATAAATTTCTTCTGCCGTAGCGTTTGACGGATCCAGACCTAGAGAGCGAATAATTGAGTGCGCCCTAGCCAATATCTCCGCAATCAATCGCACATCACTGTCATCTCTAGTCATCTGCCTAAGCTCGGTTAATGCTCGACGCTTTTTCACGTCACCGCCCAACAATTTCCCCAAATTTTGCGCCATTATAATTCCCTTTCTTGAATTGGCATAGCGTGAAGTACTGTGCCAGCATATAAAATTCCAGCCTTTGCTCCAATTTTCATAACCACCGAACTAGCATTCGCGCTGCCCATAATCACAGAGTTTTTCAAATTGCCACTTCGCGCCCATTCACTCAAAAATCCCGACGCAAACGCATCTCCAGCGCCAGTTCTGTCAATTGACGGTCTGTCGTCGTACATCAGCGCTCGCACAATAGTTTTTCCGTCGCTTGCAATTGAGCCATTTACGCCGTCCGTCACCAAAACGACTGGAACTAATCTCAAACCTCTTCTAACCAAGGCTTCCAAATACTCGCCAGACACCAACTGTTGCATTTCTTCTTTGTTCAAAGTTAAAACGTCAACATCAGACAATAATCCCAGCAATTTATCCTTTTGCGCCAATTCTTTCTTTCCAGGATTAAAACAAATTTTCATATCGCGACGTTTGGCTTGCTGGAATAATTTATGAAGCATTGACATATTTCCCGCCAATGTTGAAACGTATAGCCAATCCGCGTCCTCTTCAGACAAATCAAAATCCGCCTCATGATAATGTGTCGAAGCGCCGCGGTATGTTAAAATTGTTCGCTCGCCATTTGAAGCTAATAGTAAAACTGAATATCCCGTACTGTATTTCGGCGAATATCGCACCAAATGCGTGTCAATATTTTCCTTATCCAAATCTGCAATCACCGCTTGCCCCGCTGGATCATGACCGATTGCCCCCATAAAACTAGCATAATGACCTTGCCTGGAAAACGTTACCGCAGCGTTCGTAGCGCCACCACCAGTCGAAAAATGAATCTGGTTTACGTCGGCTTTCGCCCCCAAATCCAGTCGCGCAAAACAGTGTTCTGGACTTTCACAAACTGGCGTCAGTGCGTCTGATTGGCTTAAAAATACGTCTTGAATCGCCGCACCAACAGTGATGATTTTCGCCATTAAACCACCGCCTTTCGCACGGAGTTAAACGCCCTAATCTTTGACTCCACCACTTCCTGTACGGCAGCATAAACTGGCGGCATTAATTTAACAATAGCATACTCATTTGGATTTTCTCGCAAGGTTTTCTCCAAAGTCGTTCGGAAAGCGTAGCGCATATCAGAATTGATATTGATTTTAGAAACGCCAATTTTCGCAGCGTCCTCAAAATAATGTAGCGGTGTGCCAGACCCACCGTGTAACGAAATCTGACAATAAATCGCCTCACGAATGTCAGCCAACAAATCCAAATCCAACACTTTCGGAACTGGATATTTGCCATGCAAATTGCCAATCGCCGCCGCAAAAGTATCAATTCCAGTCGCCTCAACAAACGCACGCGCACCCTCTGGCGTAGAGAAAGTCTTTTTTATCTCCTCATAATTTATATCTTCTGTATGAACATTTGAACTTCCGCCAAAATAATGCGGCTCAGATTCCACCAACGCGCCAGTAAACTTGGCATACTCAACAACTTCACGAGTCTTCGCAATAATTTCCTCATCAGAAGCATCGTGATTCGCCTGAGAAATATCAATATGAATAAACTCATATCCAGCGTCAATCGCTCGCTTACAACCCTCAACCGTCGGACCATGGTCCAAATTCAAATACATTTCAATTCCGTACTCAGCCTTATAATTGTCCACCAAATCGCGAACGTTCTCTAGACCCATAGCCTTCACTTCGGCGTCAGAAACCTCAACTAACACTGGCGATTGGAGCTTTTGTGCCGCCCGTGCCACCGCAATCAACGTCTCTTGATTGTCAATATTAAACGCTCCAACAGCAAAGCGTTGCGCTCGTGTTCGCTGCATTAAATGACGCGCCCGCGTCGTGTTTTTCCGAATCTCTGAAATCGATAATCCCATACTGCCCCCTAAAATACTTATGGTAATTATATCAATTACCGCCCGCTATGCCAAGAGAATTGACATTTTACGTAATTAGTGATAATATAAAATAACTTTCACTCAAGGCTTTGTCTTAGGGTGGAAGAGTCCTTTGTCCTCGAGCATCAAGAAAGGAAAAAAATGAGCCCTATCGCGAAGATGGCTAAATTTATGTTCGATGCATCTATCACCATCGTCGTGCTACTCGGTGCGGCATGGTTGGTGATAACCATTCACTTCTTCGTAACCTACGGGCCACTTGAAGCTGTCACATTTGCCCTAGGGAGCTTAGCGCTCATCTCGCTTATCTACGGTATGATACACCACGGCAAACCGTAGATAAGCACACACCCGTCAGGACTACTGCTTTGAGGTCTTTAATTAGATCTTGGCAGTAGCTCCTGGCGGGCTTTTTACTGGAGAAAATTGACAACACTACGAACAATTGAATCGACATCCAAACCGTGCTTTTGCCACAATTCAGACATTTTGCCCGACTCTCCAAACGTGTCATTGACACCAATTCGCTTCATCTTCACCGGCAAATTCTCACTAAGAATTTCTGCCACGCTTGAGCCAAATCCACCAGCAATCTGCCCTTCTTCCGCCGTAATGACAGCTTGGCATTTTTGAGCTGCGTTAAGTACAGCCTCTTCATCCAGCGGCTTGATCGTCGAAAAATGAATCACCTCCGCCTGAATGTCATATTCATTCGCGAGCTTTTCCGCCGCCAACAACAATTGATAAGTCATCACACCAGTTCCAAACAAAGCAACATCTTTGCCGCACCTCAACGTATAGCTTTTTCCAATCTCAAAAGTAGATTGATTTAGGAATAACGCCGTTTTTTCTCTTGGCAATCTTACGTAGTTTGGGCGTTTATCTCCAGCCATTGCCGCCACCATTAACTTGGCTTCATTAGCGTCGCCTGGCGCCAACACTACCATATTAGGCAAACTTCGCATCAGCGCAATATCTTCCAACATTTGATGCGTTGCGCCATCTGGACCGACATTTAACCCAGCATGAGAACCTACCAACTTGACCGGCTGATTATTCAAGCAAATCGTCGTGCGAATCTGCTCCCAGTTGCGACCCGGACTAAACGCCGCATAACTGGCCGCAAACGGAATATTTCCCATAGCCGCCAACCCAGACGCTACGGTAACCAAATTTTGCTCCGCTACGCCAACTTCAATTGCCCGCGGACTCCCGATTTCCTCGTAAAACTTACCAAAGCCAACGCTTTCCATCAAATCCGCGCTCAGCGCCACCACCAAATTATTTTTCTTCGCAATATCCACCAAGCCTTCGCCAAAGCCAACGCGAATTGCCGCAAGTTCTGAATTCTGCCAATTCTCCATTAAGAAACTCATTCGCCACCTCCTTCACTCAACTGAGCAAGCGCCCGCTCCGCTTCCTCGGCGTTTGGAGATTTTCCATGCCAATGGTAATCATATTCCATAAAATCAACGCCACGACCAGGAATTGTATGCGCAATTATCACGCTCGGCTGCCGAGAATTCTTTGCCTTATCAATCGCCTGAATTATCGCCAAATGATCATGCCCGTCAATCTCCTGCACATTCCAGCCAAAACTTCGCCATTTATCAGCCAACTCACCTAGCGGCATCACCTTTTCCGTATCGCCACCAATCTGAATATTATTTCTATCAACAATCGCAATCAAATTCGCCAGATTATATTTTTTCGCAAACATCGCCGCTTCCCAAATATTCCCTTCATCCAGCTCGCCATCACCCAAACTACAGTAAACGAATCGCTCAGAATTACCGCCCAAATATTGCAATGAATACGCCATGCCGGCCGCCTGACTTAGACCGCACCCCAAAGGACCGCTAGTCGTTTCAATTCCCGGTAAACTGCCGCGTTCTGGATGACCTTGAAGCTTGGAACCAAATTTTCGCAAATTAATCAGCTCTTTTTTGTCAAAAAATCCCCGCTCCGCCAGCGTGGCATATAAAAGTGGCGCATAATGACCGTTGCTCATCACGAAAATATCCCGATCTTCCCAATTAGGATTCTCAGGATCTAGTCGCATGGCATGAAAATACAAAACCGCCATAACGTCAGCAAAACCCAAACACCCAGCCGAATGCCCCGAACCAGCCTCAGATAATTCGCAAATAACAGACTTTCGTAATTGTTGCGATATTTTCTTCAATTTCACTATTTGGTCGGCATTCATTAAAGCACGCTCGTTTTATTAATCTCCTGCTGCAATCTGGAGAAAATAGCGCGAGGATCTGACGATTTCTGAATAACGCCGCCAACGTTCAGAACGTTAACACCGCCCTGAACCAAACTGTACGCATTATCTACAGCCACTCCACCATCCCATCCGATTTCAACACTAGGATTAATAGCCTTAATGAGTCGTATTTTTTCTAGCTGCATAAGACTAGCAGTTCCGCCAAATCGCCCCAGTTCACCGCTAAAAATCATCACATGATCTGCTATTTTTATCAATTCCTCAACCGTTCGCGGAACCGTTGGCTTAAGTAGTGCCAGCCCCGCCATAATTCCAGCTTGACGAATCTGCATAAGCGCAGTCTTCACATCTCCCGTCGCCTCTGCGTGAATAATAATCATATGCGGTCTTAAGGCAATCAACTTCGGAACATACTCAGCAACATCATTAACCATTGCATGAATATCAATCATCCAACCCTCCGGCGCCCATAATTCTGAAATTCCGACAGTCAAAGTTGGAGCAAATTCGCCATCAGAAATGTCAATATGTACACGCTCAACAAGCCCAGTTATTTTATTAACTTGCTCTTTGTATTGTTCGGCATTTTCTGCCAAAATTGCTGGTGCGATTACAGAATTACTCATGACAATTCATCCAATTGCGCATTACGCCTATTAAATCGCGGAGCATTCGCGTAAGGAGTGTTCAGCCACGTTTCCACAATTCCTTTCCACGCCGATTCGTTATCTTCCAAAACTCGCGCCGGCAAACATAGAACATTCGAATCGTTATCTTGGCGCGTCATTTTTGCCTCAAACGCATCCCAAATCACGCTGGCTCGAATTCCCTTAAAGCGGTTCGCCGCCATACACATTCCTTGACCGCCGCCGCAAATTAATATCGCACGCGGATCTTTACTATCATCGCCAATGACCTTCAACGCCGCCGCCTGCGCGAATTGCGGAAAATCGTCATCAGGATTTAATTCTACACCGCCAACGTCTTGAACGTCATAGCCATTCTTAACCAAATAGGCAAAAACTTTTTCCTTCAAAATAAAGCCACGATGGTCAGATCCGAGATAGATTTTCATAATTTTAGTATAAGCATTTTCGGTGATTTTTGCAAGGAAAAGTTAGGTATTTTATCAGAGGTAGGGTATAGCTATTTGACAAAAAGTATTGACATTTCGCGGCTGGTATGATATATATCAGCTTTTCAAACCGTGAAAAGCAACTAACCGGGGAGTTCACCCCGGTTGAGGTCGCGGTTCTGAAAGGCCGCACCTCAAAATTTCTCTGAAAGGAGAAATCGTGTCTACTGCTCGTAGTACACTCATTATTCTGCTGCTTGCCGTGTTCGGGTTGACCGGGTTGACCGGATGTGCAGACGTCAGCGACGTCTGGACTCAGGACCTTGTCAAGGCGGGGTTCACCGACCCCGTCCCCATCAATGACTCGGGGGAAGCCGCAGGGGTAATCATGGCCTCGGCCGGCAGTTGTAGGATTCGGTTTGTCATTGACAGGCAAACCGACACAATATACGCGGAGGTCCCAGGCAGTGATATCTCTGACGAACCTTCGTTCGTCAGAAGCCCATCACTTGAAATCTTGAAGCAGGACGAGAGATTCTCGTCCTGCTTCGGAGAAGATTGAGGCGCCGCGCCAGCAGAAGGCGCGCTAAGATAAATATTCTGTAAAACCGCCGAAAATCCCGGCGTCCCCGCACCACCACGGTGCGGGGTTATTTCCTTTTTGGAAGATGGCCTTATTCACTCTTTTTCAGATAATACGCCACATCCGCCACCAGTTCAACCAGCCGGTTAGAATAGCCCCATTCGTTGTCATACCAGACCATAACCTTGATCAGATTACCGCCAACTACCTTCGTCAACGGAAGATCAACAATTCCAGAATATGAATTGCCAATGAAGTCGCGACTCACCAAAGGTTCCTCAGAAACACCCAAAATGCCTTGATAGAAATTACTCTGGGCGGCTTTTTTGAACGCGTCATTTACCTGCTCGACAGTCACATCACGTCGCAGAAGCGCCGTCACGTCGCTAAGCGACACCACTGGAGTCGGTACGCGCACGCTAAGTCCGTCAAACTTTCCAGTTAATTGCGGCAAGGTTTTAGTTACAGCAATTGCGGCGCCAGTCGTAGTCGGGACAATGTTTTCGGCGGCATTGCGACCTTCTCTAAGATCCTTGGATGGCGCATCCTGAAGCTTTTGACTAGCCGTATAACTATGCACCGTCGTTAGCATTGACTTTTCAACGCCAAATTCCGCGTCCAAAATCGCCATAACCGCGCCCAAAGAATTGGTCGTACAGCTAGCATTAGACACGATTGGTGTCGCGTTTTTCACCTTGTCATCGTTAGTCCCTAAAACAATTGTATCGACTCCCTCAGACTTCGTCGGACCACTGATAACCACACGCTTTGCGCCAGCCGTTAAGTGCTTGCCTGCGCCATCTTTATCGGTGAAAAATCCTGTCGATTCAATCACCACATCAATTCCCAAATCTCGCCACGGCAGATTTTCTGGATCTTTCTCAGCCAACACCTTAACCGACTTACCCTCAATAATCAGCTCGTTTTCCGTAAAATCAACTTGACGTCCGTACTCACCGTAATTGCTATCATGCTTCAACAAATACGCCAAAGTTTTCGTGTCAGTCAAATCATTGATCGCAACAATCTCTAAGTCGCTTCGCTCGTTAGCAATCTTAAACGCATTGCGTCCGATTCGCCCGAAGCCGTTAATTGCTATTCTCGTTACAGCCATATCGCCCTCCCTGTTAGATATTTTCGCTTTAGCTTTTCTTAATTATACTACAAAGTTGTATAATATAAACATGACGCGCGAAGAGTTATTATCAATCGCTGAACAAAAATACGACGAAGTGCCAGTATTGGTTTTAGCGAGCGCAATTGATTATGCCACGGAAAAGCACGCTGGACAAAAGCGCAAAAGTGGCGAACCCTACATTAATCACCCATTGGCAGTGGCGGGAATTCTGATTGAATGGGGTATGGATATTGATACGGTTGTGGCGGGAGTTCTACACGACACCGTTGAAGATACTGACGCAACTTTGGACGATTTGGAAAGTTTGTTTGGACGCGATGTGGCGTTTCTGGTGGATGGCGTAACTAAAGTTTCACAAGCTCGTGCCGGGATGCGAAACTTGGATAGTTATTTGCCACACACGAAGGACAATTTGACCAAATTGATGATTGCCGTGGGCGAAGATGTGCGCGTGATAATTATCAAGCTAGCCGACCGCCTGCACAACATGCGAACCTTGCAATTTATGACGCCAGAAAAGCAGAAAAAAATTGCCAGAGAGACAATTGAGGTTTTTGCGCCGCTGGCCGACCGCTTAAATATGGGGCGAGTTCGCGTTCAATTGGAAGAGCTGAGTTTTAGATATTTGATGCCGAAAGCTTTTCAAGAAACCAAAAATTTGATGGACAGTCGACTGAAAAAATCGCAACGAAAATTGGATCACGTTCGTCGTGAAGTTGAAGCGCGATTGAAGGCGGAAAAGCTGGTTTTCCAGATGGACGGACGCGTTAAGAGTGTTTATAGTCTGTTTAAGAAATTGGACAAAGTTGGCGATATTGATAAGATTTACGATTTGATTGCCCTGAGGATAATTGTCGACGATTTATCGACTGGATATTTGGTTCTGGGGATTTTACATGATATGTATCAGCCGATGTACGAGAGGATTAAAGATTACGTTGCCAATCCAAAGCCAAATGGCTATCAAAGCTTGCATACAACCGTGCAAACTCCGAGCGGACAAATTGTCGAATTCCAGATTCGAACCAAAGAAATGCACGAATACGCCGAGCGTGGTTTGGCCGCCAGCTTCCATTATAATGAGCAAAAATTGACCGACGCCTATAAAAAAGGAAAAATCGGAACTATGCCAGCCGATTTGTCGTGGATTCGCGAACTTCAAGAAGCCGCCGCTTTAATTAGCGAAGGAAAGCGATTTGACTCCAACAAATTCCGAATGAAGCTGTTTTCTGATAGGATTTTTGTGTACTCACCAAAGGGCGATATTTATGATTTGCCTCGCGGAGCGTTTCCCTTGGATTATGCCTACCGAATTCACTCCGACATTGCGGCGCGCGCAAGCGGTTTTAAGATCAATGACGTAATGAAGCCATTCAATTACAAATTACAGCACGGCGACACAATTGAAGTCTTAACAAGCAAATCCGCTCGTCCAAAACCAGATTGGCGGGACGTCATAATTACACCACACGCCAAAGATAAATTGCGCTTACAATTATCCCGCTCAAACGGCATTTTACAACAATTAACTGGCGGCGTTTCCTCGCTCTTCCGACACAAGTAACGCTCGCCAGTCTCTCGGTTTTAATCAATAATCAAACGTGATTTATTTTTCGTTCCAACGAGTAATTGACTCGCGGATAATTTGCTTTGCCCTTTCTACGTCACCAAAGCCCTTGACTACAGTTGAACCAGGCTTCTTCAAATCCTTGTAGTGATTGAAGTGGTGCTCAATCTGCTTCAACAATTGTGGAGGTAGGTCTTCTAGTGAGTTGATTGCGTTGCCCGTGTTTCGGTCGTCGGCTGGCACAACGATAACCTTGTCGTCAACTTCATTATCATCAACAAATTCCAACACGCCGATAACCTTTGCCTCCATAAAAATACCGGTCGTCAACGGTTCGTCGGTGATAATTAGCGCGTCCAATTCGTCGCCATCTTCATCCAAAGTCTGCGGAATGAAACCGTAGTTTGTTGGCTTTGCAAAAATAGCTGGCTCAACACGGTCCAACTGCATCACTGCAATCTCACGGTTCCATTCAATTTTATGACTTGATCCCTGTGGAATCTCAATAACTACATTTACGATGCCATTTTCGATATCACCAGGTGTTAAAATTTGATTAAAATCTGCCATTTTTTTACTCCTCTCTGGCATTTTCTTGTAAATATTCACGAATCTGCAATGCTGCCACCGCACCCTCACCAACCGCCGAAGCGATTTGCATAGTCGCCCCCGAGCGCACATCGCCAGAAGCAAAAACGCCAGGAATATTAGTGTGCAAATGTTCGTCAGTAATGATATGTCCGCCCAAATCCAACTCAACGTCCGAGTTTGTCAGGAATTGCGTGTTCGGAATTAGCCCAATAAATACGAATAATCCATCAGCGGTAAATTCTTTCTGCTCGCCGTTTTGAGTCGACTTAACGCCGTAAAACTTATCGTCCTTGACAATAATTTCATCAGTTGTTGCACCGATGTGAACGGTAATTTTTCCATCATCGATATACTTCTGCAAATCTTTTTGCAAGATGTCACTGGCGCGCAACTTACTGCGAACCAGCAGATCAATATGACTAGCGTATCGCGTCAAAAATATCGCTTCTTGCACGGCAGAATTTCCACCACCGACAACGATTAGATTTTTATCACGATAAAACGCGCCGTCGCAAGTCGCACAGTAATGCACGCCTCGACCATATAATTCATCTTCGCCCGGGATACCTAATTTGCGATGATTCGAGCCAGTCGCTAGCAAAACTGACTTCGCGCGGACAGATTGACCGTCAATTATCAGCTCCAACTCGCCATCAACTTGCTTCAATTCTGTCACGTCACCATACTCAATCTTCGCACCAAATCGTTCCGCCTGTTGTTGCAATTCAGACGCCAATTTCATTCCCGTAACACCCTCAGCAAATCCAGGATAATTGTCAATTTGATCAGTAATCGCCGCCATTCCGCCGACCACGCCACGCTCATATAGCGTCGTGTCGACATCTTCGCGCGACAAGTAAATTGCCGCCGTTAACGCGCTTGGACCAGCGCCAACAATAATAACATCTTTAGACATTGAAACCTCGCGATCGATAATATTGTTTCATCACTTCTGGCATTTCCGGCTCTGGAATATCAGCCGGCTTTTCAATAGCCATCACCACGAACTTAAGTGGAGAATTTGCAGGAATTTTATCACCCTGAGCTTTGTCGCCATAAGCCTTATTGGCTGGAATTGTTAGTTCACGCACGCCGCCAATTTTCATACCAATCAAACCCTCTTTCCAGCCCTGAATAACCGCAGTATTTGCCGGACCATCCATATTGAGCGGGGCTTTCAGTTTGCCGTCAGCGATTGATTGATCGAAAATCTCACCCTTAGCGTTCCAACCAATGTAATAAACAGCCAATTTGGTGTCGTCCTTAACCTCGGCGCCTTCGCCCTCAACCAAATCTTCCTTAACAAGCTCTTTCACGTCACCAGCTTCAAACGCGCCAACTCGCGAGCTAAACTCAGAAAACTTACCGTAATATTTTTGACTCAATTCATTAGCCTGAGCCTCTACTTTCTTTTTTCGCTCGTTAGTAGCCTTGGTGTATTCATCCTGAGCTTTCTTAAGCGCGGCTTGGTCCTTGGCCTCATTTCCAGGAGCTACCATCATAGCGACAAATCCGCCAACGGTCCCCAAAAACATCATGCCGGCAATAACCCAAATACCTATTCTCTGGCCTTTTGTAGTTGCCATATTCCTCCTTTATTTACTTTTCAATTATAGCAATTTTTATCAAGCGCAACAATCACGTTAAACCTGAGCGGCGTCGAATTCTTCCGCAGCCATAGCGGCAATCTCCTCAATAATCGGCGCAATATCTCTGTCTTCCAGCGTCTGCTCGGCGCTCGTAAACTTTACATTCAAAGTTACAGTTTTTGTCGAATCGTCATTTTTTGGCTGATATATCGCAATTGGCGTTATGTCAATTTGTAGCTCACCGTGTTTTCTCGCAACTTCTTCAGCGCAAACATAAACCTTCGCATAATCAACACTCGAATCCATTTTCAATGAAATATCTCTGGCAGTCGACGGGAATCGACTTAACGGCTGGTAATTATAGCCCTGATTTTTACTCAGATTTTCCTGCAATTTTTCAATATCAATAGAAAACGCTGCCGTGTAATCTGGCAATTTGAAGTTGCGTCGGGCAGACTGAACCAGCTCGCCAACAATCCCCAAATTGTCACCATTCTTCGCCACAATCCAAGCGCTGCGTTTCGCATCAAATGGCGCTGGAACGTCGCTGTCAGATTCCGCAATCTTCACAAAATCAACCTCAACACTCAAATCCTTCATCAGCCTTTCAACAATTTTCCTCACCCTGTAAAACGGCGCGCCAGCTTGAGGTTTTTTATTCGCATAAACTCCGTCAATAAAGGCCTTTTCAATCGGCAAATTCTCATCGTTAAATCCTAATTTCTTATCGTGAATTTTGCCAATTTCAAACAGCATAAATTCGTCATGTCCAGATTTTATATTGGCGTGAACTTTATCCAACAAACTCGGCAAAATGCTAATTCGGTAATATTGCAAGTCTGGACTAAGCGCATTACTCAAGCGATACGCACGACTCGGATCTTGGTCGGAATTTTTCAAAACTCGCTCATGAACGAAACTATATGTCAAAACTTCGTTCGCTCCAGCTCGTGATAAACTTTGACGAATTCCCTGTTTCAACTCACGGCGCTCATTCTTCGGCGCAGGCTTAATGCTTCGCTCTGGCAAATGGCGCGGCAATCTATCAAAGCCGTATAATCGCCCAACTTCTTCAACAATATCCTCAGAAAGCTCAATATCTGTTCGCCAAAATGGACTGTAAACCATCACGCCAGCTTCGCCATATTTATTACCATCATCAACGATAAATTCAACGTTCTTTAGTAGTGCTTCAATCTCATTCTCGGCAAAGTCAACACCCAGACGTTCTTCGACAAACCTTTTAGGAATCAACAATCCACCGTGCCAGTGCTTACCATCGACCAACACTTGTCGCAATGAAGAATGATTCTTAAATAGCATAGGACTAGCTTGCTCACCACCAACCATACCAATTAACCACTTTAAGACAGGGTCAATTTGTGCTGGCGATTGCCCCTTATTAAATCTAGTCAGAGCGTCGGTAAAAATTCCGTGGCGCATAGCTGTGCGACGTAGCGCGTACATATCAAAATTGGCACATTCAAGGACAATGTTCTTCGTTTCAGCCGAAACTTCCGTATCAACACCGCCCATAATTCCCGCTAGTCCAATCGCACCTTCGCCATCAGCGATCACAATATCGTCAGCCGTCAATTCATATTCCTTGCCATTAAGCAAACCAACTTTCTCTCCATCGTACGCCATTCGCACGCCGAGTTTATATCCGCGCAACTTGTCATAATCATAAGCGTGAGTCGGCTGCGCCGTCATAAACATCACGTAGTTTGTCGCGTCAACGATGTTATTGATAGGCTTGCCGCCCATCGCCACCAATTGGCACTGCAAACACAACGGGCTTGGATGAATATCTACATTTTTTATAGCAATCACAGAGAATGCGGGCGCAAGCTCATTGGCTTCATTAAACACTTCAAGCTCTAAGCCATCGCTATCTGCGAATTCTTGAATAGCATTATACCAGTCAGGACTATTAAACTGCTGATGAAAAATGCCAGCAATTTCGCGCGCCACACCAAGTTGCCCAAAACAATCCGGCCTGTGTGTAAACATCTTATTCTCAATTTCCAGCACGTAATCGTCCAACCCAAACACTTCCGCAAAGTTCGCACCAGCCTGAAGCGTAACGCCCGCCGGAATATCACGCTCATTGATCTCAATAATTCCCTCGTGATCCACACCAATAGCCAGCTCGTCAGCCGCCGCCAGCATACCCTGACTTAAGATTCCACGCAGCGGTCGCGCATCCAGCACGAACGGCTCGGCGTCATCAAAACTTGCCGGGACGGTGCTTTTCGGCGGCAACCAAATTGCCCACATATCAGCATGAACATTCGGCGCACCGCAAACCACTTGCACGTAACCGTTGTCATCCCTTGGAACGTCCGCTACGCCACCATCGTCAATTTTAGTCACGCTCAAACGATCCGCATTCGGATGCTTTTCACACTCAACAACTCGCACAATGCGCGCGCCACCATATTTGGCTTTCAGGTCAATCACTTCCTCGACACCACCAAGCTGTTGATTGACACGCGACACCAGCTCATCAACTGACGGCAACTCAAAATTAATCAATTGTTTTATAAGATTTAAGCTAACTTTCATACTGATATAATTATATCATTTTACTGGCAAGTAATCGACCTTAGAAAATCCGCGGTGCAAATTAACAATTATCAAAATATATAGCACAATTAGTTGACATCACGTTCTGCTATTGATATATATTAGCTTTTGCAATCGTAGAAGCCGGCGTTTCGCCCAAAGCTATTGGGCTTGAGACGTCCCACTTTGCGGAGAATAGCTTTTCTCTGCCCGGCTCCAGAAGGAGTTATCATGGAACAGTTCGGCTGGTTCGACGGAAAAGAAGCGAGAATCCAGCGATCCGGAGGGATGATCAACGTCTACTACGGTGGCAGGTTTGGCAATATCCCTGGTGATGGCCATGGTCATGTTAAGGCCACTGGTGGCCCACTCGGCGAGAATATCGTGTTCTGGCGACTGCCTGACGGCGAGGGAGGTCATGTGCTCGTGGATAATAAGTTCACGATCATGAATAGCAACGACCTGCGCCTGCGAGATCACCTCACCGGACTCTTCTGAACTATATGACCTGGACATGTCATAAAACTGTCCACTTCTCATATTTAAACTGATACAATTAATTACTGAAATATGAAAAATAGCATCAGCATCACAATACCAGATTTTATCACTCAAGCCTTTCCTTTACTTAATGAAGCAACATATGTTCGTGAATTTGCTTCTTTCATCACGCTGTATCCAGATGCGGTCTATTATCTATTTCAAACAACAGCTGGCCAGTCGCTCATACTTGTAGCAATTGACTATCCCGACCCAACAGACGAGAGCCAACAAGTAAAGAAAATATCTGGCGGTTTTGAGTTTGAATTCACATATCTTATCAAGCCGTATGCCAATGACCAACACCTCAGAATCTGTCCAAATGATGAAGTAGAAGAACTATTTTTCGTCTCAGACCCAAATGGTCGTTGCCACTATTATCTGGCAGCGGTCAAACAAAAGCGGAGTTGGTAGGTTTATGTTGACTGAGCGCTTCTAAGTTCGAGAAGACCCCGTCCTGGTAGCATAAAGCTGCCTGGGTGGGGCATCACCTTGTTATAATAAACCTATGATTCATAAGCTATACTCTGCCTACGATTTACCAGCAGACCACGACACGTGCCACCTGTTTGAGCATCTGATCATTAGGCGATTCTTAAAGGAAACGGAAAAAGCTGGCGGCAACCGAGCTTTTACTGGAGAGTTAGATGGCACGACTAGCGAATCAAGCGTATTTTTTACGTCCGCACTATTCACAAGCAAGTCTAATACATTATTTGAAAAAACCATCAACGATATTACGCCTTTTGAGATATCCCTTATTCAACAGTCCATCTCACACATAGAAGCTGAGATGCAATCCAACATTGATATAGCAGACATGACGCCATTACAAGAACAGCTCGCTCTTTGTCAAAAATATTTTATCGATAGTCAAAAAACCACTCCCAGCAATTCACACCCAAAATCTAAGATTTCTCCTCTTAAAATCAGCCATAGTCCGAAGGATTTTACAGACGTTAAGATTGATATAGAAATTGCCGATGCCAGCGATGAATTGACTGCCGCATTTTTCTGCACATACCCAATACTTTTAGACCTAGTGCGCGACATTTGTTTCGATAAAATCTCATCCTACCCGTCCAGCCCCGGACAGTTTATAGCGTACTATGACGGCAATTACACCAGCCAAACCTACACCATAAAAAATACAGACCTTGCTCGACTGAGCTCAAGCGAAACTATACAGACATATTTACAAAGCTTTAACATATCCTCGCACGCAACCGACCTAAGAAACCTTGCCGAAGCTTTCACGTCTGACCCATTTTATATTTCAGCGCCCATATATTTTTATCAACAAACCGCTACGCCATTAACCAGAAATAACCTAGCAAAAACTATAAACGTCGCAAATATGAGCGCAATCCTAAAACAAGTAAAGGCGACGATAGTCCTGGACTATTAGCTCTAGCCGATTTTCTAGCAAAGAAAAGATTCTGAAGAGGAAATATTAACGCCGCCAAATTTTGCAGGATTATTATGAATGAAAAGGTCATAAAGGGTTTGGTAACGCAATAAACCAACCATTCTTACAGTGACTGTCTGACTGGTGTTTTCTCGATTCGTAAAAGTGACTTCCTCTCCAAGTTGATTTTTTGGCGCTTTTCATTATTCACAGTACATCACATTGATCAAATATTGCCCCTCCATTACAATTGAAATATGGTTAAAGTAGTATCAAAAGCGCTTATTAAAGATAAAATTGGCAAATATCTACTGCTCTACAGGGAAGATACACACCCTAATTTCCCTGGACACCTTGATCTTCCTGGAGGAGAAGTAGAATCTGAAGAAACCTCCAGGATGGCGACCGCGCGAGAAGTACAGGAAGAAACTGGCATATGTATATATCCAAATGATTTAAAAAAGCTATTTGTTAAGCAGCATAAAAACACAAAACATGTACTTTTTGAGATAGTCATAGATAAGACTGAGGCTGACATTTCTGTTAAATTGAGCTGGGAACATAAAAAATACCGTTGGATGACGTTATCGGAATTATTAGATACTAATATTCCAGAGAACGCAGATCCTCATTATATAGATGTTATTGATTATTTAAAGCATTTATCCGAGACTTGATCTGTCCGACATATTTTCCCATATTATGTGCGGACTTCGCACGCTCTTTTTTTACTAAGATAAATCTTCCCAACATTCTTACTGCCCCTATAGCAGGCCTTATGGTATCCTCTTGATCTCCTCTAGCGAAATATACGCCTGTAAAATTGTTCTTAGGTCCACACTGTGGCGAAAGTTTATGTTATCAACCTCACTCAGATCAACCCATTCTGGCGTGCCGTTAGTATAATTCTTCTCACTGTCGGTCATGTTGTCGTTATTGATTTGCCCATGCAGTTGACTATGAGTGAAATACAGTTGGATTGACTGATTAGCTTGCGCCTCAGCGTTGCGCTTGAAGAAAGTAGTTGCTTGGTGAATAATTCTATCTGGTGTGATAGTCAGTCCAGTTTCCTCCTTAACTTCACGAACAATTGATTCCTCGATTGTTTCGCCCTTCTCGACGCCGCCGCCAATTAGGCTATAACCGTCCCATTGCCTAGTTAAAAGAATCTTATTATCCTCAATAATCACCGCGTACACACCGACGCGAATATTTAATTCGTCAACAGGAACGGTGTATTGATTACCGAAGACGTCTTTACAGATGATGGATTTAATAAAAGTCACCTCTTTCAGATTATAAACATCCTCTTGCTGCGAAACGGCGCGCGGATGTTGTTTGTAGTTTTATTTTAGCATACACAATAGATGCGAGCCTAGACATGTGATATGCCGATAACACTAGGACGATTGTGTTATTTGATTTATTACGCGATATCCTGTGCATTATTCTCAACAATATCAACCCAAACTCGACCGATTTCTTCAAATAATTCATCTTTAGTGTTTTCATTAAAGACAGTATAGCCTGTTCGGTATCTTAAGTCAGATACCAGTGACAATAGCCCAAGTCACTCGCATTTGTTCAGATGGATTTCTCCAGCCTAGAGGATGCGCACCTCTCTCGTTGTCCTACTTTTGAACCTCGATGACGTGAACACCAAGGTTCTCCTTGTGCGGCGGGTAGATCTTGCGAAGGAGGTACAAAGCCTCCTTCTCGTTCTCTGCCTGCGGCACGATCTGCTGCCACGGCTCAGCCGCCAGCATGTCGGCGAAGCTACGGTAAATACGGATCGACTTGATCCGTACCACGCCCGATGTGTGACCGGTCTCGAGCTGTAGCAGCTCACCAGCCTTCAGCCGCTTGATACTGTTATAGCCGACTCTCACCTCGAGAGTCTTCTTGCCGGACATGATTGCGTCGTAGTATGGACGCTTGATGCGCATCTTACGCATAGACACTCCTTCCTTGTTGAGACTGATTCCCCACTGCTGAACGACGCTGGCAGGCGCATACCCTCCCGGGAACACGCCCTCCAGGCTCCAGCCATGACGCTGGAGACAGACGACCTGCCACGGCTCAGGGACCAGGTGGACGTACAGCTTGCGACCATAGTCCTCCAGCAATCCCTGCAAATCAGTGACAAGCGCCTCGAACGCAGCCTCCGATGAGGCCACCAAAGGCATCAGCTTGATAGGCTGACCCTTCTTCGGGGTTGCACCAGCGACACCGACAACCTGACCGTCGCACTCAGCGACAAAGATGATCTTGAACTTGACGTTCACGTCGCCAGATTCCATACGACGGTAGCCAGAGAAGAGGGCGTCAACCCAACTGTCGTCCACTCCTTCGAAGTCGCCACTCGTCTGCGACAGGATGAGAGCTCGCGCGCTGTCGGCGTGCTGACTCTCGTTAAACGGAACCACAGAGATATTCGGCGAGTCGAACCCCGCCTCGTCAACGAGCTGCTTGTACAGCATGTGCTCATCGACGCCAATCTTGTAGTGGTCCTTCGCCGTGCCAGTGACGCGGAAGCCCTTCCGGATGAAGAATTCCAGCGCCTTTTTGTTCGGTTCTGCCACAGTGCAGTAGATCTGCCGAGCACCATGGCTTCGGGTGAAATCTTCGGCGTGCTCAAGCAGCATACTTCCGACGCCCATCTTTCCTCGGTACGCCGTGTCAACAATGAGAGGGCTGATCTTGACAGTCCCCTGTTTATTGTTGACAACATGAATGACACCCGCGGGTTGTCTATCACTCTCGGCGATGAACATGTGCTGTCCGACCGAGAACTGGCCGACGCGGTCAACACCGCCTGCCATGTGCGCATCAAAGATACGCCGTGCGTGTGCGTAGTGGTCACCGTCATAAAACGGTGTGAGCGCCCGGATCATAAGATCCGCGACGAAATCGAAATCGTCCGCCCTTGCCGGACGTACGATGATATCATTGACTAGCGCTTCAGTCATAGTGCACCTTCCTGTGATGACTACGATTTTCAGTGTAGCCTGATAGGATGGTCACTATTATATCATTAAAATATTTCAAATTCGATACCTATCACGCCATTTTCCAGCTGGTCGCTGAGAGAATAAAATTCAGAAATTTGATTTTCTAACCATTCGACATTATCACCGCCGAACTTTCGCGGATTATTGTGAGAAAATAAGTCACGAAATGTCGCGCATCTAAGCAAACCAACAACCTCAGCGGTAACAGTTTGCTCAGAATTATCTCTATTTGTAAAAATAATCCGATCCCCAATCTGGATTTTCTGTCGTTTGGCGTCATATAATCGCGACTCGATAGTCTTATTGCCAGAAATAATAGCATTAAACGGCTCAGTCGCCAATTTTAATTGGTGTGTGGTCATAAAATTATTTGCCTTTCTTGCTATAATTAAACCATCATATAAATAAATATTCAAATATCTACACTTCCATAAGAAAGGCTATCAAATGACCAAAAAATTACTAGAAATCGAACGCAAACGCCAGCTAACGGGCAATATTAAAGAGATAATTGGGCGGCTGCGAAACATCGGTTTTGAGCTGAAGAGTAATCTACGCGAAATTGATACGTATTATTCTCGCCCTGATGTCGATTTTATACAAACGGTTGAATGCTTGCGAATTCGCCAGCGCGATAGTTTTGCTGAGGTAACATATAAGCCAGCAACGGCCGCTGCGACGCATACGGAAAATAATGTAATCATCAAGCCCGAGACAAACCTGCCAATTCAGCCTGAAGATGCGGCAACCGCCAAGCAGCTGCTGGCAAACCTCGGTATGATACAACTGGTCGAGGTCAACAAATATCGTCGCTCGTTTCAGTCCTCTGATTTTCCGCAGGCAACGGTAGCTATCGACGAAATCAAAGACGCCGGAACTTTCGTGGAAGTTGAGGTTTTGTCAGATGATGAGGCTAGCGCACTGATGATGATTAGTAACATTGAAACCAAACTCGGCCTGGATTCAATGGAAATTGCGACGCGGCCTTATAGAGACATTTGTATGGACTATTAAGAAGATCGTTACAAAACTTCACAACTCCACTCGCAACCAATATAATATACTCATGGACACTTCACGAAAAAATCGCATCATAAAAATTACTATTTGGGTAGTCTGCTCAATTGTCGTTATAATTGCCTTACTTGCAGCCGCAGCTTTCTTTTGGCCAGCAGCATCCAAGCAATTGCAATCTTCAAGCTCTGAAAAATTGAGCTACAACGACGCCATCGCCGCTGCAAATCGCACTGTTAGCGAAGACACTTCAAATACCGACGTTAGACCAGAATGTCGATCGATTATTAAAACCCACGACAAAAAAACCGCCAAAGCCGTCATGATGATTCACGGCGTAAGCGCATGCCCACAGCAATTCGCAGACCTAGGCAACACCTTTTTTAATGCCGGCTATAACGTCTATATTCCCCGCGTCCCCAGCCACGGTCTAACAGATAACAAACGACACGGAGAAATCACCATTCCAGCAATGGCGCAATTTATGAACTCCAGCACCAGCATAATTAGTGGTTTGGGCGACGAAACGGGAGTTGTCGGACTTTCTGGCGGCGCAAATATGGCGACCTGGATTACTCAGCACAATAGCCAAACCATATCACGAGCGCTACTTCTATCACCTTTTTATCAGCCTTCAGCGTCGGAAACTCCTTCCTGGAAAATTCCGCTTTTACGAAATCTTTACGGACGTAATATTCTTCCAGATTCGTTCACGGGTAGCAATTTGTCATATCGCGCTCTTGGAAAATATATAATAATCGCCAAGAACTATAAATCCGACCTAAAAGCTCCAGGATTAAAATACGTCGGGGTTGTAACGAGCGAAAACGACACCGCAATTGATAAAAATCTCGCGGTCAACATACCTAAGCAAATGGCTGCAGCTTCTGGCGCCAAATTCCAATATTATTCAATTCCGGCTTCATTTGGCATCGGTCACGACATTGTAGCCTTAAACCAAGACGAGGTTAAAAAGTACGCCGACAAATTATATCCGTTCTATTTGGATATGTACGAAGGAAAAGACGTAAAATTAGAGACGAACTAGCTATCCTATTTACCTTGCATGGCTAAAATTCGCGCTTGAATTTCATCCAATTGAGCATCATCCATTTTTGGACCGTCAGCCGTGGTTAACCAGCCAGGATATTCCTCATAAAACGCTTGCTCGTGCGACACTGGCGAACCAATTCCCTTTGCCAAATCACCATGAAGCGGCATCAATTTAGCGTGCACATGCGCTACGCCCGTGCCTTCAAAAATCAGCGCTACTCGTGGAGTGTCAAATGCTTTTTCTAAAATACCAGCAACCTTTTTCACTGCCAGCATCATTTCGGAATATAAATTATCGTCCAAAGAAAATACGTAATCGCCCGGATTCTGCTTCGGAATCACCACGGTAAAGCCCGGCGTATTCGGAAACGGTGTTAAGAATGCTAGGAATTTCTCATCTTCCCAAATCTTCCAAGATTTCATTTTTCCAGATACGATGTCGTCAAAAATTGTGTGATTCATAATTGCTCCTTTATGCAAATAAATCGTTTAATGCCTCACTCACCGTTGGATGAGTGAATATTTGGTCACGCAGCACAGTATATGGCAGGTCATTATCCATTACAGTTTTGATAATATTAATGACTTCTGGTGAGTTACGACACAATAAACTAGCACCCAAAATTTGTTCAGTGTTTGCATCAATCACCGCACGCAGCAATCCTGTTGTAGCATTATCAACATGCAGGCGTGGAATCGCCATAGCAGGCAGCTCTTTTACGATAATTTCGCGCCCCGTCGCACGCGCCTCAGCCTCTGTCATACCCACCCGACCTAGCGGCGTTTGCATAAAGACCGCGTACGGCAAAGTTTTTTGTTTGGCGCGAGTGTACAGACCATCGCCCAGCAACTGGCTTCTCACAATCCGAAAATCGTCCAGCGACGCATAGGTAAATTGTGGCCCGCCCGTTACATCGCCCATTGCCCAAATATGCGACCGACTAGTGCGAAGTGTTTCATCAACCACAATTGCCCCGCGCTCATCCGTCGCTACACCAGCAGCTGGTAAATTCAAGCTCATCGTTGCCGGGCGACGGCCCGTAGCCATCAAAACCGCATCATAACCAGCGTAATCATCATGATTTACTGTGCGAATCGTCGCAGTAGACTCACCCTCAATCGCTGTCACATCCACACTAAACACAATCTCAATACCCTGTGCCTGCAATGCTTCAGTAGCAGCCCGAGCAATTGCTGGATCTTCACGTGCAAGCAGAGCATCGCCCCTCTCAAATACTGTTACTTTTGTACCAAGTTTGGCATAAGTTGAGGCAAATTCTAACCCAATATAACCGCCACCAATGATAGCTAGCTGTTTTGGCTGCGTCATTCTATCCAGCAATTCAGTACTGGTATACACAAACGGCTTATCAACACCTGGAATATCTGGGATGATTGATTCCGCACCGGTGTTAATAAAAATCTGCGGTGCACTGACTACTAGCTCGTCGTTACCCGCCACAACCTTCACAGTACGATCATCTACGAACGACGCCTCACCCTCAATGACGCTCACTGTTTCACGATCCGCAAGCATATGATAGTTCTTCTCATTCAACCGCGCTACCACTGTTGTCTTATGTGCCATCGCCTCATCAAAACTTTGATGATGTTCGGCTGCATTGACTAGCACCTTAGTAGGAATACAAGCAATATTAATACAGGTGCCGCCATACATCTTTGGCGACCGCTCCACTAGTGCTACCTTTTTTCCCGCATTTGCCAGCGCTACCGCCAATGTTTTGCCAGCTTTGCCAAAACCAATGATGAGCGCGTCAAATTGTTGTGTATCCATTTTACCTCCTCCTATCTTTTTTAGCGATCTCTCTCGCTGCAACAAATTCTCTATCGGCACACAGAACTGCCCCTTTTATTACAGGTTTTTGAGCTACTACTATTATCGTGTGTAATAGCTCCTTAAAACTGTTCCAAAAAGTCCAACTTACCGCTTTCAAAATACCAGCAACCTTTTTCACTGCCAGCATCATTTCGGAATATAAATTGTCATCCAAAGAAAATACGTAATCGCCCGGATTATGCTTCGGAATCACCACAGTAAAACCTGGCGTGTTCGGAAACGGTGTTAAAAATGCTAGGAATTTATCATCTTCCCAAATCTTCCAAGATTTCATTTTTCCAGATACGATGTCGTCAAAAATTGTGTGATTCATAATTACTCCTTTTGAAGTAATTATAGCATTTTATGAAGTTTTCAGGTCGGACAATTTAAGTTCCATTCTACGACAAACCAGGACTAGCCATATCGTCGCAAAAATCCCCAATAAAACTTCTACTATCACAAACCAAAACTTGCCCATTGCGTAACCTTGCGCCGCTATAATTGCCGCAAAAATCGGAAAACTGAAAGATGAGATTCGCTCACGATGAGTTAAATAGCTCAAACTCGATGGCAAAATAAACATTAAAAGCACCATCAATATCACGATGCCACGCGAGAAAACAAAATGCGCCGCGTGCATCGTATCGTTCGGGCAAAGCGCCACTCCTATCATACAAATCGCAAACAATGAAAGTATCCAACCAGATATCCGAGCAGAGCGAATTTGACCAAGTTTAAGATAACCACGATTCATAAAAAACCCAATCGTCGCCATAATCAGACCAGATAAAAACACTCCCGAATTGAACGAAAATGCAGACAAACGATTCGAGGTGGTTTCGCCCAATCTGCTCAAACTCCAGTTCGTCCACCGAGTATCATCAGAAAGCAGCATCGCCACGATCAAGCCCACAGCCAAAACGACACCATTAAGAATACAGAGCGCCTGAAGACGATTCTTGTATAAAAAATCCTTAATCTGTCGAAGTTTCATATTGCTTAAAATTGTTCCAAAAAGTCCAATTTACCACTTTCAAAATGACGGACATCTTCGATTCCATATTTCATCATAACCAAGCGGTCGATTCCGCAACCAAAAGCAAATCCCGTATATTCATTCGGATCAATTTGTGCCGCCCGAAGGACATTTGGATGAATCATTCCGCAGCCCAATAACTCAATCCAACCTTCACCAGAGCAGACTTTACAATCAGGATTTTTTCCTTCACAAAACGGACAACTTAACGCAAACTCGAAGCTAGGCTCGGTGAACGGAAAGTAAAATGGATTAACGCGGACGTCAAGTTTCTTGCCGTAATATTCCTGCAAAAACTCTTGCAATGTAGCAATCAAATTGCCAACATTAACTCGGCGTGAAACGTACACGCCTTCGACTTGATAAAACGTATGCTCGTGGCGCGCATCCAAATCTTCGTTGCGGAAAACACGATCAGGAACGATAGCGGCAATAGCCTCGCCTTTTTCCAGATTGTCGCGATATTTCATTAGCACACGATTTTGCATAGTCGACGTATGCGCCGGAGCAATCAAACGATCGCCATTAGAATCAGTTTCCTCGGTCATAAACGTATCATAATCGTCACGCGCTGGATGACCTTTTGGAAAATTCAGACTTTCAAACATATGGAATTGATCGTCAATCTCTCTGGATTCTTCCGTGACAAAACCCATGCGATTAAAGATCTCAGAAATGCGCTCAATTTCAGCGCTCAGCGGATGAATCGTGCCTTGTTCGCTCGGCAAAAGTTCAGGCTTGGACGAATTCACATCCATCGGCGCCGTAACGTCAATCGGTTTCAAGTCAACTTTTTCCAGCTCTTCCAATCGCACATCAATAGCCTGTTCGACAGCTTGCTTCAACTCGTTAATCTGCTTACCAAATGGACCACGCTCAACTGGCGGCAACGATTTGATTTGATCGTACAATTCCCTAAGTCGTCGATCACGTAAAAACTCACGCGGAGACTTGGATTGCGAAACCGCCAAAACTATTTCTCTTCTCAATTCGTCTAAGTCAACCATTTTATCGTCCTTGCATTAAAAACATTACAATCACCGCACCAGCCATAATAGCAATTAAAATCCACGCCCACGCCAAAGTCGTCGTCTGTTTCGTGCCTTCCAAATATCTTATGTCATCGACACCGTCCATAGTTGCCTTTTCTTGCAAATTCGAAGCCTTCGCCTTCTCTCTTAATTCCGCCGCAATTCGCTCTTGCAATTCACTGCGCTGATCCTGTTGATTTACAAATAATCCCATAACTACAGTATAGCAAATTATGTTATAATAGTCGTGATATTACTTTAAGGAGGGAATATGGCTACGAAGAAAACTTCAAAGAAAGCCCCAGTTAAAGCCGCAGAAAAGAAAACCACTGCCGCTAAGACTGAAACCAAAACGACCGTCAAGTACGTCGTTACTGAATCTACCGCTAAAAGCAAGCGTGTCAAACTAGATTCTAAATTACCAAACAACTTAATTAACATCGTCATTGCGGAAGTTATCGGCACGTTCATTTTGACACTTGCCGCATTATTCGCATCAGATATTTTGTCATCGATGTATGTCGGTTTTGCATTGATGTTCATCGTTGCAATTATCGGCAACATTTCTGGCGCACACGTAAACCCAGCTGTCACGTTTGGTCTATGGACGATGCGTAAACTAAAGACCATACTTGTACCATTTTACTGGGGCGCACAATTCCTCGGTGCAATGGCGGCTATCGTGCTTGTCGGTTCATTAACAAACGGCGGATTCGCCCTAAGCTTCGACCAATTCACTGCGTTCTCTTGGAGTATCTTCGCGATGGAATTAGTCGGCACTGCAGTTTTTGTATTTGGCATCGCCGCAGTATTACAGCGCAAAGAAATCAAAGCAGCTGGTCAAGCTTTTGGAATTGGCTTAGCGTTGATGATTGGTCTTGTCGTATCTGGCTCAATCTCTTCGTACATTAAAAGTACTGCTATTGCAAAAATCCAAAAAGATCAAAGCACTACTCAAACTGAGAAAAACGGCCGTACTTATCCACGCGAAATCTACATCTCAGGCGCAACTTTGAACCCAGCAGTTTCTTTGGCTGTTACAGAGAAAACTGACTCTCAACTACGCAGCAACGGAGTATTACCAGCTGAAGGTGAAAAAAGCTATTCACGCTTTAGCCTGGAAGTAATTGCCGCTACCCTAATCGGCGCAGCATTAGGTGGCAACCTATTTCTACTCGTCAATTACCGAAACAAAGACGAAGAATAGATTATAACTTCACAATAAAATATCCCGCTTAATCGGCGGGGTATTTTTTATGTCAATCTTCCTGAGTCGGCCGATCAATCAGCTCCGGCTGCGCTTGATTATCGCCGCCAGAAATTCGCACGACATCCTTATCGATCTTCCCCAGTTCCTTGTACGTATTGTTATAATGACCAACGGTCGTACTAAGACTCTTACCCATTTTCGTCATCAGCTCGTCAAACTTTTTAATATGAACACCCAATTGACCAACTCGAACCTGAATATCCTTAGCTTGCTCCTCAATCTGTAGACTACGAAGCCCCTGAAGAACAGTCTGTAGGTACGCCAGAAAACTCGTCGGACTAACAATAATCACTCGCTTGTCTCGGAACGCATATTCAATCAGATCGCGACTCGAACCGCCCTGGCCGACATTATTAATCAGAAGATCGTAATACAAAGATTCGCTAGGAATAAACATAAAAGCAAAGTCCATTGTGTTTTCGCGCGGACGAATATATTTACTAGTTTCGTCGATTCGCCCCTTAAGGTCAGCCTTCACCTTATTTAGCCACATTTCACGCTCAGATTTTGTCTCGGCGTTAATCATCCGATTGTAATTCTCCAAAGAAAACTTACTGTCCACCGGCAATATTTGACCCTTGTCCAAAAAAATAACCGCGTCAACAATTTCACCGTCCTTGAAGCGATATTGCATTTGATATTGCTTGGCTGGCAAAACGTTATCCAACACACTCTCCAGATAAAACTCCCCAAAAACGCCACGCTGCTTTGGATTTTGCAACACGTTTTGCAAGGTTTTAAGATCGGTCGCCACATCAACCACGCGCTTATTGGTCTCATCCAATTTTGCCAATCGCCGCGTCACATCAGCCACCAACTTCGCGCTTTCTGACAATTGTTTCTGTACGGAAGTTTGGACTTGCGCATTACTTCGCTCCAGCTTATCGCTAACGGATTCGTTCAGTTTCGCAATAGTTCGCCCCAATTCCACGACATCGGTTTTAATTAGCTCGACGGATGATTGATTTTTTAGCTCGCTGATTTTTGATTGCAAGACAAATAAAGTCGCACCCAAACCAATAGTAATAACAATTAAGAGAATAATGATAATGATTTCCATACACTTAGTGTACAGTGATTATAATGCTAAGACAACTCGTGCTAAGATTGCGAATAAAGTCATAAATAAAATTGCTGCGCCGTTGCCACGAATTCTATTCAACCAGATTAACGACAAATATATCAAAACTGTCGCCAAAACTACCCATAGCAATGACAAAATCCAAGATCCGCCAGCCCATAATGTAGCGCCCCACAACGACACAGTTGCCGCGATTACCACCAATAGAGGTCGCTTAATGCCAAATACCGCCAACACCGGCACCAACATAATTCCCGCCAAAACCAGCGCGACGTAAGATGCAATGCTCGTGCTATTTGCGCAAATAGAAATATGCTCAGCGTTCGCGCAAAATACAGGCGTAATCATAAATTTATCAAACGCAAGCGCCAGCAACCAGATAGCCACGCCGCTAGCAACTAAAATCGCCAAAATCCTCAAGAAAACTCGCCTTGAAAATGGATATGTGTAATCTGATATTTCTTCACGGAAAATAGCTGACAATAATTTCATACGTAAATTGTAACGTAAACTTGTCAATATTGCAAATGTATATGCTTAAATATTATGCTTTTTCAGGAGATTCATCGGTTTATACCAAACAACCCCTACGCAAGCAATCAATAATCCGCCAACAACGTCAAGCGGTGTATGCACCAGAGCAATAACCCGACCGACACATATTAAGATTGTCATAATCAAACAAATAACGGCCAGCCGCCAACTCTTCGCTCCGAAAAATACCGCCAAAGTAATCGCCATTGTAAATAACGCGTGATCGGACGGAAAACCCGGATTATTAAGGAATGACGCGCCGGCAGACACACCCAGAATCTCGAACGGGCGCATTTGATCTGGTTGATAAATTGACCCGATAATTTTTGCCGCCACGTAAGCAGTCAAACCAGCCATCAACACTTGGCTATAAACTTGATATTTCTCTTTATTTGGAACCAATTTTATCAGCGCATACGCACCAATTAACACAACCGGTATTACCAGCCCGTCAGCAATTAGCTTCACAATCCATTGCAAATCCATACTATAAGTATATCGCGTCAATGCTGGTCAGTAAACGCTTGCGGAAATCATTTTTCTATAGTACAATTATGTTTGCCGTTGGGATGTCGCCAAGTGGTAAGGCAGCGGGTTCTGGTCCCGCCATTCGGGGGTTCGAATCCCTCCATCCCAGCCAAGTTTGAAATTTAGCAGCCAATTATTTGGCTGTTTTTTTCGTTGATAAATTTACACAGATCAACAAAGACCACATCACGAATACCAAAAAAATCGCAGCCACACTATTCACGTTCTTTATCGTAGCACCAAATATCACTGCCGCATGCCCGTTCGCAAACGCCAAAAAGCTAATTACCGTCATAATCCCCAAACTCAAAAAACCAGCCATTCTGCTCGTTAGAGTAATTCTTTTTGGCATATCCATATCAATTAAAAATGGCAACGACGTTAGCTCAACAACCACCAATATTATCGCAATCGAAAGACTTAAAGATGACGGAATCCCCGCATAAGTAATGACCGCAGAAAACTTCTCAAACGTAAATAATTGACATAATAATGGCACAATTATTAATATTCCTGTAGTCAATTTAACAATTTTATTCACTTTTCTAGACATAATTTCAGTATAGCTTGCGCGTCAAAAAAGCTCAAGCTTGTTGTATTTTTTACGAAAGCACTTGCACTTTTTATAAAAACGTCATAAAGTTAAATCAGCGAACGTTACAAAAATAAACACCATAAACAGTACCTTTCGCTCTACGACAAATCCACCACAACTTAAAATACCCCGTCTCTATGGGGTATTTTTATTGGTCAATATCCGCGATTGTTCAGCGCGCCACTCGGCAATTTTTCCGTGATGTCCGCTCAATAAAACATCCGGCACGCGTAAACCTTTAAACTCCTCAGGTCGTGTATATTGCGGAAATTCCAGCGTTTCTCCATCTGAAAAACTTTCAATTTCCGCAGACTTTTCGCCGCCCAAAACTCCAGGAATCAACCTAACAATAGAATCAATCATCATCATTGCCACCAGCTCTCCACCCGTCAGCACAAAATCGCCAATACTCCATTGCTCATCAACTAGTTCTAAAATTCGCTCATCAACACCCTCGTATCGCCCACAAATAAATATCACACCCCTATCATCATCGGCTTCTTTCTGGGCTTTAGCCTGCTTCCAGCGCTGCCCGCGCGGACTCATCAGCACCACCTTCGCTGTTTCATCCTGAGATTTTGCAAATTCTACCGCTTTCCATAACGGCTCAACCATAAGAAGCATCCCGTCGCCGCCGCCATAAGGAGTATCGTCAACCTGATGACGAGGACCCAAACCAAACTCCCGCAGGTTCACCGTCGTAAGTTCCACGATACCGTCTTTTTGCGCCTTCCACATCATGGAATTATTAAAAACTCCCGTCGTCATTTCTGGGAAAAGCGTAATTACTTGAAACTTTCTCATCTGTTACAGTGTAGCAAGTGTTGACTTTTTTGTCCAGGTATGATATATATATCAGCTTTTACTCAACCGAGTGAAGGTAGCCCCTATGCAGGAAGGAATTGTCATGCACAAGGACGCTGAATCATGGGAAATGACGCTCGCGGAATGCGGACTGCTAGCTTACTCTGTCGTGGAGGAAGCACCCGACGGGCATGTATCCATCACTATCACCGCCTTGGTCTCTATGGAGCCAAACGCCTCCAGCGAGCAGTCGGAGGAAGCGGCATTTGAGGTCCTCCTCGGGTCCGAGGTCAGCGCCATTTGGTGGGCGGATGATGGCTATGGAGTGACTCTTAATTCTCTGTACGATAACTGCACCATCACCGTCTACGACGGCACCGAATGGTGTGATTTCGACAAGAGGGACAAAGAGTCTGTCCAGCTCGACCAGTAATTTGGGGAGATCTCTTGGGAAGGTCATCCCGAAATTTATCTGTACGACTTCCTCAATGAAGTTGTCGGAAGCGAGCTTACGAACGTCTTTCTTAAGCACGCCTCCCCTGAGGTCTGTCTGCGGAGGATTTATGACACCGAGGAGTGTCGCAAACTCCTCCCACAGCGGAGGGAGAACAGCGATTACGAACTCTGGGACAACGTGCATCCGGCGTGGAGCATTTGCTCCCGCAACTAGGGCTTAACGCCCGCCGAAAATAGCTCGCCTTGATAGGCTCGAGCCTCTCGGCGGGCTATTTTCATGTCTTTTTACAGAAATTATTCCCCACCAAAAAACCGCCCCAATAAGGACGGTTTTTTAGCACAAATAAGGCTCTCAATGGTTACCCATTGTCTCGCATAGAGCTGTTCTCGCATAATGTCTGTGCTTGAACTGGTTTTAATTATATATCAAGATCGTCGAGTTCTGCAAGCTCTTTTCTGGTGTTTTCTGCGTAAGATGATTCATTTTCCACAGTTTCATCTGTTGAGTTATCCACAGAAGCATTACCGTTATAATCATTTTCTTCGCGTGCGCCAGAAAAACCATCATTGTTAACAATCTTCAGGTTATATCGAGCGTCATTCTTTGCGCCCAAAGCTCGTAGAAGCGTGCGCAAGCTCTGTGCCGTACTACCGCGCTTACCAATAACTCGGCCCAGATCTGCTGGATTAACTGTCAATGTTAGTAAAACGCCCTTTTCATCAATCGTTCGGTCTACTACGACGTCTTCTGGATGTCCAACCAACGCCTTTACAGTATATTCTACAAACTGCTGATCTATTGTTGACATTCTGCCCCTCCTCCTGGAATTAAACTGTATTTTCATTATACACGAGCAGTTTACGCCGTGCAAACTTTAATTATTTCTCGCCAGATTCTTTATATTTAGCAATTGCAGCACGAGCAGCTTGCTGTTGGGCAACTTGCTTAGATGGACCAATGCCTCGCCCCATCATATTATCGCCAACAAAAACCCCAAGGGTAAAGACTTTATCGTGATCTGGGCCTTCTTCGCTCAGGACTTTATATACCGGCGTTTGATTGTCAACTCGCTGAGAAATCTCCTGCAAATATGACTTCGGATCACGCCAACTGCCCGACTCCAAAATTCCATCCAACTTAACAATTATATGCTTGTGAATAAAATCACGAGCATCGTCAAAGCCACGCTCCAAATAAATCGCGCCGATTACCGCCTCAAACGCATTAGCTAAAATCTGTAAATGCGCCCTATCCGAGCCGTTCTTCTCGCCCTTTGACATACGAATCAACGGACCATAACCCAATTTATCACCAGCATCGCCAATACTTTCCGTTCGCACCAAAGCCGCCCGCCAAGCAGTCAAAATTCCCTCTGGCTCAGAAAAATGCGTAAACAAATATTCCGTTACCGCCAATTCCAAAACCGCATCACCTAAAAATTCCAAGCGCTCATTGTGATGATGGACGGATTTTCGATGCTCATTCACATAACTACGGTGAGTCAAAGCTGTAATCAGCAAATCCAAATTCGTAAATTCAAAACCTAATTTTTCGCGCGCAAAATCTTGATATGGCGCAGTGTTCATTCCGTTCATTTATAAGTTCTCCTGTCTAATTCGTTTCATCGCCAAAAGAATCAGCTTGCCAATATCTTCATATTCAACCTCATCCAGCGCCTCATGAAAACTGAACCATTTAAGACCATTCATCCATTCCTCCTTTTGGAGTTTCTCATTAGGATCCAGCGCCTTAACCAGATAAACTTGCGTTGTCATCAATACCAATTTATCAATTCGACGATAGCGAAAATTCACCTTGCCCAGCCAGCCGTGAAGTTCAATTTTCTTCAGCCCAGTTTCCTCGCCGATTTCCCTACGAGCCGTCACCTGAGCTGTTTCACCTGGCTCAATGTGCCCTTTGGGAATTGTCCAGCGGTCGCGAGCGTCTTGATATAGCAAAAACTCTGCCTCGCCCTTTTTATTACGACGAAAAATCACACCACCAGCAGTTGGCTCGCGTACAATTTCCTGAATCAATGGTTTCTTGCTGCCACCAAAATATTTTTTTATCTTATCAAAGTTGCTTGTTCTCACTGTCGGACTCCTCCACGAGAGTACGGAGTGCCGTGCCAAGCACGCCATTCACAAACTTACCCGAGTTATCCGAACCGAACGCTTTCGCTAATTCTACCGCTTCGTTAATCACCACTTTTGGCGGAACGGTATCTGCACAATATAGCAATTCATATAAACCAATTCTAAGTACCGCCCGATCAATTCGCGGCAACTGACTAATAGGCCATTCTGGCGCCAATGGTTGCAATTTCTCGTCCAATTGACTCTGCGTCGAAAGTACGCCGCTAATCAAATTATCGATAAATTCAATATCGTCAACCGATGATTTATATTCAGCCAAATTACGCTTTAAAATAGTCTTATAGTCAACATCGCTATCACCAACCTCTTTGCGAAATTCATGTTCATAAAGTGTTTGCAGTGCGACAATTCGTCCCAAATGACGGTTTGATGCCATTATTAAGCGTCCTGTTCGTAATTATTATTTTGTTGTTTTACCGGTTTCACGCTTGGTTGTCTTCACCTTAACTGGTGAAGTTGCGTTAACGCGACGTGCCAATTTTAATACCAAGTGGCTGCGACGAAGACCAGTTTTACGTGGGCTACTCTGTTTCTTAGGTTGTGCCATAATTTATTCTCCTCTTTTAGGTTGTCATAAAACTTACGTACCATTATACCTTTTTTATTGGACAATCTCAAGAGCTTGCCTGCAAATTAGATAATAATATTGACTTTTTATGTCGTTTATGGTAATATAGCAAATATGAACACGGAACGATTTACATCACAAAGTAATAATGAAGATGGCAGACCTGTAATAGAAATACCAAAATCTGTAGCTAAAGTCGGTGCAGTAGTATTAGCCACGTTAGGATTAACTGGAGCTGCGGGCGTCCTAGGCTTATTTCATAGTCCTAAATCACCAGAAAAAGGACCAAGCCCTGCACACCAAGTAGCTCAAGTTGTAGAGAATTACAGCAATGGAGTCATCACGGAGCTGCCAGAAGACACAGAAATTCACACTGTCACGCTCAAAGAGGGAGAAAATCCGACTTCGGTGGCTGAAACAGCCATGGAAGAATACAACGAGAAAAATCCTGAAAATAAGATAGACCCTAATGAGGCAAGAAGCTCTATATACGAAACTGCTGTCTACATGAAAGATCTCTACAAAAACAAGACTGGCGACTCAGAGATCCAACCAGGATCTACCGTCAACATCGCCATAGGTGACATAAACGGTGACGGACAGCCAAGCATAGCTATAACGAAAATAGAAGACAAATCTAAATAGACCGTTTTCTAAACCACAATATTCACCAGCTTGCCTGGAACATAAACCATCTTTTTAGGTGGTTTATTGTTTGTGAATTTCTGGACATTTTCGTCAGCTAGGGCTGCCGCTTCAACACCCTGCTTGTCCATATCACTCGGCAGTTCAAGTTTCGCACGAAGCTTGCCATTCACCTGAACTATAATAGTCATCACGCTACTCTTTAGATATTTTTCATCCCACTTTGGCCAGTGACCAACGTGAACCGTATCATCATGACCCATTTCATGCCACAATTCCTCTGTAATATGCGGAGCAAAAGGTGCCAAAATCTGAATCAAACTTTCTAATGCAAATCGCCATTCATCCGATATGTCAATTCCTTGCGATTCTTTTATCTTATACAGACCATTGACCATTTCCATCATCGAAGCCACGGCCGTGTTAAACTTCTCATCTTCAATATCGCGAGTAACTTTTTTAATCGTCAAATGAGTTAGTCGCAATAATTCTTGAGCTGTTTTTTCATTCGCGCCAAGAGAGTCGTTTGAATTCTTATCAACGAACTCCTGAACCAAGTTCCATGCTCGATTTAAGAATCGATAAGTTCCCGGAACACCACGAGGATCCCATGGCGCATCCATGTCATAAGGAGCAATGAACATTTCGTAAACTCGCAACGCATCAGCGCCATATCCACTATCCATAATCTCCATCGGATCAATAACATTACCCTTGGACTTGGACATTTTCTGACCGTCTGGGGCCATAATGTAAGCATTGTACATCATTCGCTTAAAAGGTTCTGGAGTCGGAACGAGGCCGAGCTTATAGAAAAATCGCATCCAAAAACGACTGTATAGCAAGTGAGCCACGGCGTGGTCGGCGCCATTGTAATAATCAACCGGCATCCAATGGTTAATTCTCTCAGGATTCCATGCTTCATTATCATTGTGCGGGTCGAGATATCGTAAGAAATACCAGCTAGAGCAAGCATAGCCATCCAAAGTGTCAGTCTCACGTCGACCTTCTACCCAATTGTCACCGTCAGGCTTAATTTCTGTAATCGGTACAGTTTTTCCAGTTTCAACATCCACCCAGACTCGCACCCAATTATCAACCTGGGCCAAAACGGAAGTATTACCGCCCGTTGGCTTAAAGTTCTCCACCTCTGGCAAAATCACCGGCAAGCATTCATCAGCCACGGCAATTGGCGAACGACCATCAACATGAACAATTGGAATTGGAGCGCCCCAATAGCGCTGACGAGAAATCAACCAATCGCGCATTTTATACGTGGTTTTACTTCGCCCAGAATTCTGCTGCTCCAGCCACGCAACAATTTGCTCGCGAGCATCCTCACTCCTGGTCCCGTTGAATTGACCGGAATTTATCAACTCACCTTCCCCAGAATAACAGCCAGCATCGGCTGAATGCTCAGGCTTATCAATAACCTGGATAATCGGCAAGTCAAACTTCTCGGCAAACGCAAAATCGCGCTCGTCGTGCGCTGGCACAGCCATGACTGCGCCGGTTCCATAGCCGCCCAAAACATAATCCGCCACCCAGATTGGCAATTTTTGACCATTAACTGGGTTTATGACATAACTGCCAGTAAATACGCCTGTTTTCTCTTTATTCTCTTGACGTTCAACATCGGATTTTTGTTGCGAAGCTTGGACGTACGCTTCAACCTTTTCGCGCGTATCAGAATTGACCAACTGAGAAATCAGAGGATGCTCCGGCGCCAAAGCTACATACGTCGCGCCGAATAACGTGTCAGGACGAGTTGTGAAAACTGTAATCTTGGAATTTTGACCGCTAACCGCAAACTCAACTTCCGCACCAACTGATCGACCAATCCAATTCTTCTGCATGGTTTTAACCATTTCCGTCCAATCAAGCGCATCGGTTGCCTCTAAAATTTCATCTGCATACGCCGTAATTCGAAAGAACCACTGCTTGAGGTTGCGCTTGGTTACAGGATTGCCACAGCGCCAACATTTGCCACCTTCAACCTGTTCGTTAGCAAGCACTGTGTTATCAGTTTCACACCACCATTGCGGCTGTTCTTTTTGATATGCCAAATCGTGCTTATATAATTGCGTAAAAATCCACTGAGTCCATTTGTAATATTCTGGATCGGCTGTAGAAATTTCTTTTGTCCAATCATAACTGAACCCAAGTCGCTTCAATTGCTTCTTAAAATGAACCTTCGCTTCATCGTGCGCTATACGTGGCGTTTTTCCGACTTTAATAGCGTAATTTTCAACCGGCAAACCAAAGCTATCCCAGCCGATTGGATGATAGACATTATAGCCCTGCTGACGCTTGAATCGCGCCTTGATATCAGCAAATTGAAAAGTACGACCATGTCCAATGTGAATTCCAGCCCCCGTAATCCCCGGAAGCATACTCAAACTGTAATATTTCGGCCGAGTCGTGTCGTTAAAATCAACCGCGTAAGTACCGTCAGCCTCCCATTTGTTTTGCCATTTTTGTTCAATTTCTGTCGGATTATAGCGTCTCATATCTGTAATTATAGCAAATAATCCCGCTCATTACGAACGGGATTATTATTAGGCAATTAAGCTATCGTCTGGTCGAGGTTGATGACAATCCGCTCGAATATCCGCTCATAAAACCTTCTACAAACTCTTTCAAGCTTTCAGCACTCGAAGGAATCTTGATTTCTTCAGATTTATTCACATTGATGTCAAATGAAATTTCTACAGAAGCCTTCTTATCATTACCCTTAAGCTCTACAGCCTTCAGTTCATGAGATGACCTATCAACCCACACCTTCAATGAAGATTCGTCAATAGATGTCGATTCGTCATTACTATCGTAGCCATTCGATTTTCCGCACTTACCGAGCGCCTTGCCGACTGATGAATTCTTAAACTCTTCCTCAAATTTTGACGAATTAGATTTATTATTACCTTGCAATTCAAAGCCGCGTCCGCCGTTACGATCACTAATCTTTGAATCTTTTATGGTGAATAAACTATTCTTTTGATAAATCTGAGCCAATTCCTTACGTGCACTTTCGTCACTTTGGATTTTCTTCAGAGTGTTAATTCCACACTTGTATTCACTACCAATTTCATCTGGAGAAATCTTCATCCACGTGTCGCTCATTTTATCTATCTCAGAACCCATCTTCTCCAATGTCTGATCACGGTAAGTTTCTATTTGAGATCTTGATAGGTTTCCGCCAGACGAAGACTCCATAACTACCTCAAGCAAAGTGCCATACAAATCCTTAAAGTTATTTATCTTCACGTATATCGTTCCGTCACTATCAAGAACCGCATCACCCTTAAGAGGGATATTTTTCTCAACTCCCTTAATATTAAGCTTAGCGTCAATATTCGCCTTTGACTTTCCCGAATCAGTAGCAGTCTTTACGTTTAGCTCTATTTTTCCTTGGTCGCGCATATCAATAACCACCTTACCGTCGGCAGTCATCTTCTTTGCCATAATAGCATTAGACACGGCGTCCGTAACCATCTTTTCTGGATTCTGCCACCACAAGAAATAAACTAGCACAGCAGAAACAATAGCAATAAGAGCTATAACTCCCAGCACTATGCCAATTATTAATCCCGTTTTCTTCTTTTTTGGTTGCATCGGCACGCCGTTATATTGCAGCTGCGGTGTAGGTTGACTACTTCGGTCCATTACCCCCCCTGTTTTATATACCTTGAATTCAATATATCACACTAATCTTTAAACTGTGAGAAAAATTGGTTTTTCCTAGCAATCCACTCCGGCGTTTGCCTGACTAAGTATTTATCATCCTCGGTGCTATGAAGGTTAATTTTTATAGATTCCTCTAGCCATACACCACCGCTCGAACCTTTAAACAGAGCAACGCCTTCAGATTTCAATTTGTCACGCACGAAAGACCCAGCTTCGATGGCATTCTTGCATTCTTTCACCTGACAGCCTCTTTGACGAGCCGCTGGAGCCAAATATTGATTAGCTTTCTCACCAACTGTCACAACCCAATCCAACAAATCTGGGCTACAGTGCGAACCAAGCTCGGCGTGAGCTTGCTCGAAAATCCCCTTTAAGCCATTCATATTGCCAAGCACAGCAATGCGCTGCGGAGTTTCAATTCGATATAAAGACTGTAAGGCCGCCAAAGCAGTCAACGGCGTCGAACTATAGCTATCATCAATCAGCCAAGTATTGTCCGCACCCTTCAGCAAATTCATCCTGCCAGGCAGTGGACGCAAATTTTCTATACCCTTTTTTATATTCTCCTCAGTTTCACCAAACACATACCCAATAGCTGCCGCCACGATCGCTGGACGAATATTATGCTCGCCGATTAGCTTAACATTGACTTCTAATCCATTAGGGTTTTCTGGCGACATAATAAAGCCGTGATGTCCGTCTTTCAGGGAAAAATTACGATCGTCAAAATTATACTCCGCCACCGGATCACTTCCGTACGTAGTAATATTAGGATTTGTCAAAAAGCTAGCAAAACGCCCGTCGATGTCATCACGATTTATCATCGCCATTCGCGAGAAATTCGCCAGCGAAATCATCTCATTCGCCACTTCCTCCAAGGAATATTCAACCTGCATTCTACCATTCGTCACGGAAGTTACAACCGTAATATCCGGCACAACATAAGCCTTAAACCAATCATTATAGCCAAGTTCCTTTGGATTAAACTCCTGAACAATCACCTGAACTTCCGGTTTTTCAGCCTTGATTCTCTTCTTTACGGCGCGCATCACTTTCCACCATTTGAACAAGCCTTTTTCAGGCATTTTCACGCCCATCATCTGAAGGAAAACGTCAGCTTTCGTCTTCGGCTCTTCATTGCGAAGTTGAATATCAAATTGTTGCGCCAAAACCGTACCGATAGCTATTTTTGCACTAGCCTTTCCAGCGCTACCAGTTATCGCCACAAGCTTCACATCTGGATGAACAGCAAAAAATTCTCGCACTAATTTTGCTAGTTTTTCTTCCCTCTTTTTTGAAACAGTAACCATAACTATATCATACCATAAGCATTATAGAAGAGCTGCTACGCGCCCACCCGGGGCATATTTGAATATGTGTTTGTCTTTCAATTGGCAAGCATAGGAGAATGCCCCTATGCGTACCAGCTCATGTTTAATTATGCATTATCACCAAAAAAAACACAAGCATCATTTCTCATTTACACATTCTGGCAAAACTTTCCCAGCTAAAACTACCGCCATCAAAACTGCAAATCCACACATAATTGACGGAATTCCGATAATAGTCGACGGATCAATGATATTGACAAACGTCGTAGGCGCCATAAATAGAACATATCCCACAATCAACGAACCTAGAGAACGCCGAATGTGTTTGCTGGAGGTTTTACTCCTAACATATGCATAAGCAATTGCTGTAAATAATAGGCCGTAATAATACAAACCATACCACATTCCGACGCCCGGCTGGTTTTCAAAAATCACATAATTACCCAGGCAAACCCCAGACTTAATTCCGTTAGTCTCCAATAGAAAATAGCTAATGAACATTGCTGCAAAAGTATAACCAAGCACAGGAATCCACCGCCTCTTATCTCCAGAAATTTCATATATCAAATGAATACCCAGGGGCGGAAGCATAGTAATTGCAATATAGCCAAGCTTAGCCCAGCCGAGATTATCCAGAAGAATCGCACCTTCACAAACGTTATATTCAGCCCATTGAAACAGCGCCAAACAGATCAACAGCATGATCACAATCTTCGTCACAGCATTCAATTTATATTTCCAAAAAGTATATATCGCCAGAATAATTTCAATTGTCAACGTCGCCAACATTACCGCTGGAGAAAAACAATAGAGTCTCGGTTTTTTAATCTTATCTATGCGTAAATTATACATTAACTCATCTCGCGTTCTCTATTATTCTTAACAGTTCTTCTTCGTCAATGATTTTCGTGCCGTATTGCTCAGCCTTTTTCAATTTACTAGCACCAACCTTACCACCAGCCACCAAATATGTCGTATCTTTAGAAACTGCGGTTTGAAAAACCCCACCAAGACTACGAATTTTATCCGCAGCAGCGTCGCGTCCCATAGATTTCAGAGTACCCGTGACGACAAAACTTTTTCCACTCAAACCACCAGATTTTTTATTGAACCGAGGAACGACACCTAGCTCGGTGAATTTATTGAGTAATTTTACATTATCCTCATCAGCAAACCACGCCACTACGGATTCGGCGACAATTTCACCCACGCCATCAACTTGTCGCAAGTCATCGATCGTCGCTTTCGCCAAATTTTCCATACTCTCAAAATGATTCGTCAAATCAATTGCCGTTTGCGCGCCAATATAACGGATTCCCAGACCGTACAAAAATCGCTCTAATTCTGAGCGTTTTTTATCAGCAATTGCCGAGATTAACTTTTGTGCAGAAATATCAGCAAACCGATCCAACTTCAACAAATCGTCCTTGGTGAGTATGAAAATATCCGCCAGATCGCCGACCAAACCATTGTCAATTAAAACCTCCACATTCTTTTCGCCAAGCGTATCAATATCAAGCGCACCCTTAGACGCGAAATGCGCCAGAGCTCGCTTCAAAATCAGCGGACCACTAGAGCCCTTAACTCGGTAAACAGCTTCACCTTCCGGTCGCACAAATTCCAACTCCGGATATTGCCGTTTTAATTCTGCTTCATAATCAATTGGCTCAGAATCTGCAGGTCGCAATTCCTTCAAGACACTCTCAACTTGCGGAATAATATCGCCAGCCTTAAAAATCACCACGGTGTCGCCTCGTCGAATATCCAAACGCTCAATTTCATCGGCGTTATGCAAACTGGCATGCTGCACCGTAGTTCCCGCCACCACTACTGGATCAAACACAGCCACTGGAGTCGCCGCACCGGTTCGCCCAATAGAAATGACTATATCCCGAACGATCGTTGTAGCTTCTTCAGCCGCGTACTTATAAGCCACCGCCCCACGCGGATTTTTACCCACCATCCCGAGATTGTCGTATATCTCTCGATCATTAATCTTAATAACCAGCCCGTCCGTATTAAACGGCAAGTCATGACGCTTGTCGCTCCATTCATCAACAAATTTCATCACGTCGGATAAATTATCAAAAACACTAGCCTGCTGATTACGAGAAATCCCCAGCGCTGTCAAAGCCTCGTAAGCAAAACTATTCGTCGGAATTTCCGAACCATCATCGCGAATTACATCATATCCACGAAAATGCAACGGGCGCGCCGCCACCAGTGCAGGATCTAATTGACGAATTGTCCCCGCAGCCAAATTGCGCGGATTAGCAAATGCAGGCAGCCCTAGAGATTTCTGCTTTTTATTAAGCTCCTCAAAATCCCGTTTCAGCATGACAATTTCGCCACGAATCTCAGTTCGCCCATGTAAAAAATTCTCAAAACCCGCCGCTTCACGCAGACGAAGCGGTACGTTTTTAATGGTCCGAACATTATTCGTTACATCTTCGCCAACAAAACTATCGCCACGTGTCACAGCTTGCGACAATACGCCGTCGGCATAAATCAACGCGCACGCCAAGCCATCCATTTTTATATCCGTAAAAAATTCATGTCGCTGACCTGGTATCAATTTATCAGTTCGCTCAATCCACGCCTCAACTTCACTCTTATCAAAAACATCATTCAAACTGACCATTCGGCGCGTGTGCTCTACTTTTTGAAAACCGTCGAGCAGCTTATTTCCAACTCGCTGCGTAGGACTATCGACAGTAATCAATTCCGGATGATCCGATTCAATTTTCTTCAGCTCATCCATCAGACTATCATAAACCGCATCGCTCACACTCGGCTTGTCTAAGGTGTAATATTCGTAGCTATAACGATTTAACAGGTCTTTAATTTCGTCAATTCTTGGTTTTTTTGGTGTCACTTTCAACCACCTTTCTGTAGAACAAATAAACATACACAGAAATCATAATTATCGTTACGTAAAGTAAAATCAAGCCAGTTGTTGGGACAATTGGCAGCCAGTCGATACCACTAATCCATCCCTTCAGCGCGCCGTCAAGCAGAATTACCGGAATCAGAACGACCGCCCACAAAAGCACGGACAGAACAACAGCCCACGCAAATCTCAGCAAAATCCTTAGTCTTCGCCCCGTCACAATATCACCCGACAAACGCAGCGCGTGAAACGGATACATTCCCGGCAATGTTACGATAATCATCGCAAAAACCGTAGAAGTCGCCCAATAGACAGACATCGCCACTATTAGAATCGCCGCACCGCCAGCCGCCATCAGAATCGGCGTTTGATTTAACACTCCCGAAGCATTAAGCGCACTATAAATAATCACCACCACTGCCGCCGGCACCATTTGAATTAGGAAAACTCCGATGACAATTATTAGCGCAATTATGGGCGACCCAGAACTATATAAGCCATCGCGCATTTTCGGTTTTTTACCAATTAAAATAGCTCGCGTCAGCCAAACAGACGACAACCAAGTTAATAGCCCCAGAAAGATTCCCGCCGCTTGCTGCACATTTCCACCAGCCGTTCCACTACCAGAAATATAGCTAACTGCAACACCAGAAAATAGGCTAATTGTTGTATAAATTCCGCCGAACCCATTTGACTCAGCCTGATTCATCACGTCTTTAAGTTGTTGGTATGTATCTTGCGACATGACGCTAGCTAAGGCAAACGTCAATATCGACATGACAATAATTAACGCCAAAAAAGTCTTCTTATTTCGCCACACCAGACGACAAGCCTCACTAGTCAGTGACCAATATCCTGGAATTTTAAGATCTCGTTGGTAATCTCGTCGCTTAGTTAGCCGAAAACTACGGTGAGGTCGGCGCTGCAGAAAATTACGCCGCTGCTGATTTAATTTGCTAAAGTCACGCTTAATACCAGGCCATACACCTTTTTTATGATCAGTATCTGACTTCTTAGGATTCTTGATTACTCGTTTTTTGGAGGTTTTCGTTGCCATAATTACATCTTTGTTGCGTTATTTCTCAACCTTGCAATTCTGTCTTCTAGTGGTGGATGAGTACTAAATAGTTTTGAGAAAAATCCGGGTTTCAAAGGATTATTCATGAACAAATTGGCAGTAGAAGAACTTTGTTTTTGCATTGGTCTGCCGTATTGGCGCAATTTTTCCAGCGCGCTTGCTAGCCCTTCAGTGTCTCGTGTCAATAGCACCCCTGAAGCATCCGCCAGATATTCACGCTGCCTACTGACTGCCAGCTGGGTTATCGTTGCCAAAAGCGGCGCCAATATACCCACAATCAACCCGAAAGCGTAGATGATAGGATTGACATCCCTGTCACGATCGTCACTATAAAACATCATTCTAAGTGCCAAATCTGCAAATAGACCAATCGCACTAACCAAGCCAAAAGCAATCATACTCACACGGATGTCGTAATTTCGCACGTGACTCATTTCATGCGCCATAACCGCCTCCAGCTCACGCTTGTCCATAATATCCAAAAGCCCAGTAGTCGCACCAACAATAGCGTGATTTGGGTCGCGACCAGTCGCAAAAGCATTTGGGGCTGGATCATCGATAATATAGACTTTCGGCATCGGCATACCAGAAGCGATAGGCAAATTTTCCACCACTCGCCAAAGTTCGGGAGCATCATTTTTACTAATTTCCTGAGCGCCAGTCATCATCATAGCCAACTTGCCAGCTATAAAATATTGCAGCCAAGCATACAATATCGCACATATGAAAATGATGAGCGCTAGCGAATAGCTATCAGTTGCCACTCCAATAAACAAACCGATAATTCCAATAATTATTACAAACACAGACATAATTAATATTGTGTTGCGTTTGTTTTGAGAAACTGCATTGTACATATGTTAATTATACCAAAAATCACCCGCCAAAAATAGACGAGCGATTTTCATTTCAGGATTCAATTAGAACTTTACTTCAACTGGATTTTCGATGCTTGCGCGGTCTTCAACGTCGAAGAATTCCTTAGCTTGGAAGCCAAACATTCCCGCGATGATGTTTGTTGGGAAAGTCTGAATCTTCGTGTTTAAGTCGCGAACGCCACCATTGTAGAACCGGCGCGCTGCTTGGATTTTATCCTCAGTGTCAACCAATTCTTGTTGCAGCTGCAAGAAGTTCTGGTTTGCTTTCAATTCTGGGTAAGCCTCAGATACGGCAAACAAGCTCTTCAAAGCACCCTCCAAAGCATTTTCAGCCTTAGCAGTTTCAGCCACGCTACCAGCATTCATAATTGCTGAGCGAGCTTCTGCGACCTTCTCAAACACTTCTTTTTCGTGTGTAGCGTAGCCTTTTACTGAGTTGACCAAATTTGGAATCAAATCAGTTCGGCGCTTTAGCTGAACAGTAATGTCGCTCCATGCCTCTTCTACGCGGTTGCGCAACACAACTAAACCGTTGTACGCACCGATTACAACTCCTACGAGTACTAATAAAACTACCACTGTAACAATAAGTACAATTACCAATGGACTCATCCCTTACCTTGTCCCTTTCCTATTCGATATTACTTTCTTTACAACTTTGGTGCGCAAGGCGGGAATCGAACCCGCACGACTTTTGGTCAAGGGATTTTAAGTCCCTCGCGTCTACCAATTCCGCCACTCGCGCTTATTTATATACAGTCCAGACGCCTACACGCCAGACTGCTTATATTATACTATATTCACTAAGTAAAGTGTACAATTTCGCAAAATAAAAAATAGCCCAATACTCAGGACTATTTATCAAAAATTGGAGGCACGTACGAGAGTCGAACTCGTCTAAAAGGTTTTGCAGACCTCTGCGTAACCGCTCCGCCAACGCGCCACCGCCTTTATTATATCAGATTTTGCAAAACATATCACGAACAGATCGTCTAATAGTTGCAATATGTTTGGTGCGAGCGAGAAGACTTGAACTTCCACGAGCGCAATGCTCACTAGCCCCTCAAGCTAGCGCGTCTACCAATTCCGCCACGCCCGCATAGCCACTTATCATTATACCTGATTACGGGGTTTTGTAAACGGACTTTTTCTCTGTCGCCCAATATTGAACATCAACATAGCGATCGACGGGATTGACAACTTCGGTACTTGCGTCGAGAGCCTTAACGTTCCGAATATGGATATAGTCGAACTTCGGCTGATACAAGGCGATCGCCGGGGCGTCTGCCTGCCAAATGGCAGTGAACTTCGCATAACGATCAGCGCGTTGCTTCGCCGAGATTTTAGATCGGCCGCTCTCCAAAGCATCGTCCGCTATCGCATTATTGTAATTGGAGAAATTTAAACCATTGTTGGTTGCCTGTGAAGAATGCCAATAGGCGTAAACATCAGGGTCGCCGCCCAAGGAGAGCTCATAAACCAGCACATCAAAATTGCGCGGCTGCAAAACTGTCTGAAGAATATTTTGAGTGGCGTCGTTCGGATCGACAACTTTAATATCCGATTCTATGTTCAGCTCGTCATACCAAACTTGAGCTAAGTACCTGGCGACCTTTTCGTAATTGCTATTCTTCAAAACAACTACGTTGAGCTTTAACTTATCATTTCCCTTCTGACGAACATTATTCACACTCTTCCAGCCCTCAGCGTCGAGTAGAGATTTCGCTTTCTTGACGTCATAACTAGACGAGTTCGAGCTCTTTCCCAGGAATTTATTAAGCGTTGGACCAGATAATTCCTCTGTAGACAACGACAAAGATTGACGTAGCTTGGACGCATCAACACTGAGCGACAAAGCCTGACGAACTGCTTTTGATCGCAAGAACTGACTATTGTTATTAAACAGCACGTAAACTCCGTTGTTCAAAGAATGCGCTTCTGCGGCGTACATAGATTTTACCTCGGCGGATTGATCGTTATAAATCAATTCTGGAGTTCCTGTAATTTCTCGCGTACGCAAACTTTTCGCAATATCATCCTGCGTCGGATACGCGTACAACTGGAATCGCTCCAACTTAGGCGTGCCGCCATAATAATTGCTATTCGACTGCAAATATAGCACTTTTTTACTACCATCGCTCGTTACGTTCTGTAGCAACCTAAAGGCAAACGGACCGCTGGATATAGGCGATTTATTAAAATCATGTTCACGTAAATTCGACAGTTTAACATCTTTTAATATATGCTTAGGGATAATCGGGAATGTCAAAGCGTGAACAAACGGCGAATATGACGACGGCAAGATAAACTTCACCGAATCGTCAGACACTTTCTCGAATTTTATAGATTTCCAGCCAGATATCTCAGCTCCAACTTCTGGATTCGCTAATAGTTTCAATGTAAAAATTACATCATCCGCCGTTAAATCTTGTCCGTCTGACCACTTCAAACCCTTTTTCAACTTAACCGTATATTCAGTTTCTTTATCGTTCACGCTGACGCTATCCGCCATGTCAGCCTTTATATTACCCGTTGAGTCATATCGATACAAACTTGAAAATAGCAACTTCGCGGCAGATTTTTCAGCATTGGTTTTTGCGAAAATCGGATTTAGGTTTTCCAAAGGACCCAGCACACCCTCAGAATATGATCCGCCAGAAGTGTATGCCATTGTCGTGAAAGAATTGCGAGAAATATGCCACTGCACCGCACTGGCACCAATCATCACCAATACTAGAATAATCCAAACAGAAACCCGACGTCGCACATTAGACAAACGGTCCAATCTGGACGTCACGAATTTATGCGCATGACGCAAGCTTCCCTTTTCAATCTTGCGCAGACGCTTATTGACATCTTTACTGGAAACTTTTAGCCGCGCAAAACGATTCCATGACGAATTATCCGAGCTCAAATCTATTCTCCTATTTTTGCAATCCCGGCAAAATCATACTTGCCAAAATCGATAGCACAAAAATCACCGCAAAAACAATAGTTACGTCAAACAAGTTTTTATCAAATCCGCGACGAGTAGTGAATAATTCCCCAGACGAACCGAATCCTGCACCCAAACTTGCGCCTCGTTGCTGCAACAAAATTGCGATAATCATCAGTACGGCAGACCCAAGCGTCACGTACGGTAAAATTGTATCAATTGACATACTACTCCTTTTCTTCCCGCTGCAAAACCAGCGCGCTACTTATAATATAGTTTACCAAACTCAATATAATCCCGGCAATAATTGAATGCGCAAAAGTCATAGAAATTCCTGGCGCCAAAGCTAATGAAATATAAACCATAAAGCCGTTCACAATTAAGGTAAACAGTCCTAATGTCAATAGGATTGCCGGCAGGGCTAGAATTGTAACAATTGGTTTCAATACGCTATTCACTACCGAAAATATCAGCCCAGCCATCATAAACGTCCACGCAGAAGTTGCGCCCGGAGTTTCATTTCCAAGCAGCCGCACCGCAACCCAAATGCCTACCGAGTTAAGAATTAGCCGAATCAAAAACGTTGCAAATTGTCTTTTCATTAGTCTTATTATATATAATTTATGCTTTATTGTCGATTGGTCGCCCAAAACTTAAGACAAGCGCTTAATCAAATTCGCCTTTTTCGAGCCAACTTCCGCCTGCAATTCCGCATAATCCGCCTCAATAATTTTTTTCACACTACCAAACTTCCTCAACAATTTAGCGCGTGTCTTTGGGCCAATTCCCGGAATTTCCTCCAGTTGGTTTTTCGTCTGATTTTGACGCTTCAGCGATGTATGATAGCTCACAGCAAATCGGTGCGATTCGTCACGAATCCGCTGGAAAAGCTTGACAATATCTGTCGTCGCAATAGAACTTTTTGTAAAATTGTCCCGACTGGAATCGTCATCAATAGCAGAGCCTCGTAAGTTCTTTGAATGCGATCCGGCGTTGCGCTGAGCAGGATGCAAATTCACCGCATACACATCATTGTCTTCGTGAATAGCGACATCCTGATGAATAGATTTTCGCAACTCTTCAATGCGCGTTACATCAATTTGTGAGCCAGTTTTATGAATAATAATTTCTTCCTCGCGCTTAGCGATGCTAATAATCGGCAATTTTATTCCGCGCTCATCCCTTGCCTTAATCGCCGCCGAAAGTTGACCCTTTCCGCCGTCAATCAACAACAAATCCGGACGACCCCAGCTTTTGATATTTCGCTCGCCAAGTCGCCTAAAAATCACCTCGTACATATTTCCGGTGTCGTCGTTTTTTTCGCTCACCTTAAATTTGCGATATTCCGCACGATCGCTCGCACCATTCGTAAAAACTACCATACTCGCCACGACTTGACGTCCGTTCATATGCGAAATATCATAACCCTCAATTCGCACTGGAATATTTTTCAAGCCAAGTAGTTTTGCCAAATCAGCCAGAGCCATGTCTTTCGAAATATCCAAAAACTCCTTATCGCCAAACATAACGCGTCGCTGAAGTTCTTGCATGGCACGCAACTTATTTCTCAAACTTGCCGCCCGCTCAAAATCATGAAGTCCCGCAGCCGTTTTCATATCACGCTCCAGCTCCACAGCAATAGCCTTGCGATTTCCCTTGATATAACTTATCAATTTACGCAAACCAGCTTTATACGCGTCCGAGCCATCACTTATCTTCGGACTTAAGCCCAAATCTTCATCCAACTTTGATTGCCCGGGGCGTCTTTGGTGGGTGAGATATGGAAAAATTCGCCTCAAATAGCGCAATGCCTTTTTTAACGCAAAACCATTGTAAAATGGACCAAAATAATCTGCGCCATCATCGGCAGGATTCCGCGTAAAACTGACCGTTGGCCAATCGCTTTTCATATCAATCCGAACGTACATCTGAGATTTGTCGTCGCGCAACAGAACGTTGTATCGCGGCATATATCGCTTGATCATCTCGCTTTCCAAAAACAGCGCATCAACCTCACTCTCAGTTTCAATCCAATCAGTATCAAAAATCTCTGCCACCAGCGCCATAGTTTTATTGTCTCGCCCGCGCGAATCTTGAAAATACTGACGTACGCGGTTTTTAAGAACCGCCGCCTTGCCAACATAAATTACCTCGCCGCTCGCCGACTTATGAAAATAGACGCCGGGCGTTCGCGGCAAAGTTTTTAGCTTGGCTTGCAATGCTTGATTCATTAAATACATTACAATCTAAACACGGCAATTATGCAAGCGTTCTTCTAGCGATTAACTAGTCTTCCAGCCACTTTTTGAGAACTATCGCCTGATTATGTTCCGTATCCTTAGCACCATATAACAGCGTAACAGCAGAATGCTTGCTCCAATTATTCTTTGCTTCGGCAGCCGCAGGATTATTATCCAGCTCCTTCACATAACGGCGAGAAAATTCCGGGAATTTTTCTGGATCGTGATTAAACCATTTGCGTAATTCATCAGTCGGAGCAATTTCTTTATTCCACTCGTCTAATGCAGCTCGTTCTTTGCTAATTCCGCGCGGCCACAATCGATCAACCAGCACACGATAGCTATCGTCTGACGCTGTCGACTCATAAATCCGTTCAATTTTATACTTTGTCATAATTTCATATAACTACAAAGCGCTAATCAGGTCAATAAAAAAGCGAAAGCTAACCATTCTTCAATATTTAATCGATGCTACGTAAATATTCCTCCAAAAACTCGCTCCAGTCAGACGCATTCTTCTCGCGGAAATAGGCGCGAAGAAAATCAACCATAATTTGATGACGATTTTCCGCTTCTATTCGTCCTGGTTCAGTCAACATCAAACCTTTCAATTTCAACAGCTTCTCAAAGAAGTGATTGATAAATCCGTCGGTATCATGCGTATTACCGTCAGCGTTATATTCGTGCGCTGCCAAATTGATATTCGGCCAGACTTCAGGGTCAAAAATCCGACCGCCGTGATGACAAGCATAAACCAACGCCCGCTCAATGCCGACCGCACCAATAGCATCACACATATCAGCGTCAGACGCTAATTTCCCCGCCAGCCGCTGCGGCTGCTTGCCGTTCAGCCGTTTGCTATAACCAATCGCCACAATATTTTCCAGCACAACCTGACTTAAATCATCAGCTATTTCTGCCTGCGCCATAATATTTACCGCGTTCGTCAATTTTTCCGCTTGCGTTTTACCGACTAATTTATAATCATCAACATCATGCAGCCAAGCTGTCAACAGCACTTCTTGCAGATCCACCGATTCGCTGCATTCGTTAGCAAAACGCTCTGCTAACAACGCCACTCGCTCGACATGATCATCAGCATGTCCCGAAGTGTCGCCGCCCAGCAACTGCCGAACTTTAGTCTTTACTATTTCAAGCTGGTAAATTTGTCGATCATTCATACTCATATTATACATAAAGCGGAGTCGCCTACTGGCGCTTATTAGTATACAGAGCGTAATATTCTTTGGGAAGATAATTCATATTAAACCACCGGGCTTCCATTATTTCAAAGTTGCATTTTATGTCACAATTAGACGCGTGCGCCGCAAAAACTTGAACTGAAAATTTGGCATACGATTCATGAGAATTAGCCTTTCCGAGATATCGCATATTATGTATCTTTAATCCAATTTCCTCCAAGACTTCTCTAACGGCAGCCTGTTCATAACTCTCATTACGATTCACCCCGCCTCCTGACAAAGCCCATTCTTGACGACTAAAGCGGCTTCTGACTAATAAAATCTTACCATCATCACGATAGACAATCACCCGTACGCGGTCCTTCTGCGGTACAATCCTAAAAACTAGCGATATGACACATGCAGTTCCACGAAAAATTGCCTGCCCAAATGAACTAAACATCTCGCTGACTATTGATCTGCATGCCATAAAAATCGCTAATTTAGTAAGTTTTCTCTTTTGATAGCAGTTTATTCTGTAGTTACACCGTCAAAATCTTCTTCGTTAGCCTCCGCTTCTTCGCGAGTCGCCCGAACGATTCCATCTTTATGATGTGCTGGACTATAAATAGTATAAAGCTTAAGTGGCTCCTCGCCGGTATTTATCACATTATGCTCAGCGCCCGCCGGCACAATAATCGCACTACCATCAGAAACAGCATATTCATTGCCATCAATCAAAACCTTACCTTCGCCAGACTCAAATCTGAAAAATTGATCATTCTCCTCGTGAATCTCCGAACCAATTTCCCCGCCAACGGGCAGGCTCATCAACACCAATTGACAATGCCTGGCAGTATATAGAACTTGACGAAAATTATTATTTGCCGATGTAAGCTCTTCGATATTTTCACTAAAACCCTTCATAAATCCTCCTTCTATTTTTCTATTTTGCAGCTTTTTCCAAAGCGTCAATCAACGTCTGCTTTGGCTTCATGCCAATCATTTCAGCAACTTCCTCGCCGCCAACAAAAATCTTCATGTTTGGAATTCCCTGCACGCGGTATTCCATAGCCAATTGCGCATTTTCCTGACTTGCTTCAGTGTCAACCTTAACAATATCAAACTCTGTTTCTTCAGCAATTTGATGCAAAAGCGGCGCCATTGCACGACATGGCGGACACCACGGCGCCCAAAAATCAACTAGTACAGGACCGTCGCTTTTTAGTACCTTATCTTCGAATTCTTGCTTTGTTGTAATTTCATATAAAGCCATTATTTCCTCCTTTTCTGGCATTTTTTACAAACTCCCGTCACAACCAACGGGCCGTCAATATAGCAATCGCTAATTTCATGCGCAATCTGTTTTCTCATCTCATCGGCAATTTTAATATCCATCAAGCCATCGCAGTCACTACACACAAAATGATCGTGATCATCCTTACGAATATCATATCGCAAGCAACCCTTTTTTGTCGGCGGCGCCAAACCAATCATCCCGTCGCCACACAGGCGTTGAGTTATTCGATGCACCGTCGTGTCGCTGACTTCAGGATGAATGTTCCGCAATTCCTGAGCAATTTCCGCATTCGTCGCGTGATGCTTACTCTTTAAAATCGCCATCACATCATTCGTGTATTTTGTTGATCGCCTAACAATTTGCGTCATGTTACTATTGTAAAGTATTTACAATAAATAAACAAGGCCTTTGCTCCATAAATTGACTTATATCTATATATTCCATATAATAGTCAAAGTCTATGAACTCCCGACGGCGAGTTCCCCTAATATACATTTTGAATAATTAAGAACACTCAGTTTTCTGCTCAGTTTATAAATATTAATTTATTATCGAAAGGAATTGATTTGAAAAACAAACCAAACAGCAAAGAGATATTTCGTCTATTCTGGAAAACATCAGCGCCGTACAAACACCGCCGAAACTTGGCAATATTTTTTGCGATGCTGACTCTTGTGGTTACTATTTTTGTCGGTCCGCTCATAATTGCTCAACTTCTTAGTATTATCCAACATAATCAGCTGCACGACTCAAAAAACCTATGGACACTAATTGCTTTATATAGCGTCAGTGGATTATGGTCTAGCGTCATCGGCTGGCGATTAGTTTTATATCTCGTCTGGACATTCGAAACCGCCATGCAACGAGATTTATATGCTCGATGCTTCAGCAAACTGACCAACCAAACATTATTCTTCCATTCAAATAAATTCGGCGGGTCGCTCGTTAGCCAAACAAATAAATTAGTCGGCGCGGTAGAAAGTTTTTGGGACACGATAATCTGGTCAGTTTTGCCACTAGTTGTTTCACTAGTCGGCTCAATAATTGTCCTATCAACTCTCCTCTGGCAATACGCGTTATTCTTGCTTATTTTCTCAATTGTCTTCAGCCTCGTCGTTTATTACGGATCCAAGCCAATGGCGAAATTGACAAAAAAAGAAGCCAAAGCCAGCAATAAATTAAACGGCCAATTAGCCGACGTAATTTCAAACGTCCTAGCAGTCAAGTCATCCGGCGCCGAAGCTACGGAACAGAAATTTTTCGCAAAAACCGTCAACTCTTGGCGAAACTCAAGTCTCGACGTAATGCGTGGATTCTTAAAAGTCAGCACTATATATTCATCAATCAACATGGTTATTAAAATTGGAGCAATCGCCTTCGCAGTGTACGCAGCTCAGAATGATTTGGTGTCAGTGGCGTCTGTTTATCTTATTATCACCTACACTGGTAGCGTCGCACATGAGTTGTGGAACATGAACGGAATTATGCGCAATTACAACCGAATTATCGGCAACGCAAATGATATGGTAGAAATCTTACAAACGCCAACGACATTGATTGATAAAAGCGATTCAAAGCTAAAAGTTACAAACGGCGAAATCTCTATGGATAAAATAACTTTCACGCACGACGAGGGTCAAGGCGACACTCTATTCCACGACTTCTCTCTGGATATTAAACCGGGCGAAAAAATAGGTTTAGTCGGAGCGAGCGGTTCTGGAAAAACGACACTCACTAAATTGCTATTACGCTTCGCCGACATTGACTCGGGAAAAATTACCATCGACGGACAAGATATTTCCAAAGCCACCCAAGCAAGCCTGCGCGCAAAAATCGCTTACGTACCGCAAGAGCCATTACTATTCCACCGCTCCGTACGCGAAAACATCGCTTACGGTCGACCTGATGCAACGGACGCAGAAATTGAAGAAGCCGCCAAAAAAGCTGGCGCTTACGATTTTATCGCTGGACTTAAAGACGGTTTTGACACAATGGTTGGCGAGCGCGGAATTAAATTATCTGGCGGACAACGACAACGAGTTGCAATTGCTAGAGCAATTCTAAAAGATGCGCCAATTCTAGTCCTCGACGAGGCGACTTCAGCGCTAGATTCCGAGTCAGAAGCATTGATCCAAAAATCCTTGGAAACGTTGATGAAGAATCGAACATCAATTGTCATTGCCCATCGTTTGTCTACAATTGCTAAGCTGGACCGTATAATTGTCCTGAAAAATGGGAAAATTGTCGAGGACGGATCGCATGATGAACTCATCAATAAAAAACACGGCGTTTACGCAAAATTATGGGCGCGGCAATCTGGCGGATTTATTGAAGAATAGTCCAATCTGCATACGCTAATTATGTTATAATTAAGATATGGAATCTTTTATTCACTTGATAACCAGCTTTGGCGTATTCGCAATTTTATTAGTAGTTTTTGCAGAATCCGGCCTACTAATCGGCTTCGTCTTACCTGGCGATAGTCTGCTTTTCACTGCTGGATATATGGTTCAGCAAAACATTCTACACATTGACATTCACATTTTTGCGCTTTTGGTTTTTGCGGCGGCAGTGCTGGGCGACAGTATTGGCTATAGTTTTGGCCACAAAGTTGGACGCAAGTTGTTTGAAAAAGAAAATTCCCGATTCTTCAAGAAAAAATATTTGGAGCAAACAGAAAAGTTTTACGACAAGCACGGCTCAGCGACAATCGTCCTGGCTCGGTTTGTACCAATTGTAAGAACCTTCGCCCCAATCGTTGCCGGCGCCAGTAAAATGCACTATAAAACATTCTTAACTTTCAATCTTATCGGCGGATTTCTTTGGTCGTCAGCATTCGTTTATCTAGGCTTCTATGCTGGCGAGTTTTTGACCAAAGCAGGCGTAAATATTGAAGTTGCAGCAATCCTCATCATCTTCCTGTCTGTCTCACCAATGGTTATTCATGCTTTGAAACAGCCAAATACTCGCGCTTTATTAAGAAAACAATTGTCGGTTCTCCTCTCGAAAACCAAGCGTAAAAAATAATCTTAAAGTATCTTTTTCAGATATTTGCCAGTGAACGAATTTGACACTTTGGCGATATCTTCAGGCGTACCGCAAGCCACAACGGTACCGCCGCCAATTCCACCCTCTGGACCCATATCAATTATCCAGTCAGCTGACTTTATGACGTCCAAATTATGCTCAATGATAATCATACTATTACCGCCCTCAACTAATTGCTGTAAAATCCCCAGCAGTCGCTTTACGTCAGCAGAATGAAGCCCGGTGGTCGGCTCGTCCAGAATGTACATAGTTTTTCCAGTAGAACGCTTGGAGAGCTCCGTTGCCAATTTAATTCGCTGCGCCTCACCGCCTGAAAAAGTAGTTGCTGGCTGACCAAGTTTAATATAGCCAAGCCCAGCCTCAACCAATGTCTGAAGTTTACGCGCAATATTCGGCACACTGTCAAAAAACTCCGCCGCTTGATCGATTGTCATATCCAGAACATCAGCAATCGTCTTGTCTTTATACTTAATTTCCAGCGCCTCTCGATTATAACGCTTACCGTGACACTCGTCACATTGAACGTAAACGTCCGGCAAAAAGTGCATTTCAATCTTTATCACACCATCACCCTGACAGTTTTCACAGCGACCGCCCTTAACATTAAAACTAAATCGTCCAGATTTATAGCCTCGGACATTAGCCTCGGGTGTGCTAGCAAAAAGTTCGCGAATCGGCGTAAAAATCCCAGTATATGTTGCTGGATTAGAGCGCGGCGTTCGACCAATTGGCGACTGGTCTATGACAATCGCCTTATCAAGCAAATTCACACCTTCTATGGCATCGTGCAATCCTGGCGCCGTCGTTGCGCGATTCAGCTCTGCCGCTAGTTCCCGCGCCACAATATCATTCACAAGCGTCGACTTTCCGCTACCAGAAACACCAGACACTACGGTCATCAAACCCAAAGGAAACTCCACATCAATGTTCTTAAGATTATTTTCGCGAGCGCCACGAACAATCAATTTCCTGTCTTTCACGACTTTACGGCGTTTTTTCGGAACGGCAATTTTTTCCACCCCAGATAAATAGCGACCCGTTATACTATTCTTATTTTTCGCAACAATTTCAGGCGTCCCCATTGCCACTACTTGACCGCCATTCACACCAGCTCCCGGCCCCATATCAACCAGAAAATCACTCTGGCGAATCGTGTCCTCGTCATGCTCAACCACCAGCACAGAATTTCCCAAATCTCGAAGACGTTTCAGCATATCAATCAGCTTATCATTGTCGCGTTGATGAAGCCCAATTGATGGCTCGTCCAGAACGTAAAGCACGCCCTGAAGCCCAGCACCAATTTGCGTCGCCAAGCGAATTCGCTGCGCCTCGCCACCACTAAGCGTGTTAGCCGCTCGACTTAGCTCCAAATAATTCAGCCCAACATTGCTCATAAACGCCAAACGAGATTTAATTTCCTTCACAATCAAGCGAGCAATCGTCATTTCTTGCTCAGTCAATTGAAGCTTATTGTCAAACAAATCCAACGCGTCATCGACACTCAAATCGCACACGTCAACGATATTCAATTCATGAACCGTCACCGCCAAAACCACAGGCTTAAGGCGCGCACCTTTACAGGCATAACAATCCCTCTCGCGCATAAATCGCTCAATGTCTCGTCGCATAAAATCGCTATCAGTTTCTTTCCAGCGTCGCTCCAGATTAGGAATAACGCCCTCATAAGTCGTATCATAATGCCGACCACCACCCAAATCAACGCGATATTTTTGGTCGCCAGTTCCGTATAATATTTTATGTTTAGCATCATCAGAAAGCTTGCCTACGGGAACTTTCAAGCTAAATCCGTGAGCTTCAGCAACAGACGCCAATCGCTTCATATTCCAAGCGTCAGAATTCATTCGATTATAAGGTCGAATCGCGCCTTCGGAAATTGTCAAATTGTTATTAAAGACCAATTCTGGATCAACCTCCAGCCTCGACCCCAAACCCGTACACACAGGACAAGCTCCTTGCGGCGCGTTAAAACTAAACAGTCGCGGCTCCAGCTCTGGAATATCGACATCAGGGTGATCAACACAAGCATATCTCTGCGAAAATGTCTTCACTTCGTCGCTATCCGCGTCCAAAACCTCGATGACCCCCTGTCCCAAATCTAGCGCCTGCTCAACGCTCTGACTTAGTCGAGATCGCATTTCCGCCGCCAACGCCAACCTATCAACAACCAACTCGATGTTATGCTTGTAGCTTTTTTGTAACTCTGGAAATTCATCCAGCGCGTACACCACGCCGTCCACGCGAACCCTGGCATAACCAAGTCGCTGATATTGCTCCGGAATATGCGCAAACTCACCTTTTTTATTCTTAACAATTGGCGCCAATAACAGAATTCGCTTATCAACAAATTGTCGTAAAATCTCGTCAATAATCACCTCAGTCGTGCGACGCGTAACTTCATTGTCACAAATCGGACAATGCGGCACGCCAATTCGCGCAAACAAAAGCCTCAGATAGTCATAAATTTCCGTCACCGTAGCCACGGTAGATCGCGGGTTGCGACTGGTCGACTTCTGGTCAATCGAAATCGCTGGGCTAAGCCCTTCAATCGAATCAACATCAGGCTTATCCATTGCACCCAAGAATTGGCGCGCATAAGAATTCAAACTCTCCATGTAGCGACGCTGACCTTCAGCGTAAATTGTGTCAAATGCCAGGCTGGATTTCCCAGAACCACTAAGCCCAGTAATCACCACCAGCTGATCTCGCGGAATCTCAATATCTACATTTTTCAGATTGTGCTCACGAGCACCTTTAACACGAATTACCTCTGTCATAACCGCTATATTATACAGGTTTTTGACAATTTTTTCCAGTCCAAATATCGACGCAAATCAGAGTTAAAACACATTACGCTTATGATTGCAAGTCAATATCTTATTTGCTACAGTTAGATCTATGAGAAAGCTGGGCGTTTACTTAATTATGATCATCGGAGCGATACTACTCGCGCCTTTTGTAATTGACCAGCTATTTTTCTTCTTTTTCTTAGGAAAAATCCCATTCACGAACATCAGCCTGCCCGCAATTTTAATGGTTATTTTCTGGGCAATTATCGTACCGTTGGCAATCATCCTCAGAGAATCACTTTCTGTCCTGTTTTGGAAGTTCATTGACATTGCCAGCGAAATCGCACAACGACGAATCAACAGAAAAATCCGCTATTTTACACCAAACCAAAAAAGCGAGCTTATTTTATTATCAATTTATCTACTTTCCAGTACGAAAAAGAGCAAGCCTGATCATGAAGTCGAAGCACAAAAGCTCGCTCCATCTATGAGTTAATTTTACGGTCGTTTTCTTAGCGCTAATCCGCCAGCTACAACGGCGATAACAGCTAATCCACTAACTAGCCAAATAGAGTTTCCTGTTTCAGCAAGGTTTGATGATTTTTCTGGTTTCTTATTGGAAGTGGATGATGATGCCGCAGTAGTTGAAGCACCCGAGGATGAAGATCCTGCGGATGGGGTGACAGCTCCGCTCGTACCTGAGCCGGTACCGCCAGGAGTTACGGGTGGGGGCGTTGGTAGAGTTGCTAGGCGAGTAGTAGCATCAGGAAGATCACCCGATAGTGTAAATATCCTGGAACCATCAGCCGACATGTCGGCAATACCCATAAAACCCTCATCTCCCCATTTCTGCCAAGTTTTACCTCCATCCGAAGATACCATCATTGGAGATTTTGAATCGCTAGGACTAGCAGGAATAAACGTAACAAACATTCTTTTTCCGTCATTGCTAATACCCTTTGCGTAAATGTTATTATTAGAGGATCGAGGTGGTACTTCAGGTGTAGGATTCCAATTAACGCCTCCATCTAAAGAGACATTTTCACCGTCAAAAGCGCTTTGTCCATCATAACTAAAGACAGCCCGTCTACTTCGATCGGTATTAATAGTTGACCAAGTCAAACCATAGTCGCTAGATCTCCTTATTGAATTATCGTTATTTATACGTATCATCTTCCCATCGTTCAATACATAATCTGGACATTCACTACCCTTTTGAAGCCAAGTAGCTCCATTGTCCATTGAGACGTACAACACTTTAACTTGTAGATACCGACCGCATGCAGTCAAAATTGAGCCATCTGGACTTATCCTAGGAAGTGTATTTACAATACCCGCAAAAGACGGCGTCTTAGTCCAAGAAGATCCACTATTAGTTGATAAATATAGAAAATCCTGATTAAACCACGAAACCACAAGCTTAGTACCGCTTCTATCCATAGCCATTGCGGACGCACTTACGGGAGATGAATACACGCTCCAAGTAGCGCCATTATCCACAGAAGTTAGCAATTTTTCGCCGCCAGCAACATGTTGATTCACAAAAAGCCTTAGTCCATCAGGGCTAATTCGCGGACTATGTACATTACCTCCAGGTATTCCGACTATATCCTTCCACGTATATTTAGGAGACTCCTCTGCCCTAACCAAAGGCGACAGGATCGCCGACACTGATAGCGCAAATGTGAATATTAAGGATAATATCCCCCTATGCATTATGTATTTTTTACTCTTAGTTAACATTGCCCCTCCAATTTGCTTTTTTTAGCATACACAATTATTACCACAACTTTAGCATAACCATATTTTAGGCGTCAACAGAAGGTAAGACTGATTCCAACCATAACTGCAATTCTTGCAAAATAAACTGCTGTTCATCGGTCGCATTAGGCGCCAATCGCTGCAGAGATTTCATAAATTGCGGCATTTGCGCCTGTAAACGCCCAGTTCGCCATTCTTCCCATTGTCGCAGTTCATCTTCACTAAGCAAATTAGGGAAACTTCGCGCTTTATAATGCAACAATAGTGGCGACAATCGCTCATCCTGAAAATCCGGATGAAAATCAGCCAACTCGCGCTCGCCAGCATTACGTACGGCTTCAACACGAACTCGATCACTATTGTCCAAAAATCCATCGTATAATTGCGCTTCCGGGTCGGTCATTTTCTTAAACTCTGGCTTATTTTCAAATACACTACGCAGCCTTTCAACAAAATCTGGATGAGAAAGTAAAATGTCTTGATGTTTTTGTACAGTTTCCGCATCCAGAGAAATCTTCTTCCAGCCATCACCCTGAGTCAACACACCAAGTGGCGAAACTGCCGGGCAGCGATTATATTGCAATTCCTTAACTGGTAATTTAACGAAATCTTCAACTTGCCTTTCTTCCCATGTTGCAAATATCTTCGCCGACAATTCCTCAACGCTCAGATCAACAAACGGCGTCGGATCATAACGCAAATCATAAACAATCACGCCACCATTTCGGCTCGTGGTTAGCGGAAAAGCCACGGTCGTTTTGGCGAATTCTTTATCATAACGACCACTCGCATAAACAAAAGGTTTTTTATCATCGACATTCACCAGTTTCTGTACCAATTTCTTATCGCGCATTTTCAGCAAATAGTCGTACATTTGCGGCTGATTCTGCTTAATCAATTTAGTCACAGCAATCAACGCAGTCACGTCTGCCAGCGCATCATGCGCGTTTTCGTGTTCTATTCCGTTAGCTTTCGTGATGAGCTCCAGGCGGTTGCTCGGCTCACCTTTATCGTCAATTGGCCACTCAATTCCCTCAGGTCGAAGCGCTCTGGTTAAGCGCACCACATCCAATAAATCCCACCTGGATCGACCGTCTTTCCAAGTCCACTCATATGGATCGTAAAAATTCCGCCAAAACAAATGACGAATAAACTCGTCGTCAAAACGGATATTATTGAATCCAACAGCAATCGTATCAGGCGTAAATATTTCCTCGCTTAACATACGCGCAAATTGAGCCTCAGTATAGCCTTCTTCGACAGTTTTTTGCGGCGTTATGCCCGTCACCATCAACGCATCAGGACTCGGCAGCGTATCGTCATTTAGTGTCACGAGAATATTGTATGGTTCACCAATCGGCTGCAAATCCATATCGGTTCGCTGACCAGCAAATTGCATAATTCGATCTTGTCGAGGATTAAGACCGCTAGTTTCAAGATCGTAGAAGAAAAATGTTTGTGCCATATTTATATTATACCATCAAGCTCACGCTAATTTGCACCAACAGAATCTATTGCTCAACCAATGTAAACGGCATAGATTCGCCAATCTGGATCAAACTCTCGCCAGCCGCTCCTTGACGCAACAATTCGTGAGTAATTCCCATTTTTCGCATAATATCTCGTAAGCGATTAACAGACTCAAACTGATCAAAGTTAGTCCGACGAGCAAATTTTTCAATCTTAGCGCCCGTAACAATAAACTCAATTTTCTCAGCCTCATCGCCAGTCTCATTAGATTCAGCATCAGAAACTCGCCTTACGGACCAAGCATCAGAAACAACCTGATCGTCCAACGAAATTGTTGGCAAATCTTCCTCTTTTTCATCAACAATTTCAGCTTCACGTTCTCGATATTTAGTAACTTCATCACGCAACATTCGTAAAAGCTCAGTCACTCCGTCGTGCGTCTGGGAAGAAATCGCCACGACCGGCGCGCCATTGGCTACTTTTTGAAGGGCAGTCGACTGCATAGCAATAATCTCATCATCCAAACCTTCGCATTTGGTCAGTGCTATTATCTCTGGACGCTCCGCCAATGATTCAGAATATTTTTCCAGCTCGCGACGAATTGCCTGATATTTCTCTGCCGGATCATCACTATACACATCAATCATATGGAGCAGCACAGCCGTTCGCTCGACATGACGCAAAAACTGATCGCCCAAGCCTCTACCTTCTGATGCACCCTCGATCAACCCCGGAATATCAGCAATCAAAATCGACCCATCGTCAATATCGGCAACCCCCAAATTCGGCGTCAAAGTCGTAAATTCGTAATTGGCAATCTCTGGACGCGCATTAGAAACCACACTTAGGAACGTAGACTTACCAGCGTTCGGAAAACCAACCAAACCCACGTCAGCCAATAATTTCAATTCCAACTCTGCCTCAAATTCCTCGCCAGCCTCGCCAAGTTCAGCAATTTTAGGTGTTTGACGCGTACTAGACGTAAAGTGTGCATTTCCAAATCCGCCATCTCCACCGCGAGCTACCACAGCCTGCTGTTGATCTTCGGTCAAATCTGCAATCACCATACCATCGCGCTTCACCAGAGTACCCATTGGCACCTTAACAATTAGCGGCGCACCACTTTTTCCTCGCTTATTACGCTTGCCACCATCACCACCCTTTTCAGCTTTAAGCTCCGGCTTATATCTGAAATTCAAAAGCGTGTTAAGATCTTTTGTCGCCAAAAAAACAATATCACCACCACGACCGCCATCGCCGCCATCAGGACCACCCTTATCGACGTATTTCTCATGACGAAAACTGACTACACCATTACCGCCTCTACCGGCGCGCACTAAAACTTTTGCAATATCTACAAACATATCTTTAGTATACCAAAAAGCACCCCATCAGTCGACGGGGTGTTACTCTGGTGTCATTTTAAATTTTAGTGAATGAAGTTATAGCGACCAGCCTCAGCAAGCGGCACGATGCGAGAAGAGATAATATTATAACCCGCATAATTCATATCTGAAACATAGATATTCTGACCATCTACTCGTTCCACGATACCGACGTGTCCATAGCCATAGCCACCCCAAACATTCTGTATAATAGCACCCGGCGCTGGAACATTGTTAACCACGAGCCCAGCAGCACGAGCACTAGCACTCCAAGCCTTAGCATGACCCCAGAAACTACCAATTGGACGGCCCAACTGCAAACGACGCTCGTATGCATACCATGTGCAGTTACCTGCCGCATAGCGGTTGCCGACAGAAGCAGTCAACCAGCTTCGACTTGCGCTCGTAGTAGTAGACGATGCCGAAGAAGAATATCGGTTGCTATATGACCTACTTCGCGGAGCGACATAACCAGGTCGCTCATTTTCTGGAAGCTCACCTCCAGGCAACACAATTCTAGAGCCAGTAGACAACTTCGCACCATCATCGATATCATTGTATAGAACAACACGCTCAGCGCTCGTCTTATACTTTTCTGCCAGAGATTGGGCAGTATCGCCGTCTTTAATAGTATAAACAACACCGTCAACAAGAGGCACAACTAGAGTCTTATTCAGCTCTACAGCGTCCGAAGTTGTATTATTAGCCCAACGAAGCGTCTGAGATGAAATCTTAAACTTCTTAGCAATAGACTCCATCGTATCACCCTCTTTGGTCACGTAAGACGAAATACCACGCGCCGCCGAAGTGTCTGGCTTAACAATGTCAGGTTTTGTTATAACTTCTGCATCATTCTGAGAAAGACTCTTCTTAATTGTTAGTGAAGTTTCAGACTCGCGTAAATCACCAGCCGAAGGCAATTCCGCCGTTTCCGCCAAGTTAGTTACAGCATTAGCTGCCGTTAATTCATCTACTGAAGCTGTTTTAGACTTAGCAGACTTAGATACCGATGAAACACCGGTAGTTTCAGATGATGCCAAAGTTTTTGATCTTTCAGCGGATACATTACTACCGCTATTACCGTAGACCAAAAATGATATAGTCAATAAAAATATCCCACCGTAGATTGCAAATGATTGCAGTTTACGTTTTTTACTCCGAAGAGATGTAAAATGGTTACGAATAATCGTTCTCCTTGCGTTGATGTTACCATCAGCACTTCTACCAAATTGTCTTTCTTCTCGCAATAGAACAGGATATGTTGTCGACCTAATTGATTATTATTATTCTACATTAGTTTTGCTATATCCGTAGCGACAATTTTGGCAGGTCATTTATCGTAATTCACCCCTGTTGATAAATTAGACAAATGATCTAACATCTATTTTACACAACATTGACAATAAAGTCAATAAATTTTATAAAATGCGTTTTTGTCAAGAAATCTGACACTTCTTTTGACAGTGAGCTTTGACATTAGCTTCGTGCTCTTCGTTGGTTTTTGCAAAATACGTAGTATCATCGTCGCCGCTCAGGAAATATAGATAATCAGAGTTTATCGGGTCGGCAGCGGCGTTCAACGCACTTAAACTAGGTGAGGCGATTGGTCCAGGAGTTAAGCCTTTTTGAATGCGTGTATTATATGGCGATTTAAGGTTCGGCGAGCGCTCTACCCCTGTTTTGTCGGCAATATATTGATATGTTACATCAGAGCCCAACGGCATATTGGCTTTCAGGCGGTTGTAAAATACACTAGCAATCTTACGCTGATCCTCGCAAGTTTCCGCGCCAGACCCACAGCCAATCGATTCGCGCTGAATAATCGACGCTAGTGTTATCCCTTGATATAAGGTCAGCCCACGAGCTTTAAATTTCTCCTCCAAATTATATTTCTTAACAATTTTCTCCAAATGATCAATTGAGCGCTGCAAAACCTGTTCTGCAGTTTCGTCTGGGGAAATATAGAATGTTTCACCGTAAATGTACCCTTCAAGCCCAGCATTTTCTGGTCTACCTGCAAAAACCGGACTGTCATACTTAGCGGCAAATGCCTTTTTTATCTGATCATCCGAGAATCCCGCCTTAAGCAACACAGATTCAACTTCTCTGCCGTCAGAATTCTTCATTTTTTTATTCAAAGTCGATCCAGGATAAAATGTTATAGCAATCTCATCAGTTTTACCGCTGGTCAAATGATTAATTATCTCATCGACAGATTGCGAAGATTTTACAGAATAGACGCCAGCCTTGAATTTGCTTGCCGAATTATGAAGCCTTGTGTAAATAGAAAATGCTAAAGAGTTTTTGATAATTTTATTATCCTCTAAAGTTTTGGCAATATCACTAGATCCCATGCCTTCTTTAATATTAATCCTGAAGGTTTGCTGACTATTTACGTCGGCAGGAGAAAGCATCTGTTTGTACCACACTGTTGCCCCAAGGGAGCCGATTCCAGCGATAGCCACAATTATCGACAACACCAACAACCAAATACGTCGTTTACGAATTTTCATAATTCTCCTCCAAAAAATCTTGCAAAATTATGCTAGCAGCCTCCGCATCAATCTCGCCCTTATCTTTAATTTTATTCCCTAATCTCTGCTCGGCCTGCACACTCGTTAAAGATTCGTCCTGAAAAACAATCTCAGTATCAAGCTCAATGTCTTCAAATTGCTTAACAAATTCTTCCACAAATTCCGTCTGCTTTGTTGGTTCACCAGATTGATTTCGCGGATAGCCCACTACAATCGTATCAATATCGTGCCTCAATACTAGTTCTGTTATTTCCTGGACAATATTTTCATTATTCTCCAACCAACCGAACGGCACGGCGATCTTCACTTGCGAATCCGCCATAGCCAAGCCAATTCGCCGAGATCCAACATCTAGCGCTAAAAAGTTTTTACTTGACATCTTTTATCTTGAATTCGACATTAATCTTATTGATATCTTTTGGAACAGATTTAACCCAGAATGGCGAGAATTTAACATCGACATCCTCAACGCCTTCGATAGATTCAATAGCAGACTGAACTTCTCCGTAGCTCTTGCCTTTGGCTTGATCTTTTACGTTCGCCTCTTTAATATCTGGGCCAACCTTGCCATTCGTAGTTAAGCGCACAGTCTGTGTATTATGAGCCCTAGAAAATTGCGAGAACGCAACCTTGCTTATTCCATTGTCATAAATTCTCTGCGACTTCTTACCAGAAATCTCCTCTTTAAGTTTTGCTTCCACAAAGTTTTTTAGCTCATTCTTATCAATAGCCAACGCGCTGGCGGTAATTGTAGATTTCAGAGTTACAGCTCCAGTCGCCTCGCCATCCACAGCCACGCTCGAGCTAGGATCTGATCGATTTTCAACGTAGCTTTCTGTTATAACCGTTGCCGAATCGCCGAATGATGACAACAATTGCTCTTTTAATCCATCAATCTTCTTTTCGCTCAGCTTGCTTTTTGCCGATTCTATATCACTAGCCGTCACAACCGTCGCAGTTTTATCGGTGCCACCACTAGTAGCGGACCGTAGCGACGCAGAAATGTCATCAACTGAAATACTCATACTGCCAGTTGCCGCATTATACTGAGCCCCGCCCTCACTGGCGGTAATAGACCCAGAAGCAGATCCCGGACATTTATATCCTGGACAACTCCAGCCCAACGTAGCTCCTGGAACAGTCACAGAAGAATTCAAAGTATAAGATAATCCACTATTTTTCAAGATTGTACCAGCTGAAATAGTCACACTACTTGACGACGAGTTACTAAAAACCACCACTCCAGTAGCTTTTTCTCCGACATTCTTCTTGCCCGTAGCAGAAAATTCAACACTAACTTCCTTTGCTAATTCTTTTTTTACAGACTTAATGACATTAGATTTTGCGTTTGTAGAAGCTGTTTCATTCAAGCTGACAGTATCACTGACCGTCATACTAGTAGTCTTTGCTGAAATAACAACCGTGGCATGTGGAGCAAACCAAATTGCCCAAACCAAAAATACGATCAAAAGTAGGGCACCGCCGCCTACCAATAAGAACTTCTTACGGAATGTATTAAAATCAGGGACTTTTGGTTTTTTAACCATCTTTTTCAGAGAATCCAATCCCTTAGACTCCTTCTTGTTTGCATCAGCTATAGCATCATCTACGGCAGAATCTTCATCAGATTTCTTTGATCTTTTCGCGGAATCCGCCATGTCTCCAACCGCCAGCTTGCCGCCATCAATCACATCATTGTCGTCATCGACTTTCAGAACCGGAATCTCCGCAATTTCTGGCTTACTCTGAAGCGTTTTTGCAATAGGAATTTTTGCCGTTGCCGCCAATCCAGCCAAAACCGAATCATTCGTGATTAATACAATTCTCTTATCCGCCGAAGTTGCCGCCCGAGCCAGTAATCGAATATTGACTGCACTCTGTAAAACGCCAATTCTTCGAGGTGGCACTAACGCAATAATCCTCTCTTTCGACGCCTTAATCTTACTAATTATCGTCGTAATGTCGTCTTCTACATCGATATAAATAACGTCTTTATTCATTTTAAATCTTTAATAACCTATTTACTTTTTCAACTAAACTATTACCGTCTTGGCTACCGATAATTGTATCATATCCAACTCGCAACAAGCCCATTGCGGTTACAAACGTGTGATCGCTAATATCTCCGGTTTCGTCAACTATTCCTGTAATATCACTTGGATTGATATATTGAACTACTGGTTTCTTAGTAAAAGGCAGATCCTCTGGCCAGCGTCGAGTTTTTAGAGCTTCAGTAATTTTCTGTAGGCTCGATCCGCCACCACACAGTAAAATCCTATTAGGCAAATAGTCAACATTATCAAAATCGCTCAGCGCCAATTCAACGCCTGATAGCCAAACTTCCAAAGTCTTGTCGATCGCCGCGTCAACTTTTTTCTTTACGCTAGGCTTCAGATTCTCATTATCAATATTCAGCTTCAACTTTTCTGCATCTTTGAAGCTTAAATCCAGGTCAGCCGCAATAGTTCTAGTGAAACTTCGTCCACCAATGCCAAACATCTTCGTGCCTTCAACTCCGCCGTCATTAACAACTGCAATATCTGTCGTACCACCACCAATGTCCGCTAGAATCGCCGTGAAATTGCTATCTGTATCCGATCCCAAAACGCTCCTACTCACCGCAAATGGCTCGGCAGCCACAGCCACCAAATCCAGCGCAAGCTCGTCCGCAACCTTCTCCAGCGCGCCGATATGAACCATCGGAGCAAACGCCGTGTAAATCTGCACCGCCACATCTCGCCCCTGAAAACTAATCGGATTCGAAACTTTATAGCCATCAATATGGATGCTCACCAGCGCCGAGTTGACCAATTTCACTTCAACATCTTCATTGCCAGTTTCCAGTGCAATTTGAGTCTGAGCCTTTCCTTGAGCTCGCTCCTGAACTTTCTCAATGATGAACTCCATCTCGGCAATGTCTAGTGGCTTATTTGGCTGCGGCCTGCGATAGCGAATAGTATTCGTAACGCCCTTAACTAATTCGCCCGCGATGCCAATAACAACTCGCTTACCCTGAACGCCAGCTTGATCCTCAGCCTCAGACAGAGCCTCTTCGCAATTCGCCACAACCCCAGCAATATCAGCAATTGCACCACTGTGCATATCTCCCATTTCTTGCTGTTTTCGCCCAACACCGATAATCTTCAGCTCGTCGTCTTTAACTTCGGCGATCAACGCCTTAACCACTTCCGTACCAATATCTAAGCTAACCAATAGTTCTCGACTATCTTTATCAGACTTCTTCAACATGTCTTTCAATGCCATATAAGAAATATTATATAACGCTTGTGATTTTAGAGCAACAGTTAATTATCTATCTTAAAACAGCCTTGATTCGACGAATTCCAGCCGAGCTAGATTCTTCTTTGGTGATTTTAAATCGCTTGCCATCTTCAGCCAAAACTCCAGTATGCTCGACGTGTGGACCGCCGCAAACTTCAAAGCTGACGACATTGTCATCCTTGCCAATAGAATACACTTTAACCTCGTCGCCGTAACGCTCACCGAACGCACCAATTGCGCCCATGCTCAATGCCTCATCGGTCGGATATACAGCAAAACTAACTGGCAAATCTTCATCAATCCAAGCATTAACTTGATCTTCGACCGCCTGTTTTTCTTCTGGCGTCAATTTATCGTGATTAAAATCAAAGCGTAATCGATCGGCGGTAATATTGCTTCCGTGCTGCTGTAAATCTGGCGCATTCAAAACCTTGCGTAACGCTGCACCCAACAAATGTGTTGCCGTGTGATATTTCAGATGAATAGAGTCATGACCTTCCAAGCCACCGCTAAATTGCCCCTTACGAGCCGTCTTAGAGCGCTGTCGTTGCTCATCCATTTTCGCGGTAAATTCCTCGCGCCAATTGTCCGAAAGCTTAATTCCCTGTTTATATGCTTCTTCCGTACTGAGTTCCACTGGAAAACCGAAGGTGTCGTACAAAGTAAACAATTCTTCACCAGTCAAGCCATCGTCAATGTAGCGTTGCATTTGTCGCAAACCTTTTCTCAAAGTCTGGCGAAAAGCTTTCTCCTCCTTAACGAGAACAGCAATTATATTGTCGCGATTATTCTTCACCTCTGGAAAATCGGCTTCGTACAAATCAGCAATCGTCGGCACAACTTCTTGCAGGAAATTCTGCTCGATACCCAAATCAAAGCTATAGCGAATTGCCCGACGAAGCAGACGACGCATCACATAGCCCTGCTCTTTATTACTTGGTACACACCCATCAACCGCCATAAACGTCGCAGCCCTCAAATGGTCAGCAATCACTCGCATACTTTCGGTGTGTGAAGCGTAATCCTTGCCACTCAGATCTTGTAGCTTTTCAATAATCGGCCAGAGCAAACTAATCTTAAAGACGTCAGGATCATTATTTACTGCAGCCGCGATTCGCTCAAGTCCAGATCCGTGGTCAATATTTGGCTTATCGAGTGGCTCAAATTGCCCCTCAGCAACTTTTTTATATGCCATAAATACGTTATTGCCAATCTCCATAAATCGACCACAATCACAGTTCGGATGACAATTTTCACCAAATTTTGGATCATGCTCAATGAAATCAAACTCATAAAACATCTCACTATCTGGACCACACGGATCACCAACGGGAGTAGTTTCTGGACCGCCATTGCGGCTCCACCAGTTTTTACTGCCGTCATAAAAGAAAATTCTTTCACCCGGATTTACACCACGCGCCGCTCCCTGCTCTTCGCTGCCGATATCCGCCATTTTTGCATCAATGCCCTTTTCTGCAAACTTTTTCTGCCACAATTTAGCCGCTTCAACATCTTTCTCAATATTATATTCCGGCGCACCAATAAAACACGTTACATACAATCTCTGCGGATCAAGACCAATTTCCTCAGTCAAAAACGTCCACATCCAGCCAATTTGCTCTTCCTTAAAATAGTCGCCCAAACTCCAGTTCCCAAGCATCTCAAAAAACGTTGTATGACGATTGTCGCCAATGTCGTCGATGTCCTGCGCTCGCAAACACGTTTGAGAATCGGCAATTCTCTTACCTTCGGGATGCGTCTCACCAAGCAAGTATGGAATCATCGGCTGCATTCCGGCGCCCGTAAATAAAGTCGTCGGGTCATTAGTTAAAATCAACGGCGCACGCTCAACAACGGCGTGACCCTGTTTTTTATAAAATTCAAGATATTTACTACGTATTTTTTGGGCATTCATGAGTGTAATTATACCATAAAATAACCCCACCTTACAGATGGGGTTTATAGATCAAATCACCAATCTCAACAGATTATTCAGCTACTTCTTCAGCTGACTCTTCTTTTGGTTGATTCTTGCGAAGTTTTTCTGGATTACGGATAGCTTTGTGCTTGTCGGCTGCAACTTCCCTAACCCACTTTGGCAGCTTAACGCCAGCTTCTTTCAATAGTTTAACTACGCGTGGTGATGGCTGCGCGCCATTGTCCAAATATTTCTGAGCTAATTCAACTTGAATATTTGATTCTTTAGTGTGTGGGTTGTAGCTACCGACATAAGCGACTACACGACCGCTTGATGGATGACGATGTGCTTCTTGTACCGCCAAGCGATATACTGGATAACCTTTGCGACCCAAACGTTGCAAACGAATTGCTAGCATAAAATTAATTCTTCCTTTAACTCTACGTTTTATTATTCCTTACTTTAGAACAGTTTACACTATTTTTCCTATAACGTCAATCTGTTTTCACGATTCCGCCACCCAAACATTCATCGCCGTCATATATTACCGCAGATTGGCCCGCGGCTACGGCACGCTCCGAAGCAGAAAGGTGCACAATATCTCCGTCAATTTTCGCGTCGAATAAAGTGCCTCGATGACGCAACCGAACTTGCACATTCTTATCTTTATGCGGTGCTTGATCAATCCAATGAATATCCGCCAGTCTAAGTTCTTTTCGCCACAGATTATCATTATCAATTGAGCGCGACACGTAAACCTCATTTTTCTCCATATCCTTGCCCACAACATAATAAGGTAATCCACCGCCGACGTTCAGCCCGTGACGCTGACCAAGCGTATAGAAAATTGCGCCGTCATGCTTACCGACGACAGATCCCGTCTGCTGATCAATAATATTTCCCGGCGCAGTTTTAATATATTCCAACAAAAACTCACGAATTCCAACTTGCCCAACAAAACAAATTCCCATTGATTCCTTTTTGCTAGCCGTCCACAAACCACGCTCTTTCGCCATTTCGCGGACTTCCGCCTTAGTAAAATCGCCCAACGGAAATATAGTTTTTGACAAAGCTTCCGAAGTCACTCGATATAAGAAATACGTTTGGTCTTTATTATCATCACGAGCGCGTAATAATTTGGCCGACGAAGACGATTCGTGAGCAACACGCGCATAATGCCCTGTCGCAATATAATCCGCTCCAGCCGCCAACGAAGCCTCCAAAAATATCTTAAACTTCACTTCTTGATTACACATAATATCTGGGTTTGGCGTGCGACCCGCTTGATATTCGCGAATCATGTAATCGACAACGTTTTGCTTATATTCTTTCCGGAAATCAAAAACTCGAAAATCAATGCCCAAGCCAACCGCCACACGCTTGGCGTCAGCAACATCTTCCGCCCACGGACAGTGCATCCCAGGCAGATCTTCCGACCAGTTTTTCATATAAACACCCGTTACATCGTAACCCTGCTCAACCAAAAGTGCCGCGGCCACGGAGGAGTCCACGCCGCCCGACATTCCAACAAAAACTTTCTTGCTCATCTGGACAGCCCCAGGGCAAATAGCCCAATTCTCATTAATTCACCTATTGCCAGCCACCAGCCCCACGGAGTCAACCACCACCACGAGCTCCAGTTTTTATCAGAAGCGACAGGATGACTTCGAATCTTCACGTCGTTAAATTGCGCTGAAAATTCAAGCTGGGCGCGACGCATATGATATCCACTCGTCACCAAAATCACATCTTCAATTTTTCGCGAATCGACAATTTTCTTCACTTCAGTGGCATTTTGTCTGGTCGTTTCGGAAGACTCGTCCATAACAATAGCTTTCTCAGGAACGCCGCTATTAATCGCTCGCTGGTACATAGCCTTAGCGTTGGACGGGCCAGTTTTATCGGCCGCTGCGCCCGACACAACAATCAACGGCGCCCAACCTTCTTTATACAGTTTAATAGCCTCGTCAGTTCGCGCATTCGTATCACCACCGCTGACAACAACTATTGCATCAGCCCTACGACAATCGCCCTCACCCACGCTTTGACATTTACCCAAATCATTCGGCGACAAATATGTGCTAAGCCCAAAAATTACTAAAGCAGCAAAAATCATTAAGCCAACTAATTTATGAATCATCGACGAGTCCTCTTCATTTCCGCTTGCACAGCCTCGATGATAAATTCGCCAGCTTGCTTTATATTCTCATCATTGTTCAACTTGCCTAAGGTAAGCCTTAGGCTTCCGTCAATCTCTGATTCGCCCAGACCAACACTCGCCAGTACATGAGAACGCGTTCCAGAATTAGCCGCACAAGCACTGCCCGTAGCCACTAGAACTCCACGAGATTCCAATAAGAACACCAATCTTTCAGCGTCAATTCCAGAAAATGATATATTCAAAAAACTCACCAAACTTTTTTTCATATCTGATGATATCAACACCTCAGGAAAAGCCTGCCTCAAATCTTTTACCAAATTTTCTCGTAGTTTTCGCAGTCGCTTCACTTCGGCAGAACGTCGTTTTTGTGCCAATTCCAAAGCCGCCGCAAACCCAACCACGCCAGCAACGTTTTCAGTTCCGCTGCGCAACCCCAATTCTTGACCACCACCAAAAATATTCGCTTTCAATGTAACGCCAGGTCGCACCCACAATAAACCAACTTGCTTTGGACCATAAACTTTCGCCGCAGATAATGTCAATAAATCAACGCCCAGCCTTTTAATTTTCACATCAATTAAAGCCGCCGCCTGCGAAGCGTCTGTGTGAAAAATCAACGGTAAAGATTCGCCATTTTCTTGGCGCCTGAGCCGTTCAGCTTTTACAATTTCCGCAATTTCTTCAATTGGTTGAATGTAGCCCAGCTCGTGGTTCACTAGCGCAACACTAACAAATCCAACATCTGGCGTTAACATTTTTTTAACCGTGTTCGGGTCTATTCGTCCATTTTTCATTGGCGGAATAAGCTTCACTTCCGAACGCGCTTTCGCGGAATTAATCACCGAATCATGCTCAATTGCCGAAATTAAACTTACGCCATTTGCCGCATTGAACGCCAAATTGACAGACTCAGTTGCTCCAGCTGTCATTATCAATTCATCAGCCATCACACCCAAGCAGCGCGCCAGCCGAGCCTTCGCGTCTTGATATTCACGCTTTGTAAATATTGCTGGAGCGTACGGACTAGACGGATTGAAAAACTTTTCAGAAAAATATGGCAACATCGCATCAATCACCAACGGATCCATTGGCGTGGCAGCAGCATGATCAAGATAGATATAATCTTTATTCACTTTTTTATTATATCAAAGCGGCCGACCGGTTTGCGGATCTTTCTTATACAATTGTCGAGAAACTCGCTCGTAATATTCCTTAGTTGCCAAGACAAAATTCTGAAGCTCGTCGCCCTCCAAGTAACTATAGCGATAATTCGGCTGAATCTTCAAAATTCCCTTCGGTTGCACTTCATAACGCGTCGTCAATTCTTGCCGACCACCCTTACCATCAGCAACTTCTTCATACCAAATCCAAGTATCTTTATCTAAATTAAAAAATTCTCGTCGCGCAACATACGCCGGCTTCTCGCCAAAAATTGTTGCGCCAATTTCACTTTCCAATTGGATTAGCTCGCGCTCGGTAAATTTCTTTAATGGGCGATCTTTTTTACGGAATTTCAATAAAGACACCGCGTCGCTATCATCAGCAAAAACCAAACTTCGTACTTTTTTCAAAAACTTAGTCACTCGCAGATCTCCTTGGTTTTATATTCACGTAAGCGTTGGAGTGAATTACCGATTGCCTGCACAGTTTCAAGCGGACTGTTGTTAATGTAGTCAAGACTTTTTTCATAGCTACCAAGTGCTTGATTACAAAAATCAACCGCCTCATTATCAGCAGAGTTTACCTTGATAATATTCTTAATATCCTTCCCGTCAATAGCAGCCTTCCCTAATTCAGGCTTTACCCCAGAATTACCATCGTACCTCTTGGCGTCAGAAAAAATCACGGCAAGTTTCTCGCGAGCTATTTTAATTTCAGGTGTTTCCGTAACACGTTCCGGCGTACTATTCATTTTCTCCACTTTCAAATGCCAAAAAGTTCTTTTGTGTTGTGAAGAGTAGCTTGGCTTAAAACATCAAAATCAATATTTCGCTGCTTTGCCCAATGTTCAGCCACCAATCTCACATATTCTGGCTTGTTTATATTACCACGAAACGGCGCTGGTGTCAAGAATGGCGCATCAGTTTCTAGTAATAATCGCTCCAGCGGAATTGAAGCGAACAATTCTTTCTGCGATTGGTCTTTTGTGAACGTACTAATTCCATTAAGTCCAACATATAAATTTCGCGAAAAACCTTTTTCCAAATTATCGCGCGTGTCCGTAAAACTATGCAGTACGCCGCGAAGCCCGTGAAAATTGTCAAAAATTGGCCAAAAATCATCCCAAACTGACGGCTGACCCGTGGCGCCATCGCGAACATGAAAACTTACTGGCAAATCATAATCAATCGCCATTTGAAGCTGTGCCTCCAAGCCCTCAATTTGCGTTTCCCGCGGACTGTTATTGTAATAATAATCAAGCCCAATCTCACCAATTGCCACAATCGGAGAATTTTCCGTTTTATTCTCCAGCAAAGTTTTAACATCTCCCCAGCCATCTTTCGTATCGTGCGGATGAACACCAATTGCCGCCCAAGTAAACTCATGATTCACGGCAAATTCCACAGCTTGGCGGCTACTTCGCTGGTCAGTACCGACACAAATCATGCCAATATTCGCCTCGACCGTTTCTTTGTAAAATTGCTCACGATTGTCCGTAAAAAATTCCGTATCATGCAAATGACAATGCGAATCTATCAGACGTAAACCCTCAGTTGTACTTTTCTCATCAGCCTCAATCATAAACTATTTAACCTGAGATTCTGTTTTCGGAGCGCGTGGATCTGGCGTGTGAATATATTTGCGCGGGAACAAAGGCGTCAATTCTGACGGAACGACGCCGCTAGTAAACATATTGTGAATTTTCTCGGCAGTTTGTGGCATAAATGGACGCAACATGTCAGACACTTGCAACAACGTACCGCAAGCATACGCCAAGATCTCACTCAAATGCGACTCCGCCTCTGGATCTTTATCGCGATTTTTAGCAACTTGCCATGGTTGAACTCGCTCAATATATTGATTCAAAGAGCGAACAATTAGCCAAATTTCGTCCATTGCTTGATCGAACATATAACTTTCCATCGCCTGGCGATACGGTCCCATGTCGTGTTCTGATTGTGGAGCATCGCCAATAACGCCAGCTTGATAACTCTGTACCATTTTAGCGACTCGCTGAACCAAATTACCCAAATCATTACCAAGCTCACCATTATACGCAGCTTCAAACTTTTCCCAAGTAAAGTCACCATCGTCTTGCGTCGGTACGTGGCGCAAGAAATAATATCGAAACGCCTCGGCGCCGTAATCTGGAATAATGTCAGTCGGACCAACACCATTTCCAAGGCTCTTTGACATTTTCATTCCGCCAGAATTGATAAATCCATGGACAAGCAGAACCTTCGGAAGCGGTAAATCTAGCGCCATGAGCATTGCCGGCCAAATACCAGCGTGGAAACGGAGAATATCCTTGCCGATGACCTGCACATCAGCCGGCCAAAAAGATTGCCACTCTTCTGGACGATCAGGATAACCAATAACCGTAATGTAATTACTCAGAGCATCTAGCCAAACGTACATGACTTGATTATCATCACCAGGAACCGGCACGCCCCAGCTAAGATTTTTACGCGGACGAGAAACCGACACATCTTTCAAGCCATCTTTCATCAATTCCAAAAACTCTTTTTTACGAAATTCAGGAACAATTTTCATTTTATTCGACTCAATCACTTGGCGAATGTTGTCCGAAAAAGCACTGGTTTTAAAATAGTAATTTTCCTCACTCAAACGCTGATACGGAGTTTGATGATCTGGACAAACCCCATTATTATCGGCAGCTTCTTTATCTGTAACGAAAGCTTCGCACCCCTGACAATACCAGCCTTCATATGAGCCTTTGTAAATGTAACCAGCCTCAACGAGTTTCTGCCAAATATACTGCACCGCAGCAACGTGATGCGCGTCAGTTGTTCGAATAAAATCCGTCACTGAAATATTCAGCTCGGAAATCATATTCTTAAAATTGATGTGCGTTTGATCGACGTATTCTTGAGGTGTTTGATTTTGGCTGGCAGCTTTGGCGGCAATTTTATTGCCATGCTCATCCACGCCAGCTTGAAAACGAACTTCACGCCCGTTCTGTCTGGAATATCGCGCCCACACGTCTGCCAACATATAATCCATAGCATGCCCAATGTGCGGCAAGCCGTTTACGTAAGGAATAGCGGTAGTGATGTAAGCGTGTTTCTTAGTCATAAAGAAATTATAACAGATTCAGCAGAGTGCCGCCACTGGCGTAAATGTCAATCATAGTATGTTATAATAAAAATCGAAACAATACTTAATAGGAGGAGATTGTGAAGAAAATTTTAAAAAGCTTAGTGGCGGCAATGATCGTAAGTGTCACCATAGTCACAGCAAGCACACCTACAACAACCCATGCGGCAAGCGGAGATTGGCGCAAAGACTCAATCGGATGGTGGTATAGAAATTCAGACGGCAGTTACCCAAAGAGCAAATGGGAGAGGATTGGCGATAAATGGTACTACTTTGATGGTCGCGGATATATCATTCACAGCAAATGGGAGTATATAAACGGGCACTGGTACTATTTCAATACTAGCGGTCACATGATAGAAAATACCTGGAAGATGATCGGAGACAAGTGGTACTACTTCGACACTAAAGGTCACATGCTGCATGACCAGTGGGTCGGCGACTACTACGTCGGTAAAAATGGCGATATGTTAAAGAATACCGTCACACCAGACAACTATGTAGTTGGAAGCGACGGAAAATGGGACAAGAGGTTTTCAAGAGAATTAGCAGAAAAAGCTAAAACCCGATTCAACGCCCAATATTTAAATCTATACCATTCCGACCACTCAAAATACGCAGAAGCTTACAGTATTACCTTCGGAAATAGAGGAGAATACAATACCGCACTCCAATTAATCGAGATAATTTACCCAGAATACAATGCTGTAGATAACGCGAAAAGGGCAATAAAAAAGATTGTAGACGACCAGAATAGCCCTAACAATCCCGCGCTATTGGTATTTCGACACTCGAAACATTCAATAACACGCAGCCTCACTTCCCATGACGTTAGCGAAAATACCCACAGTTACTATATGTTCTCAGAAGAAGAGGTTAATAAGGCTTTTGTGGCGCTAAGTAACGAAATCGACTTTACTAAATTCTTTAAAGATCAGGCTATAAAGACTCTAAAGAATATAGAGCACGCCTACAGTATCTCATCAAAAAATAACTATGAAAAATTCCTCGCTGCTAGAGGGTTTACTAAAGAGGAGATTGACAATGCATTTAAGTCTGTAAAGATAGATTTTGTAAAAAATGCCCAGCACGTAGCCAATAGAACCTTACACCTCAACAAGAAATCCATAGATTCAAGATCGTACATCATAAAATATTTAACAGATAAGACTTACAATTATCAATTTACTAAAGAAGAGGCAGAAGAAGGAGTTAATCGCCTGAACTATGACTTTAAAATCAATCTGCGCAACCTTATTGAAATTAATTTCATAACCAATAACGATATCTCCTCAAGAGAATCCATAGTAGCCCATATAGTAAAGTACAATCTGTTCGAAGAGTCTGAGACCCGAGAAGTATTAAAAGAATACAATATTAATTACACTGAGCGAGCACGACTACGAGCTATAGACATTCTGAAGAATGGAAAATATAGTAGAAGTGACTTGATAAAAACTCTTACTGATCAATGGAAGTTCACCAAAGAAGAGGCCACTAATGCTGTTAAGGATTTAAAGCACGAGAATTTGATAGATTAATTCAGTCTTTTAGCGTAAAGAACGGCTCAGTTTAAAACCACTGAGTCGTTCTTATTTAATTCCGCCACTCTTTCAGCAATCTCTTCCAATCTTCAATCGACAAATCTTCAGCGCGAACATCTGGTGAAATTCCTGCATTTTTCAGCAATTCTTCCGCCACACTCTTGTCAATCCCCAACCCGCCACTCAAGCTAGAGCGCAACTTCTTGCGCTTTGCAGAAAATCCAGCCTTAACAATGCGGAAAAAATCTCTCTGATCTTCTGAGGTGATTAACGGATTGTCACGAATCCTCAAAACTACAACCTGCGAGTCAACCTTTGGTGGTGGCGTAAAAAACTGCCTAGGAACTTCAATATCCAGCTCCGCTTCGGCAAAAATCTGAACGCTCACAGACAGAACGCTCATATTCCCAGCCTCTGCCGCAATTCTCTCGGCAACTTCTTTTTGCACCAATAGCACCGCAATGCTCGGCTTATTTTCCGCAGTCATCAATTTTTCAACAATTTTGCTAGTAATGTAATATGGGACGTTAGCTACAACTTTGTAATTTTTTGGCAATTGATTCAGATCAAATTGTAATATATCTTGATTCACGACAGTTAATTTTTTCCCAGGAAATTGCCCTGGTAGTTTTCGCGCCAAATCCGCGTCAAACTCTACAGCGGTCACCGAATTAGCCCTAGCCAACAAGCGACTAGTCAAAGTACCCAGCCCCGGGCCGATCTCCAGCACAACATCATCACCCGTCAATTCGGCCGCTTCAGCAATATCCGCCAAAATCTCCGGATCCTTCAGCCAGTGCTGTCCAAGCGATTTTTTTGGTCCACGAGAAGAAACCATTTAGCGCCCATCTCCATTCGTCCAGTCAGTCGCCAAGTCGAATCCGTGCGGATGCTTGGCTGCAAATCCACCGGTATCGTAAACCTTGCCCGGACCCATACTAGTCTCAACCACCGAACATCGCGGATAATTACCATAATTAGCCGCCACCAAAATATAACCATCTTTATCAACCTTCGCGCCATCCGCCCGCACTGTATAAGTACCGCCGCTACCACAAGCTTTTATCACAATATTCATCGGCAAATCATAATACGTCTCGCGATGCGCCACGCCCTTAGAATCGGTAAATATCTGCGCGCCCTTACTTTTCGTCAATGGATTTTTAGGCTTCGTACCAATTATTTCAATCTGCTTCTTTGGCTGCTTTGTGATTTCGCTAGCAACTTCCTTACGACTAATCTCGCGCTCATTCTCTACCTCAACCTGATAAGTCACCTTCCGCACACCTTTTTCCCCGAGCTGCTTAACGCTCTTAAATCCAATCGGCTGAGAATCGTCCTTAATCTGCTCAATATCAAAATTAATATCAACTTCTTCAGTTATCGTTCGCTGTTTTGATCGCTCAATCTTCATCACCAGACCCACGCCGTTCACCAAAAGATCGTCAGAATTCGTAAAATGCGTCTTATCTTCGCGATACAAAGTCAGCCCAGCAACCTTCGCGATCAAAGCTGGCGTTTGTTCAGCTGTGGTTATTTTCAAGCGTTTATTTCCATCGACGATTGTTATTGGACGAGCGCGGAAAATATTGACCTGGTATTTTGCGCCGGTCAGTTCCATATCAATATTTGGCTCAACCGCGTCAATCTTTTCGTCAATCGTAATCTTAGCCGCACGCAAGGCCTGCCTAACAGTCAATGCATTTGTGATAATGGTCTTTTCTTCACCGCGATCATAAATACGAACCAAATGTTCACCAGAAGTCTTTCCGTCAGCAAACGAAATCATTGGAGTTGCAATCGCAACCAACACAGCCAATCCAATAATTTTTCCAAAAAATAAACCTTTTGCGCGCATAATAATTTGACAATTCACACAATGTATTAGAAAAATTATATCAGATTTTGGAACTATTATCTATAGATATCCTGAAGTCCCATTTTAACCTTACAGGTCGGCCATGGTTGCCAGCCGCGAGCCTTGTAAGTTTGCCACGCCTTTTCGTCCTGCACGGCAGCTGGAGCGTCAGAAGCCAGTTCGTATCCGCCATAATTTCCCCAAGTTCGTTTGTCAAACTGATATGCACCGTAATATCCATTTCCAGTATTTGACGTATAACTACCCTCGCAACTTCTCAATCTAGCGAGCGCTTCAGAAAAACTGCCAGAAAATGACGTAGAGCTTTTCGTCCCCACAATCTCAATCTGCTTCTTTGGTTCTTTTGTCACAACACTAGCGATTTCCTTACGGCTCACCTCCACACCGTTCTTCATCTCGATTTCATAAGTGACATTTTTCTTACCGTTCTCGCCCGCTTGTTTTACTTCGCGATATCCCGAATCTCGATTCGCGTCTTGGACTTTTTCAACCTCAAATTTCACTTCTTCTTCTGCGGTTATAGTTTGCTTGCCATTGCGCCAAAGTTCAATTTTCATTCCAGGAATAATTTTTGCCGAACGATCCACAGACAACGTATCATCTTTCTTTGGGTTGATATTCTTCTCTTTCAATAGCTCGCCAACCGTCTTAGCATGCGTGCGGATGACAGATTCTTTGCCGTAAAGTACAAAATTAACCATCGAGGCTCTGTCAATTTTCATCACCATGTTTGCGCCATCAACCGCCATATTATCGGAATTGGATAGAGTAGTTTTGTCCTCTTCAAAAACTTCAATTCCAGCAGCCTTCGCAATCAAAGCCGGCGTCTGCTCGGCAGTAGTTACCTTTAGACGCTTATTTCCATCAACGATTGTTATTGGACGAGCGCGAAAAATATTAATGTTGTACTTCTCTGCCACCATCTCCGAATCAAGACTCGGCTCGACTACGTCTTGGCGTTCATCAATAGAAAACTTAGCCAATTTCAAAGCCTCGCGAATCGTCCTCGCTTTTGTAACAATCGTCTTTTCTGCGCCCCTATCGTAAATCGTTACCAACTTTTCACCAGCCTTAGTTGCCGGCTTAGTAGCATCAGCCAATGCTTGATTGACGAAAAATAAACCGCCAACCAGCATCAATATCGCGCCAGAAACGAACGTAATTTTCTTAGAATAGTGTTTTGCTTGTAATCTTATACCCATAAGTTCACACCCACAACGCAGGTATTCTTATTATATCAAATTTTCTCCAAGCGCGCGAACTCGACGTTCAATTTCTTAATATTTCCATTGTCAAACTGAACCGTCACGCTCAGCCCTTCGCTGTCAATAATTTCCCCCGAACCAAAACTCGGGCTGCGAACTCGATCGCCAACCTCCAAACCAATATCTTCTGAATAAAAATCAGGCTCTACGATCGGCTGAGCCGGCCTATCAACCCCACCAGCTATCAAACCCATCTCGTCCAAAAACCTCGATGGCATGTTATAGCCAATCTGACCAAATTGCGTCCGAGAATTAGCACAACTAACGAACAATTCTTCCCTCGCCCGAGTCACGCCAACGTAGCACAATCGGCGCTCCTCTTCGACGTCATCAGCGTTGCCGCTATCAAACACTCTTGCATGCGGCAAAATCCCCTCTTCCAGTCCCGCCAGAAAAACCACCGGAAACTCCAAACCTTTGGCCGCATGAAGCGTCATGAGCGTCACTTGTTGATCGGCAGTTGTATCCGTCGAAGACATCAAAGCCATCTCTTCCAAAAACGTCGCCACGTCAACGTAAGCCTTCGCCTCCGACAAAAGCACGCCGATATTTTCCATTCGCTCTTCAGCTTGTGGCGTTCCGTCGTTTATGAAATCTTCATAGCCAGTACTTTTCATGATCTTTTCAATCAATTCGGCTGGAGATCCGTCAATTTCCTGTTGCAAATCGTGCAATTTTTTACCAAACTCTAGCAACGGACGTTTTGCACGCGCCGTCAAAGTATCCGCCTCCTCAACCGCCAGCAACCCGCTAATTATATCTTTACCTGACGCGTCGTTCCAGTCCAAGAACTTAGAAATGCTCACCGCGCCAACGCCACGTTTTGGCGTATTCACAATTCGCAAAAAACTAACTCGATCACTCGGCTGATACAACAATCGCAGATATGCCAATAGATCCTTAACGACCGCTCGATCCAAAAATCGCAGACCGCCGACGATTTTATACGGAATATAACTCTGACGCAAGGCTCGCTCAATTGCGTAACTTTGTGCGTTCGTTCGGTACAACACCGCCACGTCGCCATATTGACGACCGTTCGCAATTTGCGCCTGAATCTCATTCGCAATCGCCAAAGCCTCCTCAGATTCATTGTATAATTGCCATAATTTCGGCTCAACACCGTCGCCATTCGCCGTCCATAAATTTTTATCAGTTCTATGAATATTATGGCTAATCAGCGCATTTGCCATATTCAAAATCGCGCCAGTCGAACGATAATTTTGCTCCAACTTAACTACTGTCGTACCTGGAAAATCACGCTCAAAATTGAGAATGTTAGTATAATCAGCCCCGCGAAAACTATAAATCGACTGAGCGTCATCGCCAACCACGCATAAATTGCGACGCGAATTAACCAACAGTTTAATTAACGCATATTGCACCGCATTCGTGTCCTGATACTCGTCAATCAAAATATGCTCGAACTGCTGCTGCCATTTATGGCGAATATCCGGCTTATTTCTCAATAATTCCACGGTTTTTATCAATAAATCGTCAAAATCCAACGCCGAAGCATCTTTCAAAGCTTTTTCATAAGCAAAAAACAATTCAGCTATTTTCTGCTCTCTTGGGCCGCGAGTCGAAGCCGAAAAATCCTCAGCACTTCTCATCTCATTTTTAGCATTCGAAATAGCCGAAAGTACAGCTCGAGGTTTAATGTCTTTATCCGTCAAGCCGCGAGCCTTCATAATTTGCTTCATCAAGCTTATTTGATCATCGGTATCGTAAATTAAGAATCGCTTATTCAGGCCAATATTTTCACCATCCATTCGCAACATTCGCACGCAAATACTGTGAAAAGTTCCCATCCACGGCATAAATTGCCGATTTTCAGAATCTTCACCCAATATTTGCGCCAATCGCTGACGCATTTCCTTCGCGGCTTTATTAGTAAATGTAACCGCCAATATTCGACTAGGAAATATTTTCAACTCGCCAATCAAATAAGCAATTCTATGAGTTAGAGTTTTAGTCTTTCCAGATCCAGCTCCAGCCAAGATCAACAGTGGCCCATCAGCGTGCGCTACCGCTCGAGCCTGCTCGCTATTTAATCCGTCAGTAAAATTAGACATATATCTATTTTATCAGCAAAAAGTACGAAACAGCGCCGCCAGCCATACCAATTGCCAAAAATAGAACAATAAGCAACGCTATTAATAATCCAGATTTTTTCTTTTCTTTGTCGGCTGAAGGTTTTACCTCTGTAGATACGGCAGCAAACATCGGTGCTGGCTCAGAATCCATAGTTTCTTTTTCAGATAATTCGGAAGATTCAATCAAAGAACTGTCAATGTCGGTGGACATTTTATCGTCTGAATCTTCAGGAACGCCAGCCTCCTCAATTGCTATAATTTCTGGACTCAAATCCATTGGCGAATCGGGCACATCGCCCAAAGAATTTTCACTCATGCTGTAATTAGATAAATTGGTATTATATTGATGTTCCAATTTTACATCCTCAGAATCAGCAGACATAGACGCATCTTCATCACTATTCATCTCAGAATTGGTCATAGTTTGGTTAACAGAACCAAGCGGTCGCTTCTCCACTTCAACATTAGCAATAAACGGAGACTCCAGCGGCGTAGTCATCGGTGTAGCAGGAGCTTCGCTATTACTTACTGCTAATGATTGCGCTATCTTATCAGTCAACGACAATTCCTCAGCAGGCACATCTTCAATCTCCGCAAAAGTAGATTCATTATGTACGTCTTTAAGATCGGGAGTGTCGCTAAGATTATCCGACTGAGAAACTATATCAGACATTTCTTTCCCTACCGCAGAATGCCTATTATTTGTGCTAATCACGTCCACCAAATCAGGCGAAGGTTGAATCGTCGTGCCAGTTCGGGATGGAGCGGGAGCAGCAGGTTTTTGGACAGCACTAACAGATGAAGGTCTAACAACATCCATGAAACGACCAGTCGAGCGTCTCGCGATTACTGGCGCAGCTTTAACTTCGCTAGCAGCCACACCAGGAGCTCTGTTAGCTATTGAGTCGTTAGCAACTTTCTCGCTCGTAGGACTATCAACTTCTTTAGGAGTAGTATTGTCATTAGAAGAGTCTTTTTTTGTTTCAGGCTGAGAGATCGACGATAAAGGAGTAGAAGCGGCAGACGAAGGCGTAAATGGAGTTACCGGAGGTGCAAAGCTAGTACTAATAGAGTTCTCCGGTGCAGACTTTTCCTCTACGAGCACAGACGCAGAAACCTCGCTATTGTTTTCATTAGCCACCACTGGAGCTTCCTTTTCTCGCTGCTTATCCATAAGAGAGCTTACCGCTCTATCCAACTCATCAAAATCAATATCTGTCATATGCCCCCTATTTTTTAACCTTTATGTGCTTTCGAGATTATCTCCTTAAATTGATATGCATCCAAACTGGCTGCCCCAACCAATAAACCATCAAGTTCATCAATTGCTAAATAATCTGCGGCGTTTATTGACGTAATACTTCCACCATAGACAACTCGAACTGATTCCGCCGCTTTTTTACCGTACAAATGAGAAATATGTCGTCGAATCATCTGTGTAGCTTTTTTTACATCAGACGCTTTAGCGCTGTCGCCAGTACCGATCGCCCAAACTGGCTCATATGCAATAACTACTTCATCCAGCTCGTCCGCCGTCACATTAGCCAGACCGCTAGTCAATTGATCAGCCAGAACATCCTTCGTTTCGCCAAGAGTTTTTTCTTGAATCGTCTCACCAACACACAGAATCGGATGAATACGATTTCGAATTGTCGCCTGAACTTTCAGTCGAATGTCTTTTTCGCTTTCAATGAAAATATAGCGACGCTCCGAATGTCCGATCAATACATAATCAGCAATTCCACGAAGATGCGCCGCTGGAATTTCTCCCGTGTACGCCCCCGAATCTCGCCAATAGCAATTCTGGGCCGCCAACTTAGCGATTCGGCGATTAATTTGCAAACTCAAACTCTGTAGCGTCAAAATAGTAGGCGCCAGCACCACTTCAACATCTCTATGCGATGGCAGCGTGTTCATCAGCTTATGCAAATATAAGCTAGCCTCCTGCATATTGAAGTTCATTTTCCAGTTACCAATGATTAACTTTTTTCTCATGAGATAATCCTTATGCTTAGTTTATCACCTCAAACCGTATGCGTCTAGTAAACTTTCAATTCCAGGCAATTTTTTACCAGCCATCAAGGCCATGCTAGCTCCGCCACCGGTGGAAACATGGGTAAAATTGGCACCGTCATGTCCGTCCCATTTCAATATAAAATCAGCTGTATCTCCGCCGCCGACTATTGAAACAACTCCTTTATTCTGGGCAATAGCTAGCGCCACTCGCGCTGAACCGATTGCAAAATTATCAATTTCAGCATAGCCCAGCGGACCGTTCCAGATAACCATCTTTGCATCAGCCAGTATTTTCGTGAATCTCTCAATTGTCTGACTTCCAATATCCAGCGTCATATCCGAGTTCTTTATTTTATCAACATTAACTTCTTGACGAGGAAAATCCTTAGAAATCTCTGGCGCAACCGCCACATCAATCGGCAATACCAAAAAATCGTCAACATTCTCTGCGCCAACCTTAGCCGCCGCCAAATCATAAATTTCCGCGACAACCTTTTCCATTCCCGGCTCAAACACACTCTTGCCGACATTAAATCCACGGCAATGTAAAAACGTGTTTGACATAGCGCCGCCAATTAAAATCCGATCCGCCTTTTCAATCAGACGCTTAATCAGTAATATTTTATCGCTAACTTTCGCGCCGCCAATAACCGCAACCAACGGACGTTTTGGCTTATTCATCGCCTCGGTGATAGTTACATATTCTTTTTCTAATAGTAATCCCGCTAGCCCTGGAACACACAATGTAATCGCATGAGTACTGGCGTGCGCCCTGTGTGCGACCGCAAATCCGTCTTGCACAAAATAATCCGCTCGGACAGCGCGTTGAATTGACTTGGCAAATGTTAAATCGTCAGCCTCCTCCTCGTCATAAAAGCGTAAATTCTCCAACATAAGAATACTGCCTCGTGGTGCGCGGCGAACAGCTTGATGAACAGCTTCGCCCACGCAATCATCCAGCAATTCTACCGGACGACTCAGCAACTTGGATAGGTGATCTGCGACAACTTTCAAGCTAAACTTAGGATCATTACCTTTTGGTCGCCCCAAATGAGACATGATAACAATCTTACAATTCTGCTCCAGCAAATATCGAAGCGTGGGCAGCGAAGCGCGAATTCTTAGATCATCAGAAATCTGACCGCGCTTTGTTAGTGGCACATTATAATCTGCTCGCAGAAGAATAGTTTTTCCACGTAGATCAACGTCGCGAATTGTTTGCTTCGGAAATTTTCTGCCCACCCAAATTCTCCTTATGACAATGTCTTGACTTGGATATTGTCGGTTTTGCCTGGCTCTGGATTGTGACCACTAACAAGCACAACCGTAACTGGGTCTGTGCCGAAATAGCCTTCTTGCTTCAACTCATCAGCTAGCTTAGTTGCTGCATTTGGGTCATTTGGTCGAACATATGGACGAGAAGCGTACCTTAGCGCCAACTTTTGCGCGGTCTTCACATCTTCAGTCACACAAACAATTGGTAAGTTCGGACGATATGCGGCAACGTTAATTGCAGTAGCGCCAGTGTGTGTTTCCGCAATAATAGCTCGAGCCTTAATTCTCCTTGCCAATTGAGCTGCTGTGTAGCTTAAAATCGCGTCAGTTTTTTCACGCATTTCAGCCTTTTCTACCAACATCACTTCACTGTGTTCTTGAGTGTAGATAATAGTCTTGCGCATTGCGCGAACAGTTTCAACAGGATATTTGCCATTGGCAGTTTCGTCAGACAACATAACCACGTCAGCGCCTTGGATTACGGCATTTGCAACGTCGCTTACTTCAGCGCGACTTGGCTCTGGATTATCAACCATACTACCCATCATTTGTGTTGCAACGATTACTAGCTTGCAATATTTACGACACAAGGCAATAATTCTACGCTGTACAACTGGGACAATTTCCGCACCAGCTTCCACCGCCAAGTCGCCGCGAGCAACCATAATACCGTCACTAGCCTTAACGATTTCCTCCAAATTCTCTGGATCAACAGCAGACTTAGTCTCAATCTTGGCAATAATATTGGCTGTCGAGCCCAGGTCTGTCAATCGACGACGCAAATCAATAATATCATCAGCTTTTTGAATAAAGCTCAATGCAACGTAATCAAAATCTTGGCTTGCGCCCCATTCCAAATCGTTAATATCTTTCTGAGTAAGAATGTCGCCACCAAAATCTGTGTCTGGCAAATTCAAACCCTTGCGGCTCATCAAAAAACCGTCGTTCTGAACTTCTACGCGAATTGCAGTTGGGCTAACAATTTCTCGCACAACCGTCCTGATCTTGCCGTCAAACATGTAAAGTGGCTCGCCGACTTTCATCTTCTCCGCCAAATTGTACTGCACTGGCAAATTGAAGCTGCCGTCATGCTCAGTAATTTCTGAGTCCAAGACCAACATATCGCCAACCTTAACATTCAGCATGTTATCTTTCAAAACGCCTAGGCGAATCTTCGGACCTTGCAAATCTTGTAGAATTGCGACAGGCTTGCCCAACTGTTTACTAGCTGTGCGCACCCAATTGATCTGCTCAATTCGTTCCTCGTTAGCGCCGTGACTAAAGTTCATACGGATGCCGTTAACGCCGGCCTCCAACAATTGGTAAACCTTTTCTTGGCTGAACGTTGCTGGCCCAATTGTTGCTAATATTTTTGTTCGTTTAAATATATTATCACTCATTTTTAAAATTATATCACGAAATAACAGTGATGAAAAATGGCACCAAGGAGACTTGTAATACTTATTTAATGTCAAGATTTGCGTTAATCAAAACTAGCTTACCCATTTTCTTAATGCTAGAATATAAAATATTATGCCAGAAATAGATAAATATATTATTTCAAAAATTTTGTTCTTTATTTTCGGATCAACCACTGTAATTATTTTCTTTTTATTCTATACGGGAGTATTTGTAAATATCGTTGGGTCCATAGAAGCCGCAATTACGATATATTGCATAAACACCGTCCTGCTGATACCCATAACAATCTGGTATGCAATCGAGCGCTCACATAAAACGAAATATAAGGAGAGCGACATACTTGAAGCCTATTCTGAAATGATGTCTCGGACTGACGATGAATCTGCCGCCAAAGAAACTACGAAACAGCAATGAAAAAACTCGCCACAACAAGCGAGCTATTCCAAACAATCTTTATGGTGCGATTTTACGCCCAATCTCGAACCTGTTTTGAGACAAAAGCCAAATGATTTTAGCCGTGCTGCGCGCTTAAGGCCAAATACTGCTCATTAGTTATGTTCACTCCACCTCCTCTTTATATATTTATCTACGTCACTCGAAGATTCTATATTGCTAATGTCCTGATCCTCCAGCCATAGCTCATGTAGTGAATCATGATAGTCTATAGCCAGCATTACGCCCATTTGCTTTCTTATTTCAGAAGTCACTCTATATATATGCTCTGACAAATCATCAAAATTAACGTCATTTTCTAAAGATATTGTCATATATATTTTTCTGCCAAACTTATTAAATGCATCTTTATAGGAGGGTATATTTTTCGTAATAGCTCTGCCAACCTCTATATTGCTGTTTATCCTTATTGATTTGAGTCTAGCTCTACCGCCAAACTGCTTGCTAACTAGGTTAGCTATATCATTCCTAGACTCTCTTTCCCAAATACGATCTGGATAGGTATCAGAGTAAGCACTCTCGCCTTTTCTATAGTCAGCTCTATTCCACACTTCAAACCTAAGACTACTATCATTAACCGGATAAGCATCCACATACGGATCGCCCTCAACTCCAATACCGCCACCCTCAATGCGATAATTTTCTACTATAAACTCTTTCCCATACTTTTCCTTAAGGTATTGCGCCATTTTATGTTGCTCTACCAAGGCACCGCCATTGATGAGCAGGTAGATAGCAGCTCCAGCTATAATCCAGAATTTTGATATGCGCTTTCGGGTGGATTTTAGTTTAGAGTGTACTTTTTGCACAGGAGTGCTTTTAGGCGATCTTTTACCGTCCTGGACCTTTCTAACGTTTGCGTGTTTTGTTTTTATCGCGCTACTCTTTATCATTAGATCCCTACCTTGCTACTACTATCTTAGCATCATTTTATAGTAAGCATAGGCTCCTTGCAAGATTAAAAACAAATAAAAAAGACCAGTGAGGCCTTTTGTCTGTTACATGGTGACCTTACCGGGAATCGAACCCGGATTGCCAGGATGAAAACCTGGTGTCCTAACCGTTAGACGATAAGGCCACGACTTCAGATATCATAACAAATTATTGTCGAATTGTCTATAGCGAATCAGCCACTTCTCCGCCGTTATCTATTAATGTATAATATTTACATGACAAAGCAGAAGAAAAAGCGCAATAAAAAATATTCTGGAATGGACGCGACATCTCAGCGACCAAAAGTAACAAGGATTACAGCGACGAATCGCTCCAAATTATCTCAATGGTTTTTTGATCGAAAAAAGCTCATTCGCACCATTGGTATGGCGGTACTCGTTGTAGTTGCCTTAATCATTGTTATTTCTGGAATATTAAGCTTATTCCGTTAGCGAGCTGGCAATTTAAACCCAAAAGTACTGCCTTTTCCTTCTTCTGATTCAAAGATCATTTCGCCGTCGTGCGATAAAATAACTTTCCTCGCCAAAAATAAGCCAACGCCAGTGCCGTCTGGTCGCTTTTTTCTGGCATTTGCGCCGCGGAAGAATTTGCCAAACAAATTTGCTTGCTCTGATTTCGGTACGCCAATTCCCGAATCTTTCACTGTAAACTCAATCGCGCCATTACTATTTTTCAGAGAAATTATTACCTTTTTATGTGGATTTGAATAGTAAATGGCATTGTCAATCATATTCAGCATAACTTGACGAATCTTCTCAGAGTCAGCCGTAATCAATGGAACTTTTCTATCAATCTTTAGGTCCATTTCGACAGACCTCTGATCAGCCACAACCTTAAGCAAAGCAACTTCATCCCGAAGAATTTGAGCAATATCTATCTTCTGCTTATCGATATTAAATTTGCCAGTCTGAAGCCTAGAAACATTAAGAAAATCATTTATCAACCTCACCATACGCTCACTCGAAGAAAATGCCTCCCTAAGAACCGCACGTTGCGTCGGCGTAATCTTTCCCAAATCGCCCTCCAGCATCATATCCAGATAACCCTTAATACTAGTCAGCGGCGTTCTTAACTGATGTGAAGCCATAGAAATAAATTCGTTCTTCGCCTCGTCCAGTCGCTGAAGCTGTCGATTACTGAACCTCAACTCTTTCGTCGCCTCGTCAATTTTACGCTGCAAACTTTTATTCAACTCATTAATTTCTTCCAATGACAAAGAATTTCGAATCGACACCGCCAGTTCCCCAGCAATCGATTCCAACATTTCAATATCACGAGAACTATAGCCCAAACTTTTATGCTCGCCCAGAAATAGAATTCCCGTTTCTTGATTTTGATGCAGTAGTGGCATAACAATTTTCGTGCGATGAATATCCAAAAGTTTCTTCAGTTCTGGATCTTTTACCTGATTTGCCAAAATAACTTCCGGAAAACTACAATTCTTATAATAGTAATCCATAATCCTGTGAACGTCTTCCTCGACAACAGATATTCGTCGCCGACCCGCCCGACCATATATTCCTTTTTCTGGAATACAAAACGCCACTTTTTCCGCCTTAAGAGAAGTCGCTATATAATTGCCAACACGTCGAGTTAGCAATTGCAGATCCGCCGTATAGGTTAATATTTTACTAATCTCACGCGTAAATGTATCGGCATCATATTCTCCGTAATAAAAAACCCTATCAGTAAATTTATCAAAGATTTTCTTCACTGGTTGATATACGACAGCCAAAACCATAGCCAAAATCATGTTCATGAGATTTACGTGGCTATCAACCGTCAGGCTGCGCTGGAAAACCAAAATTGAAATGACATACGCAGAAATCACGTAAACGACAGCTAGTGCGATTAATAGCAACATATACGAAACGCTTCGAGCCACCGCCATTTTTATATCCATCAATCGGTATCTGACGATGCTATACATAATTGCAAATAAGAAAATAATCGTAGCAATTGGACCAATCCATATATATCGATAATCATCAAGCGCCGGAAGAAACAGATCCACTACAAAGCCAGGAATGCTACATATCAACAGACCAATCATGTAAATCGCGACCTGCTTGCGTCGAACAGGATCTGATTTGCGCCACGCTATATAACCAAAACACATAGAAATTAAGAAGAATACCGAGAAAAAAGTTGCAAAAATAACATAGTTGACTGCGTGAATCGGAATTCGAGAAAAATCTACTGGTGTGACAACTTCTGAAGTATTGACAATAAATTCAGGCACCAAAATAATGTATAGCGAAAAAATCGTTATCGATATACTAGATGCGCAGATAAAGCTCTTTGTCGATTTTGTCGATGGAAGGAATGACTTTGTAGTGAAAATAGCCAACGCAGGACAAAAAACAGCCGAAGCGACATAAAACCACCTGGATGCGGTGTCCAATGCTACTTCATTGTCCGCCAGAGAAAACACCTCAAGTCCAGCCGACCACACAGCCAAACATAAACAAACCAAGAAAAACCAATACTTTGCATCATGACGATGCTTCGACTTCTTAAGTACGAGCACGCCTAAAATTAGCGCCATCAACGCAACCAATCCTAGTACTAATGCTCGTACCATCATACTAATGCTTATTATAGCATTTTATTCTACGTTTTAATCGCAAAAACTGTGTAAACGCCGCTCGCAGTAACTGTAGCTTCAATAGATTCTTTTGGTATGCCAGATTTTTGGAGCAATTTAAAACCTTCTTTAATTGAACGCATCCTAACTTTTGGAACCCACCCCATTAGTCCATGCAAAAATTCTTTTTGTGGGCGATTCACATTCATATTGCCAGTGATCATTAGTCCACCGGTTCGTAAAAACTTCAATGATTCTCGTGTCAATTGCTTATAAACGCCATCCGGCAAATATTCTCGCAAGCCAGAGTCTTCCGCAATATCCAGTTTACGATTGCCCAAAACTCCCTCCAAACTCAGAGGCTTGCCAAGCTTACTGAATAATCGTTCGCAATGAATTTCAATCTTATCTTCCAAATTCCATTTCTTAGCCAAGCTCTGTGCCGCTGCTAGAGACAACGGATCTTGATCTAGCAGGATAACCATCGGCGCTTCACCCGTTTCATCCTTAAGTTTTTTCAGCATCTTCAAAGTCGCCAATCCCGTTCCGCAACCAAAACTCATCACCAACATATCGTCAATTGAACGATTCTCTTTTTCTGCCACTTTCTTCAAATGATCAATCGACAAACCATTCACTGTTTCCACTCGCTCACGAATACCAAGCGAATCCGCACAATGCCGAATGACGTTAGAAAACTTCTCCGTCACCGGCGCCTGAATAAACTCTCGGACTTCACTAATTCTCTTCTCTACTTCTTCAATAGCTGTCGCTTTATCTACGCCGTTGTTGATTCTATCTTTAATCATAACTTCTGTCAGCGGTAAGCCATTAATCTTCTCATCAAATACCGATTTATCCAGCGGACCACTCATAGTTGGATATTTACCTTCTGACAATATTTCGCCATTTTTACCAGAAACTCTTAATCTATAAGCTTCAGAAATTGTTAAAAACGTCATTGCGGAACCTCGCTGATTGTGCCACGGCTTCGAATTAGTCTGATTTTTACCATACAATAACTTGCCGCGGAAAAACTCCAGATACGAATCTATTTTTTCACCCCACTTGCCCATCTTCACAAAAGGAGTTTTATCTAAAACATTCGCAATTGCCGCGGTGGCCAGATTTTTATGAATAAAGTTTTTACGAATCTCTTTTAATTTTGCATCGCCTCGCTCCAAATAGTCATATGTATTTTTAATATTATCAGGGTTGTTGTATGCAGGATCGGTCTTTTCTCCAATTTTAACCCTGCATCCCTCACTCCTAAGATCCGCAATTTCCTTGTTTAATTTTTCATTAGCTTCATGATCAACTCCATTAAGAAAATCACCCGCTTCTGCAATATACCGTTCGTTCCTAAAGTTTTCCATGCCAAAAATTATAACATAATTTATATGATATACTTAGAGCATGATAAAAATCGCTATCATTGAAGACGACCCAACCATCAGCCAGATGTACCGAATGAAATTCGAGTCGGACGGGTTTGACGTTCGCTTGGCCGCCAACGGACAAATTGGCATAGAAGTAGTCGAGAAGTTTCAGCCAGATATTATTTTGCTAGATTTACAAATGCCAGAAATGGACGGCGCGGAAGCCTTAAAGCGAATTAGGTCTAAAGATTGGGGAAAAACCATCCCTGTTATTGTCCTTACCAACCTCGGCGAAGAAGAAGCGCCGCACGATTTGAAGAAATTAGGAATTCATAGCTACATCGTAAAAGCAAATCTCACACCGCGCCAAGTTGTCGAACAGGTCAAAACTGCCATAAAAGCCGCTTAGTTTTTTGATTGATTCGCAATTTTTAGACAAGCCGTAATCACATTATCGAACAGCGCAGAAACCGTTAACGGACCAACTCCGCCTTTTTTTGGTGTAATAATTACATCATTGCGCTGACGCACTTCTTCAGATACGTCGCCAACAATTTTTCCATTTTCCGAAGCAGTTCCCGCGTCAACAACAACCGCCTTGGCCTTGACTATTTGGCTTTTAATCAGCCCCGGAACTCCAGTCGCCGACACGATAATATCGTAATTTATCAATTGAGATAAATCGTCACCTTTTTCAAAAACCGTCACATCGACGTCAGACTTTAGCCACATCTTCTCAAGAGGGGCGCCAACCAAACGACCTCGCCCGACAATTGCAACTTTCTTATTTTTCAAGTCAATGCCATATCCAGCCAGTAGCCAGCTAATAGCCGTTGGCGTAGCCGCCTGAAAAATCGCCCCCTTGCGCAGGCCGTCAACGTCTTTATCTTCTCGAATACTCTCGAGCAACTCCTCAGTCTGATCAGAATTACTAATCGGCAATTGCAGAATTATTCCTTGAACGTCGTCTCGATTGTTCAATTCTTGAATCACCTCCAAAGCACCGCCCGCAGGAACTCGATGAATCTCCACGTCAATCAAAATATCAGCGCCATATCTCTGTTTCAAACGCATGTACGTTTCAATAACTGGATTTTCGACATCAGTAACAATTGCCAAACGAGGATTAATATGCCAAGCCTGCCTTAAAGCTCGCACCTGTTTCGCCTGGCGCTCCTTGATAAATCCAGCTAATTCTGAGCCATTTAGTTCTCTCATTGTCATTAAGTATAGCAATTTTACCATCTTGAGTACAGATATAGTGTGTGCTATAATTTGAGAAGCTTGGTTATGGCGGATGTAGCTCAGTTTGGTTAGAGCGCTGGATTGTGGCTCCGGAGGCCGTGGGTTCGAACCCCATCATTCGCCCCAAGTTTTACGACAATTTATTCACACCGATAAATTATTTTCAATAAAACGGTAGACATTTTTGTTGATTGTTGTATAATGAAATTGTGGGCCAGTAGCTCAGCTGGTTAGAGCACCTGCCTCTTAAGCAGGGTGTCGAGGGTTCGAGCCCCTCCTGGCCCTCCAAAAAATAACCTCACTTCAATGTGAGGTTATTTTTTTGGAGCTAGTTTACCACGAAGCTAGAACCTTTTTCGAGGACTGAGGCGTAGCTCAGCCCCGACGCCTAGCACACTGCCCCGCCAGCCAGCTTGCTGCAGCTCGGCGCGGTTTTTAGCATCGCGCTCCCTCCATATTGCAGGCAATCTTTTTAGGCCAGTAATCGCCTTTCGGACGGCTGGCAACAATTCTCTCGTAATTCGCGCCCATGCCAAAAATCACCGTCTATAAAAACCTCTTTCTTTCTCCTTGGCAGAGCGATATCCGGCTTGCCCGCTGTGCGAGTATAATACTTCTGAAAGTATATTTTATTCCTACGCAGATATCGAAACGTAATCCTCTCAGCTTCCGTATTCTTAGAGCGTATGTGAGACATTATCTCGCTGCGTTTCTGGGAAGAAAACATATAAGACATACGTCAAACCTCTAATCAATGCGGTGAAATACCTTACCTGCCGGCAGTTTTATATTTGGCACCCAAAACGGATGCCCGTCCCAGCCATTCTCTCTATTTCCATTGAGCCGGTAAAGCGTAATGACGGACACTTCTTGATATTTTCTGCCCAGCGCGCGGTCGTCGCTTGAAAGTAATGTTCCAGTTCCTTTACTAATATTGCGGCCGCGCCGAACAATTAGCTTAACGGCGTTTAACAGCTCTTTGTGCGGTTTAATGCTCTGCAGGGCGTTAATATACGCAGGCATTGACCAATCGTTGCCCGGGTCAGACTTAAATGACCGCAAAATAGTAATCGCGTCATCGATACTAATGTCGTGAACGCCCTCGCCGGCAAATGATTCCAGAATATTGTCCGTATCAATTGCGTCGCCTTGGTCTGGACGAGGAGGGAAGTAATCCACGCCACCGACAATTAGGTTGTATTTTTCTTGGTCGACAACAGATTTGCGCGTTGGTTTGAGTTTGGTATTTGTAATAATTTGAATCTCGTCGATCTTACCGTCTTCAATTTGCTTAATAAGCACTTCGTTTGAGGCATTTATTTCTGCAAAGAGGAAAAATAGCGGTTCGGGAATAAATACGCGCATAAGCATAGGGTCGCGATCATAGCCGAACATGCGGCAATGCTGCCAAAATGTATCGGCTTGCGGAGTTTTCGCCGACCGGCAATAGTAAACCGTTTGCAGACATTTGAACGTAACCCCTCTTCCGAGGCTGTTGCCGCCGACAATGATACTGAAGCCGGTATCAAATGTCTTGCGCGAGCTACCATCTGGGCTGGAGTTGAGTTTATAAACGTTTATTGGCAGTGTTCTCTTACCTAAAAAGTCCATAATTTCAACAAGAGGCAGAATATCTGGCCTTGATTGCTGCAAGTCCTCCCATGCGGATTTCAACAACTCTTTTACTGTCGGCGTTTCAATATTAGCAAAGATATATTGCACGTATTTTTTAATCTTTCCGCGTATACGTTCGTGGTCGTCCTTGCGGACGCTCGGGTGTACAAGAAAATTACAGACTTTCGCGTTGTTTTTTAAGACAATATGCGCGCACGTAACAAGATATGTCTCAATTGCACGTTTCATACCATCCGGCGTGTCTTCGGTATCGAGCAGGGTGCTCAGTTCATCGTCGGCAGTGTACCGGCACGTAAATGGTTTGGGCTTACTATAAAAGAACTCTCCGCCAAGATAACCTTTACCCGGCGGGAAATAATGTACAAAACTTGGCTGCCAGCCAGATTCTTTGGTTTGCAGAAGCAGAGACTGAGGCGTAGCCGTAACTTGCAAATAAAAACTACTGGTAGACAAGCCAATAATTGCGTCAAGACGTTTATTAATCGTACTTTGCTCTTTTTTGTTAACCTGAGTGTTGAGGCTAGCCGCGTCGGCCTCATCATCAACGATAAAAATCGGACGTCCCTTCAAGAAGCCGGACTGTCGAATCAGACCTAGCCATTTTTTGAGAATACTCTGATTCTTCTTTAGTATAATAAGCGAGGGCTTGCGTTCGCCGACTTCAAGAAAACGCATCTCGTCATGCTCGTCGCAGACATTGAACGTATCCATAGCAGCAAGCGCGCGCTTGTATGTTTGTTGTTGCAGGCTAGTCATATCGCTAGTAAGCAGTATGAAAACTGAAAACGCCTCGTCCGCGTCGGCTGCTGCTGCAATAATGCCAAGCATTTGGCCGGTCTTGCCACTTTGCACCTGTCCGAGCAATAAGCCTTTAATGTGATCTTTATGCGTGAACGTTTCGACATGTTCAGGTATAAGCTTGTCAACGGTTTCTTTAATTGACTCCACTGCACCCGGCGACTCCTGCGCAACAATCTTTAGATAAGTTCTGAGATGATTAGGCATTTTCTACTCCAAAATCCAGATACCATGCGCCAGTATCTTTAATTTTACTCATTTTCAAGCTCGAACGCCCGTAGCGCGCCAGCGTCTCATCGGTAATTCTTTCGCCGGGGCGGAGAACGCCGGCATTTTCCAGCCGTCCTTTTATCCAGCGTCCGAGCGTTTTCAGGTCGTCCTCCGAACGAAAGTTTTTGCTATAATCGCCACTCACTTTGCAGCGGAACTTCCAGCCGTCATCAGTAATTACATCAAACTGCGCGCCTGCAGAGTTCGCTTTTGGATATTGCGGACCGCTGGTAATTGTCTTTGGCACTATCAGCTCTACTTCATACCACGATCGAGGCTGGACAAACCCTTGCTGGTTGCGCCTGCCTTCGCCAAAAGAAGCGTTTAGGCCGCTGCGCCGCGAAACATCGCCTTTTAACGGAATATCGAATTGTACATCACTAAGATGCATCTTAGTGCTTATTATTTCACTATCTTGCACCTTAATAACACCCAGCTGGTCTTTAAGCAGATTATTTTCTGGTATGATAGGCTTAATAGTAAGAGTGTTTAACGGGCAGGCAGCTGTTTCTCTAAGCCGGTTAATAAACGTGTTTATCTCTAGAGCCTGAACCTCGTTAGTGAACAGGCAATCCGCCTCATATTGCCTCTGGCCTTCAATAATATTTGTGAGGTTTGACGAGCCAATGATTGAGCCGAGGATAGTATTGTCTTTACCAAAGCTAACCAGCTTACCGTGGAATGGAAACGTCGTAACCATTGAGACGTCTCCGAGTTCGCGTTTGCGCAAAACGGTATCGAGCGACCGTAAAGCATCGAGCTGGGCGGGGCTTAATCCTTCAAAATAGTGCATACCGACGCAAAGCTTAATCTTCGGTCCGCCATTCGCTTCAACTATATTCTTAAGATCTACGGCCGAGTCGGTTGATATATATCCGCTAGCGATCTGAACGCTGTCGGACTGTTTTATGTAGTCTTTGAATACATCTGCATATTTCCTAGTATCTGTCCTGAGAGGCGATAAGTTTGAAAAAAGAAGCGATACCATACTAATTTGCCGCCAATACCATCTTTTTAACTCCGGACAACTCGCTTGTTATGTATTCCCTATAGTCGTCAAACTCAGCTCTCGGGTTAATTACAAAGATCTTATCTGCTTCAAATGCGGGTCGCAAATGCTCGGCAACAACCTTTGCAGCGACAGGTGGAACAGAGTTGCCAATTTGCTTGCGCACTTCGGTAATTGTACCCTCAAAGATGAAATCATCGGGATAACCGAATAGTCTCGCGCGTTCGCGGTTTGTTAGCGGGCGAGGCTCCTCAAAATGATAACCCCAGGTACCGCCTCCGCCCCCGGCGATGATAGTTGTAGAAGGTTTGTTCCGGTCGAGTTTTCGATAAACATGGCTAATCATGCCTTTGACATAGTACGGGCTGTCTTTTGGAATTGATGTAAAGTTGCCACCCTCGGGTATGAGCTTAAGCATTTCGCGCGTTTTATCTTTGATGTTTTGCCGTTCGTTATTAAACGGAACTTTCTCGACGCCCTTGAGAGCTTCGCCGGCAGTTTTATAAGTTGCCGGGTTGTATAGCGGTTTTGGTTTTTCAAAACGGAAGTCGATATCGTTGCGCACGCCGACAATTAGCACCCGCTCGCGGAGCTGCGGAGCACCGTATTCTGCAAAGTTGTACAAGTTAATATCAAGATGATAGCCAAGCTTTCCGAAATCCTTAGAGATTTGCTGGATTGCACGCCCGCGGTTGGCGGTCAGCAAGCCTTTTACATTTTCAGCAACAAAAACTTTTGGCTTTTTCGCTTTAACAGCCCGGACAAATTGCTTGTAAAGATTGCCGCGGTCAGTTTCAAGTCCGCCGCGCTTATAGACCATGGAGAAGTCCTGGCATGGGAAACCGCCGGTGATGATATCCGCGTCTGGCACCTTATCGAAGTCAATATCAACAATACTGCCCTCGACAATATGCGGGCCGAAGTTTTTTGCGTACGTCTTGCACGCTGAATGTTCGAAATCATTTGCCCAAATGACATCGTAGCCGGCCTGCTTGAAACCTAAGTCAAGTCCTCCGCAGCCGGAGAATAACGATATTAGTTTTGGTTTTTTGCTCTGCTTCGTCATTTTGTACCCTCCAAGATGCTTGTTTTATAAGCTTAAATCCATTATATAATAAAATGTTATAAAAAGCCGCAATATTTTGGCCGCGGTTGACGAAAATGTATTTATATTTTATACAACCTCTGTGGAAAATATCTCTACAGGCTTTTTATTGTTGTAATAACCGCCAGAAAACCAGCCTTTTCAACTAAAAAGAAAAATACGGCGGGGGAAATTCAAAAAATGAATCAAAGGCTGGATTTCTGGCGGGGCAGCGCGCTAGGCGCCGGAGCTGAGCTACGCATCAGTCTTCGAAAAAGGTTCTAGTTTCGTGGTAAAATCGCTCCAAAAAAATAACCTCACATTGAAGTGAGGTTATTTTCTTATCCAAACGGATTATACCCACGAGAAGGCGGTTCACGAAAAGTAGTTCGATTAGCATTGAAAGATTGGCGAGAGTTATTCGCGCCTGACGGAATACTGTTATTTTGTAGACCATTGACTAGTCGATTCCCGCCAGACAAGCCAGTATCAACATGATCATTAGCACCCCTCAATCGAGACACCACACCAATCTTTGCACTAATTTGCCCTACTTCACCAACCACTGCCGAGGATTGGTATTTTTTAATATATTGGCGTTCCGAATTCACTTTACGATTAGCTTTTAGAGATCTACCAGTCAAACCATACGCTTTAAAACCATCAATTGACCTTCTCAAGGAGCCAGATAGCCTAATCATCATTTCCCGCGTCATTTGCGGTTTTTTATTCGCGTCCATATATCCCCCATTAGTTATATGAAGTGGCGCCCCGAGTAGGATTCGAACCTACGACCTTAGGCTTAGAAGTCCTCTGCTCTATCCAACTGAGCTATCAGGGCGTATTCACATTATATCATCTTTCTGCTACAATAGTAAAAGCTTGCGGGTGTAGTACAGCGGTTAGTATGCAAGTTTTCCAAACTTGAGATGGGAGTTCGATTCTCCCCACCCGCACCAAGTTAGACAATTTCAATCCATAAAGGGCATCGATGGATCCATATATTTATACAGAAAAACCAAAATACCAGCCGCATGATATTGAAGATGCGTCCGAATTTTATGATGTAATTGAACGAAGCAGCTTGACACACCAATTGTCTGAAAACCGACCATATGTCTACTGGACAATGGAAATTTATGATAAATCCAATGGTATTAAAGGTGGCGGCGGGCTTGGAGTTTTGGCGGCGGACACGCGACGTGTAGCTGAAAAATTGGAAGTTCCATTCGTAGTGGTGACACCGTTTTATCGTAGCGAATCACACCAAAAAATCACCAACCTCGCACAAGAAGAGTTTTCAGAATCTGTTTCACCTCAAGATTACGGATTTGAATATATTGACGAAGTTTTCGTAAGTTCAAACGGATTCCCAGATGCAAGCTTAAGCATTTTCAAGAAGACGCTCGGTTCAACGCAATTTGTTACAATTTCAGAACCGAACTTTGGGCAATTGTACGAAGGCGACGGATCTGGCGATCATAGACTATACCAAGAAGTAGCGCTAGGTTTTGGCGGCTATAAAGCATTAAAACTCCTCGGCATTAAACCGGCTGTTATTCAACTTAATGAGACCGCAACAATTTTTGCCGCATTGGCACGACTAGACGAACTGTGCGCTAACGGAATGAATTTATACGAGGCCATCGTTTACGTTCGCAAACACACACTTTACACAAACCACACACTTCTTCAAGCGGCCGAACCGGAATTTCATCGTTCGCAATTTGAAAAATTAGTTCTGCCAAATATAAAGAGCAATGCCGTGCGCTGTTGGCTAATGGAGCAATTCCGTAATGACAGATTGAGGCCGAATCTTTTGGCAATTGAACTTACTGAAGCGAAGAATGGTGTAAGTAAACTACACGCCCGTGTAGCAAATTTCCGCGATCGTAACAACGACAAAGTCAAATTTCAAGCCATTACCAATGGAATAGATCTTGAAACGTGGGTGCTACCTGAAACGTTGCAAACGTATCGCGACCACGGAATTATTGATAAATTTGGACTGCCCACAAATGATTTTTCTGAAAGATTAAACTCGCTGAGTAGCGCAGATTTGAGGTATCTAAAAAAACTCGGTCGAAAAGAATTGAATCGGGTCCTATTAAGTCGCCAAGACCAGTACGAAAAATCCATACAAATCCCAGAAAATGCAATATTATTCGACTTCAAGCGAAGATTTGCTAACTACAAACGACCTTATATGCCGTTTGAAAACCCAGATTCATTGCGCCAAATTCTCATTAGCCACAACGCACATTATATTCTGACAGGAAAAGTTCACCAAGGCGACGTGACTATGTATCAGAAATTGCTCGAAGTATTAAAATTGATCGACAACGATCCAGTCCTCAAGGAACGTGTTCATTATATACAAGATTACGACGAAGAGTTGGGACGAGCGTTAGCAATCGGCTCAGATGCCTCAATAAACATTCCTATTGTCGGATTAGAAGCGTGTGGCACTTCATGGGAGAAAGACGTCGCCAATTTGAAACTCCTCATCTCCACTAGCGATGGCGGAGTTGCCGATGTCCAGCCAATCGCTTGCCTTGAGGTTACCGGAAGAAACTACGAAGCCGAAGTTTCATCTCTGTACGTCAACATGCATAAAGCTGCCGCTATTTTGAAGAATGACCAATTGCTAGAAAAGCATATCCGCCACCAATTAAGCAACTATTTGCCAATTATTTCCGGCGCCCGAATGATGAAAGATTATCTCAAATTTATTTTTCCAAAACCGCAAATCCAGACTAAAAAAGAACCGCAGATCAAGCGAATTCCTATTCAATAATTACTTCAATCTCAGCACCTAGCGAATTTAAGCGCGCCGCCAATTCCTCGTATCCGCGATTAATCGAATATACATCGCGAAGAATCGATACGCCTGGAGCAGCAAGCATTGCCAAAAGTATCACAACGGACGGACGAAGTGCTGGCGGAGCAACAACGTCGGCTGGTTTCCATTTTGTTGGACCAGTGATATAAACACGGTGTGGATCAACCAACTCGATTTGTGCATTCAGCTTGCTCAGCTCTGTAAAGTAAATTGCTCGGTTTTCGTAACTCCAGTCGTGAACCAACGTGCGCCCCTCCGCCACCGTCGCGATAAGCCCCAAGAACGGCAAATTGTCCATATTAATTCCAGGAAACGGCAAGGCGTGAAGTTTATCCTTGGCGGCCTGGAGTTTGGAACGCTGCAATTTAATATCAACCAAACGAGTTTGTCCATTATTAGCAAAATATTCCTTGCTGAGTTCAAACTTAAGACCCATTTCCGCCAATGTCGCCAATTCAATCTCCAAGAATTCAATCGGCGCACGACGAACGGTAATTTCCGAATCTGTCACCACAGCTGCCGCAATAAAGCTCATCGCTTCAATCGGATCTTCGCTCGGATAGTAGTCCAGATTTTTACTAATTCGTTTACGGCCCGTAATTTTCAAGGTTGTCGTACCAATTCCCTCAATTTTCACGCCCAACTTTTTCAAGAAGAAGCAGACGTCTTGAACCATGTAATTTGGGCTAGCGTTGCGGATGATGGTAGTATTTGGCGACAACGCCGCAGCCATAATGATATTTTCCGTCACAGTATCGCCACGCTCCGTCAGCAAAATCGTTCGATCGCCAGAATTGACATCAGTTTTTGCGTGATAATAATCAGTCTCCGCCGTGACATTCATTCCAAAATGCCTTAATCCACTAAGATGAGGCTCAACCGTGCGCTTCCCTAAATTACAGCCACCAGCAAACGGCAATTTGAAATCGTCATATTGATGTAGTAGCGGACCAAGGAACATAATTACCGTCCTAGTTCTCTTCGCCGCAGCAATATCCATATCTTCAAGTTTCAAGCGCGCTGGCGGCACGATCTCAAGATCACTACCGTCCAACCAGCGAGTTTTAACGCCAATCGAATTCAAAACCTCGATAATTCGGTTAACCTCCTCAATTCGCGCCACTTTCCTAAGTGTCGTCTTCCCTTTATTCAACAAACTTGCACAGAGAAGACCCACTGCAGCGTTTTTACTAGTCTTAACTTGTATCTCACCAGACAATTTTTTGCCGCCAGTTACCTTAAAATTCATTTTTCCGGAATGATTTACAGTCACAATATTGTTATTAAGCACTTCACTAATTCGAGCAATCATCTCAATACTAATATTCTGACCCCCGTTTTCAATGCGATTAATAGCACTTTGCGACGTGCCAATCGCCTCAGCTAATTGCGTCTGTGTCAAACCTTGTTTTTGACGATTTTCAGCGATTAAATTGCCGATTTTTTGAAGATACTTGTCTTTTATCATGTGTAAATTATATCACTAATGATATATATAAGCAATGATATAATAAGTATTAATGGAGGTTTAGTCATGAAAGACAAGCAAATTGAAGAACTTATAAAAGCAGAAAAAAAGCGCCAAACGGATGGTCTGGAACTAATTCCTAGCGAGAATTACGTTTCGTCAGATGTACTTCAGGCGCTCGGTAGTGTTTTCACTAATAAATATTCAGAAGGCTACCCTGGTCGACGTTATTACGGCGGACAAGAAAACACTGATCAAGTCGAACAGTTGGCAATTGACCGCGCTAAAAAACTTTTCAAAGCAGATCACGCTAACGTCCAGCCACATTCTGGCGCGCAAGCTAATGAGGCGGTGTACTACGCTTGGTGCGAACCTGGCGACACCATTCTGGCTATGGATTTGGCTCACGGCGGACATCTTACTCACGGCGCCCCGGTTACTCGTAGTGCCAGAGAGTACAATTTCATTCGCTATGGTATAAAAAATATCGACACTGGCGAAATTGACTATGAAGAAATTCGTCAATTGGCACTTAAACACAAACCAAAGATCATTTTGGCGGGATTTTCGGCATATCCACGAGAGCTAGATTACGAAAAATTTGCCGAAATTGGCAATGAGGTCGGCGCTATGCTAATGGCAGATATGAGCCATATTGCGGGGCTAATTGTTAGTGGCGTTGCCAAAAACCCGTTCGACTATGGCTTTCATGTAATTACCACAACAACTCATAAAACTCTGCGTGGACCACGAGGCGGGCTGATTCTTAGTCGAGGAATAGTTGGCAATCCGTTGAAAAAACCAGAGAAAACTCTCGAAAATTTGCCTACGTTGATTGATCGAGCGGTATTCCCTGGCACACAAGGCGGACCGCACATGCACACCATCGCTGCAAAAGCCGTAGCGTTCGGTGAAGCTTTACAGCCAGAATTCAAAGATTACGCCGAGCAAATCGTTAAAAATGCAAAAAGACTGGCGGAAGAGTTGCAAAAGCGCAGCTTTAAGTTAGTAACTGGCGGCACCAGTAACCATTTAATTCTGGCAGATATTCACAGCAGCTTCGGTATTGACGGCAAGGAAGCGGAAATTGCCATGGATAAAATCGGTCTGACACTGAATGCCAATGCAATCCCAGACGATCCCCTGCCAAGATTCAGACCAAGCGGCATTCGCCTAGGCACGCCAGCTGTCACGACACGAGGCGCCAAAGAAGACGACATGGAAAAAATCGCGGAATGGATGAAGCGGGCAATAGATAATCGTAGCAATGATGAAATATTAGCCGAACTCCGTAAAGAAGTTGTGAAATTCTGCCACACCTTACGCGACATTTAAAATTAAAGTCGTCACATAAAAAACTCCGACATAACGCCGGAGTTTTTACTTATGCACTTAGCTAATTAACAGCCAGTACCGATTATTCGCTCCTCTACCTTACTTGTTGAGAAGTTGTAGTACTTAACGTGCGCGCCCGTATTACCACTCGCACCCGTACATTTAACATACTCAACAGTGTTAGCCTCTGAAGGAGCAGGGTTGATAGCAGTGCCAACAGCAGGAAATGCTGATGATGGAGTCTTAACCGTGTTTACGTCCAAATAGTATGGCTGGCCAGAATCAGCGGTGTTTGTTAAGTCTCCCAAACCGTCTGGATAACTACTCTTTGCTGTGTTGTATAGCTCAGCTTTCTTAGCAACAGCGTCAGCAGCAGATTTAGCAGCAGATGTCTTTGCCTGATTTTGCAAACCGTTGTATGCAACCAAAGAAACAACTGTCAAAATTGCGATGATCACGATAACGATCAAAAGCTCAACTAGTGTAAAACCTTGATTTTTTATATTCTTTGTAGTCACGATAATGTGCCCCCTAAATTGTTAGTTTGATTTGTAACTTGATAATACTACAACGTTTTTAAAAGCGCAAGCGTTTTTTAATATATATATCGATTTTGCACTGGACGAAGGAATAATGACTCTGTTGGACTAAATCTATTATTCTCAGGACCTGAAGTTCCGTCACCAATCTGCCCATTCTCATTCAACCCCCAGCAATACGAACGCTTGTTTGACATAATTGCGCAACCGCGGTTCGCTCCTGCCGCAATATCCACCACATCCTCTGATTCAGGAAGTCCATCATCGCCAGAATGCACAAGCACCGGGTTGCTAGATTTTTGTATTGCCTTAGAAGCAAGATCATTACCCTTACCCAGCTGACCAAACTTATTATCACCCCAGCAATACACTTCCTTTTTTACGCCCACGCCCTTATCCACTAAGGCGCAAGAATGAGAAATACCAACCTCAATTCGTAGCGGAACTCCCGGTAGACCGCCAACTTTTGCTGGCTGGAAATGCGCACCAAAGTGACCGGTCCCCGGAGACCCGGACTGCCCACGACCAGCACCACCCCAGCAATACACATCAGTTGAAGTACCAGTTGGAGTAGTAGTTAAAGCAATGGCACAGGTGTGCGATACGTAGTCATTATCCGCCCAATTATAACCATCTTGAGATATGTCAGTTACATTTTCTAAACCCTCAACTAGAGTAGCATGGCTGTAGTGAGGACCAGATATTGGACCAATGCCCATCTGCCCAAACCTGGCTAACCCCCAACAATAAGCCTTTTTTTCAGTAGTTATAGTACACATCGTTTGCGAGCGTGATCCACCGGTCGCCAACTTAGTCGCAAAATAATTGTTAGGGAGTCTCTTATAGCCGCCTGAGTTAATCTGCACTGGCGTGGCACGAAATCCAGGGTTTCCAGGATTTCCGAAGCCCAATTGGCCCATATGGTTCCGACCCCAGCAGTAAATTTTACCAGACGCAATAGCACAGGAGACGTCACCAGTTCCACCAATTGACGTAACGTCTTTACCTGCGAGATCGCCACCAACCTCAACCGGAACGCTAGAGTAATTACCAGCCCCAGACGACCCGTTGCCTAGCTGACCAAAACTATTATCGCCCCAACAATATACTTTTTTATTACTGCCCAGCTGGGTTAAAACGCAGCTATGATGCTGTGCTGTAAAAATATCAATAATCTTACCATTCCTCATATCGCCAATAGAGCGAACTTTCACTGGGATATTGGAGCTGTGAGTAGTTCCATCTCCTAATTGACCCATATCATTTTTTCCCCAGCACCATACATTATTTGATAAAATCGCACACGTACGATTAGTACCACTCACCGTACGTGTTGCATCAATGTCAGCCGGCCAAGTAACTGATTTTTTTACAACAGCAGTATAAGTTTTTAGGACTGTGCCACTACCATTTGTTATTTCAACGCGACCCGTTGACGAAATTTGAGCAGTAGCAGCTGACAAGGCTGCTCTTTTAGTTGACGCCTCCAAATCACCAACTTCAAAAGTCGTTCTTAACTTGCTGTTCTCAAATACATATCTATTGCCAGGAAAAGTTACAGCCCCCTTACAATTAGTTTCCGGGCGAAGTGGTCCAATTCCACCAGGGGCCGAACTCCATGATTGCTCAGCTCCATTAGCATCCAAACAAGCATTAGCATACGCCGTACCTGCCTCACCAGCCTCTTGAGCTAACTTGTAATAATACTCTTCCTGAGAGTAAATATATGATTGAGTCACAACCCTCATAGCACCAGCCAAAAGCGCCAATATAAAAGTACTCATAAGGATAATCAGCACCAAGGAATAGCCGTTTTTTCGTTGAATCATAGGTTATTTATCTTTCGTATTGTTAAGGTTTGCGAATCAGAAACTTGCTTGCTAGGTGATTGAATTGTCAGAGTAATTTCTACACTATCCGCGCCATCAAGAGCTTTCTTATCGCTATCTGGAGCGTCGCTATTTTTGCTTATTAGCGTTTTTCCATCATAGTAATTAATCTTAAATTCCGAAACTCCAGTTGCCAAAATCGAATCTTCACGAAGCTTCATGGCTCGATCCTTAAACTTATCAGCATCAAGACTGTTCATGCAAAAATAGTTTACAGCAGCCCCCGAATATGGCGCTGGAGGGTAACTGGAGAAATCAACTAAATCATTATAGATAGTCCGTCGATGCAGCTCTCCATTCTTCAAAAAGTACATGACTACTTTTTTATATTTTGGCTGCTGAGTCCTATTTGCTCCGCAGTCAAACTTCGGAGTTCTTAGATACACAATCTCCCTAGAATCGGCGCCTCGTCCCATATTTGTAGCGTACTGCAATAATATTAATGAGTTTTTCTCAGGATCATGAACAGTACCGCTCGAGTATGGATTATTCCTGTACCCCCATTCCCTGGGCGTCGAGCCAGCGAAATTTTTATCCGTAGCAAAAGTGTCTTCCCCATCGCGACTACTCACCTTAAATCGCGAAGCTTGACGAACGTCAGTTTCAATTGCATCCATAGAATTGTGCATATTTCGACTAATCTCGACTTTTGCCTTGCTGATAGATGCACTTTGGTTTGCAGAAATTAACATCTGGCTAAACACGCCGACAACCATTGCAATGATAACCATCACCATTGCCAATTCGATTACGGTAAAGCCCCCCTCATTAGAACGCCACATATGTCGCATGTACCACCTTCTTTCCACTACCTACACCAGAGCTTGGCAATCCATATTCTACAATAGACTCCACTTTAACCGGCATCCCCAGACTAACTGTTCCACTCTTACATCCGTATGGCGCTGATGCATATATTTCCTGCTTAACCGTTCCTGGTAACCCGTCAATATTACCCACACTTCCCTCAACTTTATATCTAGAACCCGGAGCCCTAAAGATCGGAGGAGGGTCTGTACATTTAAACCAAGACGGAGCGGAATCATTTGCGTAACGACGCATATTATTATATGCCAGAAGACTCGCCTTGTTGTGCTGGGCATTCATGACTGATATCTGGCTAACTTGTGCTTGCATACTCAAAATAACAATCAAAAAAATACTAATTACAACCAACGTCACCGCTACCTCAACAATAGTAAATCCATCGCTTTTTCCTACTAGTCGCGCCATATACTATCCACCTTCTTCTCTACTCCTGTTGAAAACTCTTTATATATAATGTTATATTTCACACAAGTTACCGCTACAACATCAGACACAGGACCGGACGCAGGCTTCGTGCAATCGCCGTCATCCACATTCGAAGCTTCATACAATAACTCACCATTATTTCCGCCAGCCCAATCACTACGATTACACTTGATCATCTCCTTTTTCAGAGAATCACCTCCTACAATTGATGAAAAATCCTTAATTAAATCAGCACAGGAAGGATACTCGTGACCGATAGAACTAACATTTTTATATTTATAATATCGTTCCAACCTCAAGGACAGTTCAGACACATCAGCCCTCTGCTCCTGATCTTTAGTTAGGTTCAAAAATCTTCCACCACCAACAAAGGCAATGCTAGCCAAAATTGCAACAACCACCACTACTATCGCTAATTCTATTATCGTATAGCCACCCGTCCCACGATTCATATCAATATTGTAGCGCAAATCTACAAAAAAGCATATGCTTATTATCAGGAAAGTTCTAACGGCTCTTGCTCAATTTTTATACCGAACTTATCAAAGACAATTTGTACAATTTCCTCACGAATCGCCGCCAAATCATCATATCCCGTTGCCGAATCATTCACGAGCACCAACGCGTTCTTCTCATAAACCCGCATACCGTGACTGCGATAACCCCTTAAGCCAGCCTTATCTATCAGCCAACCTGTCGGGATTTTATATCTCCCGTCAGACATTGCATAATTTGGAATGTCGCTATATTCTTTTTGCAATTCTTCCAATTTCCATTTTTCAACCAGCGCATTTTTGAAGAAAGAACCTGCACTTGGCAATTCCGCTGGATCTGGCAATTTTTCCGAACGAATATTAAGAACTGCCACACGAATCACTGACAAATTGACCTCACGAATATCATTCTCGTCAATATATCTCTGCAAAGAAGCGTAGTATGGCGGTTTCGGCTCTGATTTATTTAGTCGCAAAGTAATATTCATAATGCAATATCGCCCTTTTTCCTTGTCGCGAAAAATGCTGTTTCGATAAGAAAAGTCACATTCATCGGCAGAAATAGTTACGATTGTGTCAGTTTTTGAATCGTAAGCTTCCAGACTAATCAACGTGTCGGCAATTTCTTGACCGTACGCCCCAACGTTCTGGACCGGCGCAGCTCCAGCCGTTCCAGGAATTCCCGACATAGCCTCAATTCCCTGAAGTCCAAGCCCAATAGCCTTCTCAACAACCTCGTCCCAGACTTCGCCCGCACCAATTTTTACATCAGTTGTTTCGTCAGTTTCAGAGATAACCTCAAAACCTTTGATCTTATTCAACAGTACGATTCCTTCAAAAACCTCGTCATGCGTAATCACATTACTGCCGCCACCCAGCACAAAAATCGGCAAATTTTCCTTTCGGGCATTACGATATAGCGACACAACATCACCAGCAGAATCCGCCGTCGCCATATAGCGAGTCTCACCTCCCAATTTCATAGTTGTGTATTGCTTCAGTGATATATTAGTCATAACGTCCATGTGTATAGTATATCATTTTACTCAGCCGTCATCTATGATATAATAACTTCATACGCACCCGTAGCTCAGCGGATTAGAGTACTTGGCTTCGAACCAAGGGGTCGCAAGTTCGAATCTTGCCGGGTGTACCAAAATAGCTCGTCATTATGACGGGTTTTTATTTGTAATGACACTATAAAAACACTAGTCGAGCGGCTGCTAGCTATTCAGTGGCGGATTCTGAATTCCCGGCGTCATTTGCGCAGATTGCGAACCTAAAATTTGGCGAATTTGATCAGCGGTGATAATTGTAGTTGAGCCAGGTGCGACAGTTCCCGCCAGCATTTGCTTGGCGACGGTATTCTCGACAGCTCGCTGGACAACGCGGCGCATCGGACGAGCTCCCAATCTTGGATCATAGCCAGCCTCGACCAACAATTTCTTACCTTCTTCCTCGACCGCAACTTGAATTTTTTGCGGCGCCAAAGTCTTATTAACTCCCGCCAAAATCAAATCAACAACCTGCAGCAACTCCTCTTTTCCTAGCGGGCGGAACAGAACGATTTCATCAAAACGGTTCAAGAATTCTGGGCGGAATAAATTGGCGTTAATCAACTCGTTAATAAATGTCTGCTCGAATTGTTCCAATTGATAGCCCCGCTCAATATATTCACGAATTCTATCCGCGCCAGCATTTGACGTCGCAATTACAATCGTATCGCGAAAACTAATTTCTCGGTTATTTTCGTCACGCAATATTCCCTCATCCAAAAGCTGCAGAAGCGTCGTCAAAACCTGAGGATGAGCCTTTTCAATTTCATCCAAAAGCACGACAGAGAATGGGCGCTTCTGAACTTGAGCAGTCAAGCTTCCCGGATCTCGCGCGCCATCCGCAATTAACCTAGCCACATCATCCGGCCTGACAAATTCGTTCAAATCCAAGCGAATCATATTTCCTTCACCGCCAAAATAAACATCCGCCAAAGCTTTAGAAAGCTCCGTTTTACCAACACCAGTCGGACCAAGAAACAGGAACGCACCAATCGGTCGATTCTGATTTCTAACACCTGTGCGCGCGCGGCGAATAGCGTCAGAAACGACCGTCACGGCTCGCGTTTGATTGATCATTCGCTGATGAATTAATGACTCCAAGTTTAACAATTTTTCCTTTTCGTCACTCAAAGATGCTACCGAAATTTTTATACCAAGAGTTTTTTCGATCGCGTCGTCCACAGACTGCGCGGTCACTAGCCCGCCACTCGCATAACTTGCTGCCGCTTCCAAAATTTTCAACGCCTTACCTGGCATTACTAAGTCCTGAACATAACGATCGCCAACACGATACGCCTCCGCCAGTGCCTGATACATATATGTTACTTTGTGCTGAGCCTCAAATAAAACCAATTGATCACGCATAATTTTCATAGTTTCGGGCTCATTTGACGGCTGAATTGCAATTGTATTCAAAGCGTGAGCAAGCTGCGGCTTAGTCTGGGAAATTTGCAAAAATCGCTGATCGTCCATCGTTAAAATCGTCCTAAGTCTGCCCGCCTCCAGAATTGGCAATAACACATTACTCAGGTCAACCGAACCAACGCCTTCTTCGAAGAATAATTGCGCATTGTCCAGACATAAAATCACGTTTTTCGACAGAAAAGCTTCGTTCAAAATCATCGTAACCAGATTTTCCAATTCCCCGCGACCAGACGCCACGCTAATCAACGACGACGCGTCAAGCATAAAAACCTGCTGATACATCAGAGAACCAGGAACGCCTCGATGCCCATCAATTAACATTTCCGCAAACGCCGACACGACGGTGCTTTTTCCCGCACCATCAGCACCAACCAGCGTAATATTCTGCCGCCCGCCAGAGCTAAACGTTTTAAGCATCTGTCCCAACGCCTCCTCATGCGCAGCCAACTTAGTTGTAAACGCGCCGCCAGACACACTGACGCTAATATTCTGAGCAAATCGACTCAGCAGTGGCGTATAACCAAAAGACCAATCCCTAGCAATTCCGCCCGTATTTAGCGGCTTCTCTTTATACTGGTCAATCAGCGCCTTGATTCGCTCGTACCATCGAATAGTCTCCTCGATATCATGAAAATCGATCTTCATATTCGCCAGCAAAGAATCGTGCTGTGGCAATTGCTTTACTATCGCCGCCGCCAAAACTGCGCTAGTAATCTTCGGACTTTTCGTGCTCTGCCAGATTTCAATCGCCGCCTTCCAAATCTGCTCCGTTCGATCCGGATCGTCGACGGAAATATTGCGCAAGAAATTCGGCGTCAAACCCAGCCGCACTGCCAAAAATTGCCCGGCTCGTGTACCTGTAATCGCCTCAGCAATATCAATCGGCGTCGGTCTGCGCGGCAATTTGCCCAAGACGTCCGCCGCCATCACATCGTCAATTGTCTTAGGATTTTTACTAATTTCTGCCGTCTTAAGATCTTTTTCCCACCAAATCGACACCATAATCATTGGACCACTCAGACCAAATAATAGCCAGCCAATCGCCCCATGTTCAATCAACGACCACAAACCAAGTAGCACCATCATAATACCGACAGCTATCGCCACGATATGCCAAGCATTGCCAAACCTTACAGAGAATCGTGCCTTCTGAGCTCGCAAACTGTCGTAATTAAATCTCGGCTCTATTTCCATACAGAAACTCCCATTTGCCATAAAATAATTCCAATAAACGGCATCAGCGGTAGCGCCAGCCACATAATAATTCCTACAATCATCCACAAAAATCGTAGCAATATCATCAATATCCCGACAATTATCACCATGGAGCGCACCACCGCGCCGATTACTCGCGAGAACATTTTGTCAAAAAACGCAGATAGCTGCACGGACAAGTCGCCGCCAACCGGAGCGGCTGAAATCTGACGAAACGGATTGAATAAGGTTTTCAAAAGTAGCCCGACTGAGAAAAAATCCGCGGTTCGTAAAACCCCCAGAAAACTTTGTCGGATATATTGCAACAAGCCATTGCCATACCACCACTGAAAGATACCCACCAAAAACATATTGATATTGTAGCACATCGGCCCGGCAGAGTATAATAGACAATATGGCAAGACAGATGATTAGTACTATTATTGGCAAAAGCGTCAAGAAAGTCGCTAAATTACGCGGTGGCGGCTCAGCCTTGCCGGGTTTGGTGATTGAAAAAATTGACCCAAAATTTATTCAGAGAACGTTGGCAGATTTGCCGCAAGGCGTAGTGATTATCAGCGGAACGAATGGAAAAACGACGACGACAAAAATTGTCGTAGAACTATTGGAATCGGTCAGATTGAAAGTCTTCACAAATCGCACTGGTAGTAATTTTTCCCGAGGCGTGGCAGCAGCACTACTTGATGAGGTCAATATCCGCGGCAAGCTGGACGCTGACATCGCAGTTCTGGAACTGGACGAGGCTTGGGCGGTTAAATTCGTGCAGATTGTTCGTCCGCGCTTTTCCCTGCTTCTGAATGTTATGCGCGATCAATTGGACAGATTTGGAGAAATTGACAATACAGCCGCATTGCTTCAAAAAATAGCTGAAGCCACCAGCGACACTGTCGTTCTCAACCGCGACGATCCACGGATTTTTAAGATTAGCGAACATATTCAGGCTAAAAAAGCTTTCTTCGGTACAACCAGCAAATTACTTCAATTGATGCCAACGGACGACACTCTAAAATACGGAACCGCCGTCGCAAATCAAAGCGTGGCGGCTGATGTTTTATTGAAAAAAATTAACGCTCAACAGGCGACTTTTCAAATTAACAATAAAGAAATTGACGTAGATCTGCAACTCACTGGAGTCTATAATCTCCTCAATGCGGGGGCAGCGGTTGCTCTGGCTCGACAAATCGCGGGACCGGAAATTACCGATACAATTTTATCTGCGCTGGAGAGCATAAAGCCGGCGTTTGGTCGTGGCGAAACGATTTACCTGAACGGCACGCCAATTGAGCTTATTTTGGTGAAAAATCCGAGCGGCTTTCGGTTGGCACTTCTGTCATTCGCCAAAAACAATAACACTACGATGATCGCTGTTAATGACAATTACGCCGACGGACGAGATGTAAGTTGGTTCTGGGACGTCGATTTTTCGCTATTAAAAAACGTAGCAATGATCAGCGGCGCGCGCGCTTACGATATGGCTTTGCGACTTCAATATGACGACATTTCAATTGGGAAAATCGACACCAATATTTCGAAAGCCCTGGAAGATTTCATCAATACTAATCCCGATGAGCCAAAACAGATTTTTTGTAGCTACACGGCCATGACAGCGATTCGTCGCTTGCTGAGCGAAAAAACCGACGTGGAGGAAATATCATAATGAAAATAACAATTGCGCAACTTTATCCGCGAGATATGAATCTTTATGGCGACTGGGGCAACACGCTAGTCCTAAAAAAACGTCTAGAGCGACGCGGCTTCGATGTTGAGATTATCGATCACAATCCAGGCGATTCAACGGATTTTTCTAAAATTGATATTTTTGTTGGCGGCGGCGGACAAGATTCTGGACAGACGATTATCCAAAACGACCTTCTGGCGCGAGCTGATGAACTACGACAATTAGCAAAAGACGGCGTGCCGATGTTGATGATTTGCGGAATGTATCAATTATTTGGTCGATTTTTCCGAACACTCAAGGGCGAGGAAATTGTTGGCGCTAACATTTTGCCAATTGAAACGATTGCTGGCGACGAGCGGATGATCGGTAACATTGTCATCAAAAGCCAGGAATTTGGCGATATCGTTGGCTATGAAAATCACAGCGGACAAACTTTCTTAGATAAGACAGCCAAACCTCTTGGGCAAGTTATTAAAGGCGCCGGCAATAATATGATCGACGCAAACGAAGGTGTTCGCTATAACAACGTCATTGCCACTTACCTTCATGGCCCGATTCTACCTAAAAACCCACAGATTGCAGACTTTCTTATTGGCGAAGCACTAGAGCGACGCGGCGTAAGCGCGGATTCGGGGCTGGGAAAAATTGACGATACTTTAGCGAATAAAGCGAGAGAGATAGCGTTAAAATTATCCAGATAATTCATGAAAAAAATCCGTATATATCTTAAAAAGCTATATGCATTTATTTATAAAATGCCCGATTGGATTTGGCTAATTCCAATCTTAATCTTAGCCATCAACGTTCGACTTACCTATTTAACAAAAGCCGATATTTGGCACGATGAAGGGTATACGGCAGCCATCATTCAGCAGCCAATCAGAGAAATTATTACCATCACAACCACAGATGTTCACCCGCCGCTTTATTACGTTATTATGCACGTTTGGCAATCGATTTTCGGCAATTCCGTAGCTTCGCTCAGAGGATTTAGCGTTACGTGCGGAGTTCTGACGATTGCCCTATTGTTTCTATTACTCCAAAAACTTTTCTCTAAAAGAATCGCCGTATTTGGAAGTTTTTTAGCAGCGCTAGGACCATTCTTAATCCGCTATAGCAATGAAGCTCGAATGTATGCACTGGCGGCATTTTTGGCCGTAGCAATGACATACGCATTCGTCGTGGCGGTCGAGCGCAAAAATAAGAAGTTCTGGTGGACACTATACGGAATTTTAGTGACACTCGGCCTTTATACGCAATATTTCCTAGCATTAATACTGCCCGCACATTTCGTATACATTTGGCTAAAACTTGGCGGAAATCGCACTGCCATAAAAAATATATTTAAGGACAAAAACGTTTGGCTTGCCGCAGGAACATGCTTTTTGCTATTCCTCCCCTGGCTACCAGTTATGACCTCCCAAACCAGCCGAGTAAGTGGCGGCTTCTGGATCCCCGAAGTCACTAAATTTACCATCCCAACAACACTATCAATGTTCTTAACTTACGACGACAGGATTGTCCGCTATTTTGGATTGCTACTGCCGCCAATTATAGTCGTAATTTCATTCATTCTAGCCAAAAAACGCCCAAAATATCAAGCAGCAATTTGGATTTTAACAATTTGGTTACTGCTACCGATGATCATCGTTTACACACTCAGCCAGGGTCGACCAGTTTACTTAGACCGCTACTTCACTTATTCAGCGCCAGCGTTTTACGGCTTGATTGCAATATTCATCGGGCTTATTTTTTCTAATAAAAAATGGTGGCCTATTGGAATATCTATTGTCCTGACATTATTTATCGGTCATTATATGTGGCATATCGGCGGTAAAAACATTGCAGAATCATCCTGGAACAACACCAATACGGCCATGAATCACATAAACGAAAATATCCAGAGCAGTGATGCTATTATTTCTGGCGAGATCTACACTTATTTTCACACCTCCTATCACAACCGCACAAATAAAGAGATTATTCTCCTGAAGCCAAAAGAAGAGCTAGGCTGGGTTGGCGAATGGGGATTAATTAAAAAATTGAATACTCCAGAAATTAGTTCTTTAGAGTCAGTAAAATCTCCAAGAATCTGGCTTATTCTTCGCGAAAAAACATATGACGAATATAAAAAACAAGTTCCGCTCTATTGGCAATTAAAGCAAGAATTCCATGATGGCGACTTGATTATTGGACTATACGAAAATAAAAAATAACTGGTTAAATGCCAGTTATTTTAATACATTGAACGATCTCAATTGGTCGGGGTGAAAGGACTCGAACCTTCGACCTCACGGTCCCAAACCGCGCGCGCTAGCCAACTGCGCCACACCCCGAAGATATCTCTATCATTCGCTCTGATCTATCTTAACATATATCGCTGAATAAGTACAGAATAAATTTGCAAACAAACTTTTATACTTCGTGAAGCAATAAAAATAACTTGGCAAGTAGCTTACTTCAGGATAAGATATATTGTATGAATTACACAAAACCGTATACACCTCCAACTCTAACCGTGGATGCAGTAATTTTTCAAGTAAACAACAATACCCTGGAAGTGCTATTATTAAAACGACCGAATGAACCTTTTAAAGGAGAATGGGCCCTCCCTGGAGGGTATAACGCCAAGGGCGAGACAACTACAGACGCGCTCGAACGTGTAGTTTTCCAAAAGACAGGCGTAAAAATTAAAGACGACCTACGATATGTTGAACAGCTTTACACTTTCGATACGATTAATCGTGATCCACGAGGACATGCAGTATCTGTAACCTACATGGGCTGTGGACGCAATATTACGTACAATGAAGATTTAGAAGTGGTATTTTTTGACGTAAATAAAATACCAAAACTAGCATACGATCACGCCAACATCATTAAATACGCCAAAGAACGCCTAATTGCCAAAATGACATACACCAATTCGGCATTTGCTTTTCTGGATCGAAGATTTACCTTAACACAACTGCAAACAGTTTACGAGATAGTTTTTGGTCGTGAATTTGACAAGCGTAATTTTCGAAAAAAATTCCTCAGCTTAAACTTAATTCATGAAACTAATGAGTTGTGGCGAGACGGCGCACATCGTCCAGCAAAATTATATGAGTTCAATTCAAGCAAGCTCGAGAATTTAGATCGTAGTTTAGACTAATCTCCCTGTAAAAATCTAGAAAATTTATATTTTTTATAAATTAGTTTTGACAATACAATAACTGGCTATTAGACTAGATAGTAAGTGTAAACTATACATTAAGTAAGGAGGATTTTTAATATCATGGAAAATACTAAATATATACTTATCGGGGTTGATCCGCAGAATGATTTTATCGGTGGAAGGCTTGCCGTTGCCGAAGCAGAGCAAATCATCGAACCCGTCAACTCCATTGCCGACGAGATACGAAAACACGATGGCACGGTTGTATTCACCCGAGACTGGCACCCCGAAAAAACACCACATTTTGACAAATGGCCAGTTCACTGCGTAGCTAACACCAGAGGAGCTAAGTTTCACGAAGACCTAAATATCCAGCCTAGCGATATTATCATCAATAAAGGCACCGGTCAGACAGACGGATATTCTGGATGGGAAGGTAGAAGTGACAAGGGCGAGACTCTAGAATCTATCATAACACCAAAAACACCCCATGAAAAAGTTAAAGTATTTCTCGGCGGATTAGCAACAGATTTTTGCGTAGGATCTACTGCCCGAGATATCGCCGAACATTTCAAAGATGACAGGCGCGTTACTACATACCTACTTATAGACGCCATCCGCGCTGTAGGATTAACCCCAACAGCCGAAGAAGAAGCATTATCCGCAATGAAGGAGGCTGGAATATTAGCAATATCAACCAAAGAAGCAAAGAAGATAATTCAGGAGGCGATTTAAATGGAGAAGAGTTCAAAAATATCACAAGGATTAGATTACTACAAAGCAACTATGGGGATAAACGAGTTCCTTAAACATCCTGAAGCAGAAGTTACTTTCACACTGAAAAATCGCTCCCCTAATCTATTATCCGAATTTGTATCCCCAGTAGAATTACAGGATAGACTAAATGAGCTAGCTGAAGGATGGCAGCCCAGTGAGATTGCCTACTTAGCCGGACTACAAAACCAAGACGGCAAAGAGACATTTTCGCAAGAATACCTTGATTTCCTAATAAGTAACCACTTGCCTCCGGTCAATATCGGATATGATAAGCGCGGCGACCTAGCGGTTGAGACTACGGGAAAATGGCCCCTAGTTACATTCTGGGAAACCGTTATCATGAGCGAGATAAATGAAATATATTTTCGTAATAAACTCGCACGCGAAGGTTACTCTTTGGAAGAAGTGTATGCCGAAGGAGATCGCCGATTAGACGAAAAGATCAAATTATTAAAAAGCCGCCCAGATATTAAATTTTCTGATTTCGGCACAAGGCGACGTTTTAGTTTTAATTGGCATAGGCACGTAATTGAACGAGTTGCAAATGAGCTCCCTGATAATTTTGTCGGGACTTCAAATATATACTTGGCGCATAAACTAGGATTAAAACCAATTGGAACTTTTGCGCACGAAATGCCAATGGTCTATGCTGCACTGGCAGATAAAGCCGGAAACAACCCTCTAAGTGGTCACAATCAGGCACTAAGAGACTGGCAAAATACATACGGCAACGAGCTATCAATTGCCTTAACTGATACATTTACAACCGACTTCTTCTTTGCTGACTTTACGCCCGAACAAATGACTTCGTGGAAAGGATTACGACACGATTCTGGCGACCCAATAGAATTTGGAAATAAGGCTATTGAAATTTACAAAAAGAACGGAATTAATCCTTTAGAGAAAATTATCGTCTTTAGTGACGGACTTGATGTGGATGAAATTATTCGGATAGCTGATTACTTTAAGGACAAAATAAACGTAACATTCGGCTGGGGTACAGCTTTGACTAACGACCTTGGAATTACACCCAATAACTTTGTTATGAAAGCCACAGAAGTCGATGGAGTATCTACGGTCAAATTGAGCGACACCCCTGGCAAGCATACAGGTCCAGGTGATAAAATTAGAAAGTATCGTGAATACGTAAAGGCAGCTTTGGCTGAAAATGCACTGAATAACACTCTAGTTGCTGTATGAAAAAACAATGCCAATATCTATAAATCGTAAATTATGGTATAACGGTCCAAATTACACCGCAGACAGCGTAATAATCAACACAATCGCACAAAAAATTCTTTTGATAAAACGATCCAGCGGTGAATGGGCACTACCTGGAGGGTTCATCAATTCCGAAGAAGACTCTTTTACCGCAGCAATTCGCGAAACAAAAGAAGAAACTGGAACGATAATTAGTGACAGTCCAATATTAATATACAAAGGGCTAGTTAATGATCCACGCAATAGTCAGACGTCATGGATCGAAACCAGTGCATATCTGTTCATAGTCAACGAACTATCAGAGGTGTCAGGACGAGACGATGCTATCGACGCAGCCTGGCTACCACTCAATAATTTGCCTAAATTATACGCATCACATGATGAAATAGTAGCCAGGGCTATTGATTATTTGTCTTGCCGGTCGCTAATTAAGATAGCAGAGTTTTCCGAAAATGATCGCAATATTAACGGCGGTCATATGCAATACGACAAAATTATCGCCACAAAAAATGATCATTCGGTATTTATTAAGCGAACATCGACTAGATACGATGATATTAAGCGAAATAGACTGCGCCAATATCTGAGAAAAGAAGCGTTCACGATATCCTATCTGCGATGCCATGGATATAGCGGAATTCCACCCAGATCAATATTGCGAGACGATGACACTTTCATCATGGAGACAATGACGCCCAACGAAGGTTGGCTATGGCGAGCAAAGAGCGAAACGCTAGACGCTTATATCAAATCAGCGAAGGAAAAGTTTGACGAGTTGGAAAATATACCATTGCCGCCTGATACCTTTGATATCGAATCGTCACGCGATAGTTTTATTAAAGAAGGGTGGGCTTCGTTAGACGAGCAGAAAATAGCTAAATTGAGAGAGTTGTCATTAGGATTCTTAGACAGATTAACGCCCCATAGCCAAAATATAGCTAAGAAATTATTGGCAGACTTACCCGCCCTACTAAGTGCCGGAAGCCGACATAGCGATCTAAAAAAATTAGTTTTTTGTCATCACGACATTCGACAATCAAATATGGCTTGGTGTCCCAAACGCGGCACCAAGTTAATCGACTGGAGTTGGTCTGGACCTGGAGAATCCGGTAGCGACATCACTAGCCTGCTAATCGACCTACATAAAAGCGGTCATAATATTTCAAACTATTACAAAGAAATAAATTTAGATCATTGTCTAACCTTAATGGGTTTCTGGCTAAACCATGCAACGTGGCCATATCGCGGCGACGACACTCTTAGATTTCAACAATTTTTATCGGCGTTAAGTGCATACGAAATATATACAACTATTTAAGCATTCACAGCTTCAATCTCAACCGACAGCACTTCTTTTTTGATTGGCAAAGATTGACCGGGCTCGAACGTATAAACCAGTAATTGGCCAAATGGCATTTCTACGTTCGCCATCTCGGCTTCCGGAACTTGGTCGAGATGTTTAATCAAAGCTCGAATAGAATTGCCGTGAGCCACCAATAAAATATTCTCACCGTTTTGTAATTTTGGTAAAATTTCTCGCTCGAAATATGGAACAACTCGCGCATAAACATCCTTCAAAGTTTCGCCACCCGGAACTGGATAATCCCAACCGCGTCGAATACCATTAAAAGCCTCTTCGCCAATCTCCGCTTTAACTTCCCATTTATTTTTTCCAGTCAAATCGCCATAATCACGCTCGTTTAACTCAGTTGCATGCGTTGTTGGTAGATTTTCGACGCCACACCCTTCGAGTAGTGCCGCCAAAGTTTGTTGTGTACGTTTTAATGACGAAGTGTAAGCTTCATTAAATACCAAGCCTTTCAATAAAGCACCCAATCGCACCGTGTCATTATGACCCTTTTCCGTCAAGTTAACATCTGTCCAGCCAGTCCACTTACCGAGCAGATTCCACTCGCTCTCACCGTGCCGACTAATAACTAATATTCCCATTATTTTCCTCCAATCATCGGCGCAAAAAATTCTACAACTTCTTTCTTCACGCCGTCATTATCAATAATTTTCGTATTTACGTAACCGAATTTATCAATTGCCCAAAATCTGATTGCCCAGAGTAGCGACATGTCTTCAAAATCAACTTCATCTTTGGCAATAAATTTACTAGCTACAATTTCCGATTCCTGCAATTTTATCTCAGAAAAAGCATCGTTTTCTAACTTCGTAAAAAACACAAATTGATGTGTCAAAAATTCATCAGAATGACGCGAAGCAACCATCGCAAGCTTCAGATCCTTAGGATCGACTTGAATATCAACTTCTTCTTTCACCTCGCGCACCGCCGCTTCCAACGGAGATTCTCCAGCATCAACAATGCCACCAGGCAGCGACCAATGATCTTTATAGCCAGCCTTGACGATCAATAGTTCGCCCTGCTCATTTTCAATCAACACCGCCGCACTAGAAAAACGTCTGTCCAAACTTGCCAGCCAAGCCCGTCGCTCTTCATCTGTAAATTTCATTATTTAGCAAACTCAATTGCTCGCGTTTCGCGAATCACGTTAACCTTAATCGTGCCAGGATACTGCATTGTCGACTCAATTTTCGTCGCAATATCTCGCGCCAATTTAATCGCCGACAAATCATCAACCGTCTGAGGTCTCACAATCACACGAACTTCACGGCCGGCAGAAATTGCATAAGCCTTATCGATTCCCTCAAAGCTCGTAGCGACGTTTTCCAAATCGCGCATTCGCTCTGCAAAATTCTCAGCAGAAACGTTACGCGCACCTGGACGCGCAGCCGAAGCCGCGTCACAAACTCGAACAATAATTGCCTCTGGAGTTGTCGCTTCGATATCATCGTGGTGTGCTTCGATTGCGTGAACAATTCTCTCGTCCATACCATACTTACGAGCCAATTCCGCCCCAATGTGATGATGTTTACCCTCAATTTTATGCGATACCGCCTTACCGACATCATGAAGAAGTGTAGCAATTTTCGTAATGCGCACATCCGCACCGATTTCCTCAGCAATCATCCCCGCAATTTGCGCCATCTCAGTCGAATGCTTCAAAACGTTCTGCCCGAAGCTGGTGCGAAACTTCAGCTCACCAAGTAGTAATAGCATCTCCTTCGGAATCCCAACCACGCCAGTTTCGCGCATAGCATCTTCACCGGCTTGCCGAACCTCTTTTTCAATCTGTTTTTTAGCCTTAGCGACCACTTCTTCAATGCGTGCAGGATGAATACGACCGTCCTTCATTAGCATCTCAAGACTCAGTCGAGCCACTTGTCGGCGAACAGGATCAAAACTCGACAAAATAATCATGCCGGGTGTATCGTCAACTAAAATATCGACGCCAGTTTCGCGCTGCAGTGCCTGAATATTACGCCCCTCCTTACCAATAATTCGACCCTTCATCTCGTCATCAGTCAATTTGACCGCAGTCACTGTGCGCTCAGCAGTCACCTCACTACTCATCCGTTCCATCGCGGTCACTAGGATCATTTGCGCTCGCTCTTCAGCGTCATCCATTGCATCATGTTGTAGTTTCGACACCAAACCGACCAAGTCTTGCTTAATGTCGCGCTCAGTCATCTGCATTAACTTGTCGGCAGCATCTTTTTTCTTCAATCCAGCGATTTTTTCAAGCTTTTCCTGCTGACGTGTGCGAATATCGCGAATTTCATTTTTAAGATTATCAACTTCATCCTCATGCGCGCGCAATTTTTCTGCTCGTCGATCAAGCTCTTCCAGCTTATTGTCCAGGGTTTTCTCGCGATCCGCCAAACGATTTTCAGTCTTTTGCCATTCCTTGCGACGTTCATTTTCAATCTTAAGCGCCTCATCCTTAGCCTTAAGGACAATGTCGCTAGCCTTAGTTTTTGCATCCGCCAGATCTCGCTCAATCTGATTTTTACCGTTAATTTGACGAGTTCGCTGATATCCAACAAGACCAGCAGCACCCGCGCCAGCTCCAATAGCCGCGGCAATAATTACTTCTATCATTATCATTCCTTTCCGATCAGCCGCCCCTGAGTGTTCGTCTCAAGGAAAAATATCAACAGCCAATCAACTTCAAACTATCTAATTCGGCGAATCAAAAATCACAAACCGCCGTAATTTAATTATACACGGTTTTGATGGTTTGGGCGATAAAAATTATTTTCGCGGTGCAGTGATATTCGCGGCAGCGCCGTACTCTGGCATAACAATTTTTTCATTCTCGCCAGAACGCAATTTGCCCAAAGCCAAATCACGCCAATTGTCACCCATCACACCAACAATAGGAATATTCAAGCTGTCCGCCAAGGTATTCACAACCGTCAAACCAATTCTCAGCCCCGTAAAACTTCCTGGTCCTTTCATCACGCCAATGCCGCTTATCAGGTGCAAATCGCCAGTCTTTTCTTCCAAAAATTTCAACAAATTCCGCGCCAACGTTCGCCCAGCTTCCCATTCAAAATCCTGACGATTTTCTCCATTGACTATTGTCAAAAAACATGTTGATGTTGAAGTGTCCAATAAAATTATCACGCCATATTCTCCTTTATTTTTCCCAAAAGTTCATCAGATTTTTTGCCGCCAGGATAAAATTCTACAAGCCGCCCTTCTTCGCTAATCGCAGTAATTTTTATCACCAACCGATCACTCGGCAATGCATCATCGACAGCGCCAGCCCATTCAACTACAACCACCGAATTAGAAGCCGCTACTTCGCGAATCTCCTCGCTCATAATTCCAGCATTTCCCAATCTATAAAAATCGTAATGCGCCAAACTCAGACCACGAGGTGAATCGTACACGCGCGAAATCGTGAAAGTTGGACTCTGAACTGGCTCGTCAATCTCTAGAGCCTGCGCAATTCCCTTTGTCAATGTGGTTTTCCCCGCGCCAATATCACCGACCAATTCCAGAACTTCTCCACCAGAAACAGCCCGACCAATTGCCGCGCCCAATTCTCGCATTTTCTCTTCACCAAAAATATTCACTCTTATATTATACTATGCTAGCTTTTTTTTGGCGATAATAGTACAATAACCATAAGAGTTATGCGTGTTTCAGACCAGACAATTGAGAGCATTCTGAAACAAGGTGGGGTTGTTGATGAGCCGCAGCTTGCTGATTTGAAATTGATCGCTGAACGGTCGAAGCAAACATTGCAAGAGACCGCTATTGAACAAAAAGTCATTTCTGAGGAAGATTTGACAAAGTTGATCGGCGATTATATCGGCGTGCCTTTCGTGCGAATTGAGCCAAAGGATATTCCCGAAGACATATTGAAACGAATTCCTGAACATATCGCGCGCCAATATAATGTTGTGCTTTTTGAGAAAAATGAGGACGACAGCTTGTCGCTTGCGATGGAAGACCCAGACGACGTGCAGGCGTTGAACTTTATTCAGAAAGAAATTGGCTACAATACTAAGGTTTTCCTAGCGACAAAAAGCAACATTTTGGACTGTTTGGAAAATTATCGCGGTAATATCAATGCCGAACTTGACGAAGTTATCGCAGTGCAAAAAGACGCTTCCGCCGAAGACCAAAACGTTAGCCAAGATGATTTTGCAGAAAATTCACCAATTGCCCAAACGGTAAACTTACTCCTAGAATACGCTATAAAATCCAACGCTTCTGACATTCACATTGAGCCACGCGAAGATTACGTTCAGGTTCGTTATCGAATTGACGGTGTTTTGAAAGAAGTTAACAAATTGCCACGAAACGTTCACGGCGCTTTGGTGAGCCGCATTAAAATTCTCTCCAATCTGAAAATTGACGAACGCCGCGTACCACAGGACGGACGATTTAAGATAAAAGTTTCAGGAAAACAATACGCGCTTCGCGTTTCGACATTGCCAATCGCTGACGGCGAAAAAGTAGTCATGCGTATTTTGGACGAATCGAACCAGGCTGTTAAGCTGGATCAGCTTGGATATTGGGGCCTGTCTCTCGCGACCGTAAAAGACGCAATGGCTCAGCCGAACGGAATGATCCTGGTGACTGGGCCGACTGGTTCGGGAAAATCGACCAGTTTGTTCAGTATCTTGTCGGAACTCAATACTCCAGACGTCAATATTTCCACAATTGAAGACCCAGTAGAATATAAAATCCCAGGAGTTAATCAAACCCAAACCAACGCCAAAGCCGGGATGACTTTCGCCTCAGGACTAAGGGCACTACTTCGCCAAGACCCAAATATCATCATGGTCGGAGAAATTCGCGACGGCGAAACTGCAAACCTTGGTGTTCAAGCGGCGCTGACTGGGCACTTGGTGTTCTCCACTCTACACACAAATAATGCTGCGACATGTTTGCCGCGTCTGCTGGATATGGGAATTGAGCCATTCTTGATCGCTTCAACAGTGAAGGCGGTGATTGGACAGCGACTAGTTAGGCGCCTGTGTATGAATTGCCGCCAAGAATACACTCCAAACGAAGAAGAAATAAAGTATATCACCGAAATGTTTAAGATAAACACCGAGTCGATTAAAAAAATTCACAATCTCGAAGAGCAGGCTTTTGAAGATAAAATTGGTGGCGACACGCCTATGGGATCAACAGATTCAACAATCGGACGCTTATGGAAGCCAAACCCAGAAGGTTGCGACGAGTGCGGACATAACGGATTCAAGGGTCGCGTTGGTATTTACGAGGTTCTTGGCATATCCATCCCTATCCAAAAAATGATCACCGCCAACGCCACCAGCAACGATATTCAAGATCAAGCGATTTCCGAAGGCATGGTGACAATGCAGATGGACGGACTTATTAAATCACTGCGCGGGATCACCACCGTGGACGAAGTTTTGAGGGCAACAAGGGAGTAATATTATGCCAATTTTTGAATATTTACTTGTCAATAAAAAGAAAGAGACCGTCTCCTCAACTATTGAAGCGGCTGACAAACTGTCTGCCATTAACAATTTGAGGTCACACGGACAATTAATAAAAATTGAAGAAAAAGGTGCAAAAAAAGAGCTTAGTTTTTCTTTCGGCAAGAAAAAGAAAGGCGCCAAGACTGAAGAATTGGTGATGTTTACTCGCCAATTAAGCGCCATGGTTTCAGCTGGCGTCCCTATTCTTCGCTCTCTTAACTCTATGGCAAAACATGCCGAAAGCGCCAATTTCCGAGACACGATCAACGCTGTTATTAAAGATATTGAAGGCGGTATGTCTTTTGCGGATGCTCTGAGTAAGCATCCAGAAACCTTCAATGATATTTACGTGAACATGGTTGCTGCGGGTGAGACTGGAGGTATTTTGGATGACATCCTAAAGCGTCTAGCCCTACAACAAGAGAAAAACTCATCCATGAAGAAAAAAATTAAAGGCGCCATGACATACCCGATCGTACTTTTAATTATTACGATTATTGCCTTCTTTATCCTGATGATCTTCATTATTCCGGTCATCGGTAAAACCATTAAAGATATGGGCGGACCCGACGCCAAATTGCCACTTCTTACTGAGATTATGCTCGGAATTAGCGATTTTGTAGTGTCGTTTTGGTATATAATCATTCCAATATTTGTCGGAAGCATTTGGCTATTAATTCGCTATATTAAAACTCCAAAAGGTCGCGTAAAATTCCACAATATTATCATCAAAGTCCCAGCTGTCGGTCCAATTGTTAAAAAGGTGGCAATCGCCCGCTTTACCCGAACCTTCTCCGCCCTTATTGGTGCGGGCGTGGCTGTACTTGAAGCGCTGGACGTAACTTCGCGTGCCGTAGGAAATGTCGCATACGAAAAATCCCTAAAAGAAGCCACCAAACGAGTCCAAAACGGTGAAGTATTGTCAAAAATTATTGCAGAGCAGGACGATTTATATCCGCCAATCGTAGCACAGATGTTGTCTGTCGGTGAAGAAACTGGACAAACAGACAAAGTTCTGGTTAAAGTTGCCGACTTTTATGAGGAAGAGGTCGATACCGCGATTGACGGAGTGAGCTCTATTATTGAGCCAGTGATGATTGTCGCAATGGGTGTTGTCATTGCCCTGGTGGCGGTCAGCGTTATGGGTCCAATTACAAGTATGGCGGGTCAAGTTAAGGAATAATAGTTTTTCAAAAAAGCTTATGCTATAATACTGACATATAGGTGGGAAAATAATAACGTGTCGAGCATATTTTATAGAAAAAAACCAATCATCGGTCTAGATATCAGCCGAACAAGCATAAAAGTAATGTCGATTGATAGAAATCGAATGCTAGTTCATGGATATGGATCGATTAACCTCGATTCTCAAAAAAGCGACGGAAATTCTACAGACAACACTGAATATTTGGCGCAGAATATCAAAACATTATTGAAGAAAAATGTCGTAGGACAGATCAATAGCAATCGCGTAGCGCTGGGTATACCAACCAACCGAACATTCTCGCGGACATTTAGCCTGCCTGTGAAAGAAGAAAGTAATATTCGCAGTGCGGTAAATTTGGAAGCCGAACAATACATTCCAGCTCCATTAGATTCTCTTTATTTGGACTATCGAATCATTAATCGCACGAAAGATGAACTTAGTGTGCTAATGTGTGCCGCACCGAAGAAAATGATCGACAGTATGCTGGATGCCACAAAACAATGCGGCCTGGAAGTTGCAATAATTGAGCCAAACATCAGTGCAATCGCTAGACTCCTGAAGCGCACGGAAGAAGGAATGCTCCCTACTGTTATTGTCGACATAGGCACATCAACTACAGATATTGCAATTCTAGATTCCGATATACGTGTGACTGGCGGCCTAAATGTCGGTGGATACACGCTAACCTTAAACTTGGCCAAGAAAATGAATGTACCAATTGAAACAGCTCATCAATTTAAGGTATTAAACGGATTAAATCCCGGTCCAAGGCAAGCCAGAATCGTAGGAGCCTTGCACCCAAGTTTGGAAAAAATGACCAACGAAGTTAAGCGCGTTATGCGATATTACACAGACCGCTTCCCTGATGAGAAAAAAATCGAGCAAGTTCTCATAGTTGGCGGCGGCGGTAATCTTCCAGGAATTGGTGATTTTTTCACAAACGAGTTATTAATGCCAGCACGCGTGGCAAGTCCGTGGCAAATGCTCAATTTTGATGGGCTAGAGCAGCCGGCAAAACAGCTTCGCTCCCAGCTATCACCAGTTGCGGGACTGGCCTTAATCAAGCAGGAGAATATTTATGATTAACCTTCTCCCTCCTCGAGAAAAAAAGCAAATCAGCGCCGGGCGAGTAAATGTCATCTTAAGACGATACTGTATCATATCATTGATATTTGCAGGTTTGCTATTCTTAACTATTGGCGGATTTTATCTATTCTTAGAAAATAGCCGCGCCTCAGCTCAATCCAACATCGACGAAGGAAATGCTAAGCTTGCTCAATACCAATCAACACAAAAAGAAGTTAGCGAGTTCAAGAAAGACCTTGATTCAGCTAAAGTAATCATTAACAGTGAGGCTCATTACTCTACAATTATTCCAAAAATTGCACAATATATACCATCAGGCATGGTTTTGGATTCTCTAACACTAGACACTTCAGCGTTAGATAAACCATTGTCATTAACAGCTCTCGGAAAAAATAGGGATGACGCTATTCGAATAAAAACCAGCTTAGAAAAATCAGAGATATTTAGCGACGTTCACCTCGAGACTGTTGTTTATAGCGGCGGAAACCAATCCTCAGACAAACCTGCAGATTATCCAATTACTATAACAATTAGCGTTACGCCAAAGCCAGAGGTCTTAAAGCAATGAAAAAAGTTCTAAATGCCAGTATTGCGCGAATCATTCTATCATTATTACTGATCATTATACTGTCAGCAATGGTAGGAATAGTAGTCTTTGCGTACTCATTCCTGAGTAAAACATCAGAAGAAGTTGGAAAAATGCAAACCGAGGCCGCTACGGTTGATGCAAAAATACAGAGCCTACTTGCATCAAAATCTCAGCTCAACAGAAACTCTGATATAGCCAATAAAGCAAAGAATATCGTTTCTGAATCAAAACTCTATCAATATCAAAACCAGATTATCCAAGATTTAAATACGTATGCCGATCGTGCAGGCATTCCGATTAAATCTTTCACTTTTCAGAATGAGCCGGCAGCAGCTGCAGTAAAAACAGCGACACCCTCCGCTAAACAACCTTCTACAAATCCATCTGGAACAAAAAGCACTTTCGTATCAATTCAATTAGGTGATAGCATAGACTACACCAAATTCCTACACTTCCTTAACTTAATCGAAAAAAATGTCACCCGTATGCAGCTTTCAGGAGTATCGATTTCTAGAGGCGCAAATAAACACGAAATATCAATTCAAGCACTTGAGGTAAAGGTATACACACGATGAGCCCATCAATATCAGAACAACTTGAACCAATCATAAAATCATTATCCAAATTCCTATGGCGATTTCATGTGATGCTATATAGCATAATAGTTATCGGAGGCGTAGCGATTTCGATATTTCTTTTGAGTGGACTTTTAGCAATTCCCACCGAAGAGCCTCAAATTGCATCGATAAGCTTCGACAAGGAAACCATGAAAGCAATTAAAGACTTCCGCCCCTCAACCTCAGCAAATGACTCATTTAGTCTGCCGGCTGGTCGCTCCAATCCGTTTGCCGAATAAAACACAACCGTTTATAATATAGTTATGCTTATATCTGCAGATCGCTTCCTTAATATTCCTGTCATGAGCCTTCAAACAGGCTCCGAACTGGCACGAACATCGCGGGAAATTATCGATCCGAAAAATTTGTCTATAATCGCATACGAACTTGAAGGACAACTTTTAGACCAGCGACCTAGTTTACTTCGTATTGACGATGTCAGGGAGATTGGGCCACTCGGTATGATTATCGATTCAACCGATGAAATTATCGGGATTGATGACGTAATTACTATAAAAGAAATTTATGACATCAATTTTGCATTAAAAGACAAGTTGGTTATTGATGAGAAAAATAAGAAAATCGGAAAAGTTATCGGATACACATTGGCGGCTGGGAATTTTATTATACAACAACTCCGAATTCGGCGACCGTTCTTGAAAAGTTTTGGTGACACAGAGCTACTTATTCATCGTTCTCAGATTATAAAAGTAACCGACGATAAAATTGTTGTAAAATCAGCAACTATCTCGCACATAGCCGAAAAAACACCTATTCCGCAGATAAATTCATACGAAAACCCATTCCGTAAGCAGCCTCGTCCGCAACCAGAATCTACAAAAGTTGATTAATCTTTTGGGTTTTCAAGAGCCTTCTTAATGTCGTCGTAAGAAAAACCCTGCCTAGCCAAATATTGCATAAACTTCTGTTGGTCGCTATATCGATAACGTTTTTTAGCAATAATCTTCCGCAATTCCTCGCCATCAGAGCGAATATCCTCTTTAACTAACGACTCAATCGTTGTATTATCAATTCCTTTTTGCGCCAGTTCCAATTTTAAACGGCGAATACTGGCACCTTTTTTCATGAACCGCTGCTCAAACCAAAATCGAGCAAATTTTTCATCGTCCAAATATTTTTTCTCAATAAGACGATCTAAGACGCTCTCAGTAATCTCCGGCTTTATTCCAGGACGTTCAATAATTTTTCCAGTTTTCGCTGAACGTCGACGAGTGGCTAGCGTTTTCCGACGCAGGTAATCACGTACTTCTTTGATGGCTCGCGGACGTATTAAACAGTATTCTATAGACCTGGCATATAACTTGCCAAACTGGCTATCGTCTTCTAGTTTCGAAATTTCCTCTTCCGTATATTCGCGACCAATCTTAATACCTAGTTCGCCGACCTGAAATACGTCCAAGCTAAAACGATATTTCCCGTCAACACTTACATTGACACGATTTTTATCACGAGCCTGAAGAGAAATATCGGTGATTTTCATCTATATATGAATTAACTTTCCGCTTCCTTCACTTTATCACGCACTTTCTGATCAATTTCCGCCAGAACCTCAGGATTTTCCTTCAAATAAGTCTTCGTCTTATCACGCCCCTGGCCAATCGTTTCGCCGTTATATTTATAAAACGCACCCGACTTTTCAACTATACCGTGCGTTGCCGCCAAGTCCAAAATATCGCCAGTTTTACTAATTCCCTCGTTGTACATAATGTCAAATTCAGCCACACGGAACGGCGGTGCAATCTTATTTTTCACAACCTTAATTTTTGTGCGGTTACCAATAATATCATCGCCAACTTTGATCTGACCAATTCGACGAATATCAATTCGCTGTGACGCATAAAACTTCAACGCATTACCGCCAGTTGTCGTTTCAGGATTGCCAAACATCACGCCAATTTTCATACGAATCTGATTGATAAAGATCACCGTAGCTTTTGACTTATTAATAATTCCCGTCAATTTACGTAGAGCCTGACTCATCAATCGAGCCTGAAGACCCATATGAGAGTCACCCATATCGCCATCAATTTCAGCCTGTGGCGTCAAGGCAGCTACCGAGTCAACTATCACCAAATCCACCGCGTTAGAACGAACCAACGTCTCCGTAATTTCCAATGCCTGCTCGCCGTTATCTGGCTGAGAAACCAACAAATTTTCCGTGTCCACGCCCAGACGCTTAGCGTATGCTGGATCAAGCGCGTGCTCGGCGTCAATAAACGCTGCTGTTCCACCCTGCTTCTGAATTTCTGCAATAGCGTGAAGCGTCAATGTTGTCTTACCCGAGCTTTCTGGACCATAGATTTCTATGATACGACCTTTTGGATATCCGCCACCAAGCGCTAAATCCAAGCTCAAAGCACCAGAAGGAATTACTTCAACGTCAACTTTGTGAGCCTCGCCCAATTTCATAATTGATCCGTCACCAAATTGCTTGGTAATTTGATCCATCGCTAGACCAAGCGCCTTAAGCTTACCTTCATCAACTTTTTTATCCGATGCCTGACTTGACTTTTCTGGATTTACTGTTTTACTGTCTGATTTTGCCATAGCATTCCCTCCTTAGTTACTTCCTTTATTATACCGATTTGTCGCAAGATTTGCTATAATTACATTCATGAATAAGCGAAACGGTTTCACTATTATTGAACTTTTGGTTGTAGCGACTTTCTTGATTATCATCGCAATCTTAGGTTTCTCACAATATACAAAATTGACCAACGAATCAAACAACGCCAAAAAACACACCGCGATTAACGCCATGCATTATAGCCTGGAAGAAGGTTTTTACGTTAAAAACGGCTATTACCCAGAGAAGTTAGAAGAAGGTACGCTTCCGACTATGGATCCCGCGTTGTTGAAAGATCCACAAGGCAAGAAAATTGGCGAAAAAGACAGCAGTTACCGCTATGAATCTTCAAATTGTAATGACGGAAAATGCAAGTCATATAAACTCGTTGCAACGCTTGTTGATGAAGACGACTACGTAAAAGAAAGTCGCCACAAATAGCTAGCTAATCATCACAAACAGGACGGCCATTCTTAAAGTCTTCAATGGCATTATTGATTATCGCAATTTGCTTGCGTGGATTTGCCACAAAATGGAATATATATGTTGTTTCTTCGCCTTCGGTACTGAGACGAATCGTGCCATAATTGAAAAGAGTCTGAATAACGCCTGATTGGAGGAAGCTTGCATCTTCAATACTGCCTAAGCTCACTGTTTGCTCGTGCCTATAAAATAAGCTACCCTGGATTTCCTGAATCACACTTTCATTCGTCATGTAAAAATGATTCTGCAAATATATCCACAAAGACACCGCACCACCAAGCGCCACTATCCCAATAAGCAACATTGCCACACCAAACACATCGGTCAGCGAAGGCATCGGCGAAATAATTGCGTCACGAGCAATTGACGGATAAAACATCACAAACACCATGATCATCACCACCAAGAAAACCGAGATTCCCGTCGGGATTAGCATACCAATTGGATGGCGTTTAATATCTAAAATAATATATTCGCCGTCGCTCAAATTGAGATTCGGGTATTGCTGAACTGATTTTTCATGCTTTTGCTTCAAGTCATCACTAATAGTAAACGGCTTCGGATCAATATCCCTGGCAACATGGACGACTTGCGGTTCATTAGCATATTGACTACGTAATCGCGGGTCAAAATTCTCCCCATCAATAATTTCTGGCCTTGCCGTCACATAAGAATTCGTCTGCGCCACAACCGGAGCCGGACGACCAGTCTGTGGCGGATGATGATATAGCGGTCGACCATCAGCATCGTACGCAACAGGCTGCGTTAAATCTTCTGACGAGGATGTTTGTGGATTCATGCCTATATTATAACACGACAGAACTTAAGATAGCCTTGTTTTTCGGCGATAAACTTTTATAGCTATTATTACACTGATTACAGCCATTCCAACGGCCGCAGCAGCACCAAACCACGATGATCCACTCTTGCCTTCATTATTATCCTCAGACTTCCCCTGAGCTTCCCTCAACTTCGCCTCATTCATACCACCATTCTCCTGAAGTTTTACTCCTTTTCCATCAGAATCCATGGTAGCTATTTTCTTGTTATTGCCACCGTTTACTTTATTACTTGAAGCGACGTCAGCAGGTTTACGATTCGTATTTTCTTTTTTACTATCATCTTTCTTTGCTTGATTCTTTTCATACTCTAACATCTGATAATATCCATATTCCTCCAAATATCCCGGATCAGAGTCACAAGCATCACCAATTCCATCCTTGTCATAATCAGCTTGATCTGGATTCGCTGCATCTGGACAATTATCAAATTCCCGTTCATGTTCATCACCGTCATCACTAACCGTCAAAGTCGTCGTTGCCACGTTCGTCAGTCCAGAACTATCAGTCACCCTAAGTGTTAACAGCCCAGAAAATTCCTTAGTAAACGTATAATTGACAAAAGGCTTATCCGTCGTCGTGTCATACACGCCGTCTTGATCGACATCCCATTCATATTTCACGATTTTACCGTTTGACGAATAAGAACCAGCGCCATCCAATTCTAATGTGTCACCAATTTTCGCCACATATTGACGATTTATCCAGGCATTCGGTTTGTTTGTCACACTTTCAACTGACACATTAACTTGATCAACGATCTTATTGCTATCATCAGCTTGTAAATATGCGCCGCCCGTTCTTTCAGCCAAAGACGTCACAGATGCCATCGCATCATATCCAGAAGTATCAATAATATATATTTGAGCTGGATCAACAGCATAAGCATCATCAACGATAGATTGTTCGGTTAGCTCGGTAACTGGTTCTGGATTCTTAGCTGGAGCGTCACCAATCACAATCATAATCTTCTTTACTCCCGCTCGCCACTGTAGATTCAGCCCTGTCTTAATACCAGAATAAACAGATTCTTTCCAGTCACCACCATTACCGAGTTGAATAAAATTAACAGCCTTGTTAAACACCTCGGCACTACTCGTAAAATCTGTCTCAATTTTGGATGGATAGTCATCCGAGCTTCCGCCACAACACGGATGATCTTGATAAGTAACTAGTGCAAATCTAGCACTTTTGGTTTTCGAACTGATCGACTCAACTATATTTCGAATGTTATTTTTAACAGCACTAATTGAACTGTCCATCGAACCAGTCGTGTCAATAACAAATACTACATCAATATCGCCATTCGTTTTCGTTATTGGTTTCACTAAATTGGGCAGTGGTATTTTTTCGCGAAGTGCTGACATATAATTGCTATGCCCAAAGAAGTTCGGGTGATACCACGAGCTCATATTGAATGCATTTGGCTCAAGGAACTCATGAATCCAACGATCGTGATTCTTCTTAAATATTGAGGCGTCTGGCTCATGTCCAGAAAACCGCTTTGGCAAACTATCAATAAAAATCACTTTCTCTTTACCGAGGCTTTTATTATATTCCTCAACCACTTTTTTCTGACGTAAATTACCCTCCAGCCCCAACTTACGCACTTCGCTAGCAACCGAAAAATCGGATAGTTTCTCGCCATTATCAAGTGCTAGTAGCGGGTATCCTAAGAGAACTATTTTCGCGTCTGGACGTAAACGAGAATTAAGCGATGATAAAATGGTTCTCGTTCTATCTTCTAATTTATCCAGCAGATTCCTGGCGTCGTTAATTTTTGTTTTGCAATCTGAAGCAGATCTTATCACAGCAGTAAAACAAGACTTAACAATGCCGTCAAAATCCAAATCATTTCCACCAATCGTCATCATTACCATATCCGTACTGCGATCCACGCTATCAAGTTGTCGTCGAATCTTATAATTACATCTTATATTGACTCTTTTCTGATTTTTTCCGCGCTTAGAGCCAATCGCACTACTTATGATCCTATAGACAACTTTTAAGTCGTTATTCGGTTTAATATTACAGATATCCCTGTCTTCCGCGTATTTAATAATCTGTTCATTCGTTGCTAGCTTGCTCGGATCATCACTAATCGTTTTTACGACACTACCCGCACTCTTATCCTCCAAGAAGTCATTAATTTTAGCTCCAGAACAGGCGCGATTTATAAGCGTTACTGACAGCCCGTTATTACTTAGCCATCTTTTATACATTTCCGCCCAGTTATTACTGTTACGATGACAGATATTAGGACCATATTCATACCCATCAGCACCATTTCCGGCCGAATAAGAATCACCCAGTAATGTAATCGTAAGTTTCTTTCCTGCGTAATTATAAGGAACAACTTCGCCTTGAGCCGACTGTTGTATAAAAAGCCCAAAAATAATAGCCACAAAGAAAGATAATATAATAACTCTAATTTTCATATTAGTTACCCAAGCCTTCTACTGATACATATACTATTTTTTCGTCACCTATTCCCACGCTGACCTGATATTTCCTACCCTCTATATCTTTATATCCTACAAAATATTCCGCCCCAGACCTCTCTTTGTCTAGCTTCCAGCCAGAGCTTTCAGCGTATCGTCGTAGCCTACTTAACAAATCATTCGACGACTCATTCTGAGGCATCTCATAATATCTATCAACTGATGGGTATGTGCTCTTTTTTAAAAATCCGCGTTCCGTGGGTATGCGATGTCTCTCGTATGACGATTTTAATTTTAGGCCCAAAACGCCCTTTTCAGCCATTGGATCTCGTGCCATATTCCACACTTCTATATACGCTGGCAGCCAAGTTAAAAAATTGACCAGCCACAAACCAGCCAAAATTCCCACCAAAATTATAAATCGTCGTAGCCAGCGCCTAGATTTAGAGTTCTTAACTGGTGATGTCGTTGCTTGTTTTTTGCCCATGGCGGCTCCTAGTTAAGTTTGTCTGGTTTTATTAAAGCACAAAAAGCCGAAGAATACGATAACTATTTTCCCAAATGTCGCTTCGCTTTAATCGTCACTCGACGACCACGCGGCGTGCGCTCAATAAAACCAATTTGTAGCAAATATGGTTCATAAAAATCCTCAATTGTCGTCGCTTCGTCGCCGGTCAACGCCGCAATTGTTGTTAAACCAACAGGATTATCACCATAATTCTCTAGAATTGATTGCAATAAATTACGATCAGCCGGGTCTAAGCCCAACTCATCCACTTCCAACATTTCCAAAGCGTTGGTTGTAGTTTTTACATCAATTATTCCGTCGCCATTAACGTCAGCATAATCACGCACGCGCTTAAGAAGCCTATTGGCAATACGTGGCGTCAAGCGTGCTCGCGTCGACAATAGATCCGCCGCTTCACTTCGAATTGACGACTCCAAAATATTCGCACTACGCGTCACAATTTTCGCAATATCCTCTGGCGTGTAAAATTCCAAACGATAAATATGCCCGAACCTATCACGCAAAGGTGCCGCCAAACTTCCGGTTCGCGTCGTCGCACCAATCACCGTAAATCGCGGCAAATCCAATCGAATTGAACGCGCTGCCGGACCTTTTCCAATCACAATATCCAGTTTAAAATCTTCCATTGCAGAGTACAAAATTTCCTCCACCGATCTCCCCAATCGATGAATCTCATCGATAAACAGAATATCACCGTCCGATAAATTAGTCAGAATTGACGCCAAATCACCCGCTTTTTCAATTGCTGGACCGCTAGTAATCCGCAGATTCGTGCCCATTTCATTAGCAATCACCGTCGCCATAGTTGTTTTACCAAGCCCCGGCGGACCATATAATAATACGTGATCCAGCGGCTCGCCGCGCTTTTTAGCCGCATCAATCGCCAAGCGCAAATTACGTTTTAATCTTTCCTGACCGACATACTCAGCAAAACTCTGCGGACGCAAACTTATCTCAATTCGCTGCTCTTCAGAATCATCATCATGCGAACTTGTATCAACTATTCTTTCAATCGCCATGCATTCATTATATCATCCAAACCGAAGCGAACTAAGATCTTGCAAGCCGACTACGCAGTACCTGCATAATTTCGCGAAAGGTCTCATCACTCACCATATGCACCGCGTCCCCTAAGTGCCGCGACCATTTTGGATCAGTAAACTCCTCGCCAGCAAAGATGGTGTCAGCGAGATACCGCGGATGTAAATGCCAGTGCACATGTGTCGACTGACCAGCTTTCACTGCGTTATTCATTAAGCACTCCCAGTTACACACGTCGGCGCCAAATGCTTCTTTAACTGCCTGCTCGAGTTGACGAATCACCTGATGCAACTCTATCCAATCTGCCTCGTCCAACTCCGACAACGTCTCCTTATGCTGGCGCAGAGTGATAAATGACTTACCTAAATAGCATTGATTTCTATCAAGCACCGCCACCCAACGTTCGGTTTGTAGTATGACATTGTCGTCAGCCGCTGTCTGACCAACGAGTAGCGGACAGATTTCACAATCCTTCTTTGTCACGTCTGTATTCATGATATCTCCTAGTGTAAACTATACCAGACATGCGGTATTTATTCACACCTACAAAGATATGTCCGAACTCGTAAGAACAGTTTTACCAATGTAACTAGGAGATGGCAGCTTCTCACTGTGAGCCATGGGCCAATCCTGAAATATTTCTTGGCTCGGTTCATCCAGTTCTGGGTTAGTGATGAATCGCCTATTCTCTCAATTGCTATACACTAATTATAGCATTTATGGTATAATATTAGTATCTACAATTAAACTAGGAGTTTACAATGCCGGAATTTGATGCCGAAAACCGAAAAAAAGACATAAGAGAAGTATACGACCAAGTCCCAGAAGGAGTTAGGTCAATGCCAGAGGCGGTGCCTTATCTTTTGAGGGAACTAGGCTTAACGCCTTGCAACGAATCTGAAGGAATTGAGTCGCACAGGGTCGCAATTGATGTAAAAAATATCAGCAACACCTTAACTGAGCGGGGATATAGCAATTTAGAGCAAACAAAAGAATACGACCCCAAATCAACAGAAATTGCAAAACACGTAATTGACTTACTAGTAAGATATCCATTTTTATGGTGCGATAGAATCGCATCGAAAGAAGGCGCTTCTGACAAAGAGCAGGCCGAAATATTCGACCAAAAGTCGTGCAATCACCAATTTGATGATCGGCCTGGCTTATATGGAATTACTGGCATACAAGGTCAGCGATTACGCGGCAGTGTTCAGAGTTTTCATGACTGGGACAGACTAACAGCCGGCGACATAGAAAATCTCATTAGAGAAGCAAAGCAGACAGCTAAAGAAGAAAACGAGTCGTAATAGATATCAATTACTAAAACCTTACTTCTTCAAAGCTTCAGTCACCCGTTGTGCTGTCGGCAGATTTACATCAACGTTTTCAAGCGCTTTTGTGGCGTCCGCTAATGTATAACCCAAAGCCATCAACGCCTCCAAAGCTTCATCAGAAGTGTTTAATTCAGTCTGTAATGGAGTTTCCGTTCGGCCGTAATGAGTCGGTAAACCAACTTTATCGCTCAGATCAACCACTACTCGCTCAGCGGTTTTTTTGCCGACGCCAGTAGCCTTTTGCACGAAGCCGCTGTCAGCGTTAGCAATAGCGTTACGCACTTGCTCGGCATCACCCAAGCTTAAAATAGCCAGCGCAGCCTTCGGGCCAACCCCCTGAACTGTGATTAGCATCTCAAACAATTTTTTCGCCGCCAAACTAGAAAATCCGAACAACTCCTCCGACTGTTCGCGCACGTGATGATAAGTGTAAAATTTCACTTCCTGATCTAATATCACCGCGTCAAAATCATTAGTCGCCACACTAACTTCATATCCAACACCATGAACATCAACGACTAGCGAGCCATTAAACTTCTCAGCAACTTTTCCAAAAACATGTGCAATCATATTTCAATTATACCCGATTCATCGCCGCGTGTGTAATTGCTGCGGCCAAAGCATCCGCGCAGTCATCCGGCTTCGGAACATCTTTCAGACCTAAATTAAGTCGCACCATTTCTTGAACCTGCTTTTTATCGGCCTTGCCATAGCCGGTCAAAGTTTGTTTTATTTGCAGTGGCGTATATTCAGCAATCGGCATTCCAGCTTTTCGCCCAGTCAACATCGCCACACCGCGCGCCTCCGCCACAGAAATCGCCGTCGTAACATTGCGCGCAAAAAATAACTTTTCAATCGACATAACATCAGGGTTTGTTTCGGCAATAATCTCTGTCAGGCTGTCGAAAATATCTTCAAGCCTCTCATCAATTGGCGTATGTGCTGGCGTCGTCACAACTCCCGCCGTGACCATCTTGAACTTGCCACGAGAAAAATCAATCACACCAAACCCCAAAATTCCCGTTCCTGGGTCAATCCCGATAATTCTCATATCCTTATTATAACAATTATTTGCCGCTCGCAGACCTAACGCGTTCGCGGATTTTTCGTATAAATTGCGAAATTTCCCATCGCCACTGCCATACGCCATAACCGACAGCCAGTAAGCTCACACCGCCAAACACCCACCAACCCCAAGTGGCGCCAGCGACTTGCTTAACTTCAGCGGCCGCCGAACCAACAGTTGGCATATTTGCAGATTTTATCTTTCGGCATCGCTTAGTTTGTGGGTTGCGCTCAAATCCCTCCGGACATTCTTTCGCTATGTCGTCAGTGGAGGCAATTTTCTTACATCGACCCGTAGCTGAATTGCGGAATTGACCTTCTGGGCAAGGCTTCAAAGTTTTTGCCGCAGCCGATGCGATAGATCGACATCTGCCAGTCTCTTCACTACGATAATAACCATCTTTACAAGGCGTAATAGTTTTTGCCGCTTCAATTTTTCGACAACGGCGAGTTTCCGGATGGCGATATTGACCAACAGGACAAGAGCCCTCAACGGGCGGGGTGGCAATTTTCACACATCTACCCAACACATTCCTCTCATAACCACTCTGACAGTCTGGATATTCCTTAAAGATATTCTCAGAATTTTCAGTTATCATAAACGTTTGCATCCACTCATCATCAATCAAACTCCACGAAGAGCTTTTTGGTATATTGTTATATTCAGCGATGTCAATTTTCGAGCCATCCTCGTCCAGCAAATAGACTTTTCCTTTTGTTTTTGGCAGTTTCAGCTTCGTGTTTTTTATTTTGATCACTAAAAATTCGCCAGGATTTAATTCGATACCACCAATATTTTCATGAACGCCAGAATCGCCAACCGTCAATTTACAGCCCATCGTAATGACAGTTTTTTCACCAGAATTGATAATCTCAATGAACTGCTCATCAACGTTCGACGCAATTTCACTTAGTTTCAGACCTTCACATTTATTCAACTCCTTTGAAGGTTCAGGTTTAGGCTCTGGACTCTTACAATTTGGTCGTGAATACGGCTCAACTTCCTGATTGTTAAGATTTTTACCTGACAAAAATTTCGAATCAATAATATTTTCATCAATAAAACAGCGCCAAACAATTTTCACACCGCCTTTAATTGGCGAGCCCGCAGACTTTGAATTATTTCCCCAGCCAACGGTGTCTGAAATCGACCCGTCCGGACGCAACAACACGACCGATCCATCATTCTGAGCCAAACCTAAATTATTATCAAACTTTATGACATCTGCCGACATCTTATCATTCGACAAAACCAAAAATCCGTTCGCCAAGATTACTTCATCCTTGAAAATTTTTCCAACGGTTTTAGCGCCAGATCCAGCGTAATACTCTATTTTCCAACCAGCCAAGTCAACATTCTGATTCGTCGTATTATAAATCTCAACGTATTTTTTGTCCTGACTAATCTTTGAAATTAATATCGGAGCATTTTCTTCTGTGCTTTTATCTGAATTATCTGTTTTTGGCGGCTCAGATTCAGGGTTTGGCTCGGACTTTAAAGACTCATTGGTAGCAGGATTTTCGCTCGGACTATTTGTAGACAAATTCTCCGTTGGAGCCTCGGGATTTTCACTTGATTGAGAAGGTGAACTGCTATCAATCTGTTCCTCATCACCAACTGGATCTTTCGCTTCCTCAGCCGATTTAAGACTATTATCAACAGTCTGAGCGTCATCAACTTTCGACTCTTGAGTAACACTTGAAGCGCCTTCCGCCAAAACCAACGGCGACGGCATTATTAGTGCCACGGCTAGTATCATAAGTAGTGTGTTGCGCAAATACTTCATGCTCGCTCCTTGCTTATGGTTAATCATCTTTAGTTTAGCGTACTTTTTGTCAAATTAAAAATCGCCCCAGAAAAAGGAGCGATTCCTTAAAGCGATGATTTTATTCCGCCGTGATATCTGCATTTGTATGAACATTCACAACGTCATCCAAATCGTCCAACGCATCAATCATCTTCATCAATTTCTGCGCAGTTTCCATGTCGGCAATTTCTATCGGCGTATTGGCAATATATCGTAACTCTGCATCTTTAACCTTCAAGCCTTGCTCAACCAATTTATTCCGCACACTCGCCAAATCTTTCAACTCCGTATACACGATAATTTCGCCGTCTTCCTCGACAGCATCTTCGGCGCCAGCGTCCAAAACCGCTAACAACAAATCTTCCCCGCTGCCTTCGATAGTAATGACGCCTTTGCGCGTAAATTGGAACATCACACTGCCAGCATCAGCAATTCGCCCGCCATTTTTAACCAACGCAGTTTTTACCTCTGGCAATGTTCGATTGCGATTATCTGTCGCCGTTTCAATAATAACACCCACGCCACCAGGACCATAACCTTCGTAAGCAATTTCCTCCAAAGCCGCCGCACTTTTATCTGCCACCCGGTCAATTGCTCGCTGGATGTTTGCGCTAGGCATGTTTGCAGCCTTAGCTTTTTCAATTGCCATCGCCAAACTTGAGTTCAGCGCTGGATCTGTGCCGCCACGTGCCGCAATAGCAATTTGATTACCCAATTTCGTAAAAATCGCGCCGCGCTTAGCGTCAACAATCGCTTTTTGTCGGTGAGTTGTAGCCCATTTACTGTGTCCTGACATAATTTCTCCTAAAGTTATTTGCTATTTCAATCTGTTACTATTATACACTACTCCACAATATTTATCTTAGCGAGGTCTAATTTAGTTTGTTTTTTCATCCAAATCATTGCCAAAATTAGCGCCACATATAAAACCGCACACTGCCACAAATTAATGCTAACTTCCATTTGAGCCCATTCAAATCCAGCCGTCCAATTGGTGACTTGAATCATATAGTCAAGTAACCACGTCGTCGGAATTGCAATCAACACGCCAATCATCGGCACAAAAACCAGCACGCCCGACATAAACGTCAGTAGCATCGCTAGCGGCACAAACGGCAAAATCAGCATATTCGCAATTAGCGCCACATTGCTAATAACACCAAAACTCATCATAAGTAGCGGCAATGTCATAATTTGCGCCGACAAAGTTTCAATTAAAATCTGTCGAAACGCGCCCGGCTCTTTATTACCAAAAAAGTAAGAATGAAGAAGCGGCGCTAACATAATTACGCCCGCAAACGAAGCAAAGCTTAATTGCCAACCCAAATCACCCCAACCAAATTGCGGATTTATCAATAGCGTGATTGCCGCCGACACGGGAAGCAGAACCAGCGGATGAATTGTCCGACCATAATACCACGCCGCCAAACTCAGTCCCGCCACCAAGCCAGCCCTCGACATACTAGGACTTAATCCGGTCACCGCCATAAAACCAATTATCATAACAGCCGCGCTGAGCATCGCTAAATATTTTGATCGCTTGGCGAATAATCGTCGCGCTAGACGAACTAAAATTGTTAAATTATAGCCGCTCGCCACCACGATATGCGTTAATCCGGCAATTTTCAAATTGTCACTTAATTCAGTCGGCATAGCACGCCTTAAGCCCAATAAAAATCCCAGCCCCAACGCGGACTCTGATTCCGGAACATGCTCACGGACCCGCCCCGCAAACCAATCACGAACTCCCACCGCCACATCACCCGGAACTGGTCTTTCGGCGCTAATAATTTTTGCCCGATATATGCTTGCCGAAAAAGCCCCAAATCCCGCCGTCATTTTACCCTTAACCTTCACGATATCACTGCGCTTAATTGAGTTTTTATCTGGCGTCGTCACCCAAATTTGTCCCGGCAATTTTTCATTATTCATCTGCAAATTGCCCAATCTAAGAACCGTTTGACTATTTTTATCGAGATCAGGATCCTCCAAAACTTGACCTTGGACAATTGCGACTTTTCCGATTAACGAATCATAAACCTCCACGCCTTTTCTGCCGATTTCACCGCGCCAAAGACCAATCAAAACTCCAGAAATAATTGCTAAAATAACAAAAAATCGCCAGCGCCAAATTGCCACGATTACAAAAATAATCAGCCCGACCAATAAAAATAATGAGTTCGCCACAAACGACCGCGGTATGTAATGGATGGAAATTACGCCAATTGTCAAACCGAGGCACCACGCCGCCACCAGCCAAGAAATATGCAACTTCTTAAATAGCCAACTATTCATACTTAAAGTATATCTGGATCTGAAGCCACAAAAAAGACTCCGCCAAGGGAGTCGATTTCAAATTTGGAGGGTCCACCGGGGCTTGAACCCGGGACACCCTGCTTAAAAGGCAGGTGCTCTGACCAGCTGAGCTATGGACCCATTCGGAATATCCGCTTTCTTCATCCTAGCACAAACCAACACAAAGGTCAATGCTTAGCGAGTTTATGTCCGCCAGTATGTAGTGAAAAAATGTCAATTAGACCACACACCAGACCAAACGTAGCCACATATCGCCAATTATTCGCGAAAATCTTATACAGCTCCAGCGCCTGTCCGTCTAGTGAGATATATTTTCCCAGAGGGACCACCAATAGCGCTGCTGTCAAAAACGCGATTCCCACCGCCGAGACAATTCTCTCATGTTTTTTCTGATATCTCGGACCGCTTAAAAGGAGCATAATTAACGGAACCAACGTTAAGACCAATCCCGAAATTACACCATTTGGCAATAAGCCAGTTTCCAATTTCAAGCCGTCCAGCACTCCTGTCAGCCAGCTGCCCCACCATTCTGATAGTAAAAATCCTGTCGCCAACGCCAACGCCAATGGACCAAATCTTCGAGATGAAACAAATGCAACCGCAAAAACCGTTACTAAAATTACTCCAAATAGAATTATCACGCTCATTTATCCTCCTCCAAATCAAATTTTACCAGTGACCCAACCGTGGCGCTCGCACGTTTAGCAACTCCTGCCTTCACCTCCAGTACGTACTTTGCGGGAACCGGTGGAGCATATTTTTCATACGGCTCAGCGTCTGGTTTGACGCTATGTTTTACATAGACGACGCGCTTTTTATCATTAATCCAAATCATGTCAACTGAAAACTTCATATCTTTCATCCACATTTTATGATGATCGTTATGGTCAAATACGAATAGCATGGCATAATTCTCATCAATCCCCAGCCTTCCGGACAAACCTTTCCGCTGTGATTCTTCATCATTAGCAATTTCCGCCCGAAGCATCGTCTTATTAAGGTAAATCATTTCCGTTTTTGGCGAAACCGTTCGAAAAGCATAAAAAATTGCGCCACCAATAACCATTAGCATACCGCAGATAAATATCCATTTGATGACAGTTTGAGTTACTGTCGAGTGACGAGACTCGTCCATAAACCTATTATAACAAGTTTATGCTTAAGCGCCGATTTTATCTTTTTTATTGCCGCGCTTAGCGTTTCGATCGATGTATTCAATTATCTTTCCAGCCACATTTCGGCGAGTAATTTTCTCAATTCCAAATCCTGGACTAGCATTAACTTCCAGCACCAAAGCACCACGACTTGATCTCATGAAATCGACTCCAGCAACTGTTAATCCCATTGCCTTAGCGGCTTTAACACACATTTTACGTTCAGAATCTGTCAATTTTATACTGGTTCCTTCGCCGCCCTTGTGTAAATTGCTACGGAAATCATCGTCCAAACTCTGACGTTTCATACTAGCCACCACTTGGCTACCAACCACAAACGCACGAATATCAACACCAGCCGACTCTCTAATAAACTCCTGAAGCAGCACGTTCGTGCCGTCCGAGTTGGTCAAATATAACGCCTGTAGAACCGACTTGGCAGCCTTTTTAGTTTCCGCCAGAACCACACCATTTCCGTGCGTACCACGCGCCAACTTAATAATCGCTGGCATACCACCAATCTCTTCAATGAGCGAATCAATGTCAGTCGCGTTTCGAGAAAAGACCGTCTTCGGAATCGACACTCCCGCTTTAACTAATAACTGCGTTGAGCGCAATTTATCCCGCGCCCTAGTAATCGCAATTGAACGATTCATGAAAAATGCCTTCGGATACATCATCTCCAATTGACGCAAAACCGCTGTTCCATACTTTGTCATGTGGCTCGCAATTCGCGGAATTACTACGTCAAATTCGCCGATTTCCTTACCTTTGTATATAACCGTCGGATGCTTTTCGTCAATTGAAACGTAGCAGTTTTTATACTTAATAACTTTAACTTGATGACCGCGCTTTTCAGCCTCTTCTTTCAGGCGAAGCGTCGAATAATTAATGTTGCCGTTAGATAAGATTGCAATTCGCATTATTTTTCTTCACCTTTCTGATGATATTTTTTATAAAATTCGTATGGATTCAATTTTACTTCTTCATTAAGGCTAGCAGTTACGGACGGTTTTTTCCTGCGAACATTTTTTCTTGATACGTCCACTAGGAATTTTCCAGAAATCGACCGTCTGCCAATTAACACCGGAAATTCATTCTTCGACCGATCAGACAAATTCATCAGCATTTTAATTTTTCGCCCGCCAAGCTTCACCCAAAAGTGCGTTCGATAACGAATCTGATTTTGACCCATTGCGGAGCGCACGCTGGCTACAGAATAATCAGTTCTCTTAAATACCTTACCATTATAATACGGCGAACCCTTACCAAATAGAGAAAATTTCAATACACCATCTTTATCAATGCGAATATTACTCGCCCAAACCGCACTGGAATCGGCGCCCGTATCAATTTTAGCTGGGACTTTTTGCGCTCGCTTGCCAAAATCCACAAGCTCAGTCGACCCAATAACAGCTTTTTCTTTCATACGTCAATATTATGGCATAAAAACTATCTTTTTGCAATATCTTGTCTTTTGCTTTTTTGAGCTCTCGCTACCACAATTATTACCGCTACAATGATAGATATACCAGCCAAAATAGCTAATACATAAGTGTATCCCGACAATAGGTATATCAAAGCTAATGTCACACATACGGCACCCCAGGTCGTAATCAGTCGTTTGTTAAGTACCAGCCCCACAGCGACCATCAATGAATGCTCTATTAGGAATAATATTTCCATAACGCTGTCTCCCGCGAACGCCAGGATGAGAGTCGGCAGACTAAGCGCAGAGAGAGCCAGTACTAGATGTATTATCGTAGACTTATGAATATACCCCAACCAACGCCACGACATCACCGCCCCCGAAAGAATTGCCGCTGACCACAAATATGGTATTGTGATAGCGTGAACAGGTAAAGCTAGGTTTTTAATAGTAAATAAAACACCGCACAAAATCAGGAGCACGCCTGAATCAAAATGCAAAATACTCTTTTTGAGGACACCTTCGAACATCAAGGCGATACCATTAATTATCCACACTAGCGCCGCCAGAATCACTGACGCCACAGTAGCGCTAACTGATGTAGTAATAGACAATAAGACTACCGACCAGCCGATGGCGCTATAGAATGAAGAGTAATACCAACGACTCGACATCTTTCTGATTCGCGCAGCAATAGCCAGACCGTAAAATACCGCAAAAACAACCAGGGCAACGACTGACATGAATTCGAGTGGAATGTCAAGCCGTTGCGCTATAAGGTAAAGCAACAACACTAGACTCGGGTGTGTAGCTATTGCCATTATTCGCCAATCTCGTTTAGCAAGCACCGCCATATAAAGAGCTACTACGGCCGCTAGCCATCCCAATATTTTGAACGACAAATCATATGTTGCCAGTAGATTAATTGCCGGAAACGCTATCGCTGGAACTGTAGCAGCACACAGCGTCATATCACTAATAATTGACGATTGCCTATTCATTCGCAACAGCCAGTACAAAGACCCAAAACCAACTAGACTCACCCATGCAGCAATTGCGAGATTGTCATTAAACGGCACATTCAACCAATGCAGGGATAATAAAACAAAGATGATTGTCGTAAGATATGCCCCACCCAAATAAACCTCTCTGCGACATCGGTAAAATGCATAGTATAGCGACACCGCTAGCGGCAACCAAACTATCGGATGAATGGATGACAATACAGTAAGCATAGCCACACCAATGATAGAATGTAATAATAACTCATGGTTTTTGATAACCGTGTTGCCATGACGATGATAAAGCCATTCTACTATTAATAGCGACGACACATTTATCCACGCCATTAAAATAGAGACGTTTTCACCAGACACCGAAAAACCTAAAGCTAGCAAAAATACTGACAACATTAAAGAGGTATGGACTCCAACTACAAACTCATAAACTTTTTCGCGCCATACAGCCACACTCATAATGCCAGCGCCGATAGCTATCGCACCCGATAGACACATCAGAGCTTCCTCTGTCGCATAAGTGGCTATCATCGCTGAAGTAAACATTGCCATTAATAGCCAAGTTGATGCAGCGCCATAGACTAAAGCAGCCTGACTTTTACTAATATTCGGGCGTTTCAAAATTAGCAATCGGCAAATAACTGGCAGTGGCGTCATGAATAGAAAAATTAGATATTGTACGCGTGGTGCTATAGCTATATCGATATTGAATAGTGTTATACCAATCGGCACCAATAGAATCCCAGATATCACAATCATAACACCGAAGCGGACACGACGTAACAAAAAAAGGATTGCAAGACTAATCGCTGAAATAACACCGATCAAAATAGAAGCAACCGTCATTCGTAGCGAATCTCCAGAGCCGATCACACCAAACAGAGCACTTAATGACACAGCAAAACTAGCCCATAATACTATTTCATGATGTCTATCGTACTGTTTCTGAGCGTACATTGATACAGCGGACCAGATTATATTTCCCAGTGCCACTAACCCTAGAATCACACTTACAACCAACTGATTATCGTCAGATAAATATATTGTGAAACTAGTAGCCATCACCATTAACAATAAGCGAGCTGTTGTCAATTCATAAGTACGCATCTTTTTAGACTTCTCGACAAGAGCAACCGCAAAGTAATATGCAACGCTAGCGAATAACAGTACGCTAATATCTAATGTACCCATATATGCCGACGAGCTAAGCGCGATAAACATCGTCATCGGCACGATAAACGGATTTACAACGTTTAACGGTTCGACGAACTGACGAGGAAAGCGACTAGAAAAATATGCAGCCACAGTCATCAAACATCCAAATAGCAGCATTACAACGTAATACCAGACCAGCTGCGCATGCACGACAGCCGGCAAACTAGTTGTCATCGTAAACATCGATAGTAGCGATACATAAGCAAGGGGTCGACTATTTAATCTCACCGTAGCATCAACACACAAAACAGCACCAATTACAGAGGTAATAAGCCAGCACCATGCGGGGTCAATACCTAAAAGTAAATTCATAGTCCAGCCGCCAATTGGCACAGCAGCCAAGGCTGTACCAATAAGCGCCGTCGACGCAGATTTCAATATTGGCAAGCGAGCATACAATATCTGGCCAATAATATAATAAATAAAAATAAACAGCCACACCAACCCAAACCTAAGTTGGATAGATAGATTAATTGTCTGAGCCAGAAGCAATATTCCCGCAGTCAGAAGTAGCGATGCCGTATATAGCGCTATATTAATTGTAGTCTTACGGCCCCTCTCCTTTTCCTTGTCATCAATATGTGATGCTCGTTCAATATTATTCTCAACAGGCACAGCAACTGTATCCACTCTCTCTTCAGACGTGGAAATACTAGTAGGAATTATATTATCGAGATTCTCATTATTACTGATATTTAACGGCGTATTCGCAAGCCGCGAAGCGGCGTTTTGATTCTCGGTAATAAGCCTTACTTGACCGTTGTCATTCTCAATTTTAGCGCATCCATTTTGTGCATCACGCACGCCATCCCAATATCCCTGCCGATAATCTTCGGAATAATTAGACGGCTGGCTATTACCTCTCTGTAATAATTTTATTAGCTTAATTACTACAATAATAACTATTATCAGAAAAATTAATCCCATACCTTCAATCCCTCTTATGTTAGCTTCAGTATAACACAGGATTTTTTCTCGACAAATATACTAGGAAAACAGTCCTCGTTTTTTCGCGCCCTTAAATTGCTCCAAAAGCTCCTTCTGCTTTTTGGTCAATTTGGTTGGCGTATCAACAATAACACCCACAATATGCGGACCACGAGATTCACTATGTAAGTGCGGCACGCCATGACCTGACAACTTGAAGTCGGTGCCACTCTGAGTGCCTGCTGGGATTTTCATCGTTATCACGCCGTCCACAGTTTCCACATCAATCTCCGTTCCCAGTGCCGCATCAACCATAGAAATATGCTCTTCGCTAAGAATAATATTGCCTTCACGAGTGAATTTTTTATGCGCCTTAACGCGAATATGGACATATAAATCACCTCTACTGCCACCAGCAACTGCTTCGCCACGATTGCGCAGACGAATTGTCGCGCCATCATCAATCCCTGCCGGAATTTTAATAGTGATATCCTGATTCTGTCGGGTCGTGCCTTTTCCTCGACAAACTGAACATTCTTTTTCAGGAACTTTTCCCTTACCGTGACAAGTTTCACAAACAACTGCCTGCTGAATTTGCCCAAACAGCGAATTCATCGTTCGAGTTTGCTGACCCGCGCCCTTACAAGTTGGACACGTTTTCATTCCAAATCCAGGCTCGGCGCCATCGCCATGGCAATGTTCACATTCAACATCCAGCATTAAACTAATTTTCTTTTCTACACCAAATACTGCATCCTCAAAGCTTAGCGTTACGCTAGTTTCAACATCACGCCCACGCGAACGACCATTTCCAGCACCGCCAGTTGCACCACCGAAGAATTGGCTAAAAATATCACCTAGTCCACCGTCACCAAAATCAAAGTGAACGTTTTGACCGCCAAATCCACCAAATCCTTCAAACGGATTACCGGAAAAACCGCCGCCAGAAGCACCACCAACGCCAGCATGACCAAATTGATCATAACGCTGTCGCTTCTGCTTGTCTTTCAAAACTTCATAGGCCTCATTAATTTCCTTAAACTTAGCCTCGTCGCCGCCCTGCTTATCAGGGTGATATTTAATTGCTAATTTACGAAAAGCCTTTTTTATCTCATCTTCAGAAGCGGTCTTTGGAACGCCCAATATTTCATAATAATCACGCTTGCTCATACTCTATATATTATACGCGTTTAGCACTCTCAGCGCAAGAGTGCTAAGTCCAAAAAAAGGCCACTCTTTTTATCGAGCAGCCTTCTTTGTAAATACGTTAAGTTTTATTTTTCGTCGACAATTTCGCCTTCGACTGGCTCGTCTTTATCAGACTTTTTGTCGCCAGCTTCGTCAGCTTTTTTATCGTCGGCTGATTGTTGATACATCTTAGCCCCGATTGGCATAATCGCGTCGTTCAAGGCTTTAATTGCAGCATCCAATTCGTCCTTATCTTCAGAATCTTTGTGCTTTTCAGCCTCTTCGACAGCCTTTTCAATCGCTTGCTTATCATCGTCAGAAATCTTATCTTTGAATTCGTCCGGCATTTTCTTTGCCTGATAAATAGCGTTTTCAAGCTGATTCTTCGTATCGACAGTTTCGCGTTTTTTCTTGTCTTCGTCCGCGTGAAGTTCGGCTTCTTTTTGTGCCTTCTCAATATCTTCCTTGCTCATATTGCCAGAGTTTTGGATAGTGATTGATTGCTCTTTGCCAGTTCCCTTGTCTTTAGCCGTAACGTTAAGAATACCGTTGGCGTCAATATTAAAGGTCACTTCAATTTGAGGTACACCGCGTGGTGCTGGCGCAATACCATCAAGCACAAAACGACCCAAACTCTTATTGTCATTAGCAAACTCGCGCTCGCCCTGAAGAACGTGAATTTCCACTTGAGGCTGGTTATCTGCAGCCGTTGAGAAAACCTCACTCTTGCTTGTCGGAATTGTAGTATTTCGGTCAATCAACTTCGTCGACACACCGCCCATCGTCTCAATTCCAAGAGAAAGCGGAGTCACGTCCAGAAGCAACACATCCTTAACGTCGCCAGCCAAGACACCACCTTGAATTGCAGCACCAACAGCCACAACCTCATCTGGGTTCACGCCTTGCATCGGATCTTTTCCAAAGAAATTCTTCACACGCTCAACTACAGCTGGCATACGAGTCATTCCGCCAACCATAACTACATTGTTAATGTCGGACTTAGAAAGTTTAGCATCCTTCAAAGCCTTTTCTACTGGACCATCCAAGCGATCCAATAAATCCTTAACCAAATCTTCCAACTTAGCGCGACTCAAGCTCATCTCAAAGTGCTTTGGACCATCAGCATCAGCAGTAATAAATGGAATATTGACTTCATATTCCGTAACCGTTGACAATTCTTTCTTCGCCTTTTCAGCCTCGTCCTTTAGGCGTTGCATCGCCGCATTGTCTTTACGAAGATCAATTCCTTCCTTCGATTTGAAGTCGTCCAGGAAGTAATTGACAATAGCGTTGTCGAAATCTTCGCCACCAAGGTGCGTGTCACCATTAGTTGCCTTAACCTCAAACACGCCGTCACCTAGCTCCAGCACCGACACGTCAAACGTACCACCACCAAGGTCGAACACCACGATAGTTTCGTCATTCTTACCCTTTTCCAGACCGTACGCCAAAGCTGCAGCTGTTGGTTCGTTGATAATACGCTTAACTTCCAATCCAGCAATTTTACCAGCGTCCTTAGTCGCTTGACGTTGTGAATCGTCAAAGTAAGCTGGCACCGTAATCACTGCTTCCGTTACTTTTTCACCCAAGAAAGCCTCGGCGTCAGCCTTGATTTTACTAAGAATCATTGCTGAAACTTCTTCTGGCGTATATTCCTTATCACCCATTTCGACTGCCACGCCAGTACCTTTTTTAACAATCTTGTACGGCATGATATCCAAGTCTTTTTGCACTTCCTTGTCATCAAACTTACGACCAATCAAACGCTTAACGCCGTAAATCGTGTTTTTTGGGTTTGTTACACGCTGACGCTGAGCAACTTGACCGACAAGTCGTTCGCCCTTTTTATTAACCGCAACCACAGATGGCGTAGTGCGATTACCTTCAGCGTTAGAAATCACCTCTGGCTTTCCAGCCAACATATACGCAAATGCGCTGTTGGTTGTACCGAGGTCAATACCAATAATTTTACCCATATGATTCTCCTTTCTGTTATGATCACATCTGGTCTATATCTTATATCCATTCTAGCACTCTTTCGTGGTGAGTGCCAACTATCTCAGTATAAATAATTAGCACTCTCATGTCAAGAGTGCTAAACATAATTTTTTCTTAATCAAATTATTGACGAGTGACTTTTACCATTGCGTCGCGAATAACTGAGCCGTTCAAAGTATAACCAGCGCGAAGCTCCTCGGCAATAACTTCCTTGTCGCCATCCGTCGATTCATCAAATTGAACAGCCTGATGAAATTCAGGATTAAATAAAGTTCCGGGTTTGGCGTCAATTTTCTCCAAACCAATCTCCTTCAACTGCTTGTCAAGCTGCTTGCTCAGACCAGCCACACCCTTAACCCACGCATTATCTTGAAGTTCCTCTGGGACGTTGGCGACAGCTCGCCCAATCGTATCAATAACTGGCAATAATTTCATCACCGACTTAGTTTGACCCAACTCATGAGCTGATTGTTTTTCCGCTTCCACGCGCTTACGATAATTCTCAAAATCCGCTCGAGTTCGCTGCAAATCCGACGTCAGCTCAGCAACTTCTTTCTCTAAATCTTCAACTTTTTTATTCTTCGTCATTTTTTCCTCCTTTTAAACGGCCAAAACGGCTCGTCGCCATACGTACAGGGAAAAAGCACTACCATAGCCATGAAAATAATAATCAAAATAATCACTACTAGCCACGTTGGCAAGCCGCTCAGTAGTCCACCAATCCATTCAGCCATTACAATACCTCCTCTAGCATCGCGCCCGTACGACGCACCAGCTCCATCGTTCGACGATAATTTTGTCGCGTCGGACCAATCACACCGATGTAATTATCGCCACCAGACGATGACTTAAATTTACTTATAATCAACGTAGCGCCACTGCTTTTACCGATTGGATTTTCGCTACCAATAAACACATTTAACGGCTCATCCGGCGCCGCTTCACGTAGCCACGGTTCGATATTGTCAATCAATTTAGCAACCGCCTGAACGTGATCGCCGTCACCAAACTCTGGCTGGCTGAACAACTGAGTCATTCCGTTCATATACAAACTCGAACCAAATGACGCAAAACCAAAATTGCCAGTCATTTCCACCAAACCATCAACTGCTCGACGAATCGCTTTATCTGAAGTATCAACATTTGAATTGACATGCGCTTCAATCGCCTTCGTACTGCTATCAATACCGCTCGGCAATTCCGTCATTTGTGCTGCCGTGATTCCATTGACATAAAAACGATATCCCTTGTCCGTCGGAATTCGACCCGCGCTCGTATGGGGTGCCTCAATAAATCCCATCTCCTCAAGTTTTGCCATTTCACTGCGAATCGTGGCGCTACTCACGCCAAACAGTTTGGCTAGCGTTACGCTGCCAACTGGCGCCGCAATTTCAGCGTATTGTTCGATAATCGCGACAAGAATTGCTTGTTGACGTTCGGTCATAGTCCAATTATATCGCAAATCTAGCACTCATACAAGCAGAGTGCCAAGCCTTATCGTCTTTCCGTAAAGTAGCGCGCTGCATCTGAAGAGAACAACATCATGATCATAATATGCACGCCAATTGAGATCAAAAGCAACATAATTGACGCATTAATTCGCCCAATTGTCACGGATAAAGATTCGGTAACAATGGCTAATGTCGCCACAGAAAGTAGTGAGATTCGCGCTCGGCTACTTCCTCGAAGCAGCAGCCCAACTAGCACGATTTCCGCCACGACCAACAGCACATTAAAGCCAGCCATCATCGACAACATGGTATTCGCAGCATTTATATTAATTCCATCAATATTCGCAACCTGCACCAAAGTCGTCGGCCAGCTAGAAAAGTCCACCAGCATTTGCCCGATTGTGAATAACGACGCCAGAATCATCAATCCGCCGCCAATTAAAATCTGCGGCGGTCGGCGGCCCCAAAGCTCTTCTAATAAAGTTTCGTGATTTCGCGGATGACGATCATAAATTGTGCCGTCCATAATCACCCCAAGCCGCGTTGAAGCCGTGACATTATCGTCAGTCTTTATCCGACCGACTTCCAAAATCGGCAAATCGCCATCAGTGCGGATAGAGTCTCCGAAACCGTTGCGCGAATGATAGCCCGTTGAAAAATCCTTTAATATCGTCACTCTAACATTTTTATTGTTACTTTTAACCGACTCAATGATATAATCTCGTTCAATATCAATATTCTCGTCAATTTTATGCGTGAACTGAAAAGTAAACAAAGAAAAGCCAACACTTTTATCGTACGTACCAGCCGCCAACCAATCAACTCGATGACCGCCAGGAAGAAGCCAGCCAGTTGGGCAGCGCCAAAACCTAACATGATGACGACGCCTTGGATTACCGTCAACTTCCTGCTGATAGGCAAAGTCCTGCCGTCTACCAAACAAAAACGCTGGCGACACCGGTGCATTTGGATAACTACGACCACTAAGCACCGTAAGCACCATTTTCCAAGCTGATCTCGGAGTTATGTCATCCGCCAGAACCCAGCCAGCCTCAGTCATTGCTTTGTGGAGCTTTTCTTCCGAGCCGCGCACACTCAAATTGACGGGGTCGCTTAATACTCCGTCCGCCGTTCGCGTCCTGCCGATAAAATAGTTCGGCACGTACATATTACTCAAAATTCGATGAAGCCTAGGCAGCGCCAAATATGCCACAATTATCCACACAACAAAGAACAAGCCAACCAGCCACCAGCCGCCCGTCGCCCAACCTTCTCTAAGTACCAACCACGCCAACCAAAACGACGCCAAACCTGCAAAGATAAAAAAGGATTGGTCTAACAATGTAGTCAAGGTCTTCGAAGAACGATCTTGCCTGGCTGCTATTTTTTTTGGAGTTTTTACCGAACTCATAGATTAATTATATCATTGAGAAGATTTCGAGCTACCAAACGCGCCTCGTCATCCTGACGCTTAAACACGTCGCCGCGCAAAATAATTTCCTCGGTCACTCGAATTGCTCGCTCCAAATCGTCATTAATAATCACGTGATAATACGGAACTTCAAGCGCGTAAGCCAACTCTTTTATCGCCGAGGCATGACGCTTCGGCCACTCCGCTTGAAAATCTTCTTCAGTTGCGTAACGCTTTTTTAATCGCTCAATCCAAGTTTGACTATTTGGCGGCACAATGAAAATCGCAATGCTATCTGGCGCCAGTCGCTCATATTCTTCCACACCCTGAACGTCAATGTCGGTGATTGCCACGCGGTTCTGATCATGCGCTAATTTTAACTCAGCCACCGACGTTCCATAAACTGTACCGTGAACAAACTTCGCCTCAATAAATTCATTATTTTGTAGCATATTTTCGGCAGTTTGCGAATCAATAAAATGATAGTCAACTCCATCTTGCTCGGCACATCCGTTATTTGTGCGTGGCGCTCGCGTAGTATGAGAAACGATATCGCGAAACTCTGGAGACTTCAGTAATTGTTTTTTTATCGTGTCTTTGCCCGCACCAGAAATTCCCGCAAGTAGCGCAATTTTCGTACTTTTAACCAACTCAATTGTCGACTCAGTTGGCTGATAATTTGTAATAAGATCTTCAATACTTGGCATAATATTTACCTATAATAACTCATCAAGTACAGATTGCCAATTGGGAAATTCAGAGCTTCCAAAACGAATAAGCCGACCAGAAAACTCGCCCGCACCATTCGCCGTCCGATCGTCAATCAAAATATCGCCTCGACTCAAATTCTTTGCTGACGAAAAAATAACCTTACGGAAGAAAACGTTATCCGAACCTTCGCCGCCAAAATACTTTTTCACCCACGCCAATTTATCACCCAAAGCCGTCGGATTTTCCCACGGAGAAGAAGATAAAATATATAAATCATATTTGTCTTTCAGGGCGTAAACCGCCTCGATAGCTCCAGGCACTGGATCCATCAAAGAAAAAATTCCTGGAATATTATCGTGCTGACCATCAAACTCATCAATCAACTCAGGCGATATCTTCGTTAAAGCAGATTTGAAATCCGCCAAAACACCATCCATATCAATATAAACAATAGGTTTTTTCATAGTTAATCCCTTTTTAGCATCACCATAAATGCTTCGCTTGGTATGTCGACTTTACCAAAGCGTTTCATTCGTTTTTTACCACGCGCTTGCTTGGCGAGAAGCTTCTTTTTACGACTGACATCGCCGCCGTAAAGATAGCCCGTAACATCTTTTCGATAAGCGCCGATATTTTCCCTGGCAATAAATTTACCGCCAATTGCCGCTTGCAATGAAACCTCAAAACTCTGACGCGGCACGACTTCCTTCAATTTCTTAACAATCTCACGCCCCAAATGCTGCGATTCCGACCGATGACACATCACGCTCAGCGAATCAACCATTTCGCCCGCCACATAAAAATCGACGCGCACCAAATCTTCCACTTGATAATCTGCCAACTCATAATTAAACGAACCGTAGCCGCTGGTAATCGACTTCAATTGGTCATAAAAATCCGTCAACAAATTCGCGAGTGGCGCCGCAAATGAAATCAGCGCCCGCTCGTCAATATAACTCAGGTTTTTCTGGCGACCACGCTTACTCACAATCAGCTGAATCACCGCACCAATATAATCCTGCGGCACAACAATTTCACCATCAATCCACGGCTCACGAATCTCTTTTATCTGCGCTGGGTCGGGCAATTCACTGGCGGATTTAATATCCAACTCCTCACCATTCGTCAGACTAACTTGATAATCAGTACTTGGATTGGTCACAATTAAATCCAAATTATATTCACGCTCTAGTCGCTCGCGAATAATATCCATATGTAGCAGACCCAAAAATCCAATTCGCACACCATAGCCCAAAACCGGCGAATTCTCCGGCTCGAATTGCAGCGCCGAATCGCTCAGGCTCAACTTTTCAATTGCCTCTTTCAGGTCGTTATAGTCTTCATTGGACACCGGGAAAAACCCCGCATAAACGAAGGGCTTGACTTCTTTATAGCCTGGAAGTGGCTGGACGGTAATTTTTTTGGTCATAACTATGTATTATTATATCAGCTCAGCGTTCTTGTATAAACGCATAGTAAATCGCTCCTTGCATGCCTACTTATTCTCAGCAAATTATTCCTTACACACTGAGGTCTAACCTATAACTGCTCAAAAATCTTATGAGCTTGATTCTTGCCAATAACCTGAACCAGTTCAGCGTAACTCATCCACCGACCGCGTTTAGCTTTGTCGCGACGATAATCCTTCTCGTCAGTAATATCGCCCTTAACTATTGCATCAACATTACGCCAAGCGACCCAAGGTATGTCATCGCTCAAAAAGCTATAATCTAGATGAACATAATTTTCGTTGATCAGTTTATAGTCTGACGATGAAAATCCGCGCGCATACAACTCGCGGAGAATAGCGTCTGCTAGCTCGGCAAAACTGTCAACCGTAACACACAAAAAGTCATCGTATTCCTCACCGATTTCGTATGATCGTCCATTCATAAAAATACTACACGAATCATCGTCAACAATTTTCTCATCCAACCACACACGGCGGTCGCGTGTTACTGGAATTACACGACATCTAATCTTCTCTGTAAAGTTTTTGAAATTGCTCATAATTGCCAACAACAGATATATCAATACCTATTTCGTGCATTTTATTACATCTGCGCTTTTCAATACAGTATATACTATTTCCACTGTCGCGTCTGGTTGATCTTGTGCTTCTCAAAATACACTTCCGCCAAATTGACGTCAAACCGATTTGCCAATTCCATCAAATAGTTCAGCACGTCCGCAAACTCCTCGCGCAGATTGTCGTGGTTATCAGGTCTTTTTTCTCCCTTAAATCCTGTCTCTTTGCGAATCGCCTTCGCCAGCTCGCCAACTTCCTCGGCTAACAATAAGAATACTTCAGTGACAGAATTTTTATCCCAACCTTTCTCCTTACAAGTTTGATCGAGGTGTTTTTGTAATTCAGTTAAGCTTATTGTTTGTGGATTCATGGTTTTTCCTTCTTTAATCTTAATTAACTTACGCTTGATGGAATATAAACATAGCAGGAAGCAAGAATCTGCTCGCTATCCAATCCTATTTTTAATTACTATTATACTCTGATTTATCAAACAATATATCACTTTGGTTAAATATTTTTTCCTGTGATAGTCCAAAATCTCTACCAGCAACTTTTTTATGAAGTTGCTGGTTTTGTTTATATAACTTTTATAAAGAAGTAATAAAAGTTAAACCGCCTAATATCACTCCCGCTGCATTGGGAATGATGAGGATCCAGTCTTTTTTAGGTTCTTTTGTCCAACCATAGATTACCCAAATTAAACAAGAAACTGCTGCGAATAGTGGTTGGAATGGTTGAGCTTTTTCTCCTTGTAGGTTAGCGATAATTTGTGGAATATATGCAATAAAGACAAGGATCCCAATAAAAGCTCCAATAGATCCGACAAAGCGATTAATTTTTTGTTTAGACATATAATACCTCATGAGGTTTTATTATATTATAAAGGAAAAGATGCTGTCAATAATTTTGTGTAAACACTCTAGTAGAGTCTTCAAACAAAGTAACTAAGTAACGTTCCAGAGCCTCCTCGTTAGGAAAAAGAACCTTCTATTTCGTTTGACGTTTGATTTCTTTATTAAGAGACTTAATGAGTTTTGTCGAATAAATGCTATGCCAAATCTGGTAAGGAAACTGATTTCAGCAATCATACGCGTCAATACTACGAACCAACGCCAAAAAAATTCAGTTAAGCTTATTGTTTGTAGATTCGTGGTTTCCCTTTTTAATCTTAATTAAAATATCTCCCCAGTGTTACCGTATCGCCAACCCGCGCCTCGCGTGTCGTTTTCAGGTTCGTCACAATATAGCCAATTTCGCCAGTTTCAAGCGAAGGGTCGGGTTGCATGGCTGGGTTAAGATGACCGACTTCCAGAGCTAGTCCATCTGCGCCAGTCGCCATCATTCGGATAGATTCGCCCTTTTTAATTCGCCCGTCAACCACCCGCACATATAAAATCACGCCACGATAATCGTCATAATAGCTATCAAAAATCAACGCCCTAGTTGGATCATCAACCTCGCCAGTTGGCGCAGGGATTTTATCGACAACCGCGTCCAAAACCTTATCTACATTTTGACCAGTTTTAGCAGAAATATGAATAATCTCGCCCTCGTCGCAGCCCAGCAAATTAATAACTTGCCTGGATACGCGCGGTATATCGGCGGCCGGCAAATCAACCTTATTCAGGACCGGAATAATCGTCAAATCCTGCTCCATCGCCAAGTAAACGTTCGATAGTGTTTGCGCCTGAATTCCCTGGCTAGCATCAACTACCAATATCGCGCCCTCACAAGCCTGCAAACTACGCGAAACTTCATAGCTAAAATCGACATGCCCCGGAGTGTCAATCAAATTCAGATCGACATTTTTATATCGCATTCGCACCGGCGCCAGCTTAATAGTGATGCCCTTTTCCCGCTCCAAATCCATCGAATCCAGCAGCTGCGATTTCATTTCGCGCTTTTCTACCGTCCCAGTCATCTCCATCATTCGATCGGCCAGCGTAGACTTGCCGTGATCAATATGAGCAATAATACAAAAATTCCGAATATTTTCCATTAGCCCTTAAACTCCAATCGTCCAAATAACACTTTTTTCAATCGTGCAAGAATCGGGTCAATTTCTGGCAATTTTAGCCACTTCGAAGCCGCGGCATACGCGCCAAAACTAACCAATGAGATGATAACAAATTTCGGAAAAGCGCTAAAGAAACTATCGTCATGATAACGAAACGGCATAATTAGCACAGCGATATAACAAACCACGCCCGTAATAGTACCCGCAATTATCATCTTAAAAATCGCCCACACAAACGTCATGTCGAATAATTTTGGCATTTGACGATTCATAACCGCCAAAAGAACAACCACTTCCAAAACCGCCACTGTCGATTGAGCCCAAGCCAATCCATATGCGCCCATTTTCAAGACCATTGATAGGACGATTGCTAAAATGATGTTCAAAGTAATCGAGAAAATTGAAATGTATAGCGGAGTTTTCGTATCTTGGCGGGCGTAAAATGCTCGCGCGGCCATGTGGTAAATAGTTCGGAATAAAATCGCCACGACCAAACAGCCCAAAATTCCCGCGATCAGTTGATTGCCACCATTGCGAATAAAATGCACGACGTATCCCCTGGTAAAGAAAATCACCACCGACACCGGAAGTGCCATCCAAAAAATAATTCTCAGCAGGGAACGCAGGTCTTTTTGAAATAGGTCATTTCGACCTTCACCCAAATGCTCAGTTAATTGAGGAAAGGCGGCATTTGAAATCGCCACACCAATAAGATTGATCGGCATCATATGAAGAGTTAAAGCCTGCTGGTACGCCCTAACTGTTCCATCGGCCAAGCGCGAAGCCAAATTGACCTCAACCAAGCTAACCACATAATCCATTCCTTGATCAACAGAACGCGCCGGCAGTAAAGATAAAACTTTCCTAAATCCCTTATTCCGCCAATAAATTTTGAAATTGTAATCAAACCCAAGTCCAGCCAAACCGACTGCGCTGACGATCAATTGCAAAAATGATCCCAAAACCACACCCAACGCCACACCCATAATGCCGCCGTCAAAAATCTGCCAGCCGAATAAATTGACGCCGCCAGTGAACCACACCGTACCGATAATAATACCGATGTTATATAGCATTGGCGCCAGCGCACAGAACATAAATCGCCCAACCGCCTGCTGAATACTAGCAATCACCGCCGCAACCGCAAAAATAAACGGATTAACCGCGATCACTTGCATCATACTAACCGCCAAAGCATGGCCAGACTCGCTCAGACCAGGTGCGATTAAATACTTCATCAATGGATCAGCGAAAATAATAATCAACACCGACGCCGCCATAGTTATTAGAGCCATGAAATTAATCATGCTCGAGCTAATTTGCCAAGCCGACTGCTTATTGCCCTTGACCCAGCGCTCATTAAAAACTGGAATGAACGTCACACTAAGCGCACCAGAAACCAGCACTGCAAACATAAAATCTGGCACCATGAAGGCTGCCGTATAAGCGTCTAGTCCAACCGGGTATCCCGCCAATGCTCCGTTTTCGCTCGGCATGTAGGCGGAGTTAAGCAGACGATCACGGAAAAACCCCAACAAGCTCGACAACAACGTCGAGCCCGCCAGGATAGTAGCGGCTAATTTCACATTAAGCCGCTGATTTATTTTCGTAACTGTACTACGAACGCGCCCCATATTATTTTACGAATGCAGTTTAGCTTCTTTTGGTAACTTAGTGCCTTTAAGAATCTCGTCAACCTCAGATTCTTCCAGAGTTTCTTCCTTCAGTAGAGCCTCGGCTAACTTATCAAGGAACGAACGATTCTCTTTCAATACCAACATTGCACGATGTTTAGCTTCGGTAATCAATTGCGCGACTTCCTCATCAATCATCTTCGCGGTTTCATCAGAATACGGACGCTCTCTGGTCATTTTATCGAACATCAAGCCGCCGTTATCTTCATGGAATACTTGATCGCGCAAGCCCTTGCCCATTCCTTGCTCAATCACCATATCACGGGCAATTTCAGTCGCTTTTCGCAAATCCGAACCAGCGCCAGTAGTGATTCCGTCATCGCCGTAAATCAATTGCTCAGCGATTCGTCCGCCCATTGCCCGAGCCAAAATATCCTTAAACTCGTAAACATTTGTGTAACTCTTATCTTCTGGCGGCAAGAACCATGTTACTCCACCGGTACCGCCACGTGGAATAATCGTAACCTTGTGGACCGGGTCAGAATCAGGCAAGACGTGACCAACAATTGCGTGGCCAGCTTCGTGATAAGCAGTCAACTCTTTCTCGTGATCGTTCATTATCTTAGTCTTGCGCTCTGGACCAATTGCCACACGCTCAAACGCCTCAGTTAATTCGTCATTTGAGATCTTCTTCTTGTTGCGACGTGCGGCAATGATCGCAGCTTCATTAGCTATATTTGCCAAATCCGCACCAGACGAGCCAGCGGTTTTTGCCGCCAATTTATCAAGATCAACAGTTTCATCAGTTGGCTTTTTCTTAAAGTGAACCTTCAGAATTGCCTCACGATCTTTGCGCTCTGGAAGCGTAATAGTTACACGTCGGTCAAACCGTCCAGGTCGAAGCAAAGCCGGATCCAAAACATCCGCGCGGTTGGTTGCTGCCAAAACAATAACATTAGTCTCGCCATCAAAGCCATCCATTTCCACCAAAATCTGGTTCAGGGTTTGCTCGCGTTCATCGTGACCGCCACCCATACCAGAGCCACGCTTACGACCCACGGCGTCAATCTCATCAATAAAGATAATACACGGCGCATTTTTCTTAGCCTTAGAAAATAGGTCTCGCACTCGGCTAGCACCAACACCAACAAACATTTCCACAAATTCAGAACCGGATATCGAGAAGAATGGCACACCAGCCTCACCGGCAACAGCTCGGGCTAACATCGTCTTACCCGTACCCGGATTACCGACTAATAATACACCTTTCGGAATCTTCGCGCCCAAATCTTTATATTTCTTAGGATGCTTGAGAAAATCAACAACTTCCTGCAGATCTTGCTTGGCGTTATCATTTCCAGCGATATCCGTAAACAGAACCTTTTCCTTATCTTGTCCATACAGGCGAGCCTTACTCTTGCCGAATCCCATAGCTTGATTATTTTGACCCTGAGCTTGGCGCATCATAAACATGAAGAACACCACGATAATCAGCACAGGCACAACCATAACCGCTAGGTTCCACATAGTTTCGCCGGTTGTGGATGGCGGAATAACCTTCACCTCAACCTTAGCGTCTTTGTTCAAGCCCTGCTCATAAATACTACCAGATTCCTTGACTGAATGCTCGGTAGGTTTTGATTGATCTTTTGGGGTAATCTTAATATCGTTTCCTTGAATCTCCAATTGAGCAATTTTACCGTCATTTGCTCGACGCACTACATCAGATAATGCGACATCTTTAAGATTTGACGCAGGGAAGAGTGTTGCGTAAAAAATTAACGCTACAAAAATTATAATTGCCCAAAACAATCCAAATCGTAAAATTTGACTTATTCTATTCTTTCCATTTCTTTGAGGCATCTTAACAGCCATTCTCAACTAATCCTTTCGCCTATACTAATCAAACTCTCTTTATTATAACACTTCTTAGCGTCAATTTCATCACAATGCCACCGCCAACTTGCCAGCAAGAGTCAGCTTTTCCAGTTTTTATAGCAATTAGCATACGCTCCAGTTGAGAACCCAGCAACGACACATCATAATGTCGTAAAACGTAATAATATAGTAATTCTTGTGCGACATTATCATCTATCATCGTCAAAAAATACCGACTAAGCACTTCTCCGTCAAACTTCTCTATTTCCTGCTCAATTTTCCCTCTTAATTCTCTCTGTTTTCGCCACGCCTCATATATTCCAAGTTTCTGATATTCATCAAGCTCACGATTTATCTTACGCCTAAATTTATTCCTCTGATACAAGTCGCTTTGATTTGTCTCATCTTCACACCATTCCAATTTCTGACGAATCGCATATTCATAAATTCTCTGCTTCGTCCAACCATTCATCGGCCTAACTATTTGACTATCACTCATCCCCGCCAAGCCTCGCCACCTGGAGCCACGCTTAAGATTCATCGCTACAGTTTCAATAATGTCATCTCGGTGATGCGCCGTCACTATCACGCCATCAAAATCCGTCGCCACGCCACGCAAAAATTCATAACGCCTTTGGCGCGCCAATTCTTCACTGGCATCAGCCCCCAGCTTTTCACGCCGACAAACAAATTGTATTTTATATCTATCAGCTAAAGCCTCGACAAATCTAGCATCGCTCGCCGAATCCTCACGAATTCCGTGGTCAAAATGAGCGACCACCAAATCTTTTTCCGTTCGCGACATCAAATCCAGCAAAACTACCGAATCAATCCCACCACTGACTGCGATAATATATCTCACATATCCATTATCTCACAATTTGCCTAAAACGTATTTGGCAAATTTTATACTATCTGTTACAATCAATGCAGTGTGGCACCGTAGCTCAGCTGGTTAGAGCGCAGGACTCATAAGCCTGAGGTCGGTGGTTCGGGTCCACCCGGTGCTACCAGAAATTATCTTTTCCTCGCCAATACGGCGGGGAATTTTTTATAGATACTGAATTAAATTAGCTCAAGCTCTTCGGATTGAACGCCATCCAAAGCAGCCAATCGTCGCAACACAAAGCTATCCAATTCCCATGAATTACGCTGACGCTCCCACGTTGCTAAATCCTTTTTTCGGGTTACTTCTAAAAATTCAGCTAATTCACTGGTGTTGATTTCCATATTTTTTCCTTTTTTTATGTTAATTATTTAACTGTTTTTATACTATCATAAATTTGACAAAAAAGCAATACCTTTTTCGGTCATTATTTACCTTTTCATTCCGCTTGTGGTACACTGGTAGGGAAGGATTTATACACAAAAATGACCCCCGTAACAATCTCGTCACTGGCCACCATAATTTTTGCAGCGATTATTCACGCTAGTTTTCAGCTTAGCGTCAGTGTTTTAACGTTACTTAGCGGACATTCAATTGGCAAAAAAACCGCCCAGAGAAAAATTTTTCGTATGAGCAACAGTTTTGTACTTGGAGTCGCAATGATCACCTTGTTATTTATCAGCTCCATTTCCTATTTCTTATCACTATTCATTCACCACGTCACCAGCGCAGAGCAACTCGTTGCTGCCATCTCCTCAGGGATGATGTTTGGATTAGGAATTGCAATTTGGGCATTCTACTTCCGACGACAACCAGGAACTTCGTTATGGCTTCCACGCAATTTTGCGGAATATTTAAACAAGCGCACCAAAAAAACCAAAAACTCCATAGAAAGCTTTGCTCTGGGAATAATTAGTGTTATTGCAGAAATCATATTTATTATCGCGCCAATTATCGCCGCCAGTCTGGCTATTATCACCCTACCAAACTCTTTCTTGCAAATCATCAGCGTAGCGATCTACGTCATCGTGTCCGCACTGCCGTTGTTTGTCGTTATCGTCTTGATCGGCAGCGGACGCAGCATCTCTAATTTACAACGTTGGCGGGAAGATCATAAGAGATTTTTACAATTCGCCAGCGGCGGTAGCTTACTAATTTTAGCGACATTCCTATTTGTCGACCGCGTTATTGGCGTTATCAGCTACGGAGGCAATTTATGGTAAAGCCAGGTCAAATTGATGTCATCAAGCAAGGAAAGCGACCACCAGAGGAGTTCAGCCCGGACAAGCTCCACAATTCCATAATTGCCACCTGCCTAAGCGTTCGTACGCCAGAAGGTCAAGCTCAAGACATTGCAAAAACCGTCACTCTGGGCGTTATGAATTGGTGCGAAACTCACCCAGAAATAACCTCTGCCGATATCCGCCGCCAAGCACAACGCATTATGAAAACTCTGCATCCTGACGCGGCTTATTTATATAAAAATTATAAAACCATAATTTAGGAGATTTGATGTCGCAAAAACCAACTTTTGACTATGATTATATCGTAATTGGTAGTGGCGCCGGCGGTTCGCCCGCAGCTAGCATATTAGCAAGTGCCGGAAAAAAAGTTGCTGTTGTAGAAAAATCAACATTCGGCGGGGAATCTCCAAACTGGGGAGATGTACCAACTGGATTCTTAACTCACACTCTTAACGTTTATCAAACAGCCAAAGATGCCGCTAAGTTTGGGTTGCGCACCAACTCAGTTGGGTATAATTACCCTTCTCTACTCTCCTGGAAAGACAAAGTCGTAAAGAGAACTGGAGCTGGTGGCAATCGCTATTATTACGAGAAGCAAGGCATTAGTGTTTTTGCTGGCAACGCACATTTCTTGAGTCCGAATGAAATAGCCATCAATCGAAGACACTTGTCCGCTCGCAAATTTCTCATTGCAACTGGATCTGATTGGCAAATTCCAGAAATACCTGGGTTAAGCGCCGTTTCTTACCACACTCCAAAAACTATTTTTAGCTTGAAGCGCCCACCAAAAACTATGTTCATTGTTGGCGCGGGAGCTACGGCACTAGAATTGGCACATATCTTCTCCACCCTGGGAACAAAAGTTTACGTAGCAGAGAAATCGTCCAGAATATTATCGACATTTGACCCAGAAGTCAGCGCTTTGGTTACGAATGACGCAAAAAATCGCAATATTTCAATCTTAGCTCGCACTAAGATTATCGCCATCCAAAAATCGTCTATACAAAAACGCGTCACTTTTCTGCAGGGGCGAATAGAAAAATCTGTGCGCGTTGATGAGATTCTAATTGCCGACCAACAATTGCCTGCGACAGATTTAGGCTTAGAAAACGCTGGCGTAAAATATACCGAAAATGGCATTTTGGTTAATTCTTACCTGCAAACTTCCGCTCGGCATATTTTTGCCGCAGGAAATGTAACTGACGCCAATATCCAAACCCACACAGCTTTGGCGCAGAGTCGTATTGCGGCTCATAATTTGCTACATAATAATAAGATTAAGTTCAATGATTCCCCACGCCTACAAGTTGCATTTACTCAGCCAGAAATAGCTCAAATTGGAATGAATGAATACGATTGTAAGGTGAAAGGAATAAGCGCAAAAATAGCAATTGTTCCGCTCACCACTACCGTACGCAGCAATATTACCGACCAGCGAATAGGTTTTGTGAAATTGATCATTGACAAGAAGCGAATTGTCGTAGGCGGAACGATCGTCGGACCACACGCTAGCGATATGGCAGCCGAGCTAGCCCTGGCCGTTCGACATAAAATTACCAGCGAAGAACTAGCGTCCACGCCGCATTGTTTTACTTCTTGGTCAGAAGCTGTGCGAATTGCCGCCGGAAAACTTCTATAATTACCTCTGATGCGCTATAATAAGTCTCACGGGGGCGTAGCTCAGGGGTTAGAGCAGTCGGCTCATAACCGATTGGTCGCTGGTTCGATCCCAGCCGCCCCCACCACCAGGGTCTTACACGAAACTGGGTCGAAGTGAATATGGTTCTGGGTTCCCTCGGCGTTCGCCGGGGGAGTTTTTGTGTATGGAGCCAGACAGTTGATAAACATCCGCTATGGTGATATCTTCGGGATATGAGCGACAAACTTGAGCAGATTAGGCTCGCGAGGTTCAGTTCCATTGGAATAATATCGGTTCTATACATTGGAGTGCCGCTACTGATACTCTTTAACATTATTCCTTGGGATTACAAATTTTGGACACTCTCAGCGGGGGCACTTTTTGTATTCATAGTCCTAAAAGTTCAGGGTGTTAGCAATGCCGATCTAGGCTTCTCATTACATCAATGGCGCACAGCAGTGCTCTCTGTGGTTCCCATGACAGCCGCACTTTCGATAATATCAATTGTATACCTAATCCTGAACGGATCTCGATATTCTCCGACAGAGACCATCTACTTTTATTTATTCTATATATTTGTATCATGTCCAGCACAGGAACTACTATTTCGTTCAGCACTGCGCGTATTATTGCGGCCATTGGGGTTAACTCTTCGTATTGAAATGCTTGTTGCGGCGTCGCTATTCGGATTTGTACACGTTATCTACAAAGATCCTCTTACGTTGGCGGCAATGATAATTGTGGGATTCTTTTGGTATCACTTGTATTTAAGGACAAGAAATTTGATTGGCGTAACCATTAGTCATATTACACTAGGTATCTTAACCATCGCTTTAGGATTAGTGAATTGAAGCGTATAGTGCTGCTTGTATTATTCATAAACACCCTAAGGCGCGCAGCGACACAGAATAGCCTGATCAAACCAGATTAATATATGACAGCATCGCGCCCAGATAAGGCCGTTGCGTCTCTCGAATCTCGTGAATCGGAAAATGCAGAGCAGGGTCTTTCCTACTATAAATCGCTCTTTCTGCTCATCATTTCGTTAATGCACGGTACGCTGTTTTTTACTGTCTTGGAGAGGTTGACTATCACCGCTCCATGGGAACTTGGCCTTGGCGATATTTTAACTCATTTGCTATATTATAACATGTCTATTTTAAGCATAAGATGAATATTTTTACCATTCCTGCTACAATATTATGTGGTAGATATTAAATTTGCAAAAATGAACAAATTAAAACTCAAACGATTAATTTACAGAATACAGCACGACTATTTGAGCCTAAATAATGTCGTTATTGCTGCTGCGATTTTAATTGCTATGAGTTGGGCCTGGGGTTCCATTGAATCAATGCAGAAAAACTACGAATTACAACGCTCTATTGACAACAAACGTCAGCAAGTGGAAATAGAAAAATTACAAGTCGCTCTACTGGAATACGAATCGAAATATTATCAAAGTGAAGAGTATCAAGAATTGACTATTAGACAGCGCACAGGAAAAGGTTTACCCGGAGAAAAACAGCTCATCACCCAATCTTTCGAAAGTGCCACGCCTGCCCAAAAACTTGCGTCGAGCGCGAAACGGACAGATAGCAATTTCCAGCAATGGATGAACTTTCTATTTGGTGGCAATAGTCATAAACACTAAGGTGTTGCAATTATTGCGCTAAGCTGATATCATAATTATGTATCGCGGGGTAGAGCAGCCTGGTAGCTCGTTTGGCTCATAACCAAAAGGTCGTAGGTTCAAATCCTACCCCCGCCACCAAGAAAGACTTTTCAGCTTCTGGAAGGTCTTTTTTGGTGGCTACTACCCTGTAAAGCGAGCTAATCTCGCTGGTTCCAAATCCTATGGTTTTTATAGTCATATATCAACCCCTGTGGGGAATGATATGCTTTGGAACCTTGTCCTAGCGCCCGGCGAAGCCAGTACCCATTGTCTATCTACATCTCGCATAATCTCAAGAGCAACATCAATATCGGTCTCTCGTATTGCTTGCTGACGCTCTAGGCGCTGTAGCTCGTCGGCTATCATTGCCTTATCGTTATCATACGCATTTATTAGATCTGTTTTTCATACAACAATCCAAGCGCAAAAAGTAACAGTACCTAGCATGACTTACTTTGACAAAAGATGATTCTAGGGTTTATCTCTTAAGGAGAGATTCTTCTGTTTCAAGCTTACGAGATTCTTCATCAAGGCGAGCCTGGGCAGAGTCTTTATCGTCATAGAATTCTGATTTTGTTTCAACATAATTACCTAAGCCAAAGGTTTTATAATAGATAATTTGATATCGCTTATCATCTAACTTCCACAGCTCAAGCGAGGTGTATAGGTCGTGCTTTATTGCTCCACTTAGCCCTAGCTTATGCCGTAAATACCATTCGCTAATCAGCGTTCCTTTGGGGATATTTGAGTGGTGGTTAGTTCCTTCTTTGGCGACTTTACCATTCTCAATAAGCGCCGCTAGGAATATTCCTCTTTCGCTTGGGTTAATATCCTTGTAGCTAAACTCTTTTGTGGCTAGTAGTTGCTGAGCGGTTTCTAATGTTGTTTTGTTCATATGGTCATTCTCCTCATGATTTGTATTAAGTTACATCTTCCTCAAACCGTGTATGCAGGACAGAACAATCGTCCATTGCGGCTAGTTTATCCGCTAGTTCAATAATATCATTCCCTTGATAAACATCACGCCGCCATTCGTTCGGTATTGCATCAAGTCCATAGTATGCACCAGCTAATTGCCCGTACACCGCCATAGTTGTATCGACGTCACCGCCCAGACACATAACTGCCAATATTCCATCCTCAAATGTGTCATAGTTCATAAAGCCCCATAAAGCTATCTGGAGGGTGTATACGACATAACCTGGCTTATTCTTGAGCTTATCCGTCTCGACTCTCTCTTTTAGCTTGTTCAGCAGCTGGTCGTAGTGTGCGCCGGTACTATACTTACTAATATCTATAATATCTGCTTTGTCTTTTAGATGGATAGCGTTGTGTAGTATGGCAGCAAACACTTCAGCAGCAGCTTCAGCCTCATAGGAGTAATGCGTTTCTCTAGCAGAGACTTGAGCAAGCCGTATCACGTCACGAACATCTCGTTTGCCGTAGGCAGCTATCACGACTGGCGCGAGACGCATTACAACGCCGTTGCCAGCACCATCGCTCCGATTCATCGTTTTGTGAACAATAGCGTAACCGCTAGCGTACATATCCAGCATGATAAGTGTCTGCATGCCAATGCCCTCGCCATAGTCAAAATACGAGCGATAGCCCTCTGATTGCCATTTGCAGTACTTATCCATAACGTTCCACGAATCATAGCCGCCACACTCCAGTAAACTGTCTGCTAAACATAATGCCATAGAAGTATCGTCTGTCCAGACACCACGAGGAAAGTGTGCTTCATCGTGCATATGACGCAATTCTTCTATACGACCAGCAATCTCATCACTTGTGTAGCCGTGTTCGATAGGCGCACCGAGGGCGTCGCCTATAGCTAAGCCGAGTAACATACCCTGGAGCTGTGCTTGAGAGTTTTTCTTCATTATTTTGATTATATCGTCAATCTCCTAAATAAGCGACCTCGATTAGCCCTTTGTGGCAATCTTAGTCTAACCCAACCACGACATTTAGTGCTGATTTATGAATTTATCAGGCTGGATGACGTAAAAAGTAGTCAAGAGGATAATTTATTGATATTAACACATTCTGTTACGATATACTTTAATGGCGGTGGCTATCTTTATTGAAGGAGTGGTCGCCTCTATTAAGCGTCTCCAGCTCAGAACCTCGCTACAGATATGGTTCCAATGTAGATGCACTTGGGCCACCAAGAAAAATCCCTCTTCATTCAGAAGGGGTCTTTTTCTTTACGCATCATTATCTATGCAACCCTTATTCCAACCTGGACGTTTCTTGCCCGCTTTAGTCAGAGATGTGGCCGTGCGAATCCTTTTATAATCAATAACCTTATTTAGGACAGCCCCTCCTAATTTACCATACAGTTCACAATCAAGCTTAAGTGGACATGCTTCACAAGCATTTATAGCAAGCCTGCCAACTTCAGAAATATCACTACCCCTGTTTCTTTCTATGCGACGAGCTCGATCATAGTCGCCACGACCTCTATAATATTCGGCAAAGCCAGCACGACGACGAGTCCCACCGAAAAGATCACACATCTCAACTATAATTCTATTTCTCTTCGTAAAATCTTTATCACTATAACTATTCGCATCAGGAACAAAATCTTCGCCTAAATAATCCAACGACACAACATTACCGTCCGAATCAACAACATCAATAACGTCCGCCCTGTTCGGTCTAGCAAGCTCCAACACTTCAACCGTCTCCAACTTCATATAGTAACTATTATACCACAATATCCATAAATAATCAACCCCACAAAAAACTCCCCTGCTTTTTACAGAGGAGTTATGGCACCTGTTTGTTTGGTTCTACTATATCACCAAACGCGCTTATGGTGCAAGCAAAGGACTATTTTTTCTTAGAAATTGTCAAAAAGCCGTTGCGTGGGTTTTCTTTCACAATACGATCTTCTGGTAGATCACATGGTGTACCCTTTTCATTCTTCTCAACCTTAGCGAAGAAGTAAATAGTTTGAGTCTTGCCGCCACGCAAAGTTACGTCAGTCTTATGCAAGTAATATGTGATGCCCTTTGAGTTGGTATGTTTATAAGCCATTTGGTTATATACCTCCTATTAATGATATACCTATATAGATTACTATCTCTATATCACCCCTGTCAAGCTAAAAAAGCTTATTTCGTCGTCTAATCATCAACTTTAACATCCCCAGAACAACCAACCTCATCACGATAATCATGGCAATAAATATCGTCACCAGCAAAGACCACCCCGCATAATCAGCTGACCATATCGGCGAGACGAAAGTGTGATAATACGGCTCGGTTGAAGGCGCTTCAAACTGCAAGTTAGTGGCTTTCGCGGCAGGATATTTCGCCCACTCCTCATTAATACAATTGATATACCTCGGATCCGCTTGTGTCGTAAATCGGCCGTAACCGCCCTGCTGCGCCTTAGCATCACAGACAGCCCTAACTTTCGACACAGTGTCATTGTTAGACTGATTTTTTATCTCCTCCTCGAACTCTTTCAGCTTCCGGTCATACATTTGTTTATACGTATGATCCAGTGCAATCTTCCCTGGATCAGCGTTCATATGTGTAGATACATAACGCTGCAAATCGTATAGTCGCTGCTGAAGATTGACTATATCTCCAGCCTTATCTGCATGCTCCACAGATTCTCGTCGCTCGACCATACCAACATTATTCAGCCTCAAAAAAGTTGCCGAAATAAAACCAGACATAATCAATAAAATAACCAACTGCCAAGTCTTAATCTGACTGAGTCGCTTAATTCTGAACTTGGTTTTCTTCTTGTCTATAGCCATCCCACCACCTTCTCTATGATTTTAGTATAGCAAATTATCCCAATGACGTGAATATTACTACCGCTGCGGTGGTATAATATTTGTATGCGAATTTATTTTTCAGGAATTGGCGGCGTTGCCATCGGACCGCTGAGCAGAATTGCCTTAGGGGTCGGGTATGACGTTTGCGGCTCCGACAAATCACCAAGTCTTATCACAAACGAATTAGAGTCAGCCGGAATTCCTATTTCTTTTGACCAATCTGGCGCGTTCTTACAATCCGAGCACGATAAATCACCATTTGACTGGTTTATTTACACCGCTGCTTTACCGGAAAATCACCCAGAACTAGTCTTGGCGCGAAAATTAGGCATAAAAACCAGCAAGCGCGACGAGTTATTGGCGCAAATAATCGCCGATAAAAAACTGAAACTTATCGCGGTCGCTGGTACCCACGGGAAAACCACAACAACGAGTATGCTAGTCTGGGCAATGGAGCAATTGCAAATTCCTGTTAGTTATTCTGTAGGCTCGACTTTAAGCTTTGGACCAAGCGGAACGTTTGATAAAAATAGCCAATTTTTCGTATACGAGTGTGATGAATTTGACCGCAACTTTTTGCATTTTTCTCCAGAAATTAGCCTCATCACATCTGTTGATTACGACCATCCAGACACATATCCAACAAAAGATTCTTACTTAGACGCCTTCCGTGAATTCGGTGAAAAATCTAAAAAAGTTATCGCGTGGCAAGAAAATTCCGCCATATTTGATGAGAAAAATCTAACAATCTTGCACGATTCCAATAAAAATATCACTCTGCCCGGCGAGCACAACCGAAAGAACGCTACTTTGGTGATCGAAGCTTTGAAGAATATCGGAGTGGACGCGGAGGAGTCAGAAATATATCAAGCAATAAACTCCTTCCCCGGATCAGGACGGCGTTTTGAAAAGCTCGCCGAAAATCTATATTCTGACTATGGACATCACCCGGTTGAAATTCAAGCGACATTACAGATGGCTAAAGAACTGTCAAACGATGTAGTTCTGGTTTATCAGCCACACCAAAATGTTCGCCAGCACGAGATAATTGGTCAATACACTGATGATATTTTCCGTGATGCCAATGAAATTTACTGGCTGCCAACTTATTTAACTAGGGAAAATCCAGATTTGCCAACTTTAACGCCACAACAACTTGCCAAAAATATCGACAAAGAAAAAGTTCATTTCGCCGAATTAGATGACAGTTTATGGCAAGAAATAACCGCGGCAAGGAACTCTGAGAAGCTCGTCCTGTGTATGGGCGCTGGCACAATCGACGGATGGATTCGCGAGCAATTAGCTAAAAATTAGCGATCATCGCCGCTGCCGTGAATCTTCCCCCGACTCTGGCGGCTAAGCAGTTTATCATTATTTCTGCGAGCCACTTCCTCTAAATTACAACCAAGCAAATGTGCTATAGAATTAACATACCAAAGCACATCACCGAGCTCTTTTATTATTGCGTCGCGGTCATTCTCTGAGATCTCGCCATTTTTATCACGTAAAATTTTCTTAAACTTCTCCATAACTTCGCCAGATTCGCCACTTAATCCCAATATCTGCGCCATCAATCTCGCGTCAACATCACCATATTTATGAGAATCCTTATCTGTTAAGGTAGAAATTGCTTTAGTTGAATAATCGTTAAATTTCATAATTATAGTGTAGCCGGTTATGTTTTTTGAGTAAATAGACTTCTTTGACAATTTATGCTAAAATGATGCTATAAAAATTTGAGGAGAGTCTATGACAGACATAGCAGAATTGAATACCAGTAGTGAATATAATAACACTCTCGGAGCTCTGCGCGAATGTGGCAGTGTTGAGAGATGGGTGGCTTTCGATAAACCTGAACATTCACGTATTCGAGAATATTTAGCAAAACTGGCTCAAAGAGCCATCGCCACATCAGAACTCTTTGATCAATTTGCCCGTGTCGATAGAATACCTCGACTCTCTAATGGTGATCGTGAAAATGATGTTGAACACAGCTTCTTGCTGGCGACCATAGCCACGGACTTAGCTCAGGAGCTACGCCCAGATCTTGACGTTAATCGTATACGCCAGTTTTCGCTTGTCCACGATATGCTTGAAATTAAGACTGGCGATGTTGCAACTTTCAGCACTTCGCCCGAAGAACAAGCCGAAAAAGAGCGACGCGAAAAGGAAGCTCTCGACGAACTACTGGCCGAACTACCACCACTTGAAGCCGAGGCTCTCCGAGAATACGAAAAACAAGACACCCCAGAGGCACGCTGGACTCGCTATGTGGACAAAATGCTTGCCACCTTGGTCGACATTACTGGCCAGGGCGTTCGGGTCGTTGAGGAAGATTTTGGCGTTACAAGCCTTGAAAAGTTGTGCGATGAACACGGCAGACTAGCTACCAAATACCACAACATGTTTGGCAACGAGTTCCCAGAACTCGACCAACTCTATGCCTTATTCTCCTACCTTTTTGAAGAGCGCTACGCTCAAGAGAGTCAAAATGACTGCAAAGACAACTCGCCCGAACGTCCACATCAGCTCAAAGAAGTCGAACGAAAGTATCTCGTTGACCCAGAAAATATACCAATAGATTTAGAGAGCTGTCAACGCGCAGAGCTCAAACAGGGGTATCTTGCGATAAGTGCCGATGGATCTGAAACAAGAATTAGAAGTTTTGGCGATGGCAAGCGATTTGAATTAACCGTTAAGAGCAGTGGCACTGTAATACGCGACGAGCAAAACATTAAAATTACCAAGGAGATGTTTAACACGCTATGGCCACTGACAAGTGGAGCAAGGGTTGAAAAAACTCGTTACTACATACCGCTAGTAGACGAACATGGTCGCGAATATACAGCAGAGCTTGATATCTATAAAGGTCATCTAGAAGGACTAGCAACCATTGAAGTTGAATTTGGCGGTCGAGAAACTGATGCATCAGTACGAGCCGACACATTTAAACCACCGGAATGGTTCGGCGAGGATGTTAGTGGAGATAGGCGCTATAAAAACCGCTCACTAGCATCGCAGCAGCACGGCTTCCTAAGCTTGAGTGGTTAATTCTCTGCCTGCACACAGTGAGTCACCCTACCCTCACCCAACCAACGCTGCTCGTAGGCGGTGAGAATTTTGTAATCTTCGCCGAGGTTTGATTCGTGAAGATCAAAGGTCAATTCTTTCAAACGCCAACCTTCGGCGACTAACTGTTCAAGACTCCAATTGAAAAAGCCGGGATTGTCGTGTTTGATGATTAGCGAACCGTCGGCGCGTAGTAGCTCGGCATAAGTTTTCAGAAAATGCGGATGCGTCAAACGACGTCCAGCACTACGTTTTCGCGGAAATGGATCAGAGAAAGTCAGCCAAATAGTACTGAGTGAGTTAGACGCAAACAACTCGCCAAGCTGATCAGCCCGAGCCCTAACAAAAAACACATTATTAAGCCCGCGAGCCTCTGCTTCCCGCGCACCTTTCTGCAAGCGATCTCCCTTGATATCAACCGCCACAAACACCTGCTCCGGATGGCGTGTCGCCAACTCGACCACAAACATACCGTTACCAGCACCGATTTCCAAACAATCAACTTCCCGCTCTATCCACTCGTCAAACTCAAAACATAGAGGTGAATTGTGAAATAAAGCGAATTTGTACTTCTTACGTTTTCTGGTGATAATAAATTGATTCGGATCGACAAAACTCATATTTTCTATTATACTAAATCAATAATGGATAAGCTTATAAAACAGTTCTTAGATTCTTCTACATTGGGTCAATGGATTCATGGTAATAACCTTGGCTGGCTAATTAGTGAGCGCATTATCGACACAGTTAGCATTATTATCGGCTCTGTTTTTGTTTATTTTCTGGGGAAATATTTATTATCTTGGACTATCCATTATTCTATACGCTCCACCGCTAAACATCGTTCCTGGCACCGTAAAGACATAGAAAAGCGCGAAAAAACTCTCATCCAATTAACCCGCAGTTTCTGGCGAATCATAATAATTTTCTATGTCGCCGCAATTGTCGCCAATAAACTATTCCTATTTGATTTATCGCCACTATTCGCTAGTGCTGGCATAATCGGTGTGGCGTTAGGATTTGGTGCTCAATCGCTCGTTAAGGACTTCTTATCTGGTATTTTCATCATCGCCGAAAATCAATATCGTGTTGGCGATGTCGTTGACGTAATGGGAGCTGCTGGAACCGTCGAAAGAGTTGGCACTCGCACTACTGTTATACGAGATTCTGAGGGTAATGTTCATTATGTTCCAAATGGCACAATTCAGCACGTTATCAATAAAACTATGGGCTATAGCATGTCGCGCTTCAGCATTTATATCGACCCAAGTTCTGACATTTCTGCAGTTACAGACATCATTAACGCTACTGGTCAAGAATTGGCTAAAGAAAAGGCTTGGCAAAAGAAAATTATCGATCCGCCTAAATTCGTTTCCGTTGGCGATATTACTGGACGAGGAACAGAATTGATTATTGCCGGAAAAACTCAGCCATCAGATCAATGGTCTGTTACCTCTGAAATGCGACACCGATTGCTACAAAACTTTGATCGTGAAGGAGTTCTTCTGGCGACTCTGCCGACCCCAACCTCAATGACCAGAAGATAAAGATTAATTATTAGACAAACCTAATTCTTTATCGCTCAACACATCATTAGAAAACGCTTTAATCTTATTAACGTTCTCTACTTCTTTATCATAAATTCCCAAAAATTCCTTCAATGTATCCTTATTTACTGTGCCTTGCGCGTCAAATTCGTGACTTTTTTCATTCGCATCCTTGCTAATTTGCTTGCGGCGAGAAGCGTATTCTGGGCGACTCAAATCCAATCGATAAGCGTCAGTCTTGTAATACATAAACATCGCAATCGATACTAGTAAAACCGAAACTGCAATAGTCAGCCCAATAAATGTAGCAAATTTATAGCTACGAAATAATTCCTTAGTCCTATTCATTAGAACCTCCAGACAGCGAATTTTTAATAGCTTGCACTTCTTCTTTATATCTCACTAACAATTCATCCAAGACCTTCACGTCCTCAGAAAGTTTATTACGAGCCTCGCGAGCAACGGTCAATTTTTTATAATAGTCCGCCACATTATTAGAGCAATTTGCGCGCTGAAGATCGGTCATCGCAGTGTCGTAATCGTTGTAATTGCTATTAAACTTAAGTCTCGTCGACTCGAACTCATTAGTAATGTTCACCAACTTTGAGCTATCCAGCTTATTTATTGCCAATCGACCGTTCAGCCTGGCCATAAGTTTGGTAGAAATAGAATTATATCTTTGTCCAACATTTACCCTAGTTAGTGCGTCATTGGTATGGATATTTTTAATAGCAACTCTTACAGAACTACAGTTTCGATCAAGCGTTTTTATAATCTCAGAATCAGCCGTAGCATCGACAGACTGAGCCTCAACTGCCCGTGGCGTCACTAACAAACTAGAAGCAATCAAAAAAGACGCGAGATAGAAAGTAACTTTTTTCATCACTTATATTATCTCACGTCTTCTTGAATAGAGTCAAATATTACTTGAAACGTTTTTCAACGTTACCCTTAACGTCTTTTGCGGTTTCTACTACAGCGTCTCCAACTTTCTGAGAACCAGCTTTCAATGAGTCTACACTGTCTTTTGCTGCGGCAGTCGCTTTGCAAGCCACCTTTTCAGTGTCGGCTTTCAATTTTACAGCCTTATCCTTCAAGTCTTTCCTTGTTTCCTTACCGCTCTTTGGTGCAGTTAAAATTCCAGCCGTAAAACCTGCTGCCACTGCTCCGATAATTGCTAAAACTTTTTTCATATATTTACTCCTTTTTTAATTATTTTTTACGAAATAAACCTGATATTTCACTAAAAACTTTTGTTGGCGACAACCATTCGGTTGCACTAGCTACGTTAGTTGTAATTTTACTAACGCTTTTCATGACCGTATTAAGTCTTACCAACAAGGCGATGACCACTGCCAGTAGCGTTACGATAATAACCGACAACAATCCTACGATGATTGATAATAAAACGATGACTGTTTGGATATCTTCCACGCTTTACCTTTCTGCAAAAGTTTATATTTGTTATGTTTATTTTAGCATGCTTGTTAAATTGTTTGTATTAGATAATCTAACTATTTCACTATAGCATAAGCTTATTAAATTGTCAATAGAGATGTCCGCTAATCGTCAATAATATGATAAACTGGTATGGTTATGCGAGATTTTTTCAAACGATACATACCGGAATTTGTTTATGGCGCAGTTGACGGCACAGTAACAACATTTGCAGTCGTGGCAGCTTCAGCCGGTGCTGGAATATCCAGTTCAGTCATTCTTATATTAGGAATTGCTAATTTAATAGCCGACGGATTCTCAATGGGCTCTAGCGCATATTTGGCAGCCAGCGCTGAACACGAAGAATCTGTGCGCGACAGCCAAAAACGCTCATCCCCAAAGATCATAGGCGCAGTAACATTCTTAGCTTTCGTGGTGGTCGGCAGCGTGCCAGTATTGCCATATTTGATTGACGTAATTGCAAACTTAAAGGCGCCAAACGCGGTATTATTCTATGTTAGCTCAGCGCTAACTGCGGCAACGTTCTTAGCGATCGGCTTCATCAAAGGTAAAGTCAGTAAACAATCACCTTGGCAGTCTGCAGGCATCACATTACTTCTTGGAGCAATTGCGGCAGGGCTAGCCTACTTTGCGGGCGATATTTTGGCGGCCTGGCTGGGGATTAGGATTTAGTATATTATTCTTGTGTTTTGGTTTGGGTGGTTATTTGCATGGTACTGCAAGTACTGACGGTATGACGCGTTGTCATTCATAAGAAAAATCTCCTTTCGAGACAAAAGGAGATTTGGGGTTTGTGCTATATGCTAGTTATTAGTTAAGATCGCAAAAGTGTTGAACAATAAGAGAGTTGCCGTATTTGTCTTTAGATACACCAAAACCAACTAAGTCATAACCCTTGTCTAATATAGCTTCACGATGTCCTTTATTAGATGACATCCAGGTACTTATAGGATTGCGACTATTGCTGTCTGGTACTAAAATATTGGCTAAATTCTCACCGGCATACCGACACTTACTTGGCATATGCTTAAAAACGAATAGAGTGCCGCGTGTGCCTTCAGGTGATACGTGACCATAATAATCACGGTTTTGCATATCATCTGCCTTTTCCTGTGCACTGGCGTTTAATCTTTCGTCCAGTTTCAGAGGTGCTGCACCGACTTTAGCACGTTCCTCATTTACCAGTTCTAACATTTCCTGTGCGTCTGGTGGACCAACGTCATATTTGCTCTTCGGTTGCTCCTGTTTTTGCCCCTGAGCTACTTCAGCGACTGCTTGAGCATTTAGACGAGTCTTTAGCCATAAACCACCACCTACACTCACTATGAGAGCTACAATTATAGTAGTGGTAACTATAGCCTTTTTCATACCCTCACACTAACACAACCAAAACGGTAGATCAATATTGCAAATATTCTACAAACCTAATTCGCGTAGCTGAGCGGGATCGACAACTGATGGCGAATTCATCATTACATCCACACCAGAGCCATTCTTTGGAAATGCCAGAGTCTCACGGACGTTTTGCTCATCGGTCAATTCCATCAAAATACGATCAACGCCAAAAGCACATCCTGCATGAGGCGGAGCGCCGTATTTGAAAGCGCCTAACATAGCACCAAACTTCTCTTCAACATAAGACTCGCTGAAGCCCAGCAAACCGAACACTTTATATAGCACTGCTGGATTATGATTTCGAACACCGCCAGAGCAAATCTCATAGCCATTCATCACCATATCAAACTGATCAGCGACAATGGATAATTTTTCGGCGTCAGTTTCAGCAGACTCCAGAGTCTGTAAACCGCCCTTTGGCATACTGAACGGATTATGTCCAAAGTCAAGCTTCTTACCACGCTCATCCCATTCGTAAAACGGAAAATCAATAATCCAAGCAAACGCCACGACCGATGGGTCCTTAAGATTAAAGTGCGAGGCAAATTCATTACGCAAGCGCCCCAATACCGCGTTAACAACCGAGCGAGAATCAGCGCCAAAGAACACTGCATCGCCATCAACTGCACCAGTTTTCTGTTGAATGTCAACCAATTCCTTATCACTCAAGAATTTCGCAATTGGAGATTTTGCTTCGCCGTCTTGATACGTAATGTATGCCAAGCCACCAGCGCCTTCACTCTTAGCGATATTGGTGAAATTGTCAATTTGCTTACGGCTCAAACTTGCGCCATTTTTTACGCAAATAGCCTTAACGCATTCCGCGTTTTTAAACACACCAAACTCAGTCTCCGAGAACGCGTCCGTCAGTTCTATCAATTCCATACCAAATCGCAAATCCGGCTTGTCAGAACCGTAAGTTTCCATGGCGTCGCGATACGAAATTCGCGGAATTGAACTGCCATCACCAACCGCCAAATCACTCAAATCCAACAATTTTTTACCAGCAAAATCAGTTGCCAGTTGCTTCATTAAAGGTTCGACTTCAGAACGAACTTCTTCGCCATTTTCAGCAAAACTCATCTCCAAATCAAGCTGATAAAACTCGCCGTATAGGCGATCTGCCCTTGGGTCTTCGTCGCGGAAACAAGCAGCCAACTGATAATAACGCGGCACGCCACCAACCATCAGCAGCTGCTTAAATTGCTGCGGAGCTTGTGGCAAGGCGTAAAACTTCCCTTCCTGCAAACGACTCGGAATCAGAAAATCACGCGCACCCTCAGGACTTGAGTTAGCCAAAATTGGCGTTTGAATTTCAATAAAATCTCGATTGTCCATATATTCATGGATTCGACGATACATTTCGGCGCGCTTTTTAAGCATGTTTTGCATTTTTGGACGACGCAAATCAAGATAACGATATTTGAATCTTAGTTCTTCGCCAGCTTGATTATCCTCAGCAAATGGCTGAATTGGCAAAGTTTCAGCTCGGTTCAAAATCTCCAAATTGTCCACAACAATTTCCACATCACCACTGGCAATATTCGGATTTTTTAGACCTTCGCCACGTTCCGCAACCACACCACAAGCACGAACCACAAACTCATCTCGTAAGCTTTCTGCCAAAGAGAAAGCATCTTTTTTATCAGGGTTAATAACCAACTGAACCAAACCCGTGTGGTCGCGCAAATCAATAAAAATCAATCCGCCATGATCACGCCTGGAATGAACCCAGCCCGCAACTGTAATATTCTCACCAACTTTTTTAGAAGTTTCTGCCGCCAAAATTCTATTTTTCATATCTGTTATTATAGCATAATCTGGGCAAATTCCCAGAATTAAACGTCACGGCGAGTTTTTGTGGGCAAATTATTTTTCTGCGGATTAGCTGTGGCAGCCTTACGAATATCTCCATAAACATCATATTCGTCAATGATTTTCTGACCTAATAGCGCTTCAATTACGTCTTCTAAACTCAGTAAACCAACTGTTTCTCGAAACTCATTTACAACAATAAACAAGTGATGCTGCGTTTTCAAAAATGCAGCCAAGGCGTGCTGTAGAGTTTGATTTTCGCGAATATAATAGACGTCTTTACTCATGACTGTTTCCGCACGATGAGATTTTGCTTTACGATCAATCGTTAACAAATCTTGAATCCTCAACATTCCAACAACATGGTCAATGTCGCCGTCAATGACAGGAAATCTGCTATACCCTTTTTTATGAAGATCATCAAGCACTAGCGGCCCGAGAAGTTCGTTCATGGGTACCGATTCAATCATGCTTCGCGGCGTCATAATTTCCTCGACCTTCATATCGTTGAACTTCAGTCCGTTAGTAATAAGCTTTTTCTCAGAAGATGAAATCGCTCCGCTGGATTGAGCAACCATTTCCAGCAATTCTTCTTTCGACTCAATCACCTGACTATCACCAACAACTGGCGACACCGAACGGATTAGCGACAAAATTACTTGATGTCGCTCAATTGTCGTCAAGATTAGCGGTTCGTATTTTTCATAAAGTTGCTGTGAATATTTCTGCCACAAACCAATTCGCGCAACGGCTCCGATTTCTAGAGCTATTATAATTGACAAGACCAGTCCAGCCGCCCAATTGAACAAATAAACGCTAATAGCACTTAAAATTACCAAACATAAAGAAGCCACGGCGCGCTGCAGTGAAATAATATCTCGCAAAAATTCTCTTTGCCGCAAAAGAATTTTAGCCTTTTCATCGCCTAGCCCACTTCTCCGCCGTAGCTCAAATTGGCTATGCGAAGACGTTTTCGGCTGAACTCCCAGCACTATCAGTAAAACCGCCAAAGTAACCAAATATCCAAAAATTAGCACAATCGTCATAGTTTTATTGTACAGCATTCCGTGCTATACTTACTAGAGTAAATGGAGGTAAAATGAATAAGAAAAGCTGGATAATTTTCGCAATTATTGTAGTGGCGATTGTTGGTGGAATGATTTATATTTCGACACAAAATCGACTAAACATTAGCGATATCAATAACGATCAGCTGAACACGGCTATCAGCGCAGAATCAAGAAATGGCAATATTGCAGATCACGAAATTGGCAGCAAAGACGCCAAAGTAACAATTATCGAATACGCCGACTATCAATGCCCTGGCTGTGGCACCGCTGCACCAAAAGCCGAAGCACTAGCTAAAAAATATAAAGATCACGTTCGATTAATTTTCCGCAATTTCCCAATTGCTAGCTCACACCCTAACGCACGAGCTGCCGCTGCCGTAGCCGAAGCTGCTGGTTTACAGGGTAAATTCTGGGAAATGAATGAGCTTCTATATGCAAATCAGGACGCTTGGAAAAACGCCAACACTACAGAACGCGACAACATTTTCAAATCTTATGCTGAGCAATTGAAACTTAATATCGATCAATATAAAACCGATATTGCCAGCAACAGGGTTAAAAATAAAATCGACTTCGATATGGCTCTCGGTCGCAAACACGGCGTTGCCGCAACACCAACTTTCTACATAAATGGAAAAAATACCGAGATGGACAGCTCTGGCTCAATTGAATCATCAGTCAAGGAAGCCTTGAAAAAAGCTGGCGTTGAAGTAAAAGATTAACGCATTTTCACACAAACCAAAATCCCGCTCCGGTGCCTTGGAGCGGGATTTGTTTATAGTCGTCCCTATTCTATCATTGGAGCGACTGCACTTTTTATTGTGCTATGTATGTTTGCCATTCGGCAGGCACCACATCCACCGCGATCTTTTTGCGCCTTGATGGCACAAATTTGATTGCTATTGGCATGTGTTTTGCACTCCTTATTATTATGTGCAGCCCCACGCGCTTCGACCTTTATCACTTAATATCAGCAATTTAATGCTTCGGCGCGAGACATGCTAACAATGTTACCAAACGTTTATTGGCACGTCAAGCAAAAACATTTTGAAAATGCTTATTATATCTATATTAGAATAAGCGGAGTCGCTTAGCAACAAACATAACAAGTAAAATCAACAACACCGTAAAACTGGTGATAACAGGGTATGCCCAAGGCTCTCCCTGGAATGGCAACGCGATATTCATTCCATACATTCCGTAAAAAACGTTTGGAATAGCCAGAAGAATTGTTATGGCGGTCAATGCCTTCATACGTTGGTTCAGCGTATTATTAGCAACCGTCGAATAAGCATTTTGAATACTGGAAATTGTGTGCGTACTGGAACTGATTGCCACTAGAACTTGTCTAATGTGTAGATCAACATCCTCCAAAGCCTCCAGGTCCCTAGTCTTAAATAAGTGGCGACGATTTTCCATCAGTTGTGTTATAACACGAGATATACCTTCCAAACTGCTTCGATATTCATTGAGCGTGTCTTCAATTGCGACAAATTTAATAAAATCCGAATTCTCAACTTCATGACGACTTAGTCGCCGACGAGCATCGCTAATTTGCTCCGTTAACAAATGCACGCGTTGTTCATATTGAGAAATAATATACGCCAAATTCGCAGCAAAAACTCCCGCTGGACGCTCGGTTGTGCTAAATAAATAATCGCTAACCTCCAGAGGTGAAAATTTAACATGAGGCGATATTGTAATATAATGACCGCCGCTAATTGCAATCAAAAATGGCGCCGTTTTGCCAGAATCAGTTTGACCAAACGGTATACGCGTAAAAATATATTCAACACCATCGGAAAATTCTGCTCGAGGCAATTCGTGGATGTCCAGTACATCGCGAACAATATTAGCAGACAGAGACAGAGCCTTTGAAACTCGAGTAGCATCAAGACTCCCGGTCAAATTGATCCAACCGTTTTTATGCATTCGTTGAGCTTGCGTCAACTTTTCAGTCAACGATCTACGCTCAAAGTAGCCCACCATCATAAGAAAATTATAATATACACAAGCGATATTAGCAATCTGTCGAATTGCAATTAAACTTATCGGCGGCGCAGGAAATAATAGCCCACAACGAATGCCAGCACTACACTAACTGCGGTAATTCCCCAAAACATCAATGGATTATCGGCACCTGGAACCGGCACGTTCATACCATACAAACCAGCGATCATCGTCGGGATAGTCAAAGCTACGGTAATTACGGTTAGCAGGCGGATCGTCTCGTTAAGGCGCGTATCCATCACTGCCCTATAGCTATCGCGCACATTAGTAATCGTCCTCAACAAACTTTTACAACGTGCAATCACCTGCTCCAAATCAATCGAGATATCTTCAACGTCTTCCTTGTCATCAGCTTTCAATCGCAGCTTCTGAGTCGCTAGAAGCCTCTCAATTGCCCAGTTCATTGGAATAAGGGCATCAAGATAATCATTCAATTTGCGTTCATACTCCGCCAGGGTAGCAATGTCATTAACTCTCAGCGTATGAATACTATCCGTAGCTGCACGCATTTGACGATTAATCGTTGCTACACGCCTCTGATATTGCGTTGAAATTGCCTCAACCATCGCCACCAAAAGCTCAACTTGTCGATCTGTTCTAATCCGCACTTTATCAATAAATGGCTGCCACAATCGCCCCAAACTATCCCTAGACAACGTCACGATATACTCCTTATTAATGCAGAATAAAATAGGCGTGGTAAAATCATTAAAATCGTCGTCAGTATCTGGTAATCGCGCAATCAAATAAGTCCATTCATCCTCAAACTCAATACGTGGCACCTCGTGCGGGTCAAGCGCGTCACTTATCAAATCCTCATCCAAGCCCAGCGTCAACAATTGTGAAACCTCTTCGTCGCTCGGCCTTTCGCAGCGTACCCACGAACCAGACTGTAAATTTTCCTGCGGGCTAATTATTGAATCGCTATTTGTTGAACGAAGATATTGCAACATAATTTCATATTATAAATAAAATATACATAAACACAAGAAGCTCCTGCGCCATTTACAGGAACTTCTTGATTTTGATTACGATTTGACTATCGTGCCTGCCGAGCCGCTAATAGCTTCAGCGGTTTTATCCAGCGAAGTAATAATCGCCGTACGCCCCGACTTTCCATCCAAGAACGACAAGGCAGCCTGAGTTTTTGGCAACATCGAACCTGCCGCAAATTGCCCATCGTCAATATGCTTTTGAAGTTCTTCTATTGAAACTTCCCCGAGAGATTGCTCATCTGGTTTGCCAAAATTAATTTTAGCAGCATCAACCGAAGTCAAAATCAGCAAAGTGTCAGCATCCAAAAGATCCGCCAATTTTGCTGCACCGAAGTCCTTATCGATAACCGCAGCGACGCCTTTTAATTGACCAGTTTCGTCTTGCAAAACAGGAATGCCGCCACCGCCAGTTGAAACGACCGTCACGCCAGCATGAACCAACGCCTTAATCACATCAGCCTCGACAATCGTCTGAGGTTTTGGCGATGGAACGACGCGTCGCCAGCCACGACCAGCGTCTTCTTTTACCGTGTAGCCGCGTTCGCTAGCGACGGTTTTTGCCTCGTCTTCTGAATAGAACGGACCAATTGGCTTGGTTGGATTTTGGAATGCTGGATCGCTTAAGCTAACAATCGTTTGGGTTATAACGCTAACAGCGCGATTGTTCATCTGATTAACCATAAAGGCGTCATGAAAAGCCTGCTGCAACCAAAAGCCAATCAACCCCTGGCTCATGGCGCCAGAATCTTCCAGTGGCAAGCTTGGCACATCTGGCGTGTTAATCGCCTCTTCATGCAACACAATATTGCCAACCTGAGGACCATTGCCGTGAACAATTGCTACGTTATGACCGGCTTGGATTAACGGTAAAAGTTGCCGAACGGTTTCATCGGCTACTCGTTGCTGCTGCTCAGACGCGGCTTCGCCCTGCCGTTGCAGGGCGTTACCACCGAGCGCTACTACAATAGTACGCTTCTTATCCATAGGCTACAGTGCTCCGAAAATTGCAATAACTGTGATGCTGATAATAGCAAATACCGCCATAATTGGAGCTGAACGTTTTAGCCAGTCGCGATATGAAACACCAGCCAAAGCCAATCCACCCATCAATGACGCGATAGTTGGAGCCATCATGTTGATCAAGCCAGACGCTGTCGCAAATGCGGCAACCATAACTTCTTTGCTTGAGCCAACCAGGTCAGCAATTGGCGCAATAACTGGCATAGTTGCTGCTGCCAAACCTGATGATGACGGAACGATAAATGACATTGGCAAGTAGAATAGATACGCCAACACGCCGACAACACCGCCACCAGCGTCTTTCAGGAGAGATTCACCCCAGCTGATGATTGTGTCCTGGATTTCACCATTAGACATCACCACAGAAACACCTGTTGCCACTGCAATAATCAAAGCAACTGGCAAGATGTCTTTCACGCCGTCGATAAATGTATCAACTGGGAAAACACCCTCTTTCTTAAATTCTTTGTAGTAAATTGCAGTTATGACAATTGTTGAAATTAGGAATAGTGCAGTGATTTCATTGAAATACCAATCACCAAATGCCGCACTGTGGACTACACCAAGTACCGCGCCAATGACTGGCAAACCTGCAGCCCATTCAAACATATCAGCGAAGAATGTGATATTCCAACTTCCCCATGGAATCAAGGAAAGAATCATTAGCACAAACGTAATAGCAAACACGGACATAACGACTTTTCGTGGACCAGTGAATTTTGGTACGTTTGTCGTGTCGAGAGCAGCCGTAGCTGGCTTGTAGCGAACATCTTCTTTGTACTTGCCTGCCTTAACTTTTGCGGCATAACGCATAGTAAAGATAATCGCAGCAATCAAACAGAGCACTAAGATTATAGACATTATTGGAATAACGCTACCCAATTTCACATCTGCGGTTTTTGCCGCAACACCAGTAGAGAATGGGTTGATTGTCGAGCCGAGCACACCAGTACCAGCACCCAACACAATAACCATCACACCAGTCATAGCATTATAGCCAGCAGCAATCATCATTGGTATGACGAGCGCATAGAACGCCACAGTTTCTTCTTGCATACCGTAAGTAGTACCACCGATAGCGAATAAAATCATCAGAATCGGGATGAGCCACTTTTCTTTGCCCTTCATCTTTCGGAGCAGTGCACCAAGAGAAGCGTCAAGCGCACCAGTTTTCATAGTGACGCCTAAGAATCCACCAAGCACCATCACGAAGACGATGACATCAAGCTTGTCTGACATACCTTTAATAGGTGCAGTGAAAACGTCCCACAAACCTTGCTGGTCGTGTTTTTTGACCTCTTCCTTTTTACCGTCTTTTTCTTCCGTGACGGTTCGATCTTTGTCGACTACGTGATATGAATTAGCTATACGATCGCCATCTTCGTTTGTCTTATATAGTCCAGAAGGAACAACCCACGTCAATGCCGCCATAACGATGATCACGACAAACAAAATAGTAAACGCCGACGGTGATCGAAGCTTCTGCTTTGCCTTTTTAATTTTTTCTACCATTGCCTCGGAGCCTCCTTAACCTCCTTATTACGACAACAACTACAATGTCAAAGCCATCACAGCCTTGATTGTATGCATACGATTTTCCGCTTGATCAAAAACTATCGAATGTGGCGAGCGGAACACCTCATCCGTCACTTCCATTGAATCTAAACCGAAATCTTCCTGAATTTTCTTTCCAGTAATCGTCAATGCGTCATGGAATGCTGGCAAACAGTGCATAAACTTGACCTCAGGATTTCCTGTCAAGTTAATCATTTGGCGATTAACTTGGAAATGTCGCAATTGGTTAATGCGCTCAGCAAACTTGTCTTCTTCGCCCATTGAAACCCAAACGTCCGTGTAAATTACATCAGCACCGCGCAAAGCTTCTTCGAAGTTGTCAGTGATGGTAATGCGTGCGTGGCTTGACCTTGCAAAATGATTTGCCTTGTCGACCAAAGCTTGATCTGGATGCAATTCACGAGGTGCCAAAATGCGAAAATCAAGTCCCATAATAGCTGAGCCGATCATCAGCGAGTTCGCCATATTGTTGCGACCATCGCCAACAAATACCAGCTTAGTTCCCTTCAATTTTCCAACATGTTCTTCAATTGTCATGAAGTCAGCCAAAATCTGTGTTGGATGAAACTTATCAGTCAACCCATTCCATACCGGAACGCCAGCGTGACGCGCCAATTCCTCAACAGTCGCGTGATCAAAGCCGCGGAACTCAATTCCATCAAACATTCGACCCAAAACCTTGGCGGTATCTTCAACCGTCTCTTTCTTACCCAATTGAATATCATCTTTACCGAGGTATTCTGGCGCAACTCCAAGATCGTTAGCAGCCACCGTAAATGCGCAGCGTGTTCGCGTTGAAGTCTTTTCAAACAACAAAGCCACGTTTTTACCTTCATGGATTCGGTGCGGAATGCCGGCATATTTCAATCGACGATATTCACGAGCCGTGTCCAATAGCAAGCGAATCTCTTCAGCGGTATAATCACTTAAAGTCAGTAGCGATCGTCCTTTCAAACTCTGAGCCATTAGAATACATCCTCTCGTACTAGCGGCATACTCATACAGCGTGGACCGCCACGGCCGCGTCCAAGCTCAGCGCCACTAATTTCAATAACTTCGATACCGTTTTCGCGCAATTTCTGGTTAGTTACGTAGTTGCGATCATAAGTCACCACAACACCCGGCGCAATCGCCAAAGTGTTTGATCCATCATTCCACTGCTCACGAGCAGCATCAATCGGATCGCCACCGCCACACTCAATCAACGTAACACTTGGCAAGCCCAGCGCAACCCTCAGAACGTGCTCCAAATCTGTTTCGTGTGTAATTCGTGGGAATGGCTGACCTTCAACCTTCTCCAAAATAAAACAATTCATCCTGCCGCCGTGGTCGCGAATTTCTGGGTGAATCGTAAACTTATCACGATCAATCATCGTAAACACGGTGTCTAGGTGCATAAAGGCGTGAGATTTTGGAATCTCCATAGCGATAACTTTCTCAAACTTTGAACCAGCAAACAGCTTGGTTGCCATCTTCTCAATTGCCTCAGCGGTTGTTCGCTCTGAAACACCAATTGCCATAACCTTATCGCTTAATATTAATTCGTCACCACCTTCCATTGAGAATTTCTCTGTGCGGTTGTACCAAACTGGCGCACGATTAGCAAAACGTGGATGGTGGTCGATGATGTAACGCATAAATAGCGATTCACGACGACGAGCCGTCCAGTGCATCTTGTTGATTGTCAAACCGTTACCAATTGCGGCAGCTGGGTCGCGTGTAAAGTATAGGTTTGGCATTGGATCGAGATAGAACGGATAATGATTTTTCTCGATCATATTATGAAGTTGCTGATGCTGATCTGGAGGCAAAGTAATTTCATCCTTGCGAACACCAGCCATAATCTTGCGAATCATAGCGTGAGTTGGCAAGTCCAACAAGAATTGGCGCAATGTTTGAGTAACACGGCGTGAATCCTGCTTAGAAGCAGCCAACATTTCATCGACAAATTGTTCACGCAATTGATCTGTGTTAATTGCCTCGGCGACCAATTGATCCAGATACAGAACTTCGATTCCACGACTTCTCAACACTTCCGCAAAAGCATCGTGTTCAGCTTGCGCCACTTTCAGATATGGAATATCGTCAAATAAAAGACCGGTCAGATAGTCTGGCGTCAAATTTTCCAGCTCTTCACCTGGCCGATGCAATAGAACGGTCTTAAGTTTTCCTATTTCAGACGTGATGTGAATTGGTTCGTCCATCACAACCCTCCCCTGTTTATATTAGTGATGTTTTAATTGTAACACGTTTATGTTTTTGAGCAAGAGGAGATGATTGCCAAACTGGCCTCAGTTCTGACTGCGAATTGTCGGTTAACTTTTAGCCATTCATCAGTGGCTTTTGCGGCGCCCGGCAGAGCTTCATTTGCGTAATCATCAACAATAATTATCGCGTCTTCATTAAACTTACTTTCACAAACCCGAAAAGAATCGACAATTGACTCATAAAAATCGCCATCAAAAAACGCAAACATAATATTTTCCGGCACATCATCAGTAGTAAAATCAGAAAACCAGCCTTTGTGAATAATCGGCGACTTCAACCCTGCTTTCTTAAAATTCTGGACAAACGTCTTACGCGGCGCTAATAACTCGCCAGCCTTAAATTGATCACCCGCGGCGCTATTATCCTTCTGGGTTTTTTCTGGCAATCCCGCAAACGAGTCGTAAACGTGAAACTCGCCCGTAAAATCATAAGCATCCAATAGTCGGCGAATAAACAAACTAGTTGTGCCGACATAACAACCAAACTCCACAATATTTCCAGTGGTGCCACGGCGTAAAGTTTTCTCCAACTCTCTCAAAAGCGCACCAAGTTCTTTTATATCGACTTGGTCAGAAATGATCGGGTATTTAGTGAGGAGTTGGTCTGCGATATTCATAGTTTTAATTATAAATACTTCGCCAAATATCGACAAATTATCAACGACGCAGCCCTATATATTTACGGTTTTATGAAGTAAAATATCAATTAGCACCTATGAATAATCACGATATTATCAAAACATTTTTACCGAAACAACTGGACATAAGACAATTAAGCTCGCTTCAATCCACATTGCGAAAATCAAACATAATTGTATATGGCGAAATTCACGGCATAAAAGAAAATGCCGATATTATCTACACTCTAGTTATAAAACTTGACGTAAAACGATTAGCTATTGAAGCCAGCCCCGCCGTATCCAACTTCATCAATTCAGCAAAGACCGGCTCTTACGATTTTTCCTTAGTTGATGAAGACCTTTTTGATTCGAGCATTTTATCTCTTGAAATGATAAAGACAATAGCAATCCTCCTACAGCAAAACCAACTTAAAGAACTTATTTTTATTGATACATTTTTTGATAATTTAGATGAAAATATAATCGTACCACCAAGTCCGCAAGAACGAGAAAAACAATTGACTGAGAATATCCTTAGTATTGATGGCTCATTGCTAACGTTATGCATTATGGGGCAATGGCACACACAACCTGAAGTTGTTGAAAACGGCGAAACGCAACATAAATCAGCACTATATCGCTTAAGAAAAGTAAAGCCAAATGTGCCGTTTATACATAACGTCTACCAACAAGGACGATTATTTAATGATGGAAAAATAATTGAGCTTCCGGAAAACCCATCAATTCCGCCTTATTATGAGATTGTCCAGAAAACTGATATTGATTTTGAACTGCACACACCAAAGGCTACAAAAATATCACTATGTAAAAAATAGCGAACGTCTACTCGGCAAACTGACTATTATAAAGCTCGGCGTAAAATCCATTTTGTTTCAGCAGAGTTTCGTGATTGCCCTGTTCGATAATATTCCCGTCCTTAACCACCAAAATCAAATCAGCGTCACGAATGGTACTCAGACGATGCGCAATAACAAAACTAGTTTTCCCCTGCATCAACTTCTCCATAGCTTTTTGGATAAGGACTTCGGTGCGCGTATCAACCGAGCTTGTCGCTTCATCCAGAATCAGCATTGGCGCTTTTTCTAGCATCGCCCTGGCAATTGTCAGCAACTGCTTTTCTCCCTGGGAAATATTAGCGGCCTCCTCACCAAGAACCATATCATAGCCACCCGGCAGCGACCGCACAAAATGATCAACATGCGCTTCTTCGGCGGTTTTTATCATCTCTTCCTCAGTAGCTTTTGGATTGCCATACATCAAATTCTGACGGATCGTGCCATTAAACAGCCACGTATCCTGCAGCACCATACCAAACATTTTGCGCACATCGCTACGTTTCATTTTACGAATATCCACGCCGTCAATTTTAATCGAACCGCTATTAATCTCATAAAATCGCATCAACAAATTGACTAGCGTCGTTTTGCCAGCACCAGTCGGACCGACAATCGCCACGCGCTGACCTGGCTTAATGTGCGCCGACAAACCTTTAATGATAGTCTGGTCTGGCTTATAACCAAAGACGACGTTGTCGAATTCAACTTCGCCTTTTATGTTGGACAATTTTGCCAAGTTATTCGATTCAACCGCTTCTTCTGGCTCGTCCAAAAACTCAAACACTCGCTCGGCAGCAGCAGCTGTCGATTGCAAAATATTAGCGATATTAGCAACCTGAACCAGCGGCTGATTGAACTGATCGACGTATTGAATAAACGCCTGAATATCGCCGATTTTCAGCCGACCATTAATCGCCAGCCAACCGCCCAAAATTGTCATAGCAACGTAGCCAATATTGCTGATAAAATTTATAATCGGGTGAATCAAGCCAGAAAAGAACTGAGCCTTCCAAGCACTATCCTGAAGCCGATTATTGATCTTAGAAAACTTAGCAATCGATTTTTTCTGACCATTAAAGACGCGCATCACTTGATGTCCGCCATACATTTCTTCAATGTGTCCATTAAGTTCACCAAGCTGCGTTTGCTGGCGTAAGAATTGTTTTTGCGAACTCTTTGCAATCAGCGTAATCACGCCACCCGCCAGCGGAAGCACCAGCAGCGCAACTAGCGACATCTGCCAGCTAATCGAAAACATCATCGCCAAAATTCCCAGTACCGTAACCGTTGAAGTTACAATTTGCGACAAACTCTGATTTAGCGTTTGGCTAATCGTATCGACGTCATTAGTTATGCGACTAAGAACTTCGCCGTAAGTTTGCTTATCGAAATAGCTTAGCGGCAAGCGATTTATTTTTTCGGACAATTGTTTTCGCATTCTGAAAGTTACGGTTTGCGTCACCTGAGTCATTATCCACGTTTGAATATATCGAAAAATTGCACTCAACACATACATTCCGACTAGCAAAATAATTATTCGCCAAATAGCGTCAAAATGAAATTCTGGACGCCGACTAAGATCTAACTTTTTAATCGACTCAAGCTGACTGGACGGAATCTGTTTTTCAATCTCCGACTTATTCGGCAATCGGTTCAAAACGTCCGCGCCAGTAGTTCCCGCTGGCAAAGAAACACCTTTTGGCAATTTGCTAGTGATCGCCTCGTAAGCTTTCATATTGGCGTAATCATCAACAATTTGATTCGTCGCGCCGCCTAAAATCTTCGGGCTGGCAATCGCAAAAATCGTGCTCCCAATCGCAAAAACCAACACCATCAACATTTGCCATCGAAAATCCGACAAATATTTAATCAGCTTCTTGACCGTTCCCTTGAAATCTTTAGCCTTTTCGCCAGTGCCCGTTCCACCCATCGGGCCGCCCATTCGTACTTGCTGACGTTTTTTCGTGGTTTGTTTGGACATTACAACACTCCTTTCGCAGCAATAGACATTTTCCGCAAATCGTCTTCCGAGAGTTGCGAAGCGGCAATTTCTTGATAAACTTCGCAATCTTTCATCAATTCCTGATGCGTTCCCTGACCAACAATTTTTCCCTCATTAAGCACAATAATCTTATCGGCATTCATAATCGTATTAATTCGCTGACCGACAATTAACACAGTTTTATTCTTAGTTTCCTTCGCAAGCACAGCCCGCAACTTCGCATCGGTCTTGAAGTCAAGCGCCGAAAACGAATCGTCAAAAATGTAAACATTCGGCTCAACCGCAATAGCCCGCGCGATCGACAAACGCTGGCGCTGACCGCCAGAAACATTGCTACCACCCTGAGCGATTTCACTTTTATAACCATTTTTTAACTCGCTAATAAATTCTTCCGCTTGGGCAATTTTGGCCGCTTTTTCAACCAACTTATCACTAGCCTCAGCATTGCCGTATTTGATATTGCTAGCAACCGTCCCGCTAAACAACACGCCCTTTTGCGGCACGTAACCAATTTGACCAGACAAATCTTCCAATTTCAGATTTCTAATATCCACGCCATCAAGCAAAATCTGCCCCGCCGAAACATCATAAAAACGAGGAATCAAATTAATCAACGTCGACTTTCCCGAACCAGTACTGCCAATAAACGCCGTTGTCTGACCAGGTTCGGCTACAAAATTAATATCCGAAAGCACTGGCAAATCCGCGTCAGGATAAGTAAACGTAACGTCCTTAAATTCAATTTTTCCCTTGGCATCTTTTGGCAATTTTTTCGGCGACTTCGGGTCGGTAATTGACGGCAAGGTATCCAAAACTTCCCCAACTCGACGCACTGATACGGCGGCTCGCGGCACCATAATGAACACCATTGACAGCAACAAGAACGAGATTATCACCTGCATCGCATATTCCAAAAACGCCATCATATTACCAATTTGCAAGCTACCGCTACTTATCAAATGCGCGCCAAACCACACAATTGCCACACTCGAAAAGTTCATCACTAAAGTCATAATCGGATCAAGCAACATCATCAAACGGTTCACAAATAAATTCATCTTATTCAATTCCGTATTGGCTTCTTGGAATTTTTTCTGCTCAATCTTCTCGTTATGGAACGCGCGAATAACTTTCAGTCCAACCAAATTTTCCCGCGCCACCAAATTAAGTTTATCCACCAGCGCCTGCAATTTCTTAAACCTAGGCACAGCAATCGTAAATAGCGTAGCGATCACCACGAGTAAAATAAACACCGCCAAAGCAATGATCCAGCTTAAATCGGGCGCATTATTCATGGCTTTTTGCAGACCACCAATTGCCATAATCGGTGCCATCAACGCCAGTCTCAACAGCATTATTGACGTTGCTTGAATCTGCTGAATATCATTCGTTGATCGCGTAATTAGCGACGCTGTAGAAAACTTATTAAAGTCCGCCAAAGAAAAACTTTCTATTCGTTCAAACAATTTCAATCGCAATTTTTGCGCCATTCCCGTAGCAATTCGCGCCGCCAAAAAACCCACGACAATTGAACAAAACCCACCAGCCGCCGTCACTAAAATCATCATCAAGCCATTATTCCAAATCGCCGACATATCTTGTTTAATAATGCCATTATTGACAATTTCCGACATTTTATCCGGCAGCCACAAATTCGCCATCACAACGCCATACGTGAATCCAATCAAGATAATAAACAGCAACCAATAGCCTCTAAAAATTCGTAAAATATGTTTCATTTATAGTCCTTTACGCTCTAAGTCCACCTTATATTATATCATTTTAGGACTAGTCGATTCCATTTTAACAATTACAATTGGACAAAAATATCTGTTAGTTTTATACTGTTTTTTAGCGTCGGGGTGTGGCGCAGCTCGGTAGCGCGCACCGTTCGGGACGGTGAGGTCGCTGGTTCAAATCCAGTCACCCCGACCATGAAATTATTGGGCGTACGTTCAGCTTAATTGAACCTCTGGCTATTAGCAATCAAAGGAGGTTTTATGCGACGAAGAGTAAACGTACGCGGAATTATTATCAACAACAAGGGCGAAATTTTCTGCCAACAATTGACCGCCAATAATGGCAAAGGGCGTAATTTTTGGTGTACGCCGGGCGGCGGCTTGGAAATGGGTGAAAGCTTGCTGGACGGCTTGCGTCGAGAAATGATTGAAGAAACTGGCGTCAAACCAGAAATAGGTAAGTTGTTATTCGTCGAGCAATTCGCCGAATCAGGCGAACAATCAGCACATGGCCCGAATGAGCAATTGGAATTTTTCTTCCTCATCACCAACTGGCAAGATTATCAAAACATTGACTTAGAGAAAACTTCTCACGGCATCGAGGAAGTGGCCAAGTGTGGCTTTGTTGATCCAAAAACCACGCGAATTTTGCCAAGCTATTTGACAGAGGTTGACCTGGACCAGCTGGTTAATAAATTGACAGAAGTCCCAGTTCTAAGCGAATTATAGCGAGGTCACTCGGGCTATTTAGCGAAGAATTTTTTAGCGCGCTCGGTTTTTGGATGATCCATTACCTGAGCTGGCGTGCCATTTTCGATTATTTCTCCCTTATCCAGAAAAATCATCCGCGTCCCAACTTCACGGGCAAATTTCATCTCGTGCGTAACGATTACCATCGTCATTCCCTTTTTGGCAACTTTTCTAATCACGTCCAGAACTTCGCCAATCATCTCTGGGTCTAGCGCTGAAGTTGGCTCATCAAAAAGCATGATTTTCGGCTCCATCGCTAGCGCCCGCGCAATTGCCACTCGCTGTTTTTGACCGCCAGACAAACTATTCGGCGAAGCGTCCGCTTTGTCTAATAATCCAACATCGTCCAATAAACTTCGCGCCAATTTTGTCGCTTTTTGATCTGAAAATTTACGCAGTTTTTTCGGAGCTAATTTAATATTTTCAATCACACTCAAATTCGGGAACAGATTAAATTGCTGAAAAACCATGCCAATATTTTGACGCAACGCATTCAAGTTCACGCGTGGATCAGTAATTTTCACTCCATCAACAATAATCTCACCCGAAGTCGGCTCCTCCAGCAAGTTCAGACAACGCAAGAACGTCGACTTGCCAGAACCAGACGAGCCAACCACAACAACAATCTCGCCTTCTTCAATTTCCACGTCAATATCGCGAAGAACTCGATTCGTGCCGAACGTTTTTTTCAAGTTTTTAACGCTGATCATCGTCATGCTTCAATTTCCTTTCTACTCGCGCCATTACTCGCGTAAAAATCGCCGTCAAAATTAAGTACATCGCTGCAGCGGCAAATAGCGATTGAAAAGCTGTCGCCGTTTGAAAACGAATATTGTCCGCGCCTCGCATAATATCATTCAGACCAATCCAACCAACAACCGAAGTTTCCTTTAATAGCGCGATAAATTCACTAATCAACGCCGGCAACGAATTTCTCATTGCTTGCGGCAAAATAACTAGTCGCATTGCCTGCCAATTGCTCAAACCCAAAGACCTGGCTGCTTCCATTTGTCCCTTGTCAATACTCTGAATTCCGCCACGAATAATCTCGGCGATATACGCGCCGCTATTTATCCCGAACGCCACCGCCGCCACAAAAATCTTCGGCATAAATTGATACGACCCAAAAACGACGTAATACATAATCAATAACTGGACCAAAAGTGGCGTGCCGCGAATAATATCGACATAAATTTTTCCCAAACTAGCCAGCGGATTAAAGTTCGCGAGTCTGCTTGCTTTCATCCTGCCAAATGGTCGTAAATTCGACGTGCGCATCAGGGCGACAAGCACACCAATTGCCGATCCTAAAATCAGCGACAACACAGTCAAAACCAGCGTCACCTCTAAGCCGTGCCATAAGAATAGCCATCGACCGCCGCCAAAAATCACTTCCCAAAAATTCACGATTTAGCCTCCTCGCCAAAATATTTGCGGATCAGCTTTTCATAGCGACCATCTTTTTTCATCTTGGCAATTTCTTTATTAACCTTCTCCAAGAGGTCTTTATTGTCCTTTTTAATAGCAATCGCATAACTTTCATCACTGAGCGCGCCCGGTAAGATTTCTAAGTCAGAAAATCCAGCCGAATACTGCTTTGCAGGAGCGTCGTCCAGAATGACCGCTTCAATTTTTCCCGAACTTAATTCCTGCAAAACACTCGGCGCGGTTTGGAATTGCGTGACTGATGCGCCAGCAATCTTAGACGCCAAAGTATCGCCAGTCGTACCCAGCTGTACGCCAATTTTTCGCCCTGGCAATTGATATTTATTGCGAATCGGACTGCCCTTTTTAACAATTATTCTCTGTGACGCCGAATAATACGAATCTGAAAACAACGCATTTTTTTCTCGCTCAGGCGTCACTGTCATTCCAGCCGCCACCATATCAATCTGCCCACTATCCAGCGCCGGAAGTAGCCCATCAAACGACATATCTTCGACCTTCAAATCTTTACCCAAGCTTTTAGCAATTTCCCTCGCCAGATCAACATCAAAACCAACTACCTGATTGTTATCAATATATTCAAACGGCTTAAATCCAGCATTCGTGCCCATTACCAGAACATCAGTTTTTGAGCCAATTACGCCATCTCGATGTAAAATATCACCCAACATCAAACAAATCATCCCCGCAAATAAAATCAGTCCAATCCACCAACTAATTCCGAATGTGCGTGTCTTATTCTTGCTCATGCTTTTATTATACCCCTTCATCCGCAAAAAACGTAAGTGATATAATAGAATAGTGAGAAAAATTAAATTTACCAAACGTTTCTGGATTAAATCAATATCAATTGTTCTGCTTTTTTTGGCGGCATTTTGCTTAATCGCGGCGCGCTATAAATATATAGTCTTTAAAGATTCACAAATCGACGAGATAATTTTTTATTTCGTTAACGGATTAGCTGGTGGTAAATCTGACAATTTATGGTCGGCCGTCCTGCAAAATCTTCCGCTAGTTTTCCTATTATTCGGCGCCTTATTAATCCCAATGTTCGACAAATCGATCTCTTTTATCAATCGCATAATCGCCTTCTGCTTGAAAAAAATCAAATCATCACGAAAACTCACCCTGCCGTTTTTGAGATTACGAAATCAAGCAATTTACTCGCTAAGTATGTTTTTAATTGCGATCGTCCTTCTGATTCAAAGTTTCGGCATCCCTAATTATATTTACGCCCTAACCCAATCGACCAAATTATACGAAGAAAATTACGTCAATCCAAAAACCGCCAAATTGACTTTCCCAGAGAAAAAGCGCAACTTAATATACATCTATTTAGAATCAATGGAAAACACTTTAGCGTCAAAGGCTAATGGCGGCAGTTCCGAAACCTCCATCATTCCAGAACTGGAAGAATTGGCGTTAAAAAATACCTCATTCTCAAACAAAGCATCCGGTGTCGGCGGCGCCTTGCCTGCAACAAACACTGGCTGGACTGTGGCGGGAATGGCTGCACAATCCGCTGGCGTCCCACTGAAAGAAAACTTGGTTGGCGGACGCGATCATAACGCCCTGGGCGAATTTAAGAGGTTTTTGCCAGGCGCTTATAGTCTTGGTGAGATTTTAGAAAAACAAGGCTATAATCAAACATTTATTATGGGTTCTGAAGCAAGTTTTGGCGGACGCGATAAATTATTAACTCAGCATGGCAATTTCAATATCGAAGATTACAATTATGCCAAAAAACACGGAAAAATATCCGAAGATTACAAAGTTTGGTGGGGTTATGAAGATAAAAAATTATTCCAATTTGCCCGCGAAGAAGCCTCGCGTTTGGCGGCGTCAGACAAGCCATTCAGCTTGCAATTATTGACCGCCGACACGCATTTTACCGATGGCTATTTGGATGAAACCTGCGCCAAAAACTTCAGCAATCAATACGACAATGTTCACGCTTGCTCTTCAAAACAAGTCGCCGCATTCGTCAATTGGGTTAAATCTCAGCCATTTTATGAAAACACCACGATTGTCATTTCTGGAGACCATTTAGGAATGCAGACTTCATACTACGACGAAAAGATTGGTGGAACTAATTATCAGCGAACCATTTACAACACGTTTATAAATCCAGCCATTTCAACTAGTCACTCAAAGAGCCGTCAATTCACGACATTTGATATGTATCCGTCAACTTTGGCGGCGCTGGGAGTTAAAATTGACGGCGACCGATTAGGTCTGGGCACAAATTTATTTTCTGGAAAGAAAACCCTAGTCGAGCAATACGGCGGAATTGAAAACTTAAATTCAGAACTTTCCAAACGTTCCGCTTATTACGAAAATAAGATTTTCACCAAATCCGGCAATTAACCGTTGTAACCATTTGGATTATTGCTTTGCCAATTCCAAGCGTCGCGGCAAGCATCTTCAATTGTCAGTTCTGCTCGCCAGCCTAATTCTTTTTCTGCCAATCCTGGGTCAGCATAGCACGTCGCAATGTCACCTGCCCGACGCGGCGTAACTTGATATGGAACATCGCGACCAGACGCCTTCTCAAACGCCTTCACTAATTCCAAAACCGAAGTACCACGACCAGTGCCGATATTATAGACTTTATATTCGTTCGGTCGACCCAAATTCTCCAGAGCCGCCACGTGAGCCTTTGCTAAATCAACCACGTGAATATAATCGCGCACACCAGTTCCATCTGGAGTATCATAATCGTCACCAAAAACGCTCAAATGCTCTCGCTTACCAACAGCAACTTGCGACACAAACGGCAGAAGATTATTTGGAATTCCGGAAGGATCTTCCCCAATGCGGCCACTCGGATGCGCGCCAACTGGATTAAAATAGCGGAGAGACGTAAATTGCCAATCTTGATTCGTCGCAGAAATGTCGCGAAGCATTTGCTCAATCATCAACTTTGTCTGACCGTATGGATTTGTAGCAGACAACGGCATATCTTCGGTAATTGGCAATCGAGCTGGGTCGCCATAAACTGTTGCCGAACTAGAAAACACCAATTTCTTCACGTCAAATTCTTGCATCACATCAAGCAAAACCAACGTGCTTTCGAGGTTGTTTTTATAGTAAAGAAGCGCCTTTTCAACCGATTCACCAACCGCCTTCAACCCAGCAAAGTGAATTACAGCATCAATTTTCTCAGTCTTAAACAATTCTGATAGTCGCTGATGATCACACAAATCGAATTCATAAAACGGTATTGATTGACCGGTGATTTCTTCAACTCGCCTCAGACTTTCAACGGACGAATTTGATAAATTATCGACCACCACTACGTTATGATTTGATGATAATAGTTCGATGATTGTGTGGCTGCCGATATATCCAGCGCCACCAGTGACAAGAATATTCATACATTTAACATATCATAAAATGACTATTTATTTTATTAGCACTCTTGCACTGAGAGTGCTAATTTGTTATGATAACTACATCAAATTTCACCATTCTGTATTTTACTGGGGCGCAACAAATTAGGACTAAAAATCAAAAGGAGGATTTTATGCCACCAAACATGAATCAAGAAGAAACAACTAAACCGCTCGAAAAATTCGGTACAGATATAACGGCGTTGGCGCGAGAAGGTAAACTCGATCCGGTGATCGGTCGAGATGAAGAAATTCGACGCACTATGCAGATTTTGAGTCGCCGCACTAAAAACAATCCCGTCCTCATCGGTGAGCCGGGAGTTGGTAAAACCGCAATTGTTGAGGCGTTAGCACAGCGAATTGTCAAAGGCAACGTTCCCGCTTCACTAAAGGACAAGCGGCTAATTTCTCTGGAAATTTCTAGTCTTCTGGCGGGTGCTAGTTTCCGCGGACAATTTGAGGATCGACTGAAAGCCGTTCTGAAAGAAGTAGAAGACGCAGCTGGTGAGATTATTCTTTTTGTCGATGAAATTCACACCATGGTTGGCGCTGGAAAAAGCGAAGGCAGCATGGACGCGGGCAATATGTTAAAGCCAGCGCTGGCTCGCGGAAAATTGCACATGATTGGCGCGACGACGCTCGCTGAATATCGCCAATATGTCGAAAAAGATGCCGCTCTAGAACGAAGATTTCAACCAGTTTACGTTGGCGAACCAAGCTTTGACGACACCGTCGCCATTTTGCGCGGATTGAAGGAAAAATACGAAATTCACCACGGAGTAAAAATCGCTGATGACGCAATCGTGGCAGCCGCCAGATTATCTACCAGATATTTACCTGACCGATTCTTGCCAGACAAAGCAGTCGACTTGCTTGACGAAGCGACCAGCTCGCTCAAAATGCAGTTAGAAAGCGTGCCAATTGCGCTGGATCGATTGAACAATAGGCGTTTGCAATTGGAAATCGAGGAAGCGGCGCTGAAAAAAGACAAATCCGACCACGCCAATATTCGCAAAGATGAAATCAAGGAGCAAATTGCCGAGATTCGTGCAAAAGCCGAAGTGATTGATAAAAAATGGCAACACGAAAAAGACATTTTGCAAACCGTCAACACGACTACCGAAAAAATGGACAATCTGCGCTCACAATTAGAGATTGCTGAACGCGACGCGGATTTAGCCACCGCCAGCCGCATTAAGTATGGCGACTTGCCGGAGCTGGAGAAAAAATTAGCAAGCGCCCGCGAAGAACTAGCGGCAATTCCAACTCACGACCGATTGCTCCGCGAAGAAGTTACACCTGACGATATCGCCGGCGTGGTGGCGCGCTGGACCGGAATTCCGGTGGAGCGATTGATGGAAAGCGAATCCAGCAAATTGACCAAATTAGAAGAATCGATCAGCCGCCAAGTCATCGGACAAGATCGCGCTGTGGCAGCCGTAGCGAGCGCCATCCGTAGGTCACGTGCTGGGCTCGGCGATGTTAATCGACCGATTGGCTCATTTCTATTCCTCGGCCCTACTGGCGTGGGAAAAACAGAAGTCGCGCGCAGTTTATGTCGTGAATTATTCGACGACGAGCACGCCATGATTCGAATTGACATGAGTGAATATATGGAACGCCACGCCGTAGCCAGATTGATCGGTTCGCCTCCAGGATATGTAGGCTACGATCAGGGTGGTCAATTGACGGAAGCCGTTAGGCGACGCCCTTATAGCGTGGTTTTGTTTGACGAAATCGAAAAAGCACATCCCGACGTGTTCAACGTTCTATTACAAGTTTTGGACGACGGTCGATTGACGGACGGACAAGGACGAACGATTGACTTTAGCAACACCATTATCATCATGACCAGCAACGTCGGATCGCAAATGATTATGGACTACACCGGCGACGACATTAGCTCTCTCGACAATCAAATTTTAGAAACGCTTCGTGGTCATTTCCGCCCAGAATTCTTAAACCGAATTGACGACATCGTGATTTTTGATCGCATTCATCCTGAATCGATGCGCACAATTGTTGACGTGCAATTAGAAAAAGTTGTTCGCCAAGTTAAAGATAGTCGCGACATAACGCTGAATTTTGACGATAGCGTTCGTGATATGTTGGCGCGAGACGGCTACGACCCGAGTTTCGGTGCTCGGCCACTTAAGCGTTTGATTCAAAAACGCGTGCTTGATCCTTTGGCGCTCGAACTAATTGACGGACGAATTCACGACGGTGATACAGTAAAAGTTGCCGCCGTGGATGATCGAATTGCCTTTACGAATATCGTATAATAGATACATGGACCAAATTTGCAGCGAGCACTTGGAAAATCATACCAACAAAACCTATCAAGAGCGGATGAACCAAACAGCGTCATCCAAATTCGGAGCTATCGCAAAACATCTTGGTGAAAACGTTAAATTGCTTGATTTCGGTTCTGGTTTCTCGCCAGAATTCATCAAACAAGTGGCGCAAACAGGAACTCACTACGTAGCCTATGATGTTTCACAAATTGTTCAATCTCAACTTCAAGAAAATAACATTGATTTCATCACTAAAGAACAACTTGAAAACGCCGAAGATGAATTCGACATTATCTACATGTCGAGTGTATTTCACGAGTTGATGAGCTATCTATCCCGACCCGAGCGTACTAAAACGTTCGCGATGCTAGATAGAGCACTCAAACCCGACGGCACCATTATCATCCGTGATTGGGGTCCCGGCGAGACGTCGAGTCTAGACACGTCTATCGAAGTAGCATCCGAGGATGTTAACGATGAAGTTTATGCATGGACCAAAGCGCTTGTTAAAAATTCAGTGATTAGCATGCCCGATATCGCTTGCGACGACAATGACAATCCTATCGTTCCGTACATCTACAAAACAAATAGTCAAACTATTTATGAAATCATGTTTCACGCGGTTTGGGGGCTAGATTCACTTGAACGCGAGTCAAAAGAATCGTACGTTATCGAAGAACACCTTATTCACAAATGGATTTGCGCGCCACACGGTTACAAAATAACACAGTCGCAGAATGAATTCGATGAAACCTATTTGCCACATTTACAAAAATACTTCAAAATCGATAGTATTCCATGGCCAACAAAGGTTATTTACGAACTAAAAAAGAAATCGTAATAACACACCAGCAAACTTTATAGCACAACTACCACAATGAGTTACAACGATAGACACTACAAACTAACCATCAAATCAACAATTTTAGGAGTCGGCAGAATGCTTGGTTTACCGAAATATTTCCTGATAACAATTGTCGCGACCATCGCCTTCGCCGTGGTAATTTATTTCGCAATCAACGCCAATTTTTACGGACCACTAATGATGTCGCGTTTACCAATCCTCGATAAAATCGCGCTGCTCGGTTCGATGATTATAGACATCTTCAAACAAAGTTTCACTTCACTAAATGGCGCACTGCTTATGGTAGTGTCAATTCTTCAAGGCGTATCGATCGCCGCTGTAATTTTTACATCAAAGAATAATCGCGATAATGAAAAAACTGTATCTCGACAAGTCGGATTAAGCGGAATCGCATCAATTGCCGCAACAATCGGACTCGGCTGTGTTCCTTGCGGAACGTCACTAATCTTACCAATTGTAACCCTATTTTTCTCAGGAGCTGCCGCCGCCACCGCCGCAAATATCGCCAGCACAATAGTCCTTTTATTAGCTTTACTACTCAGTTTATTCTCGCTATATAAATCAGGTCAAATTATTTTTATGTACACAGAATTATCTAAACAGGAGAAAATATGAATCGACAAAAATCATCAGGCATAGCGCTTATTTGGGTTCTTTCGGGAATTGTAATCGTGGGAATTGTAGCTTTGTTTATCTATGGAATTGTCAATCGCCCGCCGAATCGTCACATTGGCGATAATAAACCGTGGAATGAGAAAATGTCGCAAGGATCTGCTGACGCGAAAAACGTGTTCATTGATTATACTGACTACTTTTGTTCATTTTGCGCCGAGGTCGAAGCCGCAACCAGCACAGAATTCTTCAAAAATTACTATGTTAAATCCGGCAAAGTTCGTTACGAGCACCGCGTAGTAACACTATTAAAAGAGATGACCAACAATACCGAAACCGGTGCTCACGCTGCGTTTTGCGCTGCTGATCAAGATAAATATTGGCAGTACACCCACGACATCGTCCCGCGCATTAAAAGCGATTATTTCGATAAAGGAATCGGCGTAAAAAACGTTGCCGTGCCGAAGAAAATCCCCGCTCTTCCGCTGGAATATTTCCTAACTTCCGCCAAAAACGTCGGCATGAATGAATCGCAATTTTCCGATTGTATGACTAAAAAACCGCACCAAAAAGAAATTGATAGCAACACACAAAAAGCCTTGTCGCTTGGCGTAAATGGCTTGCCATACATGGTTATTAACGACTATCAAACCAGCGGATTCGTCGGCGGCGAAAACGGATTAAGAAGCATCCTTAAGGCTGGCGGCGTCGAATAATTATTTGATTTGTCGCGCAGAATTAAGCAACTCCCATTGTTAAAAATATCAAACACCCACTTACGATAAGCGTAACGTTTTTCTATTTGTTTCAAGTTATTCCCACTTAAATAGCTTAATAGCTAAGAAATAGACAGCAAGAGTCCAAGCCGCGATAACGCCAAATTGCGGCAAGACTTCCATAAAACTTGCGTGCTCAGTCATAATTAGCCGAAAACCATCCGTGATTGGAGTTATGGGGACAAATTGGGCAACGCTTCGCAGCCATTCTGGGAATAGATAAAGCGGGATAAACGTACCGGACAAGAACATCATCGGGAAAGAGATTAAGTTACTTAATGACGATGACTGATCTTCGTTCTCTGATAACCCAGCAATTAATAACCCCACACCCACAGTCATAAATGCAGACAATACAGACATCATTACAAATAGCGCCCAATCGCCTCGCATATTAAAGTGGAATATCAACGTCCCAGCGATAACCATCATCACCAAACTAAGCAAGGAAATCGTCGTATAATGAATTGCCGTGGAGATGATTGGTTAGATAGACCAAAAATACCCATACTCATCAAACTGAAAGTTAACAGTCCTGTAAACATGTAATCAAACGATTTCAGCTGCTCATCACCAATCGCTTTACCAACAGCTTTAAGCGGAGCTTCAGGTTGACCCATCTGACTATTGATACTATTGGTAATTTGATTCATCACTGCTACCAACGCGCCACCTGTTTGCTCAGAACCCTTGGAATAAATAACATTCATAGTGCCTGTTGGAATAGGATGATTGCCATTGTTTTTTATCGCGCCAAAATCACTTGGAAGCTCAATAATACCGTTAAGCTCCGACCGCTTCATCTTTTCACGTGCGTCATTCATATCTTTAACGTCTTTAATTTTTAGAATCGAATCCTTCGAATTTTCTTTGGCATTTTTAACGAAACTTTTGGCAAATTCCGTCTGCGAATTGTTGACAATTGCAATATTAAAACTGGTCGAATCATTACTAAAAACCGACCCGAATACTAATAGAAAAATCAGCGGAAAAAGAAAGGTGAAAAATAGCGCCATTTTATCCCGAACGAAACGCTTTTGCTGAGCGCGAACTTGCCCGAATATTCCAATCCAATATTTTTTCATATTAATCCCGAATTGCCTTTCCTGTTAAATCAATAAACACGTCCTCCAAATTGGCTTGCTCAACAACTTGTTCCTTCTTAAAACCGCGCGCCAATAATTGCTGAATGAGATTGTGCGGCGTATCAATTGTGATAATCTTACCACTATCCATAATCGCCAGACGATCACACAATAATTCCGCCTCGTCCATATAATGCGTTGTCAAAAGAATCGTAATTCCCTCGTCGCGGATTTCCTTAATCAAGTCCCACAAATTTCGGCGCGCCTGCGGATCAAGCCCCGTGGTCGGCTCGTCCAGAAACAACACTTTCGGATTATTTACCAATGTCGAAGCAATCGCAAAACGCTGTTTTTGACCACCAGAAAGCTGCTCGACGTAATTTTTAGCCTTTTCCGTCAACTGAACCTTAGCAAGCAGTGCCTCAGTATCAACTGTCCGACCATATAAACTACCAAACATTTTCAATTGTTCACGCAAAGTCAGTTTGTCATAAAAAGCCGTCGACTGAAGCTGAATGCCAATTATATTCTTAATGTCCTTAGGCTTCTTAGCGACATCTATGCCGTCAATTGTAGCCGTACCGCCGTCAATTGACCTGAGTGCCTCCAACATTTCCAACGTTGTTGTTTTACCCGCGCCGTTAGGACCAAGAATTCCAAATATCTCGCCCTTTTTAACTTCAAATGACACGCCGTCGACCACGTTATTTCCATCATAAGTTTTAACGAGTTTATCGACTTTTATAATTGGCTCAAGTTCCACTCCGTAAATTCCTCTCTGTTGTAATTATAGTAAAACCGGTCTTCGCTTATCATCAATAATAACAAAACCAAAACACTAGTGCTATACTTATAGTATGCGCATTCAGAGAAAAAAAGCAAAACCAAAATCGAAAAAACTATTTATTATCATACCGTTTTTGATATTGCTATTTTCGGCAGGGCTATTTGGGATATATTTCCTCAATCAATCACACTCACGACAAACGACTGCGCCATCTGACGAAAAGTATTATTTTGCCGATTCGAAATATTCTGGCATTCGCTCAAAATTTGTCACCAGAGATAACAAACGGGAAAAAGTTTCAATTGAATATCCAATCACGGAAAACGAAAAAATTAATCGCTTAATTAGTGAATCGATTGATAAAATTGATCGCGATTTTCAAAATACGGTTTTACTAGCGACAGTTTTTGATAAGCCAATGACCGAAACAATTAGCTATCAAGTCACGCACAACACTTCAGAAGCGTTGTCAGTTGTCGTCAATATTAAGCAGGATATGAACGGCGCGCATCCAGCATCAATGACGCAATTTTGGACTTTCGACAAAAAATCTGGCGAAGTTGTCGGCTTAGCTGATTTTACAGAACAATCTGATGAGGCTGCCGAAGCAATCATATCCGCTGCCAAAAATAATATTTCTCAGATTATCAAGCAACGCCAGCAGCCAGAAATTGACCTGAACGAAATCATAAATAAAGAAGCTTTGTCTAACTTTATCATCACCAACGACGGTAATGCATTGGCTTGGCCGCTCGGTCAGGCGTCGCTACTGCCATCATCTTACGGTGAATTGACAATTACCGTGCCAATTTCCTCCGTCTCTAAATATCTACAAAACCCAACGGCGAGAAAATTCGCCAACATCCCCAAACCTGCAGAAAAACCAAAACCAGCGCCCGCAGCTCCAACGCCTACCGTCGCAAATAAAACAATTGCCTTAACTTTTGACGACGGACCTGGACCGTACACTGAAAAACTGTTGGATATATTGGATAAGTACGACGCCAAGGCGACATTTTTCCTAATCGGCAGCAAAGTTTCAGCACGCGCCAACACGTTACGTCGTATGCAGTCGCGCGGACATCAATTAGGCAATCACTCTTGGTCGCATCCAGAGTTAAATAAAGTTTCGGCGGAGCAACTCGCTAGTGAAATTGACCAGACAAATAACGCCATAAAACAAGCCGTCGGCACCAAGCCTAACATCATACGTCCGCCGTACGGCGCGTTTAATCGGGCAGTTTTGGAGCAGTTCCGTCAGCGCGGAATGTCGGCGGTTGTTTGGTCGGTCGATACGCGCGATTGGGCTGATCGTAATAGCGAAATCGTCTGCTCAAGGGCTGTCGCTGACGCTCGCAACGGAGCTGTGATTTTAATGCACGATATTCATCAGACATCCGTGAATGCCGTTCCTTGCATCCTTGATTCACTCAAACAACAGGGATATTCATTCGTAACGGTACAAAATTTAATCGGTGACATGACGCCGGGCGCCGTTTATCCGTAAACTTAATCAATCTCAAATATCTTATATTTTGAAGTTGCACCGCGCACTAATTTAACCTTGGACGATGCAACCTTAAAATGTTTTGCCAATAATTTAATAGCCGCCGCGTTGGCTCGACCTTCAATTGCTGGAGATTTGACATAAACCGTCAATGTGTCATCGTCATTTTTCACAACTTCCTCACGATGGCGAGAGTTTGGTTTAATGTGTACAGAGATTTTCATAAAATCTTAAAAATTTATCACTTCCAATTCCCGCGGCAAGATTTCTCGCGCAACTTTACTCATCATATTTGTCCATTATATATATTTCTGTCTCATCAAGTGACATAATGTCGTCCAGATCGGTAATAACCGTCTCGTCTATAAAACCAACTTTAGACAGTTCTCTGAATGACGATAGTTGCAACCATGAAGAATTCCAAACACCAAACACCATTCCATCTGCAATTACAGGACATCCGTATAATATAGAAATAATTGAGTTGCGTGACACAAGTCTACACAAAGGTTCGTTAAATTTTCTATTTCTGTCTAATTTAATACTAATACGTTGTAGCCATATATCTAAGTACCCCACATTTGGAACATCGGAAAACTTACGTATAATTTTTTGGTGTATATCCCCTCGTTCCTTTTCCGCCTCAAACGATATCAACTTTGATATCACAGAAGCGCCAGTTGCATATGTCCGAGGATTATTAAGCATTATATCCACTACGGTAGCAATCATCGCATCGCTCTGAAAGGGCTTATTCTTAAGAGCTTCTATACGCTTTCGAAAATCCCCAAGCAACCTATTTACGCTTCCCGAATTTTTATGTATTTTTGAGAAGTTCCTTATATAAAGTAACTGATGCTGTAGTCCAAGATTATTATCTCCATAATTAGATAAAATCAGGCTAATCTTATCAGCCTTAACCGAAGTGTCAATAACATTATCCGCGACCACTGTCTTGTTTGGATTCAATTTGAAATTTAATTCCGCTAATATACCACTCAACTCTAGAAGAATTTTTTCAGCATCTTGACGACTATTTGTGAAAATTCTATAGTCGTCCCGATATCTAAGTATCTTATATTCTTTAATCTTCGCTTTTCTCAGCTGCTCGCTTAACAACATATCTGCGAAGCCAAGGACCATTTCCGCAATTAAATCAGACACCATGTTGCCTTGAGGTATGCCGTTTGTCTGTCTGTTATGCATATCTTGCAAACAATTGTCGATACTATTTCCTAGCAGCCCGCCTTTTCTATCTAGCCCTCTGTGGTTACCTTTCGCTATTTTTTTATCATGAAGCGCCCATGCAACTGAATGTGTATACATAGACCCGTAACAATCTGTGATGTCTGTAGTAGTAAGATACTTGAATTCTAGCGATAATTTGATTGACGCCTGTTTCATCTCGCTCCACCAACGATTTATATTCTCTTCTTTTTCTGTATTTCCTTTACTCTCGTCAGGTTTTTGTGGAATGTTTATCGCAATAATCTTATTATTGCTTCGCATCCTTTCGAAGCGCTTCTTAATAAAAGTCCAATTCTCTTTCTCTGTAAGTAAATTCACTAGCTCAACATAAAGAATCGGATGAACAAGTTCGTATGGTCTCCATGTGTATGCACCATCCTTGTTAGCGAGTAACGTATAATTCACACCCTCAAAAGCACCTGGACCTTTTGCATTCTTACTACTATTCCTATAGTTTCCTTTTTGCACTATGTTATCAGCACAGTCTAATAGATTTTGCATATTAAAATAAGTAGGCAAACCAAAATTGCAATATGAATTAGGTCGTAATAATAAATCTCTAGCTTCAGAATGCTCTAATTCTAAGATAAGCTTACCCATTATTTCGCAATCTTCCAAATAGTATCACCTGTTGTCATATTAAACATTATACTATGTCCCATTCTTATCTTATGATTATTTCCTGTTTTATCGAAGAGATCTTAATAGCCAAAAAACCTAGCAATTCCGCTAAAGGTAAAAACATATTGACGCCATAGCTATTCGAAGTCGTATCATCTTCCGGATTCAACGGACTGTCATCAGCCCAAATCCCCGAATAAACGCCGGATATATTTGTATTATTCGCATCATCTTCGCCACAATTATAATTAACTTTTTCCTCCGATGAATTATCTGACGAAACAGGAATTTCTTGAAGAACTGGAATATTTAATTCCCTGTTCAAAATATTATCGGTATCATCACAATAATCGCTCGATTCTTCAATTTTTACAGAGCATTTTGACTCATCGCAATTATCCGTAGTAACCAATTCGCTACATTCTTCAGTCAATTCAGCTTTTTTCGCGACTTTTTTCACAACCTCATCGACGATATTATTCTGATCAATTACATCATCGGCTAATTTCAAATCAGGAATAAATTGCCCTATTACTTCAGGTCTATTAGTCGGCAGTTCTTCCAATTCACGCGTAACTTCTTCGCTTAATTCTGCGCAATTGCCCAAATCATCCACCACATTATCCGTTTTGTCCATAACCGCACAATCATCAGAAATCTCAAACGTAGCAACATTCTCCGAATCTTCGAAACATACTTTACGCTCTTCAAAATTGCGTCGCGGTAAAATTGGCAAATCCTTCTTATTTTCTGTCAATTCAACAGATTTAATTCTTTTACGCACAGCCTCATCGTTAAACTCTGTCTCAGCTGGCGCATTATTATTGTCATCCATTGCCACATCAATTTCATTATTGACTTGAATAAGATCACGCACGGGCAAGGAATTTGACTCATTAGAAATAGCTTTCTCAACCAGATTGTCACTTGGAGTAGAATCTTCCAAAATCGGTGCAGAGTTTATATTATTTTCATCCCCTACATGGCTATCTTTCTTTATAGGTAATTCTCTCAGCAATTCATCCTCTTTATCAACAGCCGGAGCTTGATTCTCAGAAGATATATCTCCTTTTTCATCGACGTCTTCCGAGTCCATCAAGTTAATTTGACTAGCCACCTCGGCCTCGTCCGACTCTTCGTTAATTTTCGGCGGGATATTTTCTTTGATTATTTTCGCGCTTGGAATATTTTCCGACGACGCACTCTCATTATTCAAACATTCATCATCCATCGGTTTGTCCATTTCATTATTTTCCGCCGACACGCGCATCGACGCATCATCATCGCTCGTTTCCGACTTAACCGCAGGTTTTTCTGATACGGATTCAGTTTTTTCATTTTCTGATGGACTATCTTTTTCAATTGATTCGGACGAGCCCTCTTCGTTATCAGCACTGACATATCCAGCAACAACAAAATCACAATCATCGTTCATTAATTCAGACAAATAACTCTCTGGCTCTTCTGTCGTCGGACGCAAATTCTCTTCCGCAAAATTTCGCATTCTTAATATCGGACAAGTTCCCGCCGCAGCACAACTGGCGCATGCTGCGCTGGCTACGTTTTGGCAAATTTCCGATCGTCTTTCAGCATCCAAACACTCTTCTGTTGTTTCTGCTTCATTTTCTTCGGCAAATGACGTATCAATTTTCTCACCGCTAGCAACCGCTTTTACCAAATTTAACTCAGTCGCATCGTCATGAATTTTTGAAGATAAATCCTGAAAATTAGCATCACCGTTCAACGCCGAGAAAACATTAAAATCGCCCGCTCCATTTGCCAAACCTTCGTTCATTGCTCAAAAAACGTCTCCGTCGAAATTTTCAATTCACTTACACCGGCGGCGGATAATTTTTGCCAAACATCTCTAACAAACGGCAGACTTCCACAGACCAAAAAATGCGCATCTTCTGGTGTTTCGTGAACAATTTTTTCCACATTAAATCGACCGTTAAACCAACCATCTTTTTCCTCAATCTGCTGGCGAGTACTAAACTTCTTCACTTTAATATTTGACGCCGCTAGCTCATTTCCAAAAACCATATATTCTGGCGATTTTTGGCTAAAATATAAAAACGTCGGCTGGCTAGAACTTGCCATAACGCTCCAAATTGGACTAAGTCCACAGCCCGCAGCAATTCCGACCAAAGGACTTTCTGTTTGCGGATTAAAATCGCCATAAGCGTGGCTAATTTGTAATTTATCGCCAACATTCCGTGAGCATAAATAGCTAGAAAATTCACCACCAACATCCTTCACGGTAATTGACATTAGCTCATCATCAGGAGTAGAAGAAATACTATAAGCCTTCCCTTCACGCACGCTACTGCCATCAATAAAAACCGTAATATATTGTCCAGCGGTAAAGTCGAACGGTCGCGCAAAATATAACGTCTTCACCTCAGGATTTTCCTGACGGACGCGCACAATTTCAACCTCTAATGAATCACGCATTCTCCAACGTACCTTTCCATTATTTTCTGAGCTTCTCTAAATTCTTCGTCAGTAAAAGTGTGGTAATTCGCAAACTTTGGACTAATTGTCGTACCAGTGCGAAAATGTTGCAAGGCAAATCTCTTCGCGCCCTTAACTAGCTCGCCAATCTTCTCAAAATCGCTAACTTCCAATTGCTCGCGGACAATCGTCGTACGGAATTCGTGATCAATTCCCGAATCAATCATCAACCGAACATTCTCCTTAATCGCTTCCAAATCAATCGGTCGCGCCGCAATTTCAACATATTTTTCCAGCGGACCTTTTACATCCATCGCAATAAAATCAATCAGCCCTTCTTCGACCATTCCACGAACTATATCTGGATGCGTGCCATTGGTATCCAATTTAATATCAAAACCAAGTTTCTTAATCATCCGACATAACTCCGGCAAATCTTCATTTACCGTTGGTTCACCGCCAGAAATCACCACGCCGTCCAGTCGACCAACTCGCGATTTTAGAAATATCATCACTTCATCAACCGGAATACTCGACGCTAACCGTTCAGGCAATACCAATTCAGGATTATGGCAATAACCGCACCGCATATTGCAACCAGAGAGAAACAGAGCTGCCGCCACGTGCCCTGGATAATCCACGAGCGACAGCTTCTGAATTCCACCGATTGACACCTTAAGCTGCCGCGACGGCGCTAAGTCGCTGGTGTTCGGCGGCATCGTCATAATGCTCCCTCATTTCAAATTCCGCTTGCTTGCCCTTATTCCATTGAGAAACTGGACGCAAGAAACCAACCACACGTGAGTAAACTTCAGTCGCTTCACCACACTTTGGACATTCTGGATGCTCACCAACAATATAGCCGTGATTCTTACAAATTGAGAAGCTTGGGCTGAACGTAAAGTATGGCAATTTGTAATTTTCGCAAATTGTCTTCACCAATTTTTTCAAAGTTTGCGGATCGTCCATGCGCTCACCTAAGAAGAAGTGAATCACCGTGCCGCCCGTGTATTTGGTTTGCAAATTGTCCTGAAGATCCATCAACTCAAACAAGTCATCCGTGTAGTTAACCGGCAAGTGGCTAGAGTTGGTATAGAACGGACATTTAACTTCCGCACCAATTCCGTTAGCAAAATGCGCTCGATCTGGGAAGCTGGCTTTATCAAGCTGTGCCAATCGATAAGTTGTACCTTCAGCTGGCGTTGCCTCAAGGTTGTAATTATTGCCAGTTTCCTTCTGATATTCCACCAAACGATCGCGCATAAAATCAAGCGTTTTTTCAGCAAAAGCCTTACCTTTTTCCGTGCCAATATCAACGCCCAGCAAATTGAGCGCCGCCTCGTTCGTGCCGATCAAACCGATAGTTGAAAAATGGTTCTTCCAATATTGATTGAAACGCTGTTTAATGTTTCGCAAATAAAACTTGGTGTACGGATACAAATTAGCGTCGGTCAATCGCTCCAAAACTTTACGCTTGGTTTCCAAACTGTCCTTTGCCATATCCATAAGTTCAGCCAGTCCCTTAAAGAATTCTTTTTCGTTCTTAGATTTTAGCGCCAGTCGCGGCAAGTTTATCGTTACCACGCCAACCGAGCCGGTCATCGGATTTGAGCCAAATAAGCCGCCGCCACGATATTCCAATTGACGATTATCAATACGCAATCGACAGCACATCGAGCGCGCATCTTCTGGGTCCATGTCGGAATTAATGAAGTTTGAGAAGTACGGAATGCCGTATTTGGCGCTAGCTTCCCACAAACTTTCAATCACTGGGTTATCCCAATTGAAATCCTTGGTAATATTAACCGTTGGGATCGGGAACGTAAAGACTCGACCATTAGCGTCGCCCTCAGAAAGAACTTCCAACAGCGCCTTATTCAGCATATTCATTTCTTCCTGGTATTCGCCATAAGTCGTGTCCTGCATTTCGCCACCAATAATCACCGGATTATCTGCCATGTGCTTTGGACATTCAAGGTCAAGTGTAATGTTGGTAAACGGCGTCTGGAAACCAACACGAGTTGGCACATTAACATTAAAGACGAATTCTTGAATAGCCTGTTTTACTTCTTTATAGCTCAATTTGTCGACACGAATAAACGGAGCCAACAACGTATCAAAATCAGAGAAAGCCTGCGCACCGGCCGCTTCGCCCTGTAATGTATAAAAGAAGTTTACGACTTGACCAAGCGCTGATCGGAAATGCTTAGCTGGCTTAGAGGCAACCTTACCAGCCACGCCAGTGAATCCTTCTTGTAATAAGTCAGTCAAGTCCCAACCGACACAATAAACGCTTAGCAAGTTAAGGTCGTGAATGTGCAAATCGCCTTCTTTGTGAGCTTGCCCAATCTTCGATGTATAAATCTTATCCAGCCAGTAAGTCTTCGTAATTTCTGCTGAAACATAGTTATTCAAACCCTGAAGACTGTAGCCCATATTAGAGTTTTCATTAACTTTCCAGTCCAAATTTTCCAGATATTTATCAATCAAATCAACGTGCGCATTAGAGGTAATTTCGCGCAATTTTTTATGCTGATCGCGGTAAATAATGTACGCCTTTGCTGTTTTCTTAAACTTAGAGTCAATCAACGCATCCTCAACAATGTCCTGAATATCTTCAACGCTTGGTAGACGCTTTTGGTTACGAGTTTCCAAAACACCCAAAACTTTGTCGGTCAATTCAACTGCTTGAGTGGCATCAAATTCACCAGTTTCCAGCCCCGCCTTTTCAATTGCCTTTTCAATTTTTTTCCGATCAAATTTAGCAGTTCGACCGTCGCGTTTTTTAATTGATTTATACATTACCCCTCCTTGTTTATAAAAATAGCAAACCAGCCCAACCTCTCCAGCGGGTACATGTTGCAAAAAACGTTATTTATTTTCTAAAACACCATATGTAGTGCTTAATATTGAATATACACGCGATATATAGCGTCTGTCAATGAAAGTACATTGTATTATTTACATTTATGATTTCTTTACATAGATTGCAATAAATCATAAGCAACAGCCGCTGATAGCGCCTGCATTTGACGAAGATTATCACCCGGCTTAAGCGGCGGTTTTAGGCTGCGAATAAGATAAAAGCCGACAAATGACGCCAGCATTTCCACGTTCAACTCACCCAGCCACGGCGTTACGTCATGACCATGGCGCGCCATATCAACCAGAAATTCTGTCGCACCAGATCCCTGGGACGCACAGGAAGCCCAGTTCCAGTCAACCAACTTCAACTCGCCAGTTTGCGGATTAAATGCCAAATTGTCACTACGAACATCCGAATGATTAAAGCAATCTTCCGTCTGCTTGGCAAATTCTTTAGCGCGCACCGAAATATCAATCAACCCATCGCACTTTTCTAACAGCTCAATTATAGCCTGACAACGCCGCTGATTAACCTCCAACTGATTTGGCAATAGTTTTTGATAGTTATTAATCAATCGACGACGAATATCAGCGTCAGCAATAATCTGATCAATCCCATCATCTAAGCCAAGCTCTCTCACCACAAACGGTTGTAGTTGCAATTCTTCAATTAGCTCCTGCGGCAATTTTATTTTTTCCAACTCTCGAACCGCGGTTATCACCGTCGAAATATAACGTTCCGCGACAGAGTTATCCGTCGGAGGTTGCCACAACCACCCATCTGACGAAGCGTAACTGCTCGTCATCAACACGTAACCGTCATCAGCTAATTTAGTCCAATCAGCAACATATTGCGGATAAGTTTTCTGCAACAAGCGCGTTACTGCATAATCTTTTTTTAGCCAGCCTAATTCCCGCTCACCCTCATCCGACAATAAATTAGCATCAACTTCTTTAACGAAAATCGTTCGATCGCCAGACGACACTAATGCTCGACGATTAAGCGAAAAGCCGCCACTTACTGGCGTGATCCGTAATTCAGATGAATCAACGTTCAGCTCCGTCGCCGCACACCGCAAAGCTCTGTCGGTTAATAATTTATCGTGATCTGGCAATGTCTTCATGCGTAAATTATAACACCAGACAACTTAAATCCGCTTAGTAAATACCATCACTCGACGATCACGAGTTTGGGAATTTTTTATCCATTCCCCTGCGCACGTCATCAAATTCAGACCCTCAGATACGCCATCAGCTGGCCGAATAAAACTATTCATATCCACATCAGATAATTTAACTGTTTGTTTTTTTATCACCTGATAACGCAGTATTTTACCGTCGCCACGCTCGACACTAATCGTATCACCGGTATTTAGAGATTCTAGTTTATTAAAAATTCCACCCAATGTTGTACCGGACGCATGCCCAATAATTATTGATGCGCCTAATTGACCTGGCTTAACACTGCCGGTATACCATCCAGCATCAAAGATGTTGACAGGTGACTGCATTGAACCGTCCGAATTGACGCTCATTTGCAAAACCCTAGCCTTAACCCCCAACTTCTCAATAGTGATGACTCGCGGCAAGTCCGCAGCTACTTTATACTTAGCGATCACATCATCTGAGACTTTAGTTTCATCTTTACCTTCACTACTTCTACGATCATTAGAATCATCGCTGCGTGCCGTTACTGGCGCCCCATTAACGGCGTTCTTTATTCGACTATTCAACAGCCAGGAGTCAACAAACGAATATATCGAGATTGTCAAGAGAATAATTGCAATTACGCCAGGAAGCTTTTTACGAAAATTACCGCCTAAAATATTTCGCAAAGATTGCTTAATACGTCTCCGCTTGCTACCCCGAAAATCACCGACAAACACAGACTCTCCATAGATATCTAGTAAGCGGGCTGCTCGAGTCAGTTTTTTATTAATTAGCGTAGGTTTCTTTGATTTTATACACTGCCGAGGCTGTTTTGTCTTAGTTGACGCAGAATGATGAGCAATATCCGCAGTATGCTTCATATTCACACTATCGGTCACATTTACAACAATATCGCTCATCAGCCTGCGTCGCGGTACGACTACTCGACCCCTAGCCTTTGGCGGTGTCTGTAAATTGCGTATATTTCGTTCTCCCCGTATCATACCTACCTCATTGTAGCCAACAGGCACGCTCTGCGTCAAACCGCTTATGGCGTGCCTGTCGATTTTTTAAGCCTTTACTTCGGCTCTTTACTTCTTACTAAGACTCTTTCGCTTTGTTACGAATAGTAGAGCGGCTGCTGAAGCTACTCCAGCTATAGCCCCAATCAAATTAACAGACAATTTTTCACCACCTGTATTTGGAGCTTTTGGAGCTTTTGAGTCATTCTGTGCCGTCAGTACAACATCATTACCGTCACCGCCAACATAACTAATCTTGAAGGTTGCACCACTTACAGTTACCTCTGCACCTTCTGGTAAGTCCTTAAACGTTCCCTGGACAGGGTTAGTGCCGTTGTTGCCGACGATCGTAAAGGTATCACCCTTCTTAATGACACCACCAGCCAAGTATGTTAAGTCTAGACTGCCATTTAGATAAACATCATGTGCAACGATCTGATCATAGTGATCCTTGTTTAAGATTTCCGCCTTATAAACACCGGTATTCTGTAGAGCGAAGGTTTCCAATACGGTAATTTTACCTGGTGAATTACCCGGAGCAACAACACCTGATACATCAAGACTCTTTACCGTAGCGTCACCGCCGAACACACCGCCTCCATTAACAGATACCTCAGAACGACTGCCATTTAGTAAAACTGTTTCACCTTTTTTAACAGTCACAAACTCATCAGGTTTGTCGCCATCTAATTGTATTGTTTTAGCTTCATGAGCATTACCAATCTGACCATTCGGCGTGCCACTGGTGTTATTTGAAGACTCAACCAGTACTGTACCTTCATTATCTTTATGAGCAACCAGCTTACCTGGACCACTAAGTTTACCAGTAATCTTCAATGTGACATTTGATGCCAGCCAATACTCAACATCACCATTAAGCGTAATGTCGCCAGACAGAACCGTCGTTACGTTCGAACTAGAACCTCCAGCGAATTGACAACGTATTCCATGAGAAATCATCGAGCCATTTTCAAAAGTGATTTTACTAGAACTTGTCTCGTTGTCATAATAATCAATATCTAACTGGCCTTTATTTTTAACCAAGATACTATTAGCGCCAGCTAACGACACACTAGCATTTTCTCCGACAATTTTTTCTGCAGCTTTTATATAACCATCTATATAATTACATCCAGCATTAGCAACCTCAAAACGGTTTATTGTCGGTTTGCCATCAAATCTACCATCAAATCCATTCGATTTCAGTTTTGACAGACCAGTTACGGCGCCAGTAACATGAACAAGAGGTGTTTTGCGACTGTCTTTATTATCGATACTAGTCTTGTCACCAGTAAATTCAGCATCTGAGGTAAATCGCATCGTGTCAATTCTATAGTAGGCGCACGACTTATCATCAGGAAGGTTGTCCAGTTTTTTAACCTCTAATCCTGACAGGGCTACCGTTAAATCGTTCTGAATGTTTTCACTAGGACCTTCAACACACTTAAATACCAACTTAGAACCTTCTGTTGGTACTTGACCTTCTTTCCAGTTGCCTGCCGTTGACATTTTATGGTCACCAGCTGAGCCAGTCCACGTAAATGAAGCTGGCGCAGCACTTACCGGCGAATGAAGCGCCACTATGCCAACAATAGCCGCCACCGACGCGGCGCCGATTATTTTAGTATAAGAAACACCCATTTTGTTTCCCTCCCGTACACGTTTGTGTTTTTATTTAATTTGTGACCTCACAATATCATTACTAAATGAGCTTTACAAGCATAATTGTATAAAATACAACAAAAAACTATATATTCTATCTGTTCTTAATTTGGAATGGCTAGTATAAATTCCGCGCCAGTTGACGGCTTGCTTTTGATGCGAATAATATAACCACAGCGATCCGCCAGAGTTTTAGCAATTGCCAGCCCCAAACCATAGCCCGACGCGTCGGTTCGAGTCCGCGCCGCGTCTGCACGATAAAATCTCTCGAAAATGTGTTTTTGATCATTTGACGAAATGCCTGGCCCATTATCTTTAACTATAAATTCCACAGAATTTTTATTCAAATCAACCTGGATCTTCACTTCGCCGACTTTTTGCGGCGCGTACTTAATAGCATTGTCCACCAAAATTGATAAAATCTGACGAACCGCATTTGCCCGTAAAACTACTTTTTGGCCATCTGGAATATTATGAAAAATCTTAACTTGCTTTGCTTTTGCAACCTGAAAATACTGCCCCATAACCTCTTTAATAATTTCAGAAATATCAATTAGCTCTGGATCATTCAAAGCATTTTCTGACTTCGCCAAATCCAGCAGCGAATTGCTAAGGTTAGCCAGTTTTTTAATTTCATCAACGTTTTGGCTCAAAACCTGACGAGCTTTTTCGTCGGTCAACACACGCTTACGCATCGCTATTTCATTACTCAAAAGCAACGCCGCCAACGGAGTTCTTAGCTCGTGGCTAGCATTAGATACAAATTGGGCTTGCTGCTCAATTGACCGTTCAATTGGCGCCAGCGTTCTTCGCGCCAACACTAGACTCAGCCAATATCCAAATATCAACATCGCACCATTTAACGCAATTAAAGATATTACCACCATTTCGCGCGTTTCATTGTCACGTCGCTCCAGTCGATGATGAAATTGATCTTCAATATCCGCAGATTGCTTAATATGGTCATCAGGCGGCAATTCTCGGTTAAGTTGCGTCGAGGTAACGGCATAAATAATCACGCTAAACACCAGTGACAACGTCATAATTACAGCTAAATAGCTCAGTGCTAGTCGCTTGATGCGTTGCTGTTTCATGATTTTTCCTCTAATTTATAGCCAAAACCAGAAACCGTGTGAATTAATTTCGACTTAAATGGCTTATCAATTTTTCGGCGCAAAAACATAATAAATAACTCAACATTATTCGGTAATACATCCGCGTCAAAATCCCAAACGTGCGATATAATCTGTTCTTTTGATAAAACTTTACCTTTATTTCGCATCAAATATTCCAGAACGCCATATTCCTTAGCGGTCAAGCTAATTTCCTGCGAAGCTCGCGTTACTTTTTTCGAGCTTGGATCAAGTTTCAAATCGCCCACCTGAAGAATTTCCTCCAATTTCTCATTCGGCCTACGAAGCAACGCCCTTATGCGAGCCAATAGCACATCAAAGCTAAACGGCTTAGCTAAATAATCATCAGCGCCAGTGTCTAATCCTTCAACAATATCACGCTCCGCATCACGCGCAGTCAACATTAAAATCGGCGTTTTATTACCATCATTTCTCAGGGCTCGACAAACTTCATAGCCATTCATTTCTGGCAACATTATGTCCAAAATAATAACGTCATAATCATCAGCCGCAGCGGTTCGATAACCTTCGCTGCCATCATTCGCCACATCAACCGCATACGACTCGTCTTCCAACCCTTCTTTTAATAGTCGAGCAATTGTAACATCATCTTCAATCAGTAAAACTCTCACAGATATATTATACCTTTATATTTCAACAATTTCACACAACTACCTAAAGCTGCGAAGTCATCGTCGCTATAGGTTTGTTGTTAAATTAACTTGTTCTCATTTATACCTTTTTCATGGTAATTATTCCTCTAATTAATGCTATTTATATAGTAAATAATGGTTCTTTAATTTTGCTGTAAAATTGACTATTCTTCTTTTATTTTTATTATGCTTGTTGTTATAATTGGTGTCTAACATAAATTTAAGGGGAGTGTATGTTAATAAGAAAACGCTTTTTAAATACAAAAGTTAAAATATTAACCGGCATAATGATAGCTGGATTAGTTGTCAGTGGATCACTACTTACCTTGCCAACCGTACAAGCTAAGAATACTGTTAGTGATGATTATCCACTAAATGATAGCGCCAACTGGAATCAAGAGCCTGTTTGGCGTGATGAATTTAATGGCACGTCATTAGACGCAGAATCTTGGAATGTGCGCAGTGGCGGATGGGGCGCAAACCACGTTCAAAGTTGCTATAGAAATAGAGAAGAAAACGTGAATGTTAAAGATGGCAGTCTAAATCTGGTTGGGTTATATAAGCCGGGCGAAAAGTGTAGTGGCAATGAAAAAAGCGGCAATTTCACCTCTGGATTCGTAGAAACGAAGGGCAAAAAAGCTTGGACTTACGGCTATATTGAAGCTCGCATAAAAATGCCGAATAATAAGAGTACTTGGCCAGCATTCTGGATGAGTCCTAACGAATCTGCATATGGTAGTTGGCCTCGCAGTGGTGAAATTGACATCGTAGAAACTAAAGGCTCTAACTTAGATTACGCAGCAGCAGATGCTCACTGGGGAATCTCACCAGGATACAAGAAGCATGCCCAAGGTAAAAAATTGCCAGCTGGATTTAAAGACACTACTCAGTGGCACACTTACGGCGTAAAATGGACTGAAGGAAAATTGGAATATTACATTGACGGCGTAAAGTTCCACACCGTCAACGGATTCGATCAGCCAAACGCAGCAAATACACCTTATGGTCCGTTTGACAAGCCATTCTTCCTACGACTCAACTTGGCAATCGGCGGCGATTACATTGACGGCCAAGGTAGTAAGTGGTCAAACGCCTACAATGCCCTAGCTAAATATCCAAAGTCATTCCCAGCAACTATGTCAATCGATTATGTCCGCGTATACGAAAGACGAACAGCTAAAGAAGTTAACGTACCAGACAATAACTTGCGCGCTCAACTTAATAAAAACCTGTCAACAGCGCTTAGTACTGTTCGTAAAGACGATCAAAAAATTACTGACGTAGAGTTGGAAAAATTGACAGATCTTAACCTAGATGCAGCCGACAACGCATCAGAAGCAGAAAAAATTCACGATTTAACAGGCTTGGAGGCAGCTAAAAACCTTAAGACTTTATCTCTTAAGAACAACTCTGTCTTCGACCTAAGAGCGGTTTCCAACATCAAATCTCTAAAGTCAATAAACCTAACGATTAATCGCTAATTAGCTTAGGTGTTTACAGAAAAATTGTCATCTCATTATGGGGTGGCAATTTTTTATTTCAACCCGAAACTTTAGTATTCGACATCTCTATAGTTCTGTTGTTAAAATAACTACATACTAAACTTTACTTTTATTCCGCTTATTGTTATAGTGGTGTTAAATATCAAAATATTGGGAGAGATAAAAAATGTTAATAAAAAAACGTTTTTTAAATAAAAAATTTAAGGCGGTAACTGGATTAATGGTCGCTGCATTTATTATTGGCGGGGCGTTGTTCGCTATGCCCATAGATAATGCCAAAAGTGCAGGAAGTCCATATCCGCCAACAGACAGTGAATACGAGAAAGTATGGTCAGATGAGTTTAATGGAGATTCACTAGATACGAACGTATGGTCTCCATACACAGGAGGCTGGAACGCTAGTGAGGTTCAGGGGTGCTATACAGAATCCGCGGAAAATATAAACGTCAGTGGAGGCAGTCTAAATCTGATCGGTCTATATAAACCAGGCGTAACCTGTAATAAGGGTAAAAATAAAGATTTTACTTCTGGATTCGTAGAAACAAAAGAGAAACAAGCTTGGACTTACGGATATTTTGAAGCTCGCATAAAAATGCCAAATAATAAAAGTACCTGGCCAGCATTCTGGATGAGCCCTAACGTAAAAAGATACGGTGAGGGGTGGCCTATGAATGGCGAAATCGACATCGTAGAAACAAAGGGTTCTGATTTGGACTATGCTGCCGCGGATGCACACTGGGGAAAATCCATAACCAATAAGACACACAAGAATAGCCACAAATCGGACCTACCGGCAGGCTTTTCAAATACTACTGACTGGCATACGTATGGAGTAAAATGGACCGAAGGAAAGTTAGAATACTTCATTGATGGAAAAAGCTATCATACAGTTGAAGGATTTGGTCAACCAAATGCCGCAAACACACCGCACGGGCCATTCGACGTACCATTCTTCCTGCGTCTTAACATGGCAATTGGCGGTACTTATATCGACGGCCCTGGTGGTAAATGGTCGAATGCCTACAATGTCGTAGCAGAAGAACCAGGCACATTCCCTGCAACTATGTCAGTCGACTACGTTCGTATATACCAAAGACGACAACCTAAAGAGGTTGAAGTCAAAGACACGGGACTACGCAAGCTACTCAATGAAAAACTAGGAGAGAAACTTGGTACAACTCGTACAGAAAATCAAAAAATTACTGACGTAGAGTTGGAAAAATTGACAGATCTTAACCTAGACAACTCAAACATTACCAACCTAACTGGAATAGAAGCCGCCAAAAACCTTAAGAATTTGTCATTAAACCACAATTCAATCTCAAACCTAAGCCCACTAGCTGGACTAACTTCTCTAAAGACTCTATCCCTAAAAGAAAATGCCATCACCGACATAAGTCCACTAACTGGATTAACGTCTCTAACTTCACTGAATCTTGAAGATCAACAGCCTAGTATTAAGCCTAATGACAAGTCATTCGCTTCGCCATTAAAGGATTTGACAGGAAACGTAGTCTCCATAACCAACTCAGCAGAAGTCATTAACGACACGGCAACTCCTGGAAACATTCAGCTACTGTCACTGCCAGCCAACGGAGCATCTCCTATCCTGAATACTCCTTGGACCAGAAGTGTAACAATCGGAACAGTTTCAACTACGTTTAGCGGCACTCTGGCTATTGACACATCAGCAATCCCTAGGGCAGCACAGCCACAGCCACAGCCACAACCACAACCTGGAAATCCATCAGCTGCCACTCATAATCCAGCTAATAAGCCTCAGAGTACTGTAAGCAACCTACTTGCAAACACAGGATTTAATGTCTTCTTAGGTGTTATCGCCACTCTAGCATTAGTTGCTGCAGGACTATTAATTCTACGCTAACCTATGGCTACATAAAATTACCACCCCGTGATGAGGTGGTAATTTTTTTATTGAGAACTAGGTTTTTATTGTCGAGAGGATTGAGAAGTTGGTTGCGGTGCCGTGCCAGACTGTGAAGCGTCTGATGGCGGCGTGTTTGTTGTGTTATTTTGAGCTGACGGAGTTTGCCCAGCCGAAGATGAATCTGATTGTCCCGATTGATCAGATTGAGCTTGAGACGTGCTGCCATTTCCACCAGATTGTTGCCTAGATCCGCCAGGACCGCCTTGAGATTGGCTCATTCCTGGAGGGCCGCCAGCTTGCCCGCCCATTTGGCTTCCGCCTGAGCCGCCAACTTGTATACCCGCAACAAATCCCAGTCCACACAAAACCACGCCACCAATTGCTATTCCCATTGCCGCGCCGACGCTAATTGAGCGTTTTTCGTTCGAAGTGCTTTCCAAATTGTTAAAGATATTTTCTGGTGTTGTTTGAGATTCTTGGTCTAATCTTTTCATAATATTTCTCCTTTGGTTAAATTTATTTCCTATGCAGATAGTTCGTATAATGTTACATCACTACCTCCATAATTAACGACTTTACCGTTTTTCTTAATCCAATTTGTGATTTCGCTATTTCCACCGTTTGGACCGCCACCATGACCGTGCGAACTAGCGGCGTAATATTTCAATTTGCCATCCGCCACCAACTGCTTAAATTGTTCAAGCGTGAGTGGCGTGTCGCTGCCGTTGAATCCGCCAATTGCCATGACTGGCTGACCGCTGGTTAGCTGAATTGCCGCAGATTCATTAGCGCTATCCACCGCTACCAACCAAGTTGCACCATTTTGGTTTTGTAAAAGATACTGAACCAACGCACTATCTGCCTGAGATTTTTCATTATTACTTCCCTGCATCGCTGTTGAACTTGGGCCCGCCGTCGGAATACTGCCTGTGTGCGTAACATTGGAAGTCGACAGCGTGTAAACAACTGGAGCGGTCATACACGCAGCCACAGAGGTGATAATTGCTAAATTCTGAAGCCAACGTTTTGGCGTATATAGATTGACCAATAGCCCAGCCATACCAACAGCCCCCAGAATACCAACCATCCACATCAGCCAAGTCATCGTGCCAGCATAGCTAAGAATAATTATCGCAATCGCCGCCGTCACGCCAACCAACATCGGCAAAATCCAAGCATACGATTTTCGTCTGACGTACGCGCCCCAAAGAAACGGCACACCAATCCCAACCAGAGCCGCGACAGCCGGTGCCATAACCACCACGTAGTACGGATGAATCACGCCGCTAGTCATACTAAATATTACGATGTGAATGATCAGCCAAAGTATCCAGAATATCACCGCCGCTCGTCCGCGATTAGTCCGCGGAGTCTTGTGTAAAATCCATAAGAGTAGTCCGCCGCTCGCTAATGCTAAGACTAGCAGCCATACAATGTTTGGCCCAAAATCGTTATTAAATATCCTAAATATTCCCGTTTGCCCGCCAAATCCAGTGCCGCCAGGACCATGACCACCACTGGGAGCACCGCCGCCCATTCCACCAGGGCTTGCTATTGCCATTCCACCACTCGGAGGAGTTCCGCCACCTCCGCCGCCGCGGTTTCCTAATAGCCGACCAAATCCGTTATAGCCAAAAATCAAACTCCAAATACTATTGTCATTCGTACTACCAACCCAAGGTCGATTGCCAGACGGCGTCAGCCAAACAAGCACGCTCCACCATAAAGTCGATACCGTTGTAATCACGCCCGCAAACATTAAATGTAGAAATCGCGTAACAATTGGCGGCTTGGCGAACGCCAGATAGACAATCACCATCGCAGGCAAAACCATCAAGCCCTGGAGCATTTTCGTGTTAAAAGCTAACCCCGTAAACAGCCCCGCCAGACCGAGCCATAAAAGCGGACGCCTGCCCTCTAATGACCTGAGAAATGCGTAACCGCTGGCGGTGAGCATAAATGTCAAAATAGCATCTGGATTATTAAATCCGAACATCAACGCCGCAACAGGAGTTAGCATTAATGTGACTGCGGAAATCATCGCGCTAGTAAAGCCAAATTGTCGTTTCACTGCCGAATATAATAGCCAGACCGAACCAACGCCCGCTAATACGCTTGGTAGTAACATTGAAAAGCTGGAAAATCCAAACAGTCGAGCACTAAGTCCCATTATCATTGTCGCTAGCGAAGGCTTATCGATCGAAACATAATTCGCCGCGTCCAAACTGCCAAACAGCCATGCCGTCCAGTTTTGGCTTGCCACCTGTACTGCCGCTGCGTAATAACTATTTGCCATACCATTATGCATCGCGCCAAACATATACAACGCGCCCGTCGCAATCAGCAGAATTGGAAGAGTCATTTTCTCAAGCCACGAGCGATCATCCAATTCTTTATTAACTCGATGTAATCCTTTTAAATCATCGACCGCAGTTTTTACAATCTTCACACGACTATCGGTATCTTCAATCCAAGTAACGGGTTGCTCGTGAATCGGCACGCCCGCGCGCTCCGTTTTAATCAAAAGCTCAGTATCAAAGAACCACTCATTGTCCTTAATTTTTGGCAAAAATCTCTTCGCCACGTCACGACGAATTGCCTTAAATCCGCACTGCGCATCGCTAAATTTGGTTCGCGACGTCAATTTGATAATCTTGTTGTAACACCGTGAAATAAACTCCCGCTTAAAACCGCGGCTGGTCTTTGATTTTTTCATCAATCGAGAACCAATCGCCACGCCAGCTTCGCCCGCCATAAGCGGCTGAATCATCGGCAGAAAATCATCCAAGCTAGTGGACAAATCGACATCCATATATGTCAGGATATCCGCCTGACTGCTTTGCCAAACTTGCTTTAACGCTCGCCCGCGACCGCGTTCAGCCAGTCGCACGACACGAACTGATTGATAGTTTTGTGCCAAGTTTTTCGCTATTTTTAAGGTGTTGTCTTGGCTGCCATTATCTGCAATTGTTATCTGATAACGATATGGCAAATTTTCCATCATGTATTCGTCAAGCGTTTCAATGCTGCTTTGAAGAATTTTCTCCTCGTTCAGTACCGGCACGACTATGTCGACAAATGGATTAACTGTCGCCCGAAACGGCGATGGACTAGAATCGGACGTAATAAGTCGCGACCTAGCTAATGGTTGGGGTGTGGTTATTGCTCTCATGCAAACCACTATAAGCAAGCGTTCTGTAAAAATGCTTTAAATAGCACCTTATATAATTTTACCTAGTATATCTCTCGCAAGAGCACGCATAACAACTATGTCTTCTCGGGTGCGTCTCCAATCTGTGGAATCATCAGGGTTATGTGTATTCTTAGTTTTCTTGTAATTATACTCTGCATGAGCAATGGCAGTGCGTTCAGTCTTCGATAAATAAAGACCCGGATCTGTTATCTCCCCATCTACTACCGCTTTCCGATACCAATCGAGATTATTCTCGTTACATACCCTTTCAATATTGTTGTTAATCCACTGCTTAACTTTGGACGTGTCGTTTGCCGGATTAGCTAGCTCAACAACTTTAAAGTAGTTTAAAAAAGCATAATAAATACTATTTGAACCTGCAGCCTCTCTCATAAAAGCAAGCGCCTGCCATTTCTTATCAGAATAGTCTTTATAATTAGGAGGTAGTATATAATCTCTATTAAATCCCTGAAATCCGCCCATCCTGATTGGCCGTAGCCAAGGCTGAAACCTGGGCTTATTTTTACTGATAAGTTTTTCAGAGAGTCCAACATCTCTCTTTAGATTCATCACACTGAGGAATTTGCGAGCAAGTTCAATTCCATCATCACCATTATCATCATTTGCAGGCACTATCAACATTGACTGTATGAAAGCATTGCCATTTATCCACCGAAGTTTTCTATCAAAGAAATTAAAATATTCCTCTAATTCATCCCCAATAAGTGCGTTTTGAGCTATTGGAATTTCGATTTGCCATCTATATCCGCAAAAAGCCTCTTTCCAATTTTCAAGATCTCTATTTGTTGGATTGACGGCAATAATATTCTTGTCAACATTTAGGAGCGGTAGATTTAACACTAAATCACTCCCTAGCCATTCTGGATTGCTATACGGACTGCGTGGATACCACTGAACTGGAATAAAATCAAACGGCGTGGGCATTTGCCACTGCCAATCTAAATAATTAGTTCTACTATCATTGTCGAACAATACACAAGAGATTTTATCTGGAAAGCCATTTGATCTATGTGTATATTCATATGCAATATCAAATAAAGCAATATATCTTAAGATTCTATGCAGTTTACCGTATTTCCATTGAGTCTCATTAATATAGTAAGCAAGCACCTCTTCGGGAGCTGTTTTAATACCATAAACCTCAACTCTACCCATTTTATCATCGTAATAATATCTTCCGTCCTCATCTCTCACGATTTCCTGATCGCCTGACAGACATTCCTCGTTTGACATAGGAGCAAAATATCCTATATTGCTGATAATATAGTTTCTTACAGAATCCCAGTCAAAACGAGAGTTATTGCCACCTTTTGTTAATAGTTCAAGGAGACCGATTATTGCCTGATTAGTATCTCTACTAATTTGGCTTTCACTGCAATGTTCGTACTGTGAATAAAGTTCAAGTGTAGCAGCATACCAGGTTGACACATTTCCAACACTGCGTGGTGATTCAATTGCATATTCAATATGACTACGGAGAAAAGAAACAGGATTATCATTTTCTTTTAGTAGAGGTATTAGCTCTGCAACCTTATTTTTTATATTTGGTTCAATTATTACGCCATTACCATCTCTATATCTGAGAAAAATTCCTGTTTGCATATCTAATTATTAGGATACTACATTCATAAAAATATTTAATATATTCGGTCATATTTATTTAAACTATATGACAATTTCAACAAGCATTTAATACCGTCTACATACCATCAAAAACCAATAAAACTACATCGCCGTCTATATTATTACCGCCTAGTTCTATAAACCTCATCAAGTCATCTATTTGCTTAACAATACCAACCTCTCGCCTCTCTTCTGCTAACTTTCGTATCTCTGGCAATTCATTTTTTACCAGCCGAACATATGAGTATCCGTCCACGACAGTATGTCCATAAAGATCAATATGCGCAATCACTGGAAATCGCTGCTCAAAATCTTCAGCACTCTCCGCCGAACTGCTAGCAAAGTTAAAAATGTCCTTTAAGTCATTACTCTTCGAGCTGCTCTTAAAATCATCCCGTAAACATTGACTAGAAAGAAATCTAGCCCACATACCATCGCAATAAGTGTTATTCATAGTCATTATTATCTCATCTATTCCGCGTTATTAGAAATATATAACTGCAAAAACAATAAAAAAGACCTCAACTATACTTGTTGAAGTCTTAAAATTCGATTTGGCTCCGGCAGCTGGGCTCGAACCAGCGACCTATTGGTTAACAGCCAACCGCTCTACCACTGAGCTATGCCGGAATATGTCTTGTATTATAGCGAGTTTTTAAATAGTTGTAAAGTTACTGACGGACAATTTCCAATGCTTTTTTTAAAATCTTCACTTCCGAGCGTGATTTTTCGTCGTCCTCGGCTTCTCTCTTCTTAATTTCTTTCGCTAAATTCTGCCACCAAACTTCTTTTTTCTCACTGCTCAGCGTCAAAGACCTAACTTCGCCGTCCTGCTTCTCTAAAAACCCCGCAGCCACCAAATTATCAACATGTTTTGCCACTGTCGACACCGATTTATAGCCCAAGGCGCGCATAATTTCCCGAAGCGTCGGACTGTAGCCATTGCCCTTTATAAATCCATCGATAAAATCCAACATTATTTTTTGCTTTTTCGTCAGTTTCATATCTAAAGTATACACCATACGCTATACTTAAAGTATGGCAAAAAAATACATTAACGACGTTCGATTCTGGCTATTGGCTATTGTTATTTTTGGCGGCGGCTTCGCCCTGCATCCCAGCGTCAGCTTATCAATTCTGGATTTCCCGTCACTGCGCGTAGGATTATATCAGATCGTTGCTGTAAGCCTACTGTTATTTTCCTTGCCCTTGCTACTTAAAAAACGCCAAGAATTGTTGAAAAATCGATGGCTAATCGGCGGATTTTTGGCAATTTTTATCGCCATCACCGTCGGCATATTTTTTGCAGAAGCACGCCTGCGCACCGCGTTATATTCATTGTCGCTATTATTCTTACTCACCGTCGGATTATCCGCTGGCTTAATTTACAGCGAATTGTCAAGATCAGAAAAACGCAAACTCATCAGCGTTGGATTATGGAGCGGGCTAGTTTTTGGGATTTTAGCAATCATTCAGCTTATCGTCGCCACTTTTGAGCCAACGGGATTTGGCACACTTTGCGCTGGTTGTAAAGCCGACGTTTTTGGATTTCCGCGAATTAATTTATTCGCCGCCGAACCGCAGTTCTTCGCCAATTCTCTACTTCCAGCGTTTTTCCTTGCGCTCTTTCAATCAAAATCTCACCTAGCCAAATTTAGCCTATTTTTCACAACTCTCGCCATATCTTTAACATTTTCCCGTGGCGGATTTTTAGCAATTTTTATCGCCATCACAGCCTTATTTATAATCGCTTTTATAAAACGAATTGACACATCTTTTATTCGTAAAAAACTTCCAATCATCTTCGCTGGATTATTACTCGGATTCGCCTTATTATTCTCATCAGCCAACATTAAATACGCCAACACACCTTTTATTGCGCACAATACCTTCGTCAGTATGGTCGATCAATTATCTCTCGGGAAAATTAAGATTCCGCAAAAATCCGTCGCCAAAAATCCATCGCCAAAACCCGCCGAAAACGTTCCGTCAAGCAACAATTCTTTCCAGCCCGCTGGTTTCGTTGAAGCTTCCGCCAACGACAGACTTAGTGCTAGCGATCTAGCTATAAAATCTTGGCTGTCATCGCCGCGAACATTCTTCTTCGGCGTCGGACTCGGCAATCTCGGTAATTTCATCCAAAAACACCTTCACATAAACGTCCCGGCGGACCAAACGGTCTACGTTTTTTACATATTATTACTCAGCGGCTTAGGAATCATCGGGCTATTCGCCCTTCTAATTGTCCCGTTGACAATTATATTTCTCGCCATAAAAAACATCCGTAAAATTAAAGCTCAATTTATCTTATCTCTAACCATCGCGATGTTCGTGCATTTTTGGTTTTTTGGCAGTTTTATAAATACGATTCATTGTTTTGCTATAATCGGCATATTTTTGTATAATTACCCCAGAGATTATGCGGAAAAAGTCTGATTTTTACTTCAAAATTGTCCTGGTCGTTCTTGATATCTTAGCTTTATTAAGTGCATTTACTATTGCCTATATTTTACGAATTTCCCTAGACCCTAGACCATTCCATATCAGCATCAATGCTATAGATTTTATCACCTCTATTTTTATGACGCTACCGTTGTGGATCGTGATGTTCTATTTCTTTGGCTTATACGACCGAGAGATTTACACGCACCCATTACGAAACTTTGGACGAATACTTTTAGCGTCAATAACTGGAATTATGATTATGATTTCCGTGACATTCTTTACCAATACTCCGTTGTTCCCAGCCAAACTCGTCGCTGGTTATGCCACTGGAATTGGTTTTATTTTACTAATGATTTTCCGCAGCGCCGCCAATATTGTTCGTCTGAAACTATTAAAGCGCGGTTTGGGTGCACGCCGTGTTGTATTAATTGGCAATTGTGACTTAACTCACGTTTTGGCTGATTTTATAGAAACTAATCCGTTAACTGGCTTTAAGATTAGCGGAATTGTTGCGCAAACCCAGTTCATTCCTATTGAATTAAAAAAGCTTCGACGCTCGTCATTAGAATCGGCGCTCACCAGGGATAAAATTGACGTTATCATCCAAACCGACTCAAAAAACGTTAGCGAACATTATCAAATTGCCCAGAAACATTATCTGGATTTTTATCAAGCGCCGGAATTCGACGGAATTATGACCACCAAACACACTATTGATATCATCGACTCCGTGCCGCTAATTCACACTCATCCAACACCGTTAATGGGCTATGGGCGAATTGTTAAGCGGATTATGGATGTTGTAGGCGGGACAATTGGAATTATCATCGCCTCGCCAATTATGCTTTTGGTGGCAATTGCCGTAAAAATCAGTGACCCAGCGGGACCAATTTTAATGCGCGGCAAACAACAGAAACGTCTCACTCGCTACAATCGACCATTTAAGGTCTACAAATTCCGCTCGCATTATGCAAAGTTTGACGGCAAAACTGACGAAGAAGTCTTTCGAATGGTTGGCAAGCCTGAACTAATTGAAGAATACCGTAAAAACGGCGACAAACTTGATCATGATTTTCGCGTGACGCCAGTTGGTCGATTTATTCGTCGCTTTAGCCTCGATGAATTGCCACAGTTATTCAACGTTGTTAAAGGAGATATCAGCCTGGTTGGACCGCGAGCGCTAGTACCGCACGAATTAAGCGCCTACGACAAAAAACATGTTTTATTAGCGGTCAAGTCTGGGCTAACTGGACTGGCTGTAGTGTCTGGTCGACGCAGCATCAGCTTTGAAGAACGGAGACGAATTGACTTATATTATGTTCAAAACTGGAGCATCTGGCTGGACATTACAATTTTATTAAAAACCTGCTTGGTTATTTTCCAGAAAGATAATTAATGAGTAAGCCAAAAATTGCCATAGTTCACGACTGGATTTACGGCGGCGGAGCCGAAAAGGTCGTTTTGGAAATTCACAAATTGTACCCAGATGCGCCAATTTACACTTCTTTTTGCAGCGATGAATGGCGAGAAAGATTAGACAACAAAGTCGTTACCGGCTATTTACAACGATGGCCATTTTCAAAAATTCGACGATTACTGCCACTTCTTAGACAGTGGTGGTTCGCTAAGCTTGATCTTAGCGAATTTGACATTATCATCTCAAGCTCGGGAAATGGCGAGGCAAAATTCGTCCGCAAATCCAGACCAGATCAACTTCATATTTGCTATTGCCACACGCCAACGCATTTTTATTGGCGACATTACGACGAATACATCAAACGACCAAGTTTCCGTCCGCAATGGCTGGCGCGACTAGGCTTAAGAACCCTAGTCCGACCACTGAAAAAACGAGATTTTAACGCCGCTCAGCAAATTGATGTTTTTATCGCCAACTCTACAGGAATTCAGGCTGACATTGAAGAGTTTTACCAGCGAAAAAGTACAGTTATTTTTCCACCAATTGACGTATCGAGCTTTTCGCCACTTGCTAAGAATCGCAAGCAAACATCTATCCCAAAGAATCCTCGCTGTCTGATTTGGGGGCGAATTGTACCAATGAAACGGCTTGACATTGCTATTAAAGCTTGTCGGAAACTTGGCTGGCAATTAGATATTATTGGAAAAGGTCCAGACGTTGATAATCTAAAAGATATCGCCGATAAACATACTAATTTCTTAGGATTCGTTGATAATACCACGCGAGAAAAATATATTAAAAAAGCAGATTTGTTTATTTTTTGTTCACATGAAGATTTTGGAATCGCGCCAGTTGAAGCGTTGGCGTCTGGTATCCCAGTGGTTGCATATGAAGCTGGCGGCGCACTTGACTATATAAAATCTGAGAAAAACGGCTGGTTCTTTTCTGAACAAACAGATTCTTCATTGATAGAAACCTTAGTGAAACTTCCTGGTAAAAAAGTTTCACCAACAAAAATCTCAGCCACAGCCAACGAATTTTCAGCTGCAATTTTCCATAAAGCGATAAAAAATATAGTTGATAAATCATGGAAGGAACATTATCGTGAAAATCGTAATTGACGCCCGAACATTAAGGACTAGCACTGGTCGGTACATCGAACGGCTGATTCATTATTTGCAGAAAATTGATAATAAAAACGATTATGTTATTCTGCTCAAGCCAAAAGACTTCGATGGTTGGCAACCAAGCAATCCAAGATTTCAGAAAGTTATTTGCCCATATAAAGAATACACTTTTGCTGAGCAAATCGGCTTTAAAAAACAACTCGAAAGTCTCCATCCAGACTTAGTTCATTTTGCGATGGTTCAGCAGCCTGTTTGGTATAATTCCAGTCCAGTTGTTACTACAATGCAAGATTTGACTACTGTTAGGTTCAGAAATCCAGATAAAAATCCTGTCGTTTTCTGGATTAAGCAGCAAATTTATAAATGGGTCAATAAAAAAGTTGCGAAAAAATCTTCACACATCATCACAATTTCTAACTTCGTAAAAAATGATTTGATTAAATTCACCGGCGTAAACCCAGAGAAAATTACTGTAACTTTGGAATCTGCAGACGAACTACCAAAAGGCAACGAATCTGTTGACGAGTTGATTGGTAAAAAATTCATTATGTATATCGGTAGACCAACACCGCATAAAAACCTTCGACGACTAATTGACGCGTTTGCTTTGTTACAGAAAAAATATCCAGATTTAACACTGGCTTTGGCTGGTAAAAAAGATAGCAATTATGCTCGCCACGAAACATATGTAAATGAGCACGAAATTAAAAACGTCGTGTTTACTGGATTTATATCAGACGAGCAATTGCGCTGGATGTACGAAAATACGGCAGTTTATTGCTTCCCTTCGCTCAGTGAAGGATTTGGCTTGCCAGGGTTAGAGGCAATGCTACACGGCGCGCCAGTCGCCTCGAGCACGGCTACTTGCTTGCCAGAAACTCACGGCGATGCTGCTCACTATTTTGATCCTTTCAGTGTCGAGGATATAGCAAAATCAATTGACGACATCTTATCTGACGATAAGTTACGCAATGAACTCGTTAAAAAAGGCAAGAAACACGTTAAGACATTTTCATGGCAACGCATGGCAGAGCAAACTTTGGCTGTATATGAAAAATATGGTCGGAAAAGTTGAGATTAGCTTTCCTGTCCAGTAGCTTGATTAATTCGAGTAGACGAGTCTGCTTTATTTGAGCCGCCAACTCCATAGACCATTTCAATGTTGTACTTTTCGCAAACATCACGCTCTGGAACAACTTCCGGTGCCGACCTATCACCACCATTTGCAAACACCAATTGACATCCCGGATATTGCTGAGCGATCATTTCTAAGGTTTCTGTAACCGGAGGATTCTCATCAATAGAAAGCATAACCTGATCCACGCCTTTTAATGCTCGCATTAAGCGGAGTCGATTTTCTTCATTAAGGATAATTTTTCCTTTTTTTAGCAATTGCTGTTTGTCGTTATTCACCACTACAATCAAATAATCACCCATTTTTGCAGCCGCTTCAATCATATCTAAATGCCCACCGTGTAATGGATTAAAATAGCCGCTAACAATTACAACTTTCATAATATCCTCCTCTGTAACTTCTCTATTATACCTGATATACTATACTTATGACAAAGATGCTAGTCACGGGAGGCGCGGGATTCATTGGCTCGAATTTTGTGCATTACACCGTAAAACACAAGCCAGAATATGAAATCACTGTTATTGACAAATTAACCTACGCCGGAAATCGTGCTAATTTGGAAACTGTAGCTGACCAAATTACATTCGTAGAAGGCGATATTTGTGACGCCGAATTAATAGACAAATTAGTCGCTGAAAATGACATAGTTGTACACTTCGCCGCCGAAAGTCACAATGATAATTCTTTACGTAATCCATGGCCATTTGTTGAAACAAATATAATTGGCACATATACCATTCTAGAGGCTATTCGAAAACATAATAAGAGACTACATCACATCTCAACTGATGAGGTTTTTGGTGATCTAGAGCTTGATGATCTAAATCGCTTCACAGAAGACACTCCATACAAGCCTTCCAGCCCCTACTCTAGTACTAAAGCTTCCAGCGATATGCTAGTTCGTGCCTGGATTCGTAGTTTTGGTATTAAAGCAACTATCTCAAACTGTTCTAACAATTACGGACCATACCAACACATTGAAAAGTTTATTCCGCGGCAGATTACCAATATCTTAAGCGATATCAAGCCAAAACTTTATGGCACCGGCGAGCAAGTTCGCGATTGGATTCATGTCGATGATCATAACTCAGCGGTTCATTTAATCCTAGAAAAAGGCGTTCTAGGAGAAACCTACATCATTGGCGCAGATAATGATCACGTTAATAATAAGATGGTGATTGAATTGATTTGTGATCTAATGGGTAAAGGTAAAGATTGGTATGAACATGTCAACGATCGTCCAGGTCATGATATGCGCTACGCAATGGATTCCAGCAAGTTACGCCGCGAGTTAGGATGGCAACCGCAATACACGGATAATAAAACCGGCATGCACGATGGACTAATGCAAACTATTAACTGGTACCGCGAGCATGAAGACTGGTGGCGCACCCAAAAAGACGCCGTTGAAGCAGCTTATGCAAAACAAGGACAATAATTATGTTTGACCCAACTAACTACAATGAACTTACGGTCACTGAATCGTCAATTCCAGGGTTATTTGTTATTAAATTACCCGTACATGGCGACAATCGCGGCTGGTTCAAAGAGAATTATCAAAAAGAAAAAATGGAAGCCTTAGGCTTACCGTCGTTCGATATCGTACAAAACAATATCAGCTTCAATGACAAAACTGGCGCCACTCGTGGACTTCATGCTGAGCCTTGGAACAAATTCATTTCAACAGCCAATGGACGTGTTTTTGGAGCTTGGTGCGACCTCCGTAAAGGAGATAGCTTCGGCCGAGTTTTCACCCACGAGATTAATCCGGGTACGGCAATTTTCGTCCCTAAAGGCGTAGCTAACGGCTATCAAACACTTGATGATAATGTCGCCTATACATATCTAGTTGACGCTCATTGGTTCCCAGATGCTAAATATACTTTTGTTAATTTATTTGATACAGAGCTAAATATCAACTGGCCAATCAATAAGGATCAAGCAATTATTTCCGAAAAAGATACTGCACATCCACTATTAAATAATGTAATTCCTATGGAGATTTAATGGATAATAAAGCTGTATTTATTACTGGAGCTAATGGCCAACTAGGACGAGCACTACAGCGTGTTTTTCCCAATGCGACGGCGTTATCGCGTCAAGATTTAGATATTACCAATAAAACCGCTGTCGACTCTTTTGATTGGCAACATGAATCAATCATTATAAATGCCGCAGCCTGGACTAACGTTGATGCAGCAGAAACCGAAGAAGGCCGCGTAGCGTCTTGGAAAGTTAATGCATCTGCAGTATCTAACCTTACTCGGGTATGCCGAAAATATGATATGACAATGGTTCACATTTCCAGCGATTACGTATTCGACGGAACCAAAAAACCTCACACAGAGGACGAGCCGCTTAGTCCTCTTAGTGTCTATGGTCAGAGTAAGGCCGCAGGAGACCTATTGGTCGAACAATTAGACCGCTTCTATCTACTTCGATCTACATGGGTAATTGGTGAAGGCAAAAATTTTGTCCGCACCATGCTAGGATTGGCGGAAAAAAACATCTCGCCAACCGTTGTTAATGACCAAATAGGTCGCTTAACGTTCACCAGTGAGCTAGTGCGTATTATAGATCATTTATTGTCAACTAAAGCTCCATTCGGAACTTACAATGCAACAAATGACGGACCACTCGCTTCTTGGGCAGACATTACTAGAAAAATATTTGAATTATCTAATCATAAAGACTTAATCGTTTCTAATACAACTACCGCAGAATATTTTGCCAACAAGCCGGGGGTTGCGCCACGACCACTCAATAGTGATATGAGTCTAGATAAACTGCACTCTACAGGATTTCAAAGCCGTAACTGGGAAGAGGATTTAAGGCAATATATATTAAACAACGCTTAAAATGCAACATTTATAAATCTCAAAACCGTTTAACCTTGATACTGTCGAATCATAGATATATAATCATACAACACAAAGGAGAATATGATGAAGGGAATAATTTTAGCGGGTGGATCGGGTACGCGATTATGGCCAATTACTCAGGCCATAAGCAAGCAATTAATGCCTATTTATGACAAGCCAATGATTTATTATCCGCTTACCACATTAATGCAAGCGGGAATCCGTGACATTCTCATAATTACCACTCCAGATGACCAAAACGGCTTCAAGAGGCTTCTTGGTAACGGATCACAATGGGGCATAAATCTAGAATACGCTGTTCAACCCACTCCAGATGGTCTGGCGCAAGCTTTTATTATTGGTGAAGATTTTATTGGTGACGATAAAGTAGCCCTAGTACTGGGAGATAATATATTTTATGGAGAGCGTTTAGATGAATCTCTGCGGGAATGCACAAATCCCGACGGTGGCACAGTTTTTGCCTACAAAGTATCTGACCCAGAAAGGTATGGCGTCGTTGAATTTGATGACCAAAATCAGGCAATATCAATTGAAGAAAAACCAACTTCCCCAAAATCCCACTTCGCAGTTGTCGGCTTATATTTTTATGATAATGACGTAGTAGAGATTGCTAAAAACGTAAAACCGTCAGCTCGAGGAGAATTAGAAATTACATCCATTAATGCAGAATACTTACGTCGCGGTAAATTGCAAGTTCAAACCTTAGACAATGGAGATGTTTGGCTAGACACAGGAACGATTGATAGCTTAACTGATGCATCCGACTTCGTTAGAGTTATCCAAAAACGAACCGGTAGGATTATCGGTAGTCCGGAAAAAACTGCCTTTAAAAATGGCTGGATCAGTCGAGAGCAGCTCAACTCGCTCGCTTATACACTCAAGAAATCTGGTTACGGTAAATATTTATAAATGGTATAATTATTGATATGAAGAGGGTTTGTGTTATTATTCCAGCTTACAACGAGGAGGCCGTTATTGAGAGTGTGATTAAAAAAGCCAAAAAGGTTTTTTCAAAAGTCGAAAAAGACTATTTGATCGACATAGTACTCGTCAACGATGGGTCCAAAGATGACACTCTTGAGCAGGCTAAAAAAGGCGGCGCAATAGTTATTGATCATATATTGAATTCCGGAGCTGGAGGTGCCACATTAACTGGCCTCGCCTACGCTCGACAAAATAATTATGACATTGCCGCCACTATGGATGCCGACGGTCAACATGACCCAGAAGATGTTTTAGCTGGAATTAAAAAAATCTCCACTTCTAATACAGACCTATTGATTGGTAGTCGACTCATCAATAGCGAGGGCATGTCCAGGACTAAAGTCCTAGGAAACAAAGGCCTCAGCTTCATCACCTACGTACTGTTCGGTATCAACGTTACCGATTCACAATCTGGTCTGCGAGTTTACTCACGAAAGGCCATTGATAGCCTTGACTGGAAATCAACTGGTTATGAGTTTTGCTCAGAGATGATTTGGCGAGCTAAACAGGCAAGCATGGTTATTTCTGAATACCCGATTAAAGCAATTTACACCGACTATTCCCGAGCCAAAGGTCAAAACAACTGGAACGCCATCAATATTATCAAACGACTATTTAAGCAACGCTTAACGGAGTTATTTGAATGAGATATCTTATCCTCATACTACTCAATGTGCCGATTATTCTGGCGGCACTAATCAATATAATCACTCAATACAAACTGCGTAAAGTCAGCCCGGCACGCTTTCGTCATCAACTCATTATTTGGCTAGTCATCATGGTTTCCTTGATGGGGTCGTTCCCGATATACAACATCTCACTTGGGCATCCGCCACTTGATTCATCAGAATTAAGCTTGTTTGATATTTTACAAACTACGACGATTATTTTTCTATTCTATATCGCCAACAACCAACGCCAACGTATCGACCAAAACGAGCGCAGACTACGCGACCTACATCAAGAATTATCAATTAGGCTATCTGTTAGAAGATAATTTTTATTAATACTTCCCTATATCCTATTCTATTTATTAGTCGCAGCAATCATCAAAACACCAACTAATATTAATATACAGCCGATAGTTTTAATTATAGTAAAGCTTTCGTTAAAAATTACTACAGCTGTTAGCATAAGCAACAGGTAGACTAGTCCTATCGTTAGCGGTGAAATAAATGATAATTCAAACCTGTTTAATAAAATTATATATAAAAAGAAACTTACCCCGTAAAACAATATACCAAACAGGCTCATTATAGGAAGATGTAAATTAGTATAAGGAATTGTAAGTAAATGAGCTGAACCCGCTGACAATCCTCCTAATTTTATTAATGTTGATCCACTAACCGCCGCTACAACATACGCAATTATCAGAAATATATTCATCTATCGCTTATTGACCTTATCAATTATAGAATTGGCAGCAGCTACATTTATCTTACCATTTTCAGCTGTCAAAAACTTATCAACATTGCCGTCGACAATTGCAGACGTGAAACTACTTAATACCTTATCGTGACCATACAACAGATCTCCTATCACCCTGCGTATACCGTTAGCTATAAATTGTCCCCAATATTGAGTCGTATACTTTATCGAGCTACGCAACACATCTTTACCAAGATGTTCTCCGTCTGTTGGCAGGTGAATTAGGATATCTTTAAAGAAATCGTAGATGTAAATATCTTTCTTGAAGGATACCATATAATACCACTCACACACTGGTGAGCGGAAATTTAAGAACATTGTTAATGGAACTTTACCCGCCATAGCATTGACCGAAAGAGTTACTGGAGTGGCCTCCTTCTTAGCGTTACCATACACCGCATGTGCATGCTGTATTTGCAACTTGCCAACATGTCTCTCTGGAAGATACAAGAAATGAGCAGCCTCATCATAAAACAGACCCAGAGGTAAATCATTATACCACTCTGGCAGCCGACGGTCATGATTAGTAAACTGTACTTCAGTAATAGACACCACTTCACCATGTTTTTTAGACTCAACAATATCATTTAGTTTTAGCATCTTATTTGCATACTGGAAGTTATGCATAACATAGAACACTTTATTCTTACTCTTAGCCAGTTTTATCAACTCGTTGCATTCATCTTCATTCATCATCATTGGCTTCTCTACGAGTACATGCTTATCAAGAGATAAACCCAATTTAACCAATGGATAATGAAGGTGTGGAGGAGCACCTATCACCCAGGCATCAGCATCATTCATCCAATCAGCATTAACCACAACTAAACCGTCAGAAGATTCTTTTATTTGAGACACGTGAGGAATATTATGTTTTTTAGCTGTCTTTCTGGCTCGCTCTATTTTATTACTTATAACACCAAATATCTCAGCATTCTTGATTTTCTTGAGTGCTGGGATATGTCTTGTATTTGATATATTTCCAGCACCAACTATTACGAACTTTACCGCTTTAGACACTATATACTCTCCTTGATTTTATTATCAACGCATTTCGCCACCGACTGCCAACTAAAAACACTCTCTATTCTCTTCTTTACATTATCTGCACTTTTTTTGCGCATAGACTCATTCTGTACCATTTCCATTAGAGCAATCTTTAAACTATCCACACTACCGTCAACTATTATACCATGGCGCTTGTCAATAATCACTTCTTCCGTCCCCCCTCTAGGAGTGGCAATAATAGCCGTTCGCATCAATCCAGCCTCTAATATGGCCGTAGGTAGCCCTTCAGGATAGAGTGACGGGTGAACAAATATATCAGTACGCTTAAAGAGAGATAGGATATCACTAAAATTTATTTTACCTAAAAATTGTATAGAACTATCATCTAAATATCTAGACTCAAGCTCATCTTTTAAAGGACCATCACCGGCAATAACTAGCCGAATTTTTTGATTTGACATCTCGCTTCTGACCTTATCAAATGCCTTAAGTAGATTGATGATTCCTTTTTCTTTTATAATACGCCCAGCATATGTAACTATGATTTCTCGCTTATCAAAATAATCATATTTATTAGTCGCCAGCAACTTATCCTTCGAGTCAATTGCATTGTACCAAACACCTTCTGCAGATATGCCAAAATGTTTCAACCACTTATTACAATTTTGCGATACGCCATAGTAGTAGTCAACATACTGCTTAATAATTGCAGTCAAAACATGTTCGTATATTAACCCAAAAAAATCAAGAAGTTTATTCCCAACCGAAAAATGAGCAGTTCCATGTTCTATAAGAGCAACCTTTATCCCATGCTTTTTTGCCAACCTGGCACCCAGAAGACTTGTTAGATGAAATCTGGTATTAACTATACAAAAGCTAAAACTATTAAAATCAATATCTGAAATAATATTAGCACTCTTACGTTTATTAATGATTGGGTATCTCTGTTTAAAAATATTATGCGTAGGTAATCGATATATAGTTCTGCTGCCTATCGTCTCTTTGGAGGGTAGGCTATTATCGTGTGCAGTAGTTACTATTGTGCATTGATACCCTATCTTCTCCAAAGCACTTGTTAATTTATCTACATATCTTTCCACGCCACCCAGGTGCGGAATAAAATACCCTGTATATATTAATATCTTCTTAGTCATAAACCCCCATTTACTTAATCATATAATATCATATTTTGATAATTTTTACATAAATAGTCCCTCATTGTCATTAGTTATATGATCAACTATTACTACTCGTTTAGTCCCTTACAGTTAAGTAACCCGTACATTATAGTAAATCGTTTGAACAGTATAAAAAGCTAACATAAAGCACATAAAAAACAAAATTAAAAAACTACAAAAATATTTATTGCTTGTATCTACTTTTATATATTTTCGTAACCTAATAAATAATGGATATAGCAGCATTAGAAAAGGCATAAAATACCTCCCTTGCAAACCAATATTTAGCCCAGCTTTCTTCAAGCTCAGCGACTTTTGGGCCCTGAGCCAGCATACCTGACTCTATAACTTCATTTACCGCCCGACGCTCCTCTTCCTCTATAACGGGTGATGCGATGTTTATCATTACGTAGCCTCCTTACATTCTTACTATCTTTAACAAAGATAGCGCATCACTCATTTTTTATTTTTCGTTTTTTAGACTTGTTCTCAAAAAAACACAATTTTTATACTTGCTATTTTTACTGTATACTAATGAATGTTATGCAAGCTCTACGTTCTATTTTTACAAAATTAAAAGACGATTCTTATAAAAAATGGATTTTCCCGTCTACTATTATCTTTTGTTTAATTTTTGCGACAGGATTTAAGATATCTGGATCTTCATTTGGCTTATACTATGACTCTTTCCTTAATGGTAAATCATCTAATCTCATATCAGGCGAAGCTCGACCTATTCGCAGCGACGAGTGGCTAGTCGTTACACAATTCACAATTGCACAAAAAGAAGCTGGATATCCACTAATCAACAAGAACTTTGGCAATTCTGGCAAGAATATGAGCCTTATATCTGATGCACCATACAAAGAATGGTCAACAATATTCCGACCTCAAAATCTTGCCTTTTTAATAGTTCCTTTCGAGTTTGCTTTTGCCTTTAAGTGGTGGCTATTACTAGCATCATTGCTATTAAGCATATACTTTCTATCGTTAAAATTTCTTCCCAATAAATACGTATTATCGGGATCTATCGCTATCATAGGCTCTTTTACCCCTTTTATATTCTGGTGGTACCAAACCATTACCATAATGAGTATTGTCTGGGGAATTGTCATACTGCTATTAATAATGAAATTAATAGAAAATAAATCTTTATCTTTTTTAAAGAGATATAAACATGGTGATATAATATCGAAACTCACACTATCACTTTTATTAACCTATTCAATGGTAAGCTTCGCCCTACTATTGTACCCAGCCTTTCAGATACCTGTTATCATCACTGTATTTCTAGTGGCGATTGGCTATTATATAAATACTTGGAAAAAAGCACCCAAAAAAGTACGAAAAATACTATATGTAAATACAGCATTCATAGTAGGATCCGCTCTAGCAGCGATCGGCATAGTTGGTATATTTTTAATCACCAGAATAGATGCCGTACAAGCCATTTCTGGTACAGATTATCCCGGGGCACGATTCGTACATTCGGGAGCTCCATCACAGGCTGATCTAATCGGTCTCACTGGCTATAGTCAATACCGACTTATGGATGGCGCATCCATTTCATCGATAGATCCAAGTAAAGGATCCATTAATCAAAGTGAGATGTCTGCATTTATCATCACACCTTTTGCATTTATCATTCCTATACTGTTTATTTTATATAGCAAATGGCGTAAAGATAAAACTATAGATTGGGTCGGAGTTGCTATTTTTGTTTCCTGCTTAATATTCATATCTCATTTATTTATTCCAGGATTCTCTTCAATAGCAAAACCTTTTATGATGCATCTTGTACCGATAACAAGATTGCAGCTTGGATTAGGTTTTATAGGAATCTTTTCATTAATATACACGCTTGCTAATACTATAAAATTTTCATCACAATATCGCTATTTACCATATCTATATTCAACAATGGTGATTATTATTTACGTCTGCACCATCGTATATGTCGTAAAGTTCAATCGTAACTTTGCCGGAGATCTTCGCGTATTATTACTAGCCGCAATAAGCCTTTCTGGTGGACTAGCTCTTATATTTATAAAAAAGGAAAAACTCGGACTGTTAGTGCTTTCTTCTTTATGTATTATGTCGACAATAACTATACAGCCGTTATATAGAGGTCTAGGAAGCGGGTATAACGATAATATTATAACCAAAAAGATTATCTCTACCTCGTCTAGTGACGATATATGGGGATTGTCTGGCACAAGCGTGCTAGAAAATTTCCCTCAAATGGCAAATAGAAAATCAATTACGGGAGTCAATACTTACCCTGATAAAGATTTCTGGTCAAAAGTATCAAAAGATAAGACAATTTATAACAGGTATGCACATATACTTCTGTCTGATACCATAGACAAAGATCTCGTACTTATTCAGCCGGATGTATTTATTGCAAAATTGAGTTGTAGTAATCATATAGGAAAATCTGTTACTCGTGTGTTATCTACAACACCACTACAGCTACCTTGCTATGAACTAATCGATAAAGTCACTGTACATAATGGAGATATTTTATTCTATAAAAGAACTTTTTAAAGCTTTACCGTTTTATCTATATCTGCTATAGTAGTGTTGATTAGGTAACAATTATGAAAATACAGAAAAAACAAAATAAAAAAAATAAAGTATTAATTCTGATAGCTGTCATACTATTGTCTATAACAGGCTATGGCTTAATTTCCTATAAATTTAAGTTCTGGCCCTTCATCCAGAATCAATTCAACACGGTCACCGAGGAACAGAAAACAGCTGGTCAAGACATAAAAAAAAGATCATTAAATGATGCATCCAATAAGTCAGGAAAAGAGTCATCAGGTCAAAAATCTAAAACACTACAAGGAAGCGATCCTTCGCCAGAACCGACTCCATCATCCAACGGAAAAAAACCAACAGTTGGAGTAAGTATAACAACTACAACAGTCGATAAAGATTCAAACACTCTTTATATCCGTAGTTTGATCCAAACTATATCATCAAGCGGAAGATGTACGTTATCAATGCATAATACTAGCGGACAAACGTATTCCAATAGCGTAGAGTTGCAAGCTGGACCAAGTACGTCTAGCTGCAAAGGATTTAACGTTCCATTGTCTCAATTGTCACCTGGAAAATGGACAATAAACATTCACTATGAAGACAACAACGTGACTGGAGATACTGAAGGAGAAATAACTATATGAAGAAATTAATATTAAAATTAGGCATACTTACGTCAATATGCTTAGGGGTGATATTATCCTCTACGCCAGCATCTGCAGTATTAAATGATTTTGACCCAGGCAATATTATGGATGATGCCGTAGCAACAAATTACGGATCCATGAGTGCGAGCCAAATTCAGTCATTTTTAAATAGTAAAGTTCCCCAATGTGATACAAATGGCGCCAAACCAGCCAGTGAGTTTGGAAGACCTGATATAACTCGCGCTCAGTATGCCGCATCGAAAGGGTGGCATAGCCCTCCATATACCTGTCTCCGTGATTATAAAACAAAAGACGGGAGAAGCGCTGCTCAATTAATCTTTGATGTCTCTCAAAAATATCATGTAAACCCACAGCTTTTAATAGTTTTGCTCCAAAAAGAGCAAGCCCTAGTTACTGACACGTGGCCAACTCGTGGGCAATTCAAAAGCGCAACTGGCTACGGATGTCCAGACACTGCCGAGTGTGATAGTAAATATTTTGGTCTAGAAAACCAGCTAGAATGGGCAGCGAAACACTTTCACTACATAATAACACGTAATCCTAATTGGTTTTCACCATATACAACAGGCGTAAATTTCGTTCAATGGAGTCCAAATGCTGCTTGCGGAGGATCTAATGTAAATATTCAGAATTGGACAACCGCCGCTCTTTATAGTTATACACCATATCAACCAAATGCCGCTGCTATGTCATCTGGGTATGGCGTAGGTGATGGGTGTAGCGCCTATGGTAATCGTAACTTTTATAATTACTTTACAGACTGGTTTGGAGACACAAGATCAAGCAGTTCATTCTCTTGTAAAAACGGACAGAATATACCTAACGTAGAAACTGGCGCTAGAATTATACCAACTAGGATAAATGGAAATAATGACACCTTAACTATATCCGTCCCTAATAATACTGGCAGTAAATGTGCCGAAATGCACACATGGGCCAATAGTAACTTACAGGCATGGTCTCAGCATACAGCGACAAACTCATACACCTTTAATCAGCAGTACAGCAAGGTTATATCAAGGAAGGTTAATAGCAAAAATACCGTATTAACAAAGGTTGACTATAATGGAACTGCAAGTGGTAGAGTAGAGTTTCATACGTGGACTCAAGATGGATTGCGTTGGCTAGCTCACACTGCAACATCTGCCGGACCTATTGATCCGCTATTTTCTGAAGTTATAACAGCAGATACTGATGGCGATGGTAATGACGAATATTATCTGATTAATTATGAGCAGACTAATTCTGGCATGATTGAAGTGCATGGTTGGAATAATAATGGAACTAGTTGGTTTAGGCACACAGCAACAAGCCACCCTTCAGCTAGCATGAACACAGGAAGAGTTATTGCAGCAGATCTTGATGGAGATAAAAAAGATGAATTCATATATGTTAAATACGACAACACTACGAGTGGTCTTATCGAATTTCACGTATGGGATTCTTCGTTAAAAAACTGGGTACGTCACACCGCAAGTAATTACCCAGAATCTGGCTATGTGATAGGATCGAATGACATAGTAGTAGCCGACTTGCAAGGAAGAGGAAAAGACACCATCTATTATGTCAAATACAGAGGTACAACCAATAATACCGTCGAAGTACATGGATGGGGCGACGGTCAACAATCATGGGCTAGCCACATATCTACATCATCAGGAATATACTAAGTATAATAACTCATACATCTTTACATCGTAAATAATATAAATAACCGCGGCAGTACAACTTACTGTCGCGGTTATTTATAATTAATAGTTAACGTTATTCGGGTAACCTATAGCCCGGACCAAATTGCTCAAAATTATCATTATAGAATGGATCCCTCTTCAAGTATTCACCCCATCTCTTACGCATCTCTTTTTGGGCACTCTCTAGTTCGCTAGTATCTCTCTCGCTCGTGTTTATGCGACCAACACTCTTAGACTCATAATGGAATAACTCTGCGTATGGAGTGTAGACATTATAATAGCCTTCTTTGCGCAATTTAAGGTTAAGATCTACATCGTTATACGTTATACGAAGTTTATTATCAAACCCACCCACCTTATTGAACTTATCACGATTAATCATACAACAAGCACCAGTTACTGCCGATACATTACGAATATTGGCGGTATAAATATACGTAAATATATCTGTACGCTCATCCTGACCATAAAACGGATGGAATGCGATATCTCTTTCAGATAAGACTATTCCAGCATGCTGTATTGTCTTATCCTCAAATATAAGCTTAGGTCCAACCATCCCTATTTCTGGACGCTGAGCATGCTCAAGCAATGACTGGATCCAGTCGTGGGTAATAACCTCCGTGTCATTATTAAGGAATAGCAGATATTCTCCACTAGAATTATTTGCACCATAGTTACATGCATCTGAAAAATTGAATTTCTTCTTGTATTTAATAACATGCACATTGCCATTATTATCTATCAATTTTTCATAAAAATCATTTACTCGAGAATCCGTAGATCCCGTATCTACAATTATTATTTCAAAATATGGATACGAAGTATTTTCAATAATTGAATCTATGCATTTTTTTATATATCTAAAATTATCCTTGGTTGGTATGATAATTGACACCAACGGATTTGTCGGGATTACATATTTTTTACGCCAAAATCCTAACGCAACATGAGAATCTATATAAGCATTTTCTCTTCTTTGTCTCACACTACTACGAAGGACATTCTTTTGATTTATATAAGCATACGGTTTACTATCAGCATTCATAGCAGTAGATGTCTCAGATTTACGCCAATGATATAAAATTTTCGGAATATGATAAATATTATTAGTTTTAGCAGAAATCTTCAAAAATAAATCCCAATCTTGCGCGCCATGCGTTCCGACAGTAAATCCATTAACACCTCTAATTATATCTGCTTTTATGGTAGCAAAATGCGTTACCATGTTGCATGAATTCATAAAATCAGGACTCCAGTCAGGTTTAAAAAATGGTTCTATATGAATACCGTCACTATCGATCTTGTCTTCATCTGTATAAATAAGATCTACGTCAGGATTTTTATTTATAACATCAACCACTTCAAACAAGGCGTTGGGAGGTAAAATGTCATCATGATCGAGTAATGATATATAGTCACCTTTAGCCATCGAAAGAGCTGTATTAGATGACTTTGATATATGACCATTTTCTTTACGAAATGTAGCCTTAATATTATTATACTTTTCTACATATTCATTTATAACACTCTTTGTTTGATCGCTAGTAGAATTATCATCAGAAATACACAACTCCCAGTTGTCATAACTCTGAGATAAGACAGAGTCAATACAGCTACGCAGATATACTGGATTTGTATTATATGTCGGCAACAAAATACTAATCAATGGACGCTGCTTAAACTCCTTGGAGTATTTTCTTTGCAGTTCAAGTTGCCCATCGGTGACTTTATGCTTATCAAACCATTTAATATAATCTTCATATCGTTTCTTGTTAATAGATCTACGATCGCGAAACAACTTTACTTGTTCACTGCCGTACGACGGATGCAATGTTGCTCTAATAACAAATTTTGTACTCTTTATAATCTTATTTTTCATCTGATTTTATCTCCTCTTCTTTACGCTCCATTTTCCCGTCATTCTCATTGGACCATCACGAAAATCATCTTTACCTGTAATAATAAACGAAAACGCTCGTGGCAAATGTTTAATTATGCCATCATCAGCCCTACGGTGTAATGACATATGAATATCATATTTGCCAGGATTAAAGCCATCCAAACTCTGATTGAAATTAACCCTCCTATTGTTTTGTATAAAGTCACTAGGAGTGTCTCTACAATTGCGATCAGCAAATACAAACCCTCCGTACACAAAGGATATATTCACAAAAACATCTTCAGTAATACCATCTACAGTCACGCCAATATCAATCGAGTCTTCTTGCGTAAAATTTTTTTTACTAGGTATATCAACAGACATACTAACTGAATCGTCATGAGATTCTTCTTCTGCACTAGTAACCGCGTCCATATTAACCTCCGTATATATATCGGCAATTTCCTGAGGAGATCCAATATGTTTTATCGTTCCATTTTCTATATACATAGCTCTCGAGCAAAATCTGCGTACAGCATTCATATCATGCGTCACAAAAACCACAGTCTGATTACTACGTTTAACTTTTTCAAAATAATCAAAACACTTCTGCTGAAAAGCCGCGTCCCCGACAGCCAACACTTCATCAAGCATTAAAATATCGCCACGAGCTTTAATAGCTACAGAGAAAGCTAATCTAACCTGCATCCCTGATGAGTAATTCTTAAGCTTCTCTTCCATAAAATCTGCCAACTCAGAGAATTCAACAATATCATCATACATCAGCTCCATCTCTTTATGGCTAAATCCCAGTAAAGCTCCATTTAAAAATACATTTTCTCTACCTGTTAATTCTGGATTAAAACCAACACCCAGCTCGATAAACGGGACAAGAGATCCATTTACTCGTACTGAACCCTTCGTCGGAGAATAGATTTGAGCTATAGACTTCAATAAAGTACTCTTACCTGAACCATTTTTACCCACTATTCCAAAAAATTCACCTTTTTTAATATCAAAAGATATATTTTTTAATGGCGTAAATTCCCTGTAGCCTTTTTTGCCTTTAATATAATTAATAGTCTTCTGTTTAATCCCGTTGCTAGACTCTGTTGGTATCTTAAAAGTCTTAGTAAGAGAGTTAACCTCTATAACTACGTCCTTCATATATCCTAAATCTCCTCCGCAAATGTCTTTGACTGCTTCTTAAAATACCAAACTGCAAACAGAACTATTATAGCTATAGCTAAAAACGGTACAGACATCATTAGCGGGCTTAATCTATTCCACATAATCATCGTATCTTTAGTTATAAGCACATATCTGCTATCTTGAATAATTTGTGCAACAGGATTAAGAAATAACAGATCAACAGCAAAATTACTCTTCTGCGAAACCATCTGCATTGGATAAATAACAGGGGTGGCGTAAAATGCAGCCTGAGTAAATACCTCCCATAGATATCCAGTATCTCGCGACTTAACATTAAGAGCGGACAAGAAAAAAGCCACCCCTAAAGCAAATATATACAGTTCAATTATTAGTAGTATGATTAATAGCGACATCCATGATAATTGAACTCCATTTACTAACACAAATAAAAGCACCACTATCATATTAAATAGCAAATTTATCAATGAGGATACAGTTCCAGAAATTACAACAATATATTTAGGAAAATTAATTTTTCTAAGTAGGTCACCTCGACCTACTATAGAGTTTAGTCCTTGATTAGTTGCTTCTACGAAGAAGTTCCATAAAATTATCCCCAACAATAAATACACTGGAAAATGTTCTATATTCCTTCCTACTCCTAAAAATTTATCAAAAACTATATACAATATCGAAAATAGAAAAAGCGGCTTAAGAACACTCCATACATATCCGAGAGCAGAACCCTGATATCTCAATTTAAAATCCGTAATAACTAACTCTCTTAAGAGAATCCTATTTTTTCTATTAAAAACCTCTAGCCACTTCATAATATACATTACCTATTATACAATACAAAAAGAACATTATGAATAGACTTGCAATTATAGTTCTTAATTGGAACGGATCCGACGACGCCATAGAGTGCGTTGATTCATTAATAAAACAAACCTTAAAACCTACTATTGTTATAGTAGATAATAATAGTAGCGACAATTCTGTTGCCGTATTTGAAGAATATATATCGTCGCATAAAAAAGAAAAGATTATTTTACTCAAAAACTCAGATAATCTAGGATTCGCAGGAGGAATTAATACAGGATTAATCTACGCCCTAAAAAACAACTTTGAATATATTGGAGTACTTAATCCGGATGCGATCGCTGATAAAAACTGGTGCGAATCTCTCATTTATCAATTATCAAAATACCCAGAATGCGGAATTGCAACTGGAATCTTACAAAGACGAAACAGCAAAACTCTTGACACAACTGGAGATTTTTACACAACATGGGGACTTCCTGGACCAAGAAACCGTGATGAATTGATAAAAAACGCGCCAACTAAGCCTGGAGAAGTATTTGGTGCAACTGGCGGCGGAGCTATTTATCGTGCAAAAATCTTTGATGATATAGATATGTTTGATGAAGATTTCTTCATGTATTATGAAGACGTCGACTTAAGCTTCCGAGCACAATTAGCCGGCTGGAAAGTTCGCTTCACACCCAAGGCTATTGCTTATCATAAAGTTGGCGCTAGTAGTAAAAAAGTCCCCGGATTAGCTGTTTATAATACTTTCAAAAACTTACCGTTAGTCTTCATTAAAAACGTTCCGGGTAAACTATTTTGGTATATTGGTATACGATTTTTACTGACATATTGGTTGATTTTTGCCAGCGCAATCCGTCACGGCAACTGTTGGCCTGCATTCAAAGGCGCTTTAGTGTCAATCGTCCACAAACCGGCAGCTTATAAAAAACGTCTTTATATCCAAAAAAAACGTAAGGTTTCCGTCGACTATATTCGTAATATTATCCACGATGGACCGCTGCCAAATCAAACTGGTTTATTAAAATTTAAGCATTTTTTCAGAATAAAATAATATATTTAATACCATGAAAACCATCACCCTTCTTATCCCAGTCTACAATGAAGAATCTGTTTTACCGCAATTATTTAAGCGCTTGGATGAATTTACAAAAAACACACCCAATTATCAATTCGAATTTCTCTTCATAAACGACGGCAGCACCGATAAATCTTTTTCAATCATAGCCGAGCAATCGAAAAGAGATTCTCGAATTAGCTATATAAATTTATCGCGAAACTTCGGTAAGGAAATTGCCATGATAGCTGGAATTGACCACGTAAAAAGTGACGCTCTGGTGATTATCGATGCGGATTTACAAGATCCACCAGAGCTCATTCAGGAAATGATTTCACATTGGGAAGATGGTTACGATGACGTCTATGCTCGCCGCAACAATCGACAAGGCGAAACCTGGCTGAAGAAAAAAACCAGCCAATGGTATTACAGAATATTGCAAAAATCGACCAACATCCCCATTCAGATCGACACTGGAGATTTTCGCTTACTGGATCGCCGATGCATTGAGGCTTTGCAAAAATTCCGCGAGTCTCAGCGCAATACAAAAGCGATTTTTAGCTGGATTGGATATAAGAAAAAAGAGATATTTTATGATCGCGATCCCAGATTATCTGGTCAAACCAAATGGAATTACCGGAAACTACTCAACTTGGCAATCGACGGAATTACCAGCTTTACTACTGCACCGCTACGAATGGCAACTATTTTCGGCTTCATTATTTCGCTTATTGCTTTCATTTGGATTATATATCTTTTAGTTCGCCCTTTGTTCGGAGTTTCTACTGGTGCTGGGTATTCCTCGCTAATGGCAGTTATCTTATTCCTCGGCGGAGTTCAGTTATTATCCCTAGGTATAATTGGCGAATACATAGGTCGAATATTTATTGAAACAAAAAACAGACCATTATATTTAATAGAGGAATACCATGCAGGAAATATTAAAAAAACACGCCGATAAATTAAGATTTCTTATCGTTGGCAGTACTAATACAGTACTAGATTTTGGCATACTTTTTAGTCTAACAATCTTTTTAAATATCCCAAAGGAGTTTGCTAATTTCATATCAACATTCGTTGCTTTTTTGTTCTCATTTTTTGCAAATAAAAAATACACTTTCAAGTCAACGTCTCAAAACTTGAAAAAACAATTTCTTTTATTCGCGGCAGTTACACTCTTTGGCTTATGGGTAATTCAAACAATTATTATCGCCATTATCACACCGATATTCATAAACTTCGGATTAAATAAATCACTTGCTCTATTAATTAGCAAGCTAGCCGCCACGGCAGTCAGCCTCGTCTGGAATTATGTTCTATATTCCAGAATAGTCTTTAAAGACACTAAGAACTCTTCTGACTAATAATCAGCCGTCGTTCGCGACCTTCACCTTCAGAATGCGTATCAATATCACTATATTCACCAGCCAAGTGATGCACCGTCCAGCGATCAGCGGCGTTCAAATCCACCACCTTTGATTCGCCAGTTCGTCGAACTTCCTCAATCCAGCCGCGCGCCTTTTCGGCAATTTTTTCAGCGTGCTGCTTTTTATAGTCCGCAATATCCAAATTCACCCGAACGGTTGACGCTTCTTTATGATGAAGAGCTGTCGACAAAAGATTCTGAATACTACGCAATGTTTCCGCATTTCTACCGATTAGAATACTACTTCGCTCACTATGCGGAATTGAAGCTACAACAATTCCATCTTCAATTTTTACTGAAACTTCCAGATTCAAGTCAAAGAATGTTAGTAAATCCTCTAAATATTTTTTTACAAATTCAACCGTTTCAATTTGATCCATAAATCCTCCTTAATCCTTAGCCTTGATCCGAGTTATCCTGGCCTCTGTAGCCTTTTTAACACGTTTGTCGATTTTTGTCGATGCTTTAGATTTTTGGGATGATTTTTTATCTGCAATTTCTTGCATTTCTTTAGAGTCTTGCTTGAAGATGATATAGTTCTGGAGATATCCCACGGCGCTAGCTGTCGTCAAATAAAGCGCCAAAGCTGCCGGCAAATACACAATCACAAAGAACATCATTACTGGCATAAATTTCATCATTTTTCGCGTCATAATGGCATTTACTTCTGCCTGATCTGCTTCTTTTCCATCGCCAGCCTCAGCTAAAATGTCACGCAACTTACGATTGCTGTCAGATTGGGGTGATAATTGTTTTGAAGTTAAATATTGCAAATATGCCGCGACTGCCGCCAAAATAACCAAGCCAACAACAATTCCATTCTTTGATATTGCGTGTTGTGTCAAATCTATAATTCCCAGAAAATTCTGATTAAATTGATCTGGATTATTTACTAGATTATTAGCAACCGGCAGATTTTTCATAAAATCATAAACATATTTTCCTAGATCAGCGCGACTAGAAACGAAAATCTGCACCACTCGATACATTGCAATCAAAATTGGCAGCTGAATAATCATAACGCCAATTGAGCCAAAAGCACTGACGTTGTGTTTTTTATAAAGCTCCACCATCGCCAAGTTGCGCATTTGTGGATTTTTTGCGTACTGTTTTTTGATCTTCACCAATTCTGGCTGCATTTTACGCATCGCCTTTGCCTGATGAAGCTGCTTCTTAATTAGCGGCCAAAGTAAAAGTCTTACAATAATCGTAAAGATAATGACGCTAATACCAAAATCCGGAATCAGACTATAAATAGCCATTAGTAAATTTAAAATCGGTCGAACAATAAACTCATCAAAAAAACTCATGTCTTAATTATAGCAAAAAAGCGCCTATTTATACAGTTGAGCTTGAGAGAAAAGATTCTTTATTGTCTGCTTCAAGTCTTTATACGGCATCGATAAAACTTCCGCCGAAAATATAATAACAGCCACATCTTGGTCATTTTTCATATTAGGCAGCTCCAGGCGAATAATCTCATAAACACGTCGACGTATACGATTCCGACGCACCGCTGATTTTAGAACTTTTTTACTAACAACAACCGCAAACCTGCTGTGATTTCGATACGGATTTTTCACGTATTTTATCGTGGCTATAGACGAACGAACCGCTTGTCCATTTTTATAGACAAACTTAAGACTGCCATGACCATGAAATCGATTACATTGTTGTAACATATTTTACAATTATATCAAAAAATCCCGCCTTCATCGACGGGATAATTTTTAGCTATCAATTAAATAGCAATTTTAGCGCGGCCCTTTAGGCGGCGGCGCTTCAAAACCATCCTACCAGCCTTGGTAGAAACTCGTGCCCTAAAACCGTGCGTCTTTGCGCGGTGTCGGGTGTGTGGTTGAAATGTTCGCTTTGGCATATCAACAAATAGTATATATTCTTTCAGTACTTTTTGCAAGTCGACAATGACTTTTCCACTATCGACGTATATTTTTCCACAGTTTTAACAGATGAGAATTTTAATTGTGGAAAACTCTACCCCTGTTTTGGATGGTAACATTTCTACTCCGTTCATACTTGTGGAAAACTCCCCATATTTGCTATAGTAAGGATAGTTAACAGAATTTGAGGGAGTAATTTTCGTGGATAGTCATGCGGTTTGGCAGGGTGTTTTAGGTGAGATTGAAGTAACTGTATCGTCTTCGTCATTTACTGCGTGGTTCAAAAATACCAAATTGGAAATAATCTCCGACAAAGAAGTTCTTATAATTGCGCCGAATATTTTCGCTAGAACTCAACTTGAAAAGCGATTTCATCCGCAAATATTGGAAGCCTTGGCTCACAACGGCATCAATGCTCCGTCTATTTCTTATAACGTCGAATCTAGTAATAAAAAACCGCGCGTTAATCGTGAAGTTGATAAAAGTGGACAACAAGAACCAGCAAAGCCACTAATTTTACCGTCGAGAAAATCTCATTCTAGTAATCTTAATCCCCGGTATACCTTTGATAACTTCATCGTCGGTTCAAGTAACGATTTGGCCTATGCTGCTTGCCAAGCGGTCGCCGCACATCCAGGAGAAAAATATAATCCGCTCTATCTTTACGGAGGCTCTGGACTTGGTAAAACTCACTTAATGCAAGCTGTTGGCAACGAGATAGTTAAAAAACAATCTTCGGCGCGAGTGCTTTATATTACTACAGAAACGTTTGTTAATGAGTTTCTGGATTCTATTCGTTTCAAGAAAAAAGGTTTTTCTGATAAATATCGCAATGTCGATGTATTGATTGTCGATGATATGCAATTTATCGCTGGGAAAGAAAAAACTCAGGACGAATTTTTCCATACATTTAACGATCTCCATCAGAACAATAAGCAAATCATTATTAGCTCAGATAAACCGCCGAAGAGTATTCCTACTCTAACCGATCGTTTGCGTAGTCGATTTGAATGGGGTATGGCAATTGATATTCAGATGCCCGATTATGAAACTCGTTGCGCTATCGTTAAAGCAAAAGCCGGACTCAGCAATACCGAACTAGATTCCGATGTTGTAGAATATCTGGCGACCAACTTTAAGACAAACATTCGCGAGCTGGAAGGCGCTTTGAATCGACTACTTGCTTATGCGGAAATGCAGAATTTTACACCCGATTTAGCGGCGGCTGAAGGAATTTTGGGAGATATTAAACGCAATAGACCACAACACATAACCGCCAAACAAATAATTGATAAGACAGCACGCTATTATAATATTGACGTAAAAGATATGTGCTCATCCAGGCGAGATAAATTTATCGCGATGCCAAGACAAATTGCGATGTTCCTTCTGCGTAGCGAACTGAAAATGAGTTTTCCGAAAATTGCCCAAGAGCTTGGACGAAAAGACCATACAACCGCTATGCATTCAATTGAAAAAATTACTAAGGAAAGCCTTACAAATGTCAGTATCCGCGAGCAAATTAACGACATTAAGGATAAATTATATGTTCGTTAATTGTGGAAAAGCTGTGCAGATGTTGTGTTTTTGCGGCGACTTACCAACACACAGATCTGTGGAAAGAAAACGACAAGTCAGCAGGCAGTGGAATAATACACAAATATCCACTATAAAGTCCACAAATAGCACACAGAGTTTTCCACCTATTTTATCGCCACTTTACCCCTGTTTGAACACATTTTTTACCCAGTTTCCACAGCACCTATTACTATTAAGACTAATTAAAAATTAAGGAAAGTATAATGAAAGTATCAGTCACCCAAGAAAAACTTGCAAAATCACTTAATCTAATCAAAGATATCGCATCGAGTCGTAATGAACTGCCGATATTGAATAATATTTTACTTCGCACTGATGGAGGAAGATTATTGATTGCTGGAACGAATTTGGAAATTGCTTCCACTCAATACATTGGCGCGAAAATTGAGGATCATGGATCCATTACTATTCCTGCCCGATTGGTATCAGAATTCATTACGAACCTACCAAGCGGCCCGGTGGAACTTGAAACTAAAAACGAGCATTTGCATATAACTTCAGGAAAATTCTCATCAGTTATCAATGGCGTAGTAGCTGACGAATATCCTGAGCTGCCTACAATTGACGAAAAGACCGCTATGCAATATGAAATTGATGTTGAGGATTTAAAGAAAGCCATAGTCCAAACGAAGTTGGCTGTTAGCTCTGACGTTACGCGAGCGGTGCTCACGGGAGTTTATTGGCACAATTACGAGGGGTCGCTATACTTGGCTGCTACTGATGGCTACAGGCTGGCAGAAAAGCGTCTGATAAAGTCGGATAATGAAGTTTCAGCAATCATTCCTGCGTCTACATTGGCAGAAGTCAGTAAGAGCGTCGGTGATGAGAAGAAAATTACGGTTCTTTTTGACGATTCTCAAGTTTGTTTTAAGACGGGAGATATGGAAATTGTTAGTCGATTAATTGACGGGAAATTCCCCGATTATCGCCAATTGATTCCAGCAACCGCGGAAACTGAGATTGTTATTAAGAAGTCTGATTTTAGTCGAGTTACGAAAATTGCGGCGTTATTTGCGCGTGAATCTGGCGGTGGAATTACAATTACCGCGTCAGAGGAGAACTCTCTGCTTTCTATTCATTCGATTGCGTCTGAACTTGGCGAGAACACCTCAGAGGCAACAGCCAAAATATCTGCAGATGGTCAAGTAACGCTTAACTCACGTTACCTAACGGAAGTTTTGAATATTATTGACGCAGATGAAATCGTATTTTCGTTCAATGGTAAATTGTCGCCGTGCGTAATTCGCGAGCAAGTAAAAAATCCTGATTATACGCACATTATTATGCCGCTTAAGAGCTAGCAGAAAACGGAGATAATCTGGAGGCTGTTTCTGATAAAATATCTTCTGGTATATCTTTGGTGTTGTATATAGTATTGATTATTTGTGGCTTAGTTTTAATCACCCATTTGTTATTTTCTTTCTTCAGAATAACAGTATAGATATCACCGGAATTTCTATCTATAACACCTCTCTGATAACTAGCCGCATACCAGTCCGCGTTATTTCCTAGGATAATTTCTTTCTGGAGTATAAAAGATGATTTTAACTCTGGATATTTGGTAAATAACGCCTCTGAAATATCACTTCTATATTCATTTATTTTACTAGACATGAATTTTTGGCTATATTCAGTTTTTACAGATATATTTTCATCAGATCCTTTTACGGTAAATTCCGTGGAATTCTCATTGATAGAACCAGATTTAGATGATGTCTTTATTATATACTTGCCGTCTGATAGCTGTATTTTAGAATTACCGTTTATCGATGTAATTTCGGAAGTGCTTTTGCCTGTGTTGCGATATATTTTCGCTGACAGATTTTCCTTGTCGAAAGTTATAGATATAGTATGTGTTGGCTGGATGAACATAATCGCTAGCAATATTAACGTTAATATTGCCAATGTAATGCTGCCGATGATAATATTCCTTCGATTCATAATTACTCCGTAAATGTATTAGCGTAGTTTCTAAATGTGATATTTAGTTTTGACGGGTCAAATCCCTGCTCTTTAATCTTATTGAGAGCAGCATTTCTATATCCTTCTATAGTATCGATTTCTACGATAACCCTATTCTTATGGTTAGGGTCTGCTTTATATCCAATTGAATAAATTAAGTTTTTTATTGGTAATTTTTTAATTATAGGATTGGTGTCTTCTAGGTTTTTTTGTTCATTAGTAAGTTCGTCTGTTGTAGCTCTGTCTATTTCTGACGTTTTAGACGAAGACTGTAATTCTTTAATAGCTTTCTCTGTCGTGGGCATGAGCGTAAAAATTATCCTTAACGGATTACCCTTCTTTACTTCAATATTAATATTCTCATCTTTAAAACCGCTTCTTGATGCTTTAAAATCGTATATTCCTGGTTTTAAATATACGACTTGCGAGCCGATAAATTTTTGATTAACTGTAGTAATTTCAGCCTTATCAGGTGAGGCTAGTAGGTAAACTGGAGTGGTGTCATGTCTATTTACGTAAGTTATAATGCCATATACTAATGTACTGGCTGATAATAATATTAATATACTACTAATTGCCTTTTTATTCATCATTTCTTCCTAAACCAAGTTACGCCTGGTGATGTTAAGCTTTCACCGCCTGCCTTTGGGGCGTATTCGCACTGTGAAGCAGATGCTATATTTGAGTCAAATCCGTCTATATTACCAACATAAACAAACGTGTGTCCTTTACTGTGAGCAACGTCCCCGGGTTTAAGGTCCGCTACGTTGATTGAACTACCATTACCGAGAGTTTGCCAGTTGGCCTCTGCCCACGCCCTTTGTACGATAGTCGGTCCAGCCTTACCGTTTTCACCTCCGTAATTATAGTTCTTATCAAATCCACTGTCATTTAGTATCGTTGTCACAAAGGCGCCACAGTCTACGCCGCCTCCAAGACAAGAATCTCCAATGTATCTGTTCTCGCTTTTTGCCTTTTCTATAGCTTCCGCGTATTCAGGTTTTTTATCTGTACGTACAGTTTTTTCTGGCCAGGCATAACGTTTGACGTAGTCAATAAAGTCGCCGCCACCACCTGACGAAGAGCATCCTCCTCCACTTCCGCCTGTACCATTAAACCTTTCATAGATTTTTTGAGCGGCGGTACCACGTATATTTTTGACCTGCTCTTTAGTCATAGCTGATTTTTCAAAATCGTCATGCCAAAAAACAGTGGCGTCATCAACTGTTTTCAGGGTTTTTAATAATTCCCATGAGTTCGAAGCAGTGCCAAATCCAGAAGCTGTAACCGGCCTTTCTGTTCCCTCTTGCACTAAATACTCCAATTCGAAGATTAATAGTTTATCGTTGTCTTCTACCGGAATAGAATCGACCATACCCTTGTCATTAGGCGCACCGCCATACTCTTGGTTATAATACTTTTTTAATTCAGATGGTATTTTGTTAGCTATCTGTGTTCGCCTTCCGAACGTCCATTGAGCAAGACCCCAGCCTCCAGACTCCCATCCTTGACCTACCTCATGCCTAGTAGGGCTAAATCCTGACTCTGCTTGAATATTAGCCATCACTCCAGCTGTTTGTTCAGCACTCAATCCTACGTTGCGTAAATACCCCCAAATCTTCTCCTGATTATCCGATCCAGACACTCCATTAGAGGATGATCCGGAGCAAGTTGTTGAGTCATTTCCTTTGTACCAAAGAATATCGTTTGTTACATATGAATCGGGATATCCTGCCGCCAAAGATACTGGCTGCATAGTAATAGCGAAAGATATAGCAAAGCAAAGAGTGATAGATAACTTTTTATACATCAGATCGGTTCCTTTTATATTCGTTTATAATATCTGTGGGAACACCAATACTTTTTAAGGCGTCTGGAGATTTTCTATCATTAACACCTGTTATGACCGAATTATTTCTTAGAATTGCATACGAGTCATAAGTAGATTTGATTTTCTCGCTATAAATTTCTAAAGTAACCAACTTGAATTCGCCCTGCTCTTTTACTATTGAATACTTTTTTAATTCACGATTACCGTAGGTGCTGGAGGTAGAATTTAGTAATTCGGTGATAACTTTTTGCTCTGACGATTGCTCGCGAGTATTATTTTGATTACTTGGATTCTCGTTAGTGTTTTGAGATGATGACAGAATGGTAGTATATTGATTACTGTCAGGGTTTTTAATAATAAGGAAAGTTGTCGTAATACTTATTAAAAATAATACGGATGATATTAGTATAACTTTATTTTCTTTATCCATTAGACCTTCCTCGCGTACTCCCAGTGCCAAGCTTCTGATTTTTTAGTCCCTGGTTCGGCCCAAGCTGGATGTACATATCCATATTTATGAGCGTTAGCCTTTAACCACTTATACACAGAAGAATCAAATCCTCCAACATTAATGTCTACGGCTAGCCCCCAACCATGATTTGATTGACATGGAGGGTAGTCTGCTGCGTTGCCGCCTTGATACAGAGGGTTTCCAGGAGTTGCATAAGCAGCCTGTGTTGCACAATCTCGATACGCTTCATTAATTGTTAAGTCTGAACCGTTATCGGCCTTGTACGCTTTATTCATTTTATTGCTTGGCGAGAAAGATAGAGTTTGCAATTCTGAATCTGGAATTTCGCCGTTGCTATGGCCTCCCCATCCGTCTTGTTGTGCTTCTTCTAATTGCGGTTCACCAACTGCCTCACTATTGTCTAGAGCTTTAGCTGTGGTTGAAGGAGCGTCTTCTTCGTCGTCTTCACCATTGATCGATTGCGCGATTTGGAAGTCAATCAGTAATACGGACATTGCGGAAAGCTTCTTGTCGTCGTATTGCTTAGCTGAATTTTCAGCTCCGAAAGATTCGCTAGTAACATCTTTACCTTCTGCATCTTTGAAAGTAGTACTTGTAGTAGTTGTCGCCGCTTGTTTTGAATTTGTCGGTGCTACACATCCGCCACTATTAAACCAGTAATTTCCGCTACTCGCGTCACTACAATCTTCAATGAAATCATAAAGAGGTGTATCTTTAACTATATATCCATTATTCATGAGATCGGATATATCTGCGCCATCTGGAATGTCCATATCTTTCTGTATCCATCCTTCATCTTCGGCAATCTGTATAGCTTCCTCTACTGACATATTATCCTGGCTTTTAGTTATACCCGTACATGGTAACCCTGCTAAATTTATAGCCGGATCTTCGGATGACCCACTTCCCATATAAAAGTCTTTTGCGTATCCACAATATTTATCAGAATACATACCGCTTGCTGCTTTTGCAGTAGATGAATAAGACAATGCCATAGAAGGTAACCTGAGAATATTAGATAGCATTGCTACCGGAGTTTTACTATAAGTTCCATTAGTTATCATCATATTGCCCATATTATGGAATATACTACCTAAGAATGTATATTTACTGGATATATCAAATGGACTTAAGGAGGCGATATCCATTTCTTTTTGGAACTCTTCATTCGCTATTTGGATTCCATTGAATTCTGCTAATTGGCTCATTTTAAGCCCTGGTAACATCTGTCCCATAGATCCGCTTGCAAAAAACGCCGCCGCTCCAACACCAAGTGAGTCACCCAAATCCTTATATTGAGCATTATTTGGTACAAGAAATTTCTTTGCTAGTTCTTCAAGAATCGTTTTAACTTGGTCGCCTACCGCTACCTCTGCTACCTTTGTGACTATTGCACCGAGAGTTTGACTTCCTGCCCAAGTTAACAATTTAGTCCATCCACCGGTGGCAGCGGTAGCTATACCCTCTATAGCCATAAAAGTGTACATTGTAACTGGGCTAAGTATAAAATCACACGCCCCTTGAGTAGCGCCTTTAAGGTCATTGATTTTGCGAATTATGGGATTTGTAACTATTGAATATCCTGGCACATAATTTTTAGCAATTCCTGGCTTGTCATTATTGACACCCATTGCTGCAAGGAGAAATGGAGAGTCCAGAGCTGATCCTTCGGTGTTTTCAGACCCTTTCATTTTACCTCTTTGAGTGAGCATGTCGCCTATAGTTTCCATCGTTTCTTGAGAGAACCCACTGCCTGTAGATTCGGCAGCTGAAGCCTTCTGACCTAATAATAATGCTGCGGCAGGTTGACTGTCTAACCCAGAAGCTTTAGCCTGCGATCCGGGAGATAGTATTACATCCATAACTAAGCCAAGTAGAGGAGCTAGCTGAACTGCAGTAACTCCTGCTGCGATAATATTTGGAATTTTTACAGCTAAGCAATAACCGGCAGCAATAGTGTAGGCTAGTGCTCCTTTTTTTAATTTGCCTCCCATCTTATTAATTCCGGTCTTAACGTTATTGATGGCTGTGCTGTTATTAAACTTTGGCATCCTCTCTCGGAATTTTTTTACCCTCTCTGTTACTTTAAGTTTTTTATCGATTTTTGACATCGCATTATTTCTTTTAAGGCTGAACTTATTGTAGAGCTTACTCATATGCTTTCCTGTCCAGGCACGGAAACGCATTTTCAACAGACCTGTTCTTCCGTAGACTTTACTGGCAATTTTACGATTCTCTTTTTTGAGCAATTCGTCCTTTAATTTTGATGCCTCAATAGGCTTTCCGCCGTTTACTCCTTCTATCTTCCAATGGGTTGGATTTTTTTCTGGGTAACCAGTTCTCTTTAGTTTCATTTCGTTTCCATTGGCGTCAACTGGAGTTAGACCAGATTTCTTAAGTTTATTGAGAGCTCTATTAGAGAATCGCCCTGTTTTACAGCGTATCTTTTTGTTTTTGCAGATTCCTGCATCACCACTAGCTTCGACCATGTTATTCATGACTTTTTTTGCGCGGGATTCTTTAACAATTGTGGCGGAGTCATTTTTCCAGGTGAAATTCTCCATAATATTTTGTATCATCGTAGCTGAACTGGCAATCATTCCCAGTATTGCGCTTATTATACTTAATATAATAGAAATTATTGCAATTGGTCCGCGTTTTTTCAGTAAAGACTTAAATGTTACTGGACTTTTCTTTTTCCCGGCAGATGGCTGATAAAAACCGTTGCCTGGAACGGAAGATTCTTGATCATTAACAGCAGTGCTGGCGGAATCGTTTTGGCTAGGATTCAAGTCCGAATCTTTATTATCAAACTGAGATTCAAGGTCATTTATGGCATCTTTTTCGCGATCACTTAGCTCTGACCCGCTGTCATAACCAGCCGAGATTTGATCAAACTCAGCCTGTTCAGCAGGATTTAATCTGCTGTCGGTTTTGGAATCTGTCGTATAATCAACTCGTGCCATATTTTCTCGCTATTTTTCTACACCGCTCCGTAGCCGCCGATTGGCGAATCTGACGGTTTTATTTGTTGCGATACAGGATTTGTATTGATCAAATTATACTCGGTATCACTAGCCTGAATCTGGATGTGAACGTGATTTTGTCCAGCAAAGAATAATCCTTGCCCAACTGGGAAATTGGCTAGTCGTTTCTGTTCTTCATCTGTCAATTTAAACACTTGCGCCAAAACGTCAACGGCGCTGGCGGACTGTTTCAAAAGTAGCTGCATTGAAGAGTTGGAAACGATTGCTCGCCCCATTTTACTTCCAACGAAGTCTTCCACGTCCTGCGTGATCGTCGTTAATCCTAATTGATATTTGCGGGCGCGCTTGGCTAATGAGAATAAGAAGTTGGCAGAATCGTCATATTTCATCAATTGCCAAGCCTCGTCAACAATCAACATACGTTTCCTCTGGTCGGTGCGCGTAATATTCCAGATGTGGTTCAGAACAATATACATCGCCGTTGGTCGCAGTTCATCTTCCAAGTCGCGAATATTAAAGACGACCATATTATTGTTAATATCAATATTACTCTGTTGTGAGAATATTCCCGCAAACGTTCCAGAGGTAAATTTGCGAAGTCGTTGAGCCAGACTTGGTCCAGTTCCGCCCATGTGAAGTAAGGTGTCGTATAGGTCAGAAATCGTCGGTGGCGTGGAATTGTGCGTCAATGGGTCTGAAGTAATGCCGACGCGCGCGTAAGTGTCGATTAATGCTTGATCAATATCAGCTTCTTCTGCTGGCGATAGTCCTGCTACGACTTGCCCGCCAGCTCCTACTCCTGCGCCGCCCAGCATTTGCCTGAGCAGTCCGTGTAGCGTAACTAAGTTAGCGCGCAGCGCGTCATCTGCCTCATCGGTATCAATAACACGCGGCAAATCAAACGGATTGATCCTCGTGTCGCTACTTAAACTCAATCGAATATAGCTGCCACCAACTGCGTCGCATAGTTTTTGGTACTCATTTTCTGGGTCGATAATCACAATATCAGCCCCGACCATCATACTTCTTAAAGCTTCCAACTTAACGGTAAATGATTTACCAGCACCAGACTTAGCGAACACGACCATATTGGCGTTTTCCAGAGAGAATCTGTCAAAAATCACCAAGCCATTATTATGCATATTAATTCCGTAAAGCACGCCTTTATTGTCCGTCAAATCGGCTGAAGTGAATGGAAAGCTTGTTGAAATTGCGCCAGTATTCATGTTGCGGCGAATCTGTAGTTCATCAGTCAATTGTGGAATAGAGCTATTCAATCCCTGCTCCTGCTGGCTGGAAGCCACTTTTGAGAACACCAATTGCTGGCCAAAAATAGTTTCAATTTTATGTTGGATGAAGTTTAGTTCGTCCAAGCTGTCGGCGTAAAGCGTGATATATAAGCCATAGCGGAAGAACTTTTCGGCGCCAATCTGCAATTGATCGCGCAATTCTTCAGCGTCTTGCAAAGCCGCTTCCAAGCCTGGGTCGCGCACCTTTCCCTTTTCCATGTTTATATTCATGGTTGCTTCCAGCTGAGTAACTTTTTTGCGCAGGTTATTCAGGACAATTTGCGTATCGACTGGATAAATAAACATACTAATATCCAGCACTTCATCGATGTTAATGATTGAGCTAAGCCAGCCAGTGTAGATTTGACGAGGATAGCCATAAACATACATCGTGCGGCCGTATTTTGAGCCAAGTCGGAAATGGTCAGAATGAAGCTCAATACTACTTGGCGCAATAAAATCACGCAAAGTTCGAACACCGGTTAAGAAGGCTTGTTCGACTTCGGCTTGTTCACGAGCTCGTTGTTGAGCAGCAATATCAACGGCATCTAATTTCTTCTTTGCCATTATGACCTTCCTCCTCTCGGTGATGGACCAGTTCCCTTAGTTACGTAAGTGGTCGTAAGTTCGCTTGGGTCAATGTCCTCTAATGATTCACGTGACGACGTGTCGGGATTATACGAAGTGTAGAATAGCTCACCCAGTTGCCTGGTATTTAATTGCCAACTTTTTACGCCCATTTGGAATAGTCCGTTCATAACCGAATCGACGCGGTTTTTAATTTCATCTTTGGCTTTGGTGTAGGTGACTTGGTCAATTTTTGTTACGGTTGCCTCTTTTTTCCCACTAAAGAAGCTATTGAACAATCCCTTAGTCTGTTGTTTGAAGGCATTTTCCTCGCCAGCTGGATAATATGGAACGACAACATAAAAACTCTTATCCATAATGTTTGCCTCTTGCGCCAGAATATCAATGAAATCCATATAATCGTCCATTAGGACATTGAGGAGCATATTGTCTTGATTGCGGCGAATTTCAGCCAATCTGTCCAGATATGGGCCAATGTCCACGCGGCGTGAGCGGATAAGAACTTGAATTGGGAAATATAGAGAGTTAATGAAGTTTTGATAGCTGAACTCAATTCCCTCTCTTTCGCGTGAACTCATCAGATCAAAGTTGATTGATTCACATTCCACTACCGCCCGAAAACTACCGTCGCTCATAATGATCATATTTTCGCGCATTTCAGAGAAAAGCAGCGTATTCTGAGTGCTAATTGGTCCTTTTTGCTTCTTGTCGTCAGGGGTTTTATCTGGAGCTGGTGTGGCTGGATTTGGTCCCGAACCAATTGCCCCTGATGGCTGCTGAGGGACACCAGGAAGAGCCGCATTGGTTTGCGGAACCTGCTGATAAGATTGTTGATTTTGTAACTCTGGTTGCATAAACCCCACCTAACGTAGTGAAATCACCACTTCCTCATCTGATAATTTATTTTCTTGCTGAATTCGATTTGCCTCACGCGCAATCGTTTCAATCGAGAGGTCGCGGTTATTTGCCAGTTCTATTATAGCAGGTGGCACCTCGTTTACGCTAGTTTGCGGCGTGGCTGTCGGCTGAGTTTGAACTGGAGCATTCGCGGCAGGCCGTCCGGACACTGGATTTAATACAGATTGATGCATTGTTGGGTACGGGTTCATTTGTAGTGGTGCGACTGGAATAGGATTATCTGGTTGAGACGGTTGAGGTGTTTGAGGTGTTTGCGTAGGAGGCGGCGTAGTAGATTGCCCTGTTTGCATCTTTTGGATAACTTCTTGTCGTCTACGAACATCTGACTGATTTATTAAGTGATTGATATTTTGCGCCGTAGCACTATTTTCATCCAATATGTCGTTAGCTGCCTGTCCTTCGTTAAATAAGTCAGCACGCATCGAGCTATTCGGATTATTGACGCCACGAATTGACCAACCCTGACTATCTACCAAATTCGCCAAATATGACAATCTTCGCTGGACTTCGGCTTGATCGTAATTATTTCCGTAAGTCTTTTCTTCGACTTTTGGTGCGATAACTTCGACTAATCTTTCAATTCCATCAGGCTGCCATAGACGTTTTTTGGGTTTTAGCATAAAAGAAATGACTGCTGCCAAATAAACTTCCATTGGCTGATCTTTTTTAAGAGGTAAAGCCAGCGCTCCAAAGAATAGAATTATCGGCACAGGAATTATTGCCAAAGGTAGTAAAATTGTACTCAAACCGTACGCAATAGCGATTCCGATAACAGCTATAATTAAGAACACAAACTGTCGGAAACTAAACGGCCCGAGCAGCTTGTCCTCCGCCTCGACATCTTGAGGAACTTTATACACCGACATACTGCTTATATTATATCAAAATCACAGCTATTATAGTATGTTTCGGAAATGCTCAAATTGCTCTTTGGCGGCATCTGTTATGTTTGCAGATAGTCTTTCATTTGTAAGAATAGTGTCGATGACTTTCTTAAGTTTTTGACGTCTCTTATCAGTAATCACAGATGTAGTATTTACAGCTTCGATTAACAATTTAACAGCGTCAGCATCTGTCGGTGCTAAAGTCTCTGGCTTGTACTTACCACCCTCTAGCCATTCGGCGAAGTGATTCATGAGGTCTCCCCTGTTATTAATATCGCCCTTCAACATATCATCGATAAGCTTACCTCCCATAAAGGACGCCTTATTCTTTACACCAGATTCTGCTAATGCTGAAGCTGCAGAAGAGTAGAATTCTGGCGGCAATTCACTAAGAAGTTCGGCAACTTCCGCTGCGGTACCGTATTTAATCTGCTCTTCAATTGCGGCTTCACGTACAAATATACTATCTCCAGATAAATTAACTCCACCAGGAAGGTTTATAGATACCTTATCCAGGGCTAATCCCTGTCTCTGTTTTGCATCTAATTTGTAGTGCTTTATAATTTGACGAGCCTCATCAATTGACTTGGCGTACTCACTGCGGCTGGTTGCTATGGCTGAAGCTAAGGCTGCATTTGCACCAATCAAATTGCCATTTGCATCTTTGAATACGTTGCCGCCAGCTTTCTCTCGAAGTTCCTTGCTGTTTATCAATTGTTCTGCAAATTCACTATGTTGCTGGCGTTGAGCGTTATTCTTAATTAGTCCGGACACTGCAATTTCTGTTTCTAGGTCTTTAATGTCATTCATGAATGCAGTTTGCTGCTGATGAGCTTTCAAATCTCGTCGAGTTGCATAGGTAGCTGACACGGTTCGTAGAGCACGATCGTACAGAGGTCTCTTCCCATACGTATCAGTTGGTGCATGGCCCAGCGTAGCTTCGGTGTAGCGATTGTCATCTTGTGCGGATAACAGATCTGCACGCCTGGAAGCCTGTCTGGCGTCTAAGTCTAACTTCTTATACCTGGCTGTATCTCTAAATGAATTCTCGGCATTTTTCTGTGAAGTTTCCAGATCTTTTTTGAGTGCTCTACCTTTATGATCTGCCCAACGGCGTAAACGATTTGGGTTGAATCGCGCCATATTGGGGTTAGCCAACTTCTTGTTTTTAATGGTCTCACGACGATCTTTAGCATAGTTCTTGGTTCTGTCGTATAATCCCTTATTCTTATCATTAACAAACCCAGCAAATTTACCTAATACTCCGCCACTGAACTTCATAATTAGAGGAGTTATAGCCAAAGGTATTATTTGAACCAACATTCCTAGTACGTGCATTATTGCACCATTTGAGCCAGAGGCATTTTGTATAATTAGTATTCCTGCCAATTGAGCTCCGCCGAATACTACAGCGAATGCCGGGAAAAATACTAACATCGTGAAGAATAAGTCTCGCCATTTTTTAAACCACTTTTCTGTTCCGGGCAATAAGTAGCAAACAAATGCTAGTGGTGAAACTATAATTAGTATAATAATAAGTGCTTGACGAGCCGCCATAATTAGGAGTATGAAGAGTAAAGTTAAGCCAGCTAATGTCGCGGCAGGTACTAACATTGGTAATATTTCAGTAGTAAGTGCTAGTGATACGGCGTATCCTGCTCCTACCGCCAACGCTCCATTTGACAGTGCTGTACTGATAACTTCCGACCACGTCCATGTACTTGTATTTTCTCCTACAGTGGATATGGTATTTTTAATCCCCATGAAAGCGTCTTGGAAAGCATAGCCGGCTATGTTTGATAAATCTAGCAATACAGCACAAAACGTGAATGATAAGTTAACCAACACCGCCGCAATTACTAACCTAGGGAGCATTTTTTTAACGCCGTAATTACTAATTCCTACAGAGGTCAATTGTGAGTAGATAATCACCAAAAACACCACAATAAACGCCACGTTGCTAATGTTTCGCATAATGACCCACGCCAGATAAATTCCACTGTTTTGGTTGGTTGTTTCTAACGGCTTAGTTTTTAAGAACTCCTGAAGCGCGCTGTACATATAATCTATGCCATCAGCTAACCAGTTGGAAACTGGACAGATAATCCATCCTATTCCCTGCACGTCACAAGAAGTGCTGGTTGAATTTTCAGATGGCGATTCAATTGAAATAGTTGAAGTGCTGGTTTGCTCGTAGGTGTTTGGTGGCGTAAATGAATAAACCGCGTAGGTTGCCGAACTTAGCGAAGATATTTCGTTTGCTGGGAAATAAATAACCTTGGTTTCTTTTTTATTCTTATCTTCATTAACATAAACAAGCGAATTATCAGGTAGGTTGAATTGTTTGATCTTTTTATCATCACTTACCTTTGTATATTTTTCTTTATTATAGGTTAAATTATGGCCGCTCCATTCTGCGTCTACGGCGTAAACAGAGGTTGAGTGTGTTAGGGTATTAAGAAAAATGCCCACCAGCATCCCTGCTATCAGCAATATAAACCACTGCAGCCACTTGTTAAGAAGCTGCTTACGGGAAATTAACCACTCCATCTGAGGTTATATTAGCATTTTTGATGGAAAAAGTCAAGAGAGTGGCGCTACGAGGCGCTATAGGAGGAAACCTTAATAAAGTAACTTCCTGTCTTTTAATTTTTTGTATTATAACTACTTATCTATGGACAAGAGCATTTTTTGTCTCTTGACTCATCATAGACCTGAGTCTATCATCTTTCAGCAGCTTAAGAGCGTCATTTCTTTTTATAGCAGAGTGCTTAATGGCGTCAGCGCTCTGTTTAGCAATACCTTCATTAGATAGTTTACGTACACCTTCCTTGGTTAGGCTATTAAACTCGTCCTTTGCTGAATCGCCAACGACATTGCCTGACGAATCTTTTTTCCCGAGTGAAAAACTGGAGTCTCCATGTTGAAGAGCCTTAAGAGCACTAACTCCTGCCTCAGAAACTCCAGCGTGGGACCCTTTCATTTCGGTTAATGCATTAGCCATACTTACACTATCCACTTCTCCACCATCTCTCAGGTAATTAGCCACTACGTCCGCACCATGAGCGCCTTGTCCCTTAAGTTGGTTAACGGCTGCAATCCTAGTGTACTTGTCGGCTTTTTTGTCCTTTAGGGCTTCCTCAGCATCTCCATTGTATTGATACGTGATTGCTCGTTCAGCTTTTTCCATAGCGGCTTTATCGTAGGCTTCTTGTGCTGCCCCCGCACCGCTACTGAGACCTATCTTTTGACCAACCCAGCTATTATCAAGGGCTGCTGCAGGATTCATTGCCACTCCAAGTCCTCTCATAAATATAGGGTTGCCTTTTTTCCTAAGATTACTTGCGGTTCGTCCCCACTTAGTATTGCCGGATCTTCTTTCTGCTAGCTTTCTAGCAGATCGAGATTTCCAAGCATTTTTAACGTCATTTATTCTAGACTTGTTCGCGATAGTACTACCCAGCTTCTTATTAGCCAAACCGCTCAATCCGCCAAGTTTTCCTGCAAAACTACCTAATGAGTTTAATGAACTCTTTAGCACGAAAGGTGTGGCGCCTAATGGCAAAATAGACGCTGCCAATGCTGCAACTTGCATGGTTTCTTTCGGATTGTTTGGATCGTTTGTACCGACTGCAGCCAATACGGCTCCCGCTAACTTTCCAGCTCCATACAGAAGAGATATTACAGGAAATACAATTAACAACCCCCTAAGTATTGATACCCATTTTTTGAATAAATTTTCAGTGTTTGGTAGAAGCCATGCTGCAAATGCTAATGGAGATATTGCTATTAACAATATGACGGCAGCTTGTCGAACGATTAATATAACCAGCACGACGAGTAAAGCCAAAAGTAGAGCCATGATAGTAGGTATACTTACAGCAAGGAATATGAACAGACCTACTCCAGCTAGTGTTAGCCCGCCAACGATTAAGGTGTTGAAGGTGCCAACTTCTGCTGATTGGGTGCCGACTTTTGATGCTGCCCCCTCCAGAACTCCTTTAAGAGAAAAACCGAGGATATTAGACAGGTCTACTGCTATTTGACAGAGATAGAAAGATAAGTTTACGAGCAAAGCTCCTATTATTAACCTTGGTAGAATTTTCTTAATTCCATAATTACTGACGCCGACATTGCTTATTTGGGAGAATATTACCCACAGGAATATTACGGCAAATACGGCGTTTGCAATATCTCGGAAGAACTTCCAAGCTTGCTCTAATCCTCCATTTTCTTGGTCCTTAAAGATTCCTTTATCGATAGATAGAAAATACGATATTGCGGAGTATGAGGCATCTCCCAGGCTACCAGCAAAACTCATCAAAGGACAAACGAGCCACCCTATACCGTCGACTCCGCATGAATTTTTCCCCTCTTCTTCTCCGCCGTCACCTTCCGATGGAGTTTCTATTTCAGCAGACTGACCTTGTTTACAGGCGCTTATCTCTTTGTCTCTACCCTTGTATTGTGTTTCGCAGTATGTAGGATCATCCTTATGTTCTATTCCGGCTTTACAAGCTTCAAGCTCTTTTCCTGTAAATGTTGAGCAGGCGTTTTTTATTGCAGCGTCTTTTAAGGATTTAGCATATTCATTGGCTGCTGTTTTTAAGTTAGCTATTACAGTGTCACATTTAAATTGTGATATGTTATTGTATTTATTTTCATCACTCCATACATACTCTCCACTGCCCTTTACTCGATAGGTATCTACAACCTTACCTCCTCTAACGACAGAAAGAGTTCGTGTATTACCAGAGGGCACACTCACTTCTTCGCCATCGACGCAGCCCATAGCCCAATCTAGATATTTACGATACTTTATGTAGGGTATTTTGTCTTCCGCATTATTGGGGTACCCTGTTAATGTGGTAAGAGCGTTTATAAAATTAACGTCACCAGGAGGGGCAGGTAAATCCTGAGTTTCGAAATCATTATTTTTGCCTAAAGTTATACACTCTTCAACGCTCGCGTCTTTATGACCATTCTTCTTGTATCCCATTTGGCATAATAGCTCATTAGGCTCTATACCAAAAGTTTTAAAGGCTTCCTTTTGGAAATTTTCATCTGTACATCTGATATAACCGTCTTCATATCCTTTTATTGGATCATCTCCATCCACGTTTGACATTGTTCCAGTATATACATATAAATCAAAATTAACTGCACTCCCGTCCAAATCCCATTTTTTATCATTGAACACTATGCCCTTAGACAGACTACCGTCAACGTTTCTATGGACTTTGAAATTCAGACTACTCCCATGGTCTTTGTGAGATTTGCCACTAAAACAATATGACATCGCTGTGGCATATTGAAAAAATTTGTATTTATCTTTATCTGGTAGGCTTTCGAAGTATCCTGGATTTTTAGCAGCCAGAGCTGGGTTAACTGACAGGATATTAGCAATTGGCATTATAAAAAATGCTAATAAGCATAAAAACATTACAGAATTCTTAAACCACCCTGTCCAGCTAGACGATTGTTTTTTGATAAACATAAGCACCTTCATTTAATCACATATGAAGGTGCTTATGCAAGGGTTATTAAGTTTAGAATTTAGTTGTCTTCGCTATCTTTCCAAGCATTCCGTATCTCAGGGATTTCGTATGCTGGTACGTCTTTACCATTTATAGTGAATGGCATCGGGCTTCCTTGTTTATAAAGACTACTGGGTCCGTCGATTCCTCGGAAATCAATTATCACAGGAGCTACTCTAACCTTTACTGTGCGGTCCGCTGTCCCATCAACAGCCTGCTTCTTTGACGGGTCAAAGTTTAGATATTCGGCACTTCCGCTTCTTAGTGTGTCGACAGTATTAACAACAGTCATTATTTCTGTAACCCCATCTCCTGTTAGATAAGCTGCTTGATATTTAGGAATCTGACCACTGTAATTTAGACCATTGCATCGTGTAAGATCTCCTTCATCAGAACAAGGATCTGCGTTATTAAGGTTGTTTCGGACTAGCTTTGGATAAAGACCATCTTTTCCCGTAGACTCAAATATTTTATTTGGCTGCCCATCTAGTGGAAATAGGTCGAAAGCGTTATATTGACGATATTTTGTCTCAGGGTATTTTTTATACCCTTCAAACAAATTAGCTATCACTTCTTGAGCATGTCCTATAGCCATACTGCTTAGGTAGGCATCGCGCATCTTGTCCGCTTCTTCCACCCTGCCTTCGTCGACTAGTTTAAAGTAGGATTTGGCCATTAAATTAATGCTGTAAGCGCTGTGTTCTCCGATATTTTTCATAACTTCAGGTAGTTCTTCGTCTGTTGTAATTATCTGACCAAACTCATCAATATCTAATTTTGCAGATTCGCTGTTAACATGCATGTTTGTATAATTAATGAAGTCTGCCCTCAGATCATTCGTGTCTTTTGCATTATCCAAAGAGCTTAGAAGATCATCCAGCCCCTCAATTTCTGGGATTTCTCTAACCTCTGGTGATGGAGAGCTTGTCTCTTCTGCTGAAGGTGTAGGATCTTGAGTTTCCTGCGAGGTAGATGTTGCATCTGGAGTTGGCTCGGTGTAAGTCTCACCGCAGGCTGACAGTGGAGCTACTGCAGCTAGCATCGCCATTGCAGCGATGCCCTTTAAGGCCTTTTTTCTAAGTAAAGTTGAAAATCGTGTTTCTGAACCGCTTGGGTTATTGATATTATTAGGGTTATAAATCATAACGCTTGGGGTCCTTTCTCTGACATTGTCAGGTATTTTATTATAAAAACTCCTTAGACTCTCCAGTCCAATTGGCTATATAATAACATAAATTGTACAGAAATGCAATAAAAATGGTATATTTTCCATAAAAAAACACCCTACCGGGGGTGAATTATCTGTGGCGCGCTCGACCGGATTCGAACCGGCGATCTCCTCCGTGACAGGGAGGCGTGATAGGCCAACTTCACTACGAGCGCATATCAATACTTTTCATATTACCAGATAATCCACGTCTTTTCAAGGAAAATATTTGCTTTTTTCGCTTGACTATTTTACAATTTCTGTATAAGAGAAAATTTTATGACAAAAAGAAATATTGTAATCAGTATATTCATCGCAACAGTAATCGCAGGGAGCGTTTTTATACCCAGAATAGCTTTGGCCGCCAGTTGCGGTGGCGCGGAAACTTCTGTTATTTCTTGTGAAGGCGAAGGTAGCACGGCAATTATCAACATAATTAAACAAGTTATTAAAATCTTAACCGCTGGAGTTTTGGTTGCGGCAGTTGGTGCTGTTATATATGGCGCATTCTTATATACCACTTCTGAGGGTAGTCCAGATAAGATAAAAAAAGCACGTGAAGTCTGGACGAATACTGTTATTGGGATAATAATGTTTGCGTTTATGGTGGCAATTACTAACTTTATTATTCCAGGAGGGGTTTTCGATTAATGAAGAAGATTATAATAGCAATGTCTTTAATGATTATAGGGTCGTTTGGGGTGAGTATGACTTTCCCGGATACTTCTTTTGCTGAAAGTAAAGGTAATGAATGTGATGAAAAAGGTAAAATTTTAACATTAAAGCCGTGGTATTATGGATTGACGAAAGGTGACTGTTCTATTAAAGATATTGGTTCAGACGCTGATTCACAGGCAAAATTTATCTGGAAAATCGCGCTTAATATCGTTGATGATTTGCTGCAACTTATTGGTTATACGACCGTTGGATATATTATATACGGTGGTTTCTTGATGATGACCAGTAACGGTGCTCCAGATAAGGCTGCGCACGGGCGAAAGACTATTATGAGTGCCGCGATTGGCTTGGTTATCGCCTTAGCTTCTGTTGCGTTGGTTAACTTTATATCATCAAATATAGGAGTATAAAATGAGATATATGGAATTTTTTGCTGGATTGTTGGGGAGTGCTGATAGTCTTGGTGTGCCGCAGAATAATGATGTAGATATTATGAGGTTTGTTAATTTGGCATTTTGGGTGGCTGGTGTCATAGCTGTTATAATTGTTATTATTGCTGGGATAAATTATTCCCTATCTGCCGGCGATCCAGCTAAGACGGCTAGCGCAAAGAATACTATTCTATATGCAGTCATCGGTTTGGTAATTATTGCTAACGCGATTGCTATAACAGGTTATATTATAGGAAAGGTTTAAAATGAAGATTTTTACGAAAATTCTGACAGCTGGAATGTTGATGGTTAGTCTCCTTGGTGTGTTTACTCCAGTGGTATCTGCAGCTAACGGTATTAATATTTGCTCAGAGGAAAATGAAAACTCTGTCTATTGTAAAAATAAAGATAGCGGCGGAGATCAAGTGGGCGGTATTATAAAAACTATCGTTGAAGTTCTACTTATGGCTGTCGGTGCTATTTCGATTATTATGATAGTTATTGGTGGTATTTTGTTTGCACTTTCCAGTGGTGATGCTCAGAAGGCTGCAAAAGCCAGAAGTACCATTTTATATGCTGTCGTTGGCTTAATAGTCTCTATATTCGCTTCAGCGATTGTCAATTTTGTGTTTGATGGGTTTAATAAGCCCGTCAAACATGATGAATCTAGTAATCATAATAAGGAGTAAAAATGAAAAAAATGATATTATCGGCGTTAATTGTAGCTTGTTCGGTGTTTGGATTTTCAGCCATATCAGTAGCTTCTCTTCCGACAAACGTTTCCGCGCAAGCTGCTAATAGCGTCGTAAAGAAAGGTATAACAACTGCTACTACGGCGGATATGGAAAATAAAAGCATTGCAGGTGAAGGTGGATTAATAAGTATATTGATTAATTTTCTACTGTGGGCTGTGGGTATTTTATCTGTTGCTATGATTATCTTTAGCGGATTTCGCTATATCACCTCAGCTGGAGATGCCGCAAAAACGAAGTCTGCTCAAACTGCTCTCACTTATTCGATAGTTGGTCTAATTGTGGCTGTTCTTGCATGGGTTATAGTTAAGATGATTTTGAGACAATTCGGAATTGAGGTAAAGACTAATTAGTTTTGCAAATAACAGATAAAAATGTATAATAGTAATATCATTAAACAAGGAGAAAATAACAATGAATAAATTAAAATTAATCTTGGCGGGACTACTGGTAGTACCAACTGTTGCTTTGGCTGTAGCTCCAGCTGCAAGCGCTGAAAGTGATTTTACCTTAACTAATGGTGTAAGCAGTGCAAGAGGAGAAGGTGTGAGTGAAACCGCTTCAGATCCTCAAACTTTGGTTAAGCAATTTGTAAATATATTCTTGTTTGCCGTTGGTGCATTGAGTGTTATTATGCTTATCTGGGGTGGTATCCGCTACACTACTTCAGCTGGTGATAGTAATAAGGTTCAGGCGGCTAAGAACACAGTTTTGTACGCAATTGTCGGTTTGGTGATCGCTATTTTGGCATATGCAATCGTCAATATGGTTATCGATAAGTTTAAGGGTTAATCTACCCTACCGGTAAAAAAGAGCCTCGCTGACGAGGTTCTTTTTTTGTGGCTAAAAAAATACCGCCAACTTGTGACGGTATTTTCTGTGAAATGATTTTTTACAGAACTTGAATCTTCTTTGCTTTTTCTTGCTTTATCTTTTCAAAAGTAATTGTCAAAACGCCGTCTTTTAATTCTGCCTTAACGCCTTCTTCATTTACAGCGGTTGGCAATGCTAATGTACGACTGAATTCGCCCCAGTAGCATTCTTGGATGTGCCATTGGCGAACATCTGCTTCGTCACCACTAGACAGTGTGCCACTAATAGTTAAGATACCGTCAGAAATACTTACGTCTAGGTCATTTCGATCTACGCCGGCAGTACGAGCTTTGATAACTAGGTTGTTTTCTGTCTCAAAAACGTCAACGGCCAATTGACCCATTGCATCATCAGCCTCATCTTCCCAGTTGTCATCGGGTCGTGTTGCTGGTGTACTGTTGCTTCTACTGTTGTCGTCGTTAAAACCAGGTAGCAGATCGTCGTTATCATCATCAATAAACGCCGCTGCCAATTCCTGTTCTGTTAGTAATGTATCATCTTGCTTTCGGGCCATAATTTCCTCCACTTTTATAATAGGCTCATTGACAAAGTCTCTATTAGTATAACTGTAATGTGCGTTATAATCAACAGAGAAAGGCTTAAAACGTAAAAATTACAATGTTTGACACGTTATTATCAATTATCGCTCCTCACCACTGTTATAAGTGTGGTAAAACGGGTGGTATTTTATGCTTAGATTGTAAAAAATACATCACAAGTCGGAAGTACGATATGTGTGTATTATGTGGTGATTTATTGGAGAATGGCAACTTATGTAAAAAGCATAAGATTCCCTGTGATATGATCTGGTGTTTTTCACGACGTACAGGTGTTGTTGCAAAGATCATTGATGATTATAAATTTAACCGTGTTCAGGCGGCGGCTGATCTACTAAGTGAGTTCTTAGACGAAGCTCTGCCTGAATTGCCGCCAGATACAGTAATCGTACAAATTCCTACAATTTCTAAGAATATTCGGCGTCGTGGATTTGATCATATCCGAAAAATTGCTATTAAACTATCTCGACGTAGAAAAATAGAGTGTTGTTCCCTGCTCCGGCGCAGAAATAACGTCACTCAGCACTTTACGAAGTCTTCCGCCCAGAGAAAACGTCAAGCAAAGGAGTTTTTTGAAATTGCGGGTAAAGTTGATAAAAATAAGCGGTATATCATTATTGACGATATCTTTACGACTGGCTCAACCGTGTTGGCGGCGGCGGAATGTTTGAAGAAAAATGGCGCTAAACACGTGGAAATTGCGGTTATTGCCAGGCATGGGCGTCCGAAATTATGAGTGATGATAATGGCTGCCGCGATGGATTTCTTGGGCGCGATACAATTGCTCGGCTAAAATAAGCCGAACTAATTGGTGTGGAAACACTAAGTTCGATAACGACCAAACGATGTTGGATTTTTGGCGCAAATCGCTGGTAACTCCGTAAGCGCCACCGATGATGAAGACGATATGCTTGTCGATATGTTCGGTTATTAGGTCAGATAATTCTGGCGATGATAGGTTTTTACCGCGCTCATCGAGCAAAATAACAAAGTCGTCCGAATTGAGGCGTGAAAAAATACGCTCAGACTCTTCCTGGCGCGCCCTGTCGCCTTCAAAGCTTGAATGCGGTAGAATAATCATTTCCGCAGCAAAAGGTGCTCGTAGACGCTCTAAAAAACGAGAAACGCCTGGTTGGACCCAGGCTTCATTCTTTTTTCCGATCGTTATAATGGTGATTTTCATAATATCTATGGCGGAGAGAGAGGGATTCGAACCCTCGATGAGTTGCCCCATACCGCTTTTCGAGAGCGGCCAGTTCAACCACTCCTGCACCTCTCCATATCTAACTAATTCGGGAAATTATTTTTTATCAGTCTTCTTTGAGTCTTTGGTCACTATAGTGCCGATAATACTCCAGACGATACATAGAGCTAAACCGACGCCACCTAGTTGACAAAATTTAATCATCCACTTACTAGCTTCATTCCAAGTTATCAATTCAAAGAACTCTGCGCCAGCTAAAATTGCTATAGCAGTCGAACAGATTGCTATAATTCCCAATCCTGAATATTTTACGTACTTAATAAAATTCATACCCCTCCTTAGGTTAATTGGTACACCCGGCAAGATTCGAACTTACGACCTCTGGCTCCGCAAGCCAGCGCTCTATCCAGCTGAGCTACGGGTGCATACAGCCTTTCGAAAAAAACGATTGGCCGCAACAAAAAATATAAGGTACCTTCATTGCTATAAAGCACTGAACTTTTGTATTCTACCACATAAAATATAGTCAATCAAGCTATAGCTTTATCAGCCGAATAAACTTCTCTAAGGCGTCTGGCTTAATTTCTTGCATTGGTAGGCGCGCTCCGAGCATATCGACGATTCTCTCGCCCTCTGCTTCGGAAAAATAAATAGTTAAACCCGGCGAAAATCGTTTTACTGGCAATAATAGAATCGAATGTTGGTTGTTTTCGTGAATTAATCCAAATGCGCGAAATTCGCTAAAATCGTGTAAAACGTCGGCGATGTAAATGCCTTTGGGGCTAATCGCGTAGTTTATTATTTGTGGGGTTTTGTTTGATAATACAAACAAGGCTACAGCCATAATTGGTAGTAAAACTGCGAAAGTCCAGTTCTTAAACACTAAAATTGCTAAAGCCATTAAACCTATCAACACAATGACAAAAAACACGTACCACAATTTACCGCGTTGAACCTGTACGCCTTCTGGTGCGTTCCAAGCTATTGGCTCGGTTAAATCAATCCTGTCAGGTGATGGTGTTTCAAAGTCTTGGTTTTCTGGACTATCGTTCATGAGGTTAGTATATCACGATGAGAATTAGTGAACAATTAAACGTTAGTGGTTGATCCGCCGCTTAAAGCTGCGCCAAGGATGAAGTTGATTATGGCGTAAGCAAAGACCGCGACTAATAGACCGATGATTGCATATAAAATTGTGTTTTTGGCGTTTGTGACGGATTCTTTTTTACCGCCAGATATTACGTAGCGGAAACCGCCGAAGATTAGCATAACGACGCTTAAGACACCGACGCCGAATAGCATAATGTTGATGGCTCGTCTTACGATTGATGAATCACCATTAGCTAAGTTGGCTGGCGTATTGTCGCCGCGTGCTGCGTTAATTCCGGCTGGCGCACCGCCCTCACCTAATGCGGAAACTGGAGCCGTCACCAAAGCTACGCCAAATCCGATTGTAAGTAATCCTGTTATAATTTTAGAAATATATCCTTTTATCATAATTCTATTATACCCTATTTATAATAAAGCTATTAATAATTACACTTATATGGTACACTAAATAGTGAATTTGGAGGAGTACCCAAGTGGCTGAAGGGGACGGTTTGCTAAATCGTTAGTATGGAGAGATCTGTAGCGGGGGTTCGAATCCCCCCTCCTCCGCCAAAATTCAGAGATAGTACGGAAGGGTGACCGAGTGGTTGAAGGTACCGGTCTTGAAAATCGGCGTGCGGTAAAACGTACCGAGGGTTCGAATCCCTCCCCTTCCGCCAAAACAGAATGTTCGCCAAAATAAGGGCGAATATTTTTATGCAGCGAAATATACTTGACAAAAAACAAAGCTTATGCTAACATTATAACCAGTATTCTAAAAATAGATACAAAAAGAAAGAATAAAAATGAATTTAGTACAACAGTTTTTCACCGTTACAACTATGTTTGTTAGTTTGAATGTAGCGTTTGGTGTGCTGCTGCACGACACCAACGTCGATAAAGCGTTTTTGTCATCTTGGAAAACATATAGCGTTCAAAGTGACGTTGAGGGTGAAATAAAAATGCCAGAAACAAAGCCCCATACTCATCCAGAACACACTCAATTGTCAAATGTGTTGAAAGAAGGTTCAGCGCGACCGCGAACTACGCCTCGTAACAACGATAAGAAGCGATTACGCCAAAAATATGCCGCTCGTGGTCAACATACTTTTGACGGATATCACCTTGATTTTGAAGGTGTAAGCTAGGCTATTTTAAGCTAATTACTTCCAGTTCCGAAACAAGCCGAGTAATGATTTTTTCTTGCTCGGCTAATTGCTCGCGAGTTTCCTCGACGAGGTGGGCTGGCGCCTTTTCAACGTAAGTCGGATTTTCCAGGCGCTTCTTTAATCCCGCCAATTTCTGACGTGCTTCGGCTAGGCGCATTTCCAGATTTTCCTGGTGTTGGTACAGAGTTTCACTATCAATATCTAGCCACGCTTCCCTGTTTGCCGCCGCTAATCTCAGTCCACGCGGTTGATCTGTGTATTCAATTGCCTCAAGCCTCATAAGATGCTTAATCGTGTCTTGATTGTCGGCGATAAGGCTGTCGTTACCATATAACAATCGATATTTCTTATTCCCTGGCAGTTCAGCAATCACCCAGCGACCTTCGGCAACCAAGAGTTTAAGTTGCTCGAATTGTTCGGCAGCAATCGGATCGAATTTTTCTGGAGTTGGCCAAGCTTCACGCATCAAAATGCCGTCGGTGTAATTAAGCGTTTGCCAAATTGTTTCCGTAACGAACGGCGCAAATGGATGAGCAATTTTCAAAGAAGTTGCCAAAACCCAAGATAATAGCGGACGATTGATAGCGGTTTTAGACGATTCAATATACCAGTCAGCCACGTCGTCCCAAATGGTGTGGTAAACAGTCTCTGACGCCTCTGAGAAGCGATACTGCTCTATCCTAACGGCAATGTTATTGGCGGCGTCGTTCAATTGGCGAATAATCCAGTGGTCGGCCGGAGTTTGTGGTTCTAAGTCGACAATTTGGTGATTATCGCCAATCTGTGCCTCGACAAACCTGGAGATATTCCATAATTTATTACAGAAATTACGTGCCGCAATGACTGATCCCTTGTTGAAAGCTTGGCTTTGAGCTGGCGCTCGCCCAGAAATAACTCCCATGCGCGTTGCGTCAGATCCGAATTCCGCAACCAATTCCATTGGATTGATAACGTTACCCTTAGACTTGGACATTTTTTGGTTGTGCTCGTCATTAACCATTCCGTGTAGATAAACTTCTTTGAATGGCAGCTTCCCTGTTCGGTATAGGCTAAGCATGATCATTCGAGAAACCCATGCACGCATAATATCCATACCAGTTTCCATCATGTCAGTTGGGAAATAATTAGCTAAATCGCCACCGGTTAAGTAATCTGTTACGATGTATGGCCATTGACCAGATGAGAACCAAGTATCAAAGGTATCCTCTTCCCTGATATATGTTGTGCCATTTACAACAATACTCTGCTCGTTAGTGCGAGTGTCGAATATCCAATCCTTAGGGTCATTTTCATTTACAAACGCAGGAATTGGTATTCCCCATGGAATCTGTCGTGAAATATTCCAGTCTTTCAATTGCTCAAGATATGCGATGAGTTCTTTGCGCTTGGATGCTGGATAAAAAGTAATTTCTTCTTTTTTAAGCGCATCAATTGCTGGCTGTGCGAGTGATTGTGTTTTAATAAACCACTGCTCTTTAATCATTGGCTCAATTACGCTGCCACACTTATAACAATGTCCAACGGCGTGTTCAATTTCAGTCTCACCGCGGCGTAGCTCTAGTGCCTCCAACGCTTCCAAAACTCGAGCGCGAGCTTCTATTGGCGTTAATCCTAAGAACTGCGCTGGCACGTTTATCATCTTCCCTTCTGGATTGATAATTGATTCTATAGGCAAATTATGGCGTTTTGCAATTTCAAAGTCGTTCGGGTCGTGCGCTGGCGTAATCTTAACCGCACCAGTACCATAGCTCATGTCGACATATTCGTCCGCGATGATAGGAATCTCCTTATCGACAATCGGCAGTAAAATACGAGTTCCAACCAATTTTTTGTATCGCTCATCGTCTGGATGAACCGCCACGGCAACGTCACCGAGCATAGTTTCTGGGCGCGTAGTGGCTACGATAATCTCGCCAATTTTATCTAGCGTCGGGTAAGCTATTTTCCACAACTTCCCTTTCTCATTCTTATGTTCTACCTCGATGTCGGCAAAGCTGGTTTGGTGTTCGGTACAATAATTGACAATTCGCTCACCTCTGTAAACCAAATTGTCATCCCACATTTTCTTAAATGTGTCGTATACGGTGTTGATAACTTTGTCGTCCAGAGTGAATGTCAAATGCTTCCATGACGCACTAACACCTAACGCGCGCAATTGCAGCTCCATATTGCCGCGTTTTTCTTGTACAAAATTCCAAACTTGACTATACAATTGGTCACGTGAAAAATCGAAGCGACTCTTCCCTTGCTTCGTCAATTCTCTTTCATACACAACCCAAGTTTCAAACCCAGCGTGGTCGGCACCTGGAATAAATACGGCGTCGTCGCCCTTCATTCGGTGATAGCGAATCAGAATATCCTTCAAATTCATATCGAGTGCATGCCCGATGTGTAGATTACCATTCGCATTAGGTGGTGGCATAATGATTGAATATGGCTTACCTACCCCTGTTGGCTCTAATGCGCCACTGGTTTCCCATAGGGCGTAAATATTCGGTTCGTAATCGTTTGGTATGTATTGTTTAGCTAGCTGCATAAGTTATTCCATGGTTTTTTCATGTGAAAAAAGACAAAAGAAAACAAAGTAGCTTTTCACGTGCAAAAGCCCTTAAATATGTAATCCTCTAATTTCTCCACATGTTTATATTACATCTTAATTATACCACAAATTTATGCGGCGGGATGGGTGAAATTAAGATTATTTTCTAATCGTTTGATATGCTCGATATAGCCAATATTTAAGTGGCTTTAAGGGAAGTTCCCAGGTTGACCCGGAATAGATATCTTCGCCGCCGAACGATCGCTTAAACTTCGTAAAGCCAGCCCACGGGTGATTTTTTGGTGCGTTTTCAGGCGCAATTCCGTATAAATCGACTTTCTCAATTTGACGATGTTTTGCATCGATTATCGCTTCGGTGAGCAGGGCAGTTCCAGCGTTAAGTTTGCGATATTCTGGTGTAGAATTCGCTGCTGCATGCGCGTAAATTCGAGTTGTTTTTGAGTCGAAAAATAGGGCAGTAGCAATTACTTTATTGTCGTATGTCGCGTACCAAAATGAAGCGTCTTTTGATGGTAGCAGGGAACCAGCTTGTTTATAAAAATATGAATCTGGGTGTGGCGACATGCCAGTTCGTTTGGCAACTTCGTGTATCAATTCTAGGAAATATTTAATATCGTCCGGGTTTTGAGATTGATGAACCGTTACGCCTTTTTTGTGATAATTCCTATAACAATTCCTTACAGGTTGCGCCATACTTGCTATAATCTCTTCCTCTGGTTGCTGGAGATTGATAACGTGCGTATGTTCTGGTTGTAGATGGACGTAAGTGGCTTTTTTCCAATGCTCATCAGATAATACCTTAGAAAAGGTGGGTTTAATTGGTCCGACTCTAAGGAAAGTTACGCCAAGTTTTTTGCCTAGCTCTGCTAAGTCTTTTAGTGCCAATCGTAATGCTTCTTCGTTAATAGCGGTTGGACCGAAGGGGCAATATAAGCGGGAATTGCCTGTGCCGCGCTCTAATATTGCGAAATATTCCCATCCTTCACCTCTGTTGTGAAAGACTTTTCTTCCGAGCGATTGTTGGAATTTTTCCCATGCTGATGATTGTAGAAAATGTTGATTCATGTTGTAATCCTCACAACGTTATATTGCTGTCATTGATAAACTTGGCTGAACTTCTAAATCGTACGGATCTGTCGGTTCGTCAATTTGAGATCTGAAATAACCGAGAGTGGCAATCATCGCGGCGTTATCTGTACAGAGTTGGATAGGGGCGTATTCGATGCCAATTGGCAAAGCTTCGCGTAATTGACGGCGCAACTCTTGGTTAGCCGCAACTCCGCCAGCGATTACAACAGAGGCTGGCTGGAAATTGTCAAACGCCTTTTTGGTTTTATTTACGAGAGTTTTTATGGCTGTATATTGGAAACTCGCTGCCATATTACGTCGTAATTCGTCATCTACGAGCGCTGGAAGCTCATGAGAGGGAAAAGTGAAGTCTTTACCGACTTCGTGCTGAACGGCTCTCAAAACGGCTGTCTTAAGCCCAGAGAAGGAGAAATCGTATTCGCCGGATAATTTGGCAATAGGTAAGCGGAACGCGTGTGGATCGCCAAGTTCGGCGGCTTTAGCAATGGCTGGGCCGCCAGGATATGGCAAACCGATGATTTTAGCAACTTTATCAAACGCTTCGCCAACTGCGTCGTCTTGAGTTTGTCCAATAAGTTGATAATCACCGTGATTTTTAAATAGGACAAGCTGCGAATGCCCGCCTGAAACGATCAACGAAAGCATAGGGAATGACGGCTGTTGTTTCGGCAATGTTAGAGATAAATTGTCGGATTGCTTATTGATAAAATTGGCGTACACGTGAGCTTCTACGTGATGAATCTTAAAGAGCGGCTTATTATGGATAATAGCGAGAGTTCTAGCGGCGAGAGTGCCGATTAATAGCGAGCCAATAAGACCCGGCGCGTAAGTAACGGCGATGGCGTCAATATCATCCCAAGTGCAATTTGCATCAGACAAAGCTTTTTTAATGACGGGATTTACGACTTCCAAGTGGCTGCGAGCGGCAATTTCTGGAATAACTCCGCCATATTCTGCGTGAATATCAATTTGTGAATTGACGACATTTGAAAGCAAGCGTTCGCCATCTTCAACTATTGACGCCGCTGTTTCGTCGCAACTGGATTCGATTCCCAAAATCCTCATTTGCTTTTATTATAGCAAATATAAGTGGTAAAATGGATATTATGAAAAACGAGTTGGTAAAAATTGCTAGAAAAACGCTACCTCAAGGAGCTTTGGAAAAAACCGAAAACGCCTATAGAGTTGCGCGCACGAAGATGATTAGCCTAAGATATGGCAATCCAGCTCGTGGCTTGAGAATTATCGCAGTAACAGGGACGAACGGGAAAACTACGACCGCTTGTTATATCAATGAGATCTTGAAAGAGGCTGGCTTTAAGACTGCATTATTTACGACGGCGGTGATTGAAATTGCTGGCAAGGAAAAGATAAATGATTTGAATGCGACGGTTCCGACTGTAGCAAGGCTGTTTAGCTTTTTCCAGACAGCTCAGCGTGAAGGCGTGGAGTATGTGATTTTAGAAGCAACAAGTCACGCTCTGTCGCAGCATAAATTTGACGGCGTGCCAATTGAGGCGGCGGTGATGACTAATTTGACTCAAGACCATTTGGATTATCACAAAACGATGGAAGCTTACGCGGCAGCTAAGGCTAAATTGTTTGAGAAAAAGCCGAAATATATCGTACTGAATCGTGATGACGAGTGGTTTGAATATTTTGATAAGTTTACGGCTTCTGGCGAGAAAATGACTTACGGGACGAATCCGGAAGCTGAAGCTCACTTAACGCACGTTAAGTTGTATAAAAAGGGAACAGAGGCGAGTTTACTGATTGATCATCAAACTCATTTGGAGTTGGCGACTAATTTGCCTGGCGAATTTAACGTGATGAATATGTCGGCTGCGGTGTCATTGGCATATTTGTTGGGGATAAAGTTAGAAGATATCCAAGAAGGCGTGGCGAACTTGGAGGCGATTCCTGGACGATTCGAGCGAGTAGAAAATAAGCTTGGAATTGATATTATTGTGGATTATGCTCACACGCCAGACGCGCTGGAAAAATTGCTAAAAACCACTCATAAAATTACCAAGGGGCGATTAACTTTGGTGTTTGGTGCGTGTGGTGACAGAGATAAGACAAAGCGTCCGATTATGGGCGAGCTGGCGGCTAATTTGGCGGATAGGATTTTCCTGACTGACGAGGAAAGCTACAACGAAAATCCAGATGAAATTCGGGCTATGATTCGTCAGGGAATTGAGAAAACGAAAAAGGCTCATAAAATGACGGAAATTGCTGATCGAAAACAGGCGATTTATCAAGCTCTGAGGTCGGCTGTTCGTGGCGATACGGTTCTGATTACGGGTATGGGTCATGAGCAGTACCGAATTGTGAATGGCAAGCGAATTCCGTGGAATGACAAGAAGGTCGTTCAGGAAATTATTTCTGAGATTGAGAAAAAGAGTCGTAAAATTTCGCTTTAATCTGTTTCCAGCTTTGTGATTGACGAACTAATTTTTCTGCATCGCTTGGGTCGAGTAATAATTCTTTCACGGCGTCTTCAAGGTAAATACCGCCCTGTGAGCCTTTGAATAGAATAGTTGTATCTTTAATGTCGCTGTTTTTCAGGAATTTTCCAGCTTCAAGCGCCGTATCAAAAGAAATTACTTTACAGCCATTTTTTTCAGCGATTGGTGCGAGGTGTTTCTTTGTCATTTTACCGACGGTGATGAGCAATTCTAACTGTTTAGGGTCACAAATTTCGCCGATTTTTTTATGCTCCGATTCGGACGTTTCGCCCAATTCATTCATATCGCCCAATACGGCAATCTTGTGATTAACAGAGATGGAATAGAGCGTTTTTAGCGAATTTTCCATGGCAATAGGGCTGGCGTTGTAAGTGTCGTCCAGCAAAGTGCAACCGCGTATGCCACGTAAAATATTCATTCTGCCTGAAACTGGTCTAATTTTTGTTAAAGCCGCTGCAACTTCTTCAATATTCATTCCGCAAGCTAATCCTGCCGCCGCCGCGCCAGTGATTGAGCGAATATTATGCTTACCCAATACAGAAATATTAATATTCTGAGAAGTTTCTTCGGAGCGTCTTAAATTGACAATACAACCAGTATCTGTAGTCTTTTTAATTTCTAGGAAAACGTCGGCGGATTCGTCACCGTAACTTATGCGATTTCCAACTATGAGATTATGATATTTTTTATCGATATCGTGAAGGTTGAAGATGGTTTTTTTAGCGACTTGACTAATTGACAATTCCTCATGAGCTACTGTATCCATATTTTTGAAAAACTCCATATGTTCAGGTGCAACAGAGGTAATTATGGCAATGTCGGGCTGAATATAGCGCATAAAAGTAGCCATTTCACCAGGGCAATCAATACCGCATTCTTGAATGATTATATCTGGCGATTCGGGGTTTTTTATGCTGGCGTGTGCTGCGGCGAAGACTTTTAGCCAGGCTAGGGGAGATTTGGCGTTTTTTGGTCCGTCTACGCCTAAGATTTCCAGCGGCGCACTTAAGGTTGTGTTCAAATTGCCACGACTATGGCGCACGGTGAATTTTTCTGATAGAACAGTGGCGGTTGCTGATTTTACGCTAGTTTTACCAACGCTGCCGACTACGGCAATTAGTTTGGCGTCAGGATGAGATTTAAGATATTTTTTTACAAAAGAACCGAGAATTTTTTCTAAGAGATGTTTGAATAATTGCATGGAGTTATTATAACAGATTGAGGAATAGTAGGGAGAAGGGTGTGGGGTTGCTTTTTTAATGATTTTATGGTATTATAGCAATTATGAATACAGGCAGATCCGATAGAGAGCGAATGAGATTGAGTGAGACTACTGCTGAGGTCACGAGATCTTCTGAGTATATGGAAATATGCTCAAAGTTAGGTGGGACGGCATTAAAAACGGTAGGGGCAAAGCGGTATGCTGTGTCTGAAGCTATACGTATTCGTCGTAGTAAACAAGAAAGTCAATATGAAACAGACGAAGACAGAACTCTGAAATTCATGCAAGTTATGCCGCATTGGCTTAATGCTCAGTATAAGCTTAATAATCATAAGAGTGATATGTCTCGCGAAGAGATAAAAAAGTGTAAAAAAACAGTTACGACATTCAATAAAATCATACGTACTATGATAGATGAAGAGCAGTGTAGTAGTATGAAGGAAACTATGGATTCCATCAATGAGGTTATGTTAATGCTTAATTATACTCGCTCGGAGATTGAGTACGCTAGACAGTCGTTTTATGCTGTGATTCAGGGAATGCGCCATGAAATTGCTGCTGAAAGTGCCTTAAACTGGACTCCGGGAGTTGAACTTGCTGAAATGACTAATATTGAAGATGATCTTAATGGAGGAGATATTCATATTATCTATGTTGATGATCAAGGCGAAAGGTTTGAATTTAACATTGATATAAAAGCGACTAAAATTTCTGCTTATAAGGCAAAAGAAAGGAATCGTAGACCGGGTTATTATGTAGTCTGTTCGGGATTTAGTGATGATGATTTTTGTGGTAGAGTGCTTCCTGAAGACAGAACTATCAAGAGTAAATGTCCGTACTTCTCACAACAAATTAAGGAAATAGTTGCCACTGAAAGGCAAAGGCGTAGCAAAGCTCAAAGAACGCTGAGAAGGGCAGTCTAGGTAGGGTATGAAAGCTTATAAAGTTGTTGAACCAGATACTATTTGGAAGCTTGATGCTGAATTGCGTGCTAATCCGTTTGGCTCAGGATTTCCAATGACGATTGAGGAGAATCTTGATGGTAATGATATTGCAAAAAGAAGAGGTTTTGCTCCTAATAGAAAGAAAGTTATCTTTTCACCTACTTCTATTGATGTTGGGAAGAGCAGTGAAAATCCACGAACTCGCGTTATTCTGGTGATGGGGGAAGTTGCTACTAAGGATAGTGTTTCTATGGGAAGAATCTTTGCATCGGAAGAAGGTGATGATGGTGATGATAATTTCCCTGAGCTACTAATCGTATAATACTGAATAGTATCTAGATAATTAGCACTCACACTTGACGAGTGCTAATTTGTTGCGTTACAATAGATACGTTGTTAACGAAATGGAGGATAACGTGAGTACACCTATTAAGCCTCTTGGCGACCGTGTTGTAGCGGTGCGTGAAGAAGCAAAGACTCAGACAGCGAGCGGAATTTACTTGCCTGATAACGCTAAAGAAAAGCCAGTAGTTGCGGAAGTTAAAGCCGTTGGCGGCGATGTGAAGAACGTCAAAGTCGGTGATCGGATTGTCTATAAGGAATATTCGACTACAGATTTGAAAATTGACGGCACGGAATATTTGGTTGTTCGCGAAGAAGATATTTTAGCAACGGTTGTTGGATAAAAAGGGGAGTTTAATTATGGCAAAAAAAGTTTTTTATGATGACGATGCGCGAAATCGCGTGCTTGGCGGTGCTAAATCGCTATACGACGCAGTTAAGGTAACTTACGGTCCAAAGGGTCGCAATGTTGTGATTGCGAAAGGTTTTGGCGGTCCAACAGTTACTCATGACGGCGTAACTGTGGCTGAAGGAATTGAATTGCCAGAAAACGATGACGAAACGCTGGGCTATAAAGTCGGTGCCGATTTAATCAAGCAGGCCGCTAAGAACTTGAACAAGCAAGCAGGCGACGGCACGACGACCGTAACGGTGTTGACATACTCGATTTTGAAAGAGGCGAATCGATTGATTGCGGCTGGACATAACCCGATGGAACTTAGAAAAGGCATCGAGCAAGCTGGCGCGGAAATTGTTAAAGAATTGAACAAATTGGCTGAACCGATTGAAGGCAAGTCTGACCGCGTGGCTGAAGTTGCTACGATTTCGGCGGGTGATGCGGAAATAGGAAAGTTGATTGCTGGCGTAATCGAGAAAGTCGGTAAAGACGGCGTGGTTACTGTTGAGGCTGGTCAAGGTTTGGAACTAGAAGCTGAAGTTGTCGAAGGTTTTAGCTTGGACAAGGGTTGGGTGAGTCCGTTTTTTGTTACTGACGCAGGTCGTCAGGAGGCTGTATACGAAAAGCCAGCAATTCTAATCACCGATAAGAAGATTTCTAGTGTACAAGAATTCTTGCCAATGTTGGAAAAATTGGCACAAAGCGGTAAAAAGGACGTGGTTTTGATTGCCGATGAAGTTGAAGGCGAAGCTTTGAGCATTTTGGTCTTGAACAAATTGAAGGGCGTATTTAATACCGTAGCTGTTAAGGCGCCAAGTTTCGGTGATCGTCGCAAAGATGTACTTCGTGATATCGCTGTGCTGACTGGCGCGACTGTGATTTCTGAGGATCACGGATTGACATTTGAAAATGCTGGCTTGGAAGTTTTGGGGTCGGCACGTAAGGTGATTGTTGGTAAAGACGAAACGACAATTATCGAAGGCGCGGGCAAGCCTTCAGGCGTGAAGGAGCGAATTGCTGAGATTAAGTCGCTTTCAGAAAATGCTTCAAGCGAGTATGAAAAAGAACAATTCGACAAGCGTGCCGCGGCATTATCTGGCAAGGTTGCGGTTATTAAAGTTGGTGGCGCAACTGAGACGGAAATTGACGAGAAGAAATTCCGTGTTGATGACGCCGTGGCGGCTACTAAGGCTGCTTTGGCTGAGGGAATTGTCGCTGGTGGTGGCGTAACTTTGGTCAATCTAGCTGGCAATCTAAAAGTTAGCGGCGCAGACAGTTTGTCGGTTGGTCGACAAATCTTGAAGGATGCCCTGAAGCAACCGTTCTTGCAGATTATGAAAAATGCTGGGTTGAATGCCGATGCGCTGCTTGCTCAAGTTGAATCTGGTAAACCTGGATTCGGCGTTAACGTTATGAAGCCAGAAGATGGTCTGATTGACGTGAAGAAGGCTGGTGTTATTGATCCAGCTCGCGTGACTAAAGAAGCTGTTCAAAATGCGGTGTCAATTGCGTCAACTGCGGCAACTATGGGCGCTTTGGTGGTTGATATTCCAGAGGCTGAAGTTGCAGCTGCTCCTGGCGGCATGTCAGGAATGGGTATGATGTAAATCTGCCCCGAGCAATAAAAAATCCCGCCGAAAATGGCGGGTTTTTATTTTGGAGGAATGGCTTAACGAGGATTTGAGAAATAGTCGATTTCTTTAATGATATCCAGGAGAGCCTGAGCGCGGCGAGCTTCGTCAACAATAGCTATGGCAGCGTCGTGTGCCGGTGCGATCAGAGTTTTATCGTCCGTAGAACGAAGAAGTAACAGATAAGTATCAAACTTTTCTTCTGGAGAAACGTCTAGTTTATCGACTAATGGACGCAACTCGTTCAAGGCAGTTTGCTTAATCGTATCAAGCGCAGGATCTGCGGCTGCAGTTGGAGCTGGTGCGCTGACTACTGGAGTTGGCGTAACTGGCTCTGGAGCGGTAGGCTTCGCTACATCATCAATAGCAGGCTCATCGTTCTGATCTGTAGCGACAGGATCTGGTGAGATGGTTGCAGGATTAATTGCAGGTGAAGCTGTAGCATTTGTCTCTTCGAATTGTAAATTATTGTCTGTACCTTGTGACACGCCAGCTAATACCTTAGCCAGTTCTTGGTCGTCACTGAATGATTGATTAGCTTGAGAATCCATTATAACCCACCTTATATATTAAATTGTTTAAGCTTATATATGTTACACTATAACATGAGTTAATCAAGGAGCGCAAGATGTTAGATGATATGAATGTGATAAAACAATATGATCCAGGCGACGTTTTAAGCGGCGTTTTGAATATTCCAGAACAAGCTCGATATGAAGTGCCGATTCACGAATGTGCGAATCAGCGTCGAGATTTTAAGAATATTGTGATCGCGGGAATGGGCGGTTCGGCTTTAGCGGCCGATATGGTTCGAGTTTTGACCGCGGGCTGGTTGCATATTCCGCTTGAAGTGGTGAAGGGTTATGATTTGCCGGGATTTGTGAGCGAGGAAACGTTGGTTATTGCGGTTAGTCATTCGGGCAATACTGAGGAAACTCTGAGTTGCTATCAGCAAGCGTTGGAGAAGAAGGCGTGTCTGGCGGCTATGTCGACTGGCGGAGTGTTGATTGAGCGAGCGAAAAATGACAATGTAACTTACGCTCAAGTTCCAGCTGGCGCGCAGCCACGAATGTCGACAGTTTATCATCTGCGAGGATTATTGAAACTATTGCAACATTTTTGGGTGATTGATAATGATTTGTATGATCAGGTAAAAAATAGCGCTGATTGGTTGGCGGGCGAAATATCTAATTGGACAGCCAAAACGCCAGAAGCTGATAATTTGGCGAAACAGATTGCGAAATTAACAATTGGCAAGACGTTGGTTGTTTTTGGTGGTGAGTTGACTTGGCCGCTGGCGTATAAGTGGAAAATTAGCTGGAATGAATCAGCGAAGAATTTGGCGTTCTCGAATCAATATCCAGAATTTAATCATAACGAGTTCATCGGTTGGTCGTCGCATCCTGTGGAGAAGCCGTTTACGATTTTTGATATTCGTAGCAATTTGGAACGCGACAGGATTCGTGAGCGAATGGAGCTGAGTGATCGTTTGTTGAGCGGCAAGCGACCAAAGGCGCACGTACTGGAACTTCGAGGAAATACACTTATGGAGCAGTTACTGTGGGGCTTGGTGCTGGCTGATGCGGCTAGTATTTACACAGCCATTCTTAATGGAGTCAATCCTGGTCCAGTTCAGTTGGTTGAAAAATTGAAAGCGGAACTTAGTTAATTTAATATCGTAGAGATTCAATTGGGTCGCGTCTGGTGGCGCGGGCTGCTGGATATACGCCAGAAATTACGCCGATAATTATTGATAGTCCAATTGATAAGACGGCTGTTTGCCAATAAATATAAGGTGTGAGCGGCAAGTATAAGCTGGCAATATAAGCTCCTGCCAAGCCTAAGCCGTAGCCCAATATTCCGCCGAGGAATCCGATAATCGCTGCCTCGATTAAGAACTGATTGATGATGTCCCAGCCCGTGGCGCCGACGGCTCGTCTGACGCCGACTTCACGCTGGCGCTCGGCGACATTGACAAGCATCACGTTCATAACGCCTATTCCACCAATTAACAGAGAAATAATGCCGATGACAGTTAAGATTATCGAGAGGAATTTCGCGACATTAGACTTCTTTTCGTTTATCTCTTCGCCAGAAACGATTCGATAATTCTTATCGCTATCATGATTCTTCTTCAAAATATCGTCAGCCGATTTTATGACTGAATTGAGATTTTTATGATCTTTGGTAGTTACGATGATTTGCTGAATTTGCGGCGTTCCTTGAGTGAATTTTTTAATCACAGACAATGGAATAATGGCGGCGTTATTAAAATTTACGTCCAAATAACTGGCTTGATTTTCAATATTCTTCAACACACCAACAACGGTCAATGGTTGATTTCGGATGTAAATAACGTTTCCGATGGATCTTTCGGTGCCGAACAAATCGACCGACAATTGCTGACCAACAACAACTCCGCCGATGTCGTTAATAAATTGACCAGTAGCAATTTGCAAATTGGCGACGTCCTTTAGCGATTCCGTACTACCGATTAACGCGGCGTTTTGGATATCGACTTTACCTTCGCGGGCGCGCAGTTCAGCGTGTAAAAATGCGATAGGTGCGGCTTTTGTGTTAGCGATTTTCTCTATATCCCTGGCGTCCGTTTCAGTCAATGTGTTGACTGTCGTCGTGTTGTCGGATTCGGTCAGCAGATTCGGGACGGCTTTTTGATTGCCAGACTTAACAATGGCGACAGGAGCGTCTGATTGGTTGGAATTATCGCCGAATAGGTGATTAAATCCGCCAGTTAGAGATAGAACCATGGTGATGCTGGCGATGCCAATAGCTACGCCTACAATTGTCAAAAATGTTCGTCCGCGATTAGCTCGTAGCGCCTGAGTAGCGTTCTCAAAATGATTTTTTACTAATATTTTCACGATTTTTTCGCCCTCGATTTCTTTGAAAATTTTTGCTTCTTAGGTTTTTCTTCTTTTTCGTCGTCGACAATTAACTTCTTAGTGAACTTGCGCTTTTCCTTATGCTCGTCAGTGTCGATTTTTCCGTCCAACATAGTGATGACGCGACTGGCATAATGAGTCAATTCTGGGTTGTGAGTAACCATAATTATAGTATTGCCGCGACGATGTAGGTCGGACAATTCTTCCATAATGAGATGACTCGATTTGCTATCCAAATTTCCTGTTGGCTCGTCCGCTAAGATAATTGACGGACTATTAACCAACGCTCTGGCAATTGCTACACGCTGAACCTGACCACCAGATAATTGATGCGGCATGTAATATTCGCGCTGTCCCAGATGAAAAGTTTTTAGAATGCGGCTAGCTTCTTGGAGTCGTTTGACTTTCCCAAGCCCTTTATACGTTAACGGCAACGCTACGTTTTCAATTACAGTCAGGCGAGGAATAAGATTGAAATTCTGAAAAACGAAGCCGATGTGCTTGGAGCGAATTTTGGCGCGTCGTCGTGAGCTGAGATTATCGACAGCAACATCGTCCAGATAGTATTCACCTTCTGATGGCTGGTCTAATAGTCCAAGGGTGTTTAATAAAGTAGTTTTTCCGCAACCACTTGGGCCCATAATAGCAATAAATTCGCCCTTTTTAACGGTTAAATCGACGTTATCTAAGGCACGAATCTCAGCATCACCAAAGCCAAATTTTTTGGTGACATTAACAAGCCTAATGCGTGGTGGAATAGTTTCTTTCATCTTTGACTTATTATAGAGAATGAACATCAGTAAGTGCAACCATAAGGGGCAATAAAGTTGTGGTATAATTATCAACAAGGAAGGGTGCAGGAGTGGTTGAACTGGCACGCCTGGAACGCGTGTAACGGAGCAATCTGTTCGAGGGTTCGAATCCCTCTCCTTCCGCCAAGAGATATTTGAGGGGGTATTATGGAAATATACGAGCATCATACAGAAAAGCGTATAGAACCAAGAGAACATTATACGTACTTAATCAATATTTTGATAGACGCATATAATGCTGGTAAGTTACCAGAGATAAAAGATATTATTATCGAACCTGAATATGGGTATGTGGCGTCAATTGAGTATAATTCTGGAGAACACAGAGTTTTATATGGACATGATCCTGGGTTTAATTCAGGAAGTGCAGAGCAATTAGCTAATGATAAGGGGTATACAAAGTTTTTGCTTAGAGAAAATGGCATAAATTGTGCAAGAGGTTCTGAATTTCTTTTACCTTGGTGGGCGGATATGCTGCGTCAATCAGACCGTCAGCAGTTTAATCACTCTATGCGTGACACAAAAGAAGCCCTTGGCTATATTGATAAATCTTTAGGATTTCCTGTCTATGTTAAACCTAGCAGAGGTTCTCAAGGAGTTGGTGTAGCTAGAGTTGAAACCGCCGAAGAACTTGATAAGCTTCTTAATCAGTATAACGAGGAACGTGTTAAAGTAGCTGTCATTGAAGAAGAATTAAAAATGCCTGACTATCGCATATTGGTTTTTGATGATGAGGTAGTTAATGCCTATGAGAGACGACCTTTTTCTGTTGAGGGTGATGGAGTAAGTAATTTAGAACAGCTAATTGATTTGAAACATAAGACCTTAGTAGATTCTGGTAGAGATATACATTTTGAAAGGCAGCTACCTATAATTATGAATAAATTAGGGAAAATGGGTCTGTCTATGACCGATATTATACCGGAAGGCGCAGATGTTCGTTTGATGGATATATCAAATTTATCAGCAGGAGGAACGCCAGTTGATGTCGGTGAAGTTATGCATCAGCGGTGGCGAGATCTAGCTGTCAGGGTGGCAAGAATCTTTGATTTACGAATATGTGGGGTTGATTTGGCGTGTAAGGATATTACGCAATCAGATAGCGAATACGGCGTAATAGAGGTAAACGCAACGCCTGGTGCCAAACAATTTATGGCAAGCGGTGCGGCTCAGCAGGAAAAGCTAGAAGATGTTTTTGTTAAATTCTTCCGAACATTATAATGATCTACCTTGCCGCAAATTCACTCACCAAATAAAACGACCCGGTAACAACGACGTACGTATCAAGCTGTTGGGCTTTCTTGATGGCTTTTGTGAGAGCTCTGTCTGGATTGTATTCAATCTCGACTGCAGATTTCATAACACGGCGGATGGCTTCTGGCGGTACGTTGCGGTGGTTTTTACCGTAATCGGTACTGAACGTGGTGGCGTAAGTCAGCTGTGCCAAGTTGTCAATCATGGAGAGTGATTTCGCCAACGACAACTGCTTATTCTGCCCGAATGCTGCCACGAAAACAGGCTTTTTCTCTGGATATATTTTTCGTAATGAATCAATCAAGGCGCGGATTTTCTGGGGATTATGCGCAACATCAAATATGATGTCAACTCCATCAACATTGTGCTTCTCTAACCGTCCGGGAATAGTGATATGTACAGATTTTTTCAGAGCCTCTTTTGGCAGAGGCGGCTTTTTATCTAGCGCCAGCAGCTTTTCAACGGCGCGGTACGCCAATGTCCAATTCCGCTGCTGAAAATCCGGCAGTATTTTCAGAAAATCGTCAATAATTGGCGAAGCAATAGAGAACTGTGAGTGCTGTGACTCTGCATGTTGCCGAATAATCGTTTCAATTTCAGAAGTTTGTCGGTTCATCACGACTGAATCGCTTTGATGGATAATACCAGCTTTTTCTTGGGCGATCTCTGTCAGAGTATTGCCTAATAATTCCGTATGGTCTAGTCCGATATCAGTGATGACGCGTACAGTTGGCGAACGGAAAATCACGTTGGTTGTATCTAGCCGACCGCCAATCCCAACCTCAATTATGATATAATCAACGTCTATTTTCTTAAATAGCCAAAAACTAAAAATCGTCAAAAATTCAAAATACGATAGATGCAGGCTGTGTGCTACGTAAAGATTGGCAAACGCTTGAAAATAATGCAAATATTCTTGTTCAGGCAGCGGCTGCCCGTTGATGAGCGAGCGCTCGGCGACGCTGGCAATATGCGGCGACACTAATGTACCGGTGGTATAGTTAGCCCGGTTCAGTAAACTGGTAGCATAATAAGCAGTCGAACCCTTGCCGGAGGTGCCAGCGACGTGGATGGCGGGAATTTGATTTTGCGGACTACCAAGAGTTTCCAAAATATGCGCTACATATACCAGCCGATTATGTTTTTCGGGCGGATGGGCGATTAACTCGTCCAAAAAATAAGTGGCGTCGCGCATTGAGGCAAATTTCATACTGTATCTGATTATAGCAAAAATAGGTTGTAATTTTTACTAAATAGCTTGCAAAACACTAGATATAGCGGCTATAGTTATTATTGTACGCTATATATATAGCGAGCCCATAAATAAACAAAAACACAAGCTACAAAGATAAGCCACCAGATGAGGTGCTGGTGGTTTGTTTTTAAGAGGGGAAATTAAGGAGGGTATGTGAAAGAAATTAACGTAGTTAAACGTGACGGAACAAAAGAGCCGTTTGATGCAAATAAAATTAATACGGCTATTTTAAAGGCATGCGAGGGCTTGCCGGACCAAATCTCTAAGGTCGTTCAGGTGGCAACTGAATTGCAATTGACGCTATTTGATGGAATTACAACCGAGCAATTGGACGAGGCGGTTATTCAAACAGTTTTGCAAAACGTTAAGGATGACCCAGACTATGATAAAATCGCGGCACGATTGCTACTAAAAACTGTCTATAAGCAAATTTTGGGCGATTATGAAACGGCAGAAGAACTGAAAAAGCTTCATGCGCGCGAATTTCCGAAGTTCGTTAAGGCGGGGGTAAAAGAAGGATTGCTAGATAAGCGCATGGCTGACGGTCGATTTGACTTGAAAAAGCTGGCGACGGAACTTGATCCAGCGCGTGATGATTTGAGTAAATATTTGGGCGTGGTGACTAATAAAAATCGCTATGCTCTTCGCAAGCAAAACGGTTCACCAATTGAAACAACTCAGTTTACGCACATGCGTATCGCTATGGGGCTTAGTTACAACGAGGCTGATCCGACTACTGCAGCGATTGAGTTTTATAATCACATGAGCAATTTGGAATACGTTCCGGGTGGCTCAACGCGAGTTAACGCTGGCGGTTCGTTCCCACAGCTCAGTAACTGTTTCTTGCTTAATGTCGATGATGACATGGAGTCAATTGCTAAGGCTGTTCGCGACACAATGTGGATTGCTAAAGGCACGGGCGGAATTGGCATTGGTTTTACAAAGCTACGTGCGGCAGGTAGCCCAGTTAAAACCACCAATACTGAATCAACTGGTCCAATTCCATTTATGAAGATGATTGATACGGCGTTGTTTGCAGTTTCTCGTAAGGGTAAAAAAGCTGGTGCAGCTGCAATTTACATGGAAAACTGGCACCTTAATTTTGATCAATTTGTTGATCTTCGCCAAAACTCTGGTGACCCATATCTACGAACTAGATTTGCGAATACGGCGGTCTTTATTTCTGATGAATTCATGAAGCGAGTAGAAAAAGATCAAGATTGGTATTTATTTGATCCAGCAGAAACTCCAGATTTGACGGAATTATATGGCGAGGCGTTTTCGGCGCGATATAAAGAATATATCAAGATGGCAGAAGCTGGAAAATTGCGTGCGTTTGATAAAGTTCCAGCTCGTCAGCAATTTAAGCGCATTTTGACCAGTTTGCAGGCGACATCACATCCGTGGCTAACTTGGAAAGACACAATTAACGTGCGAGCATTAAATAACAATACGGGCACAATTCACCTCAGTAACTTGTGTACGGAAATTACGTTGCCGCAGGATAAAAACAACATTGCGACGTGTAATTTAGTGAGTATCAATTTATCGGCATTTCTTAGCGAGGATAAGACTTGGGATTGGGATAGATTGAAAGAGGCGGCCCGTGCAGCGGTGCGACAATTGGACAATTTGTGCGACATCACTCAAACTCCAATTCCAGAAGCAATGCATTCGAATCAGCAAACTCGAGCAATTGGTCTGGGGATTATGGGTCTTTCTGACGTGTTGGAGAAATTGGGCTATTGCTACGAATCGAAAGAAGCGTATGATTTGGTTGATCAATTGACGGAGTTCATTAGCTATCACGCCATCGATCAATCTGCTGACTTGGCGGAGAAATTGGGCAGCTATCCAACATTCGCGGGCAGTGGCTGGAGCAAGGGAATTCTTCCAATTGATACGGTTGATAAATTGTCGAAAGATCGCGGCGTGAAGGTGAAAATAGACCAAAAGACGCGACTGGACTGGGATGGTTTACGAAAGAAGGTGAAGAAGGGAATGCGAAATGCGACTCTTATGGCAATTGCGCCGACGGCTAACATTGGTCACGTGGCGGGAACGACTCCTGGAATTGATCCGCAATTTGCGCAGATTTTCAGTCGCTCGACTTTGAACGGTAAGTTTTTGGAAGTGAACCATAATTTAGTTCGCGATTTGAAGAAGCTTGGTTTGTGGGACAATTTGAAAGATGAGATTTTTGCGGCGCAAGGCGATATTCAAGATATTGACGGTATTCCTCAGAATATCAAGGATGTTTATAAAACAAGTTTTCAGCTCAGTCCGTACGCGTTTATTGAGGTGGCGGCTAGGGCTCAGAAATGGGTCGATCAGGCGATTTCTCGAAATATGTACCTGGAGACGCGAGATATTGATGAATATGTGAAGATTTATTCGGAAGCGTGGAAGCGTGGCTTGAAGACGACATATTATCTACACGTTAAGCCGCGTCATCAGTCGGAGCAAACGACGGTTTCAGTTGATAAAATTGCAGAACAAAAAGTCCGCACAAATAGTAAAGTGCGCGGATTTGGATTTGCGAAAATTAATAAATAAGGAGGAAATTAAGATGGGAATTTTAGGTTCAGGATTACGCGATGGATTATCACTTCACCCAATTCGTTACCCTTGGGCGTATGATCTTTATAATCAAGCAGTGGCTAACACGTGGTTTCCAAACGAAGTCCAATTAGTTCAGGATTTGGCAGATTTTGAAAAATTGTCTGACGATGAAAAACACGCATTGAAAACAGTTATTAGCTATTTGAACCCAAACGAGTTATTGATCAATAAATCATTGGCGTTTGGTATTTATCCATACGTGAACGCGGCGGAAGCTCAACTATATTTGTCAAAACAGATGTGGGAAGAAGCTAATCACTTCATGACGTTTGAATACATTATTGAGACATTTCCGTTTGATCGCGAGGAGATTTACGCTGCGGGATTTGGTAAAAAATCATTGGCTGATAAGGCTGACTTCCAGAATAAGCATTTGGACGTGATGCTTGATCCGAATTTGGATATTTATTCTCTGGAAGGCAAGAAGGACTTTGTTAGGTCTTTGGTGGCATATAACATCGTGCTGGAGGGAATTTGGTTCTATTCAGGCTTTATGGTCGGCATGAGCTTCCGTCAGCGTAATTTGTTGCGCAATGTTGGCTCGCTGCTAGACTGGATTACTCGCGACGAAAATCTTCACTTGACGTTTGGTATCAATTTGCTTTTGACAATTTTGGACGAAAATCCAGAATTGCAAACACAGGAATTCGCAGAAGAAATCCGCGGCTTGATTTTGCAGGCGGTGGAGCTTGAGAAGGCTTACAATAAGGATATGTTGCCAAAGGGAATTTTGGGATTGAATGCTGATTATGTGAACCAATACGTTATGCATATGACTGACCGTCGCTTGCAAGAATTAGGTTTTGAGCCTGAATATAACGTGCCAAATCCAGCCAAATGGATGGCAGCTGCCAATGATACTCTGGAATTGGTGAATTTCTTTGAAAGCACAAACACTAGTTACGAAGTTAATACCACGAAGTAATGGGAGTTGATGATATGAACGAATTAGCGAAAGAAATATTAGATACAGTCGAAGTTGGTGTGTTGGCAACGGTGAATGTTGATAGAACGCCTCTGGTAACGCCGCTGCACTTTGCGCGTTTTGGTAATTCGATAATTTGGATATCAGAGCCGACTGCGCGCCATTCAGAAAATGCGTTTCGAAACGGTAAGGCGGAATTTGTGGTTTGGGATGATAAAAAGCGAGCAGTTTTCTTAAAAACTAACGTGACTGAACTCCCAGAATCTGAGAAAGAGGCGGCAATGGCGGCTTATAAAGAGAAGTTGGCTGATTTTATGCCACGTTGCCAAAATCCGCAAATATACGTTGCGCCAATTGGTGAACTTGATGAAAAAACTACAACGGGCAATTGGCTGCATTTTATTGCATAAGCACTATATCTAGCGTAAAATTAGTTAAGTAACTACTAAATATAGGGGAAAATGAAAATGAACGCAAATCAGATTATTACTGATGACATGACTTTGGAAGAAAAATTGAGTGCCATTGACGCAGCTCTTAAAGCGGCGCAAGAAGCGGCTGATGATCAAGCAAAGTCGAATGGCACTGTTGCGGCACCAGTTGACCCAGCAAGTTTGACTATTTGTGACGGTTGCGAATAGAGTTTCGAGCAGCGTTTACTATTGACAACATAGCCAATTATGTTGTATAATTAAGAGTATCATGAAAACAATTGAGACTTTTTCAGGATCTGAGGCTATGAAAGAAACTGAGCCACAGAGAGAGGGTTTTTCTCTGTCGGTTGCGCTTGGTTCTCTTAAGAAATGGGTGTGCGGTAAACGAGAAAAGCACAGCAAACCTTTTGGACTAACTAACAATTCGGCGGTAGAAAAACTTGAGGCAGCTGGAGAAGAGTTGGGACTGCCAGAAACAGACGTTCGGCTTTCCTCTGGACTTAAGCTACTAATGGGCTTAATGCATGGCAAAAAGGAAGTTGAAATAATTGGCGAAGATATCTTAATTGAAGCCGCTAAAAGGGTTAAAGAAGAAGGTAAAGGAAGTGTTATAGCGCCAACGCATTTCAATGGAGAGGATGTTCCTACGGCTAGTTATTTGGCGTCTTTGTTGAACAAAATTAATATTGGCGTAGCGTCGACTAATAGAGATTGGATTAAGAAGGGCGTTGGCGGAATCAACCTAGAGGCTATACAGTATCTTGCGTTTGGCGCTAAAAACTTTTTTGGTGTGCCATATGAATGGGTAGATAAAAAGAGTAAAAAACCAGTTCACTTTTCAACAGACCATTACGAAGAAGCGGTTAAGTTTGTTGAGGATGGTGGGTCTTTGGTTTTGGCTGGATATTCAGCGGATGACTCAGTAGGCTCAAAGCCTCGCAGTGAAATGGGCTCTGCAGCGATTCATACGGCATTGAAATCTGGCGCAGACTTGATATTTGTTTACGTATCGTCAGAGGACAAGAAACTTACTATTAGAATCATGAAAGATGAAGACAGTATGTTTGCGGCGTTTAGCAATTCATACAGGAAGGCGCTAAAGATGAAGGACTCTGATGTATCCGATCGTTTATTATCTGAAGCGATTGACGAAAAGCCGCAACCAAAGATGGAGGATTCTGATGCATCCGAGCGTTTATTATCGTGTTTATTGTCGTCATGTAAAGAGTACTTAAAAGACAGCGAAATAGGTAGGGTTATAGCAGAAGAATATAAGCGCCGATCGGACAAAAATAAAGCCAAGTAAGTGGTCGCAAGGTTCTAGTTATTGACAAAATAAAAATAATGTGATATCATTTTACTGTATAAAAAATTAAAACAAAAAGGAATAAAATGGCTGAAGAAAAAGATATTCACGGACTTACCGAAGGTGTATTGAGTCGAGACGATATGTCGGCGTTGACATATGTGTTGCAACACGTTAAGGGTGCCAGTCCTAGTTCGGCGACAAAATTAAGCCTGGAACTGGAAGAACTTGACGAAACAGCGTAGGGATTTAGCTAGATAATAATCCACCTCTGTTGTATACTGGACAGTATGGAACAGATTATTTCTCAAGTAGTGAAGCAACTTTTTGATCAAGATATATCGGTACAATTGACGCGTCCTGATCCGAAGTTTGGTGACTTTGCTACAAATGTGGCATTGCAATTGGCTAAGCCACTGGGGAAGAATCCGCGCGAAATTGCGGAGATGATTGCTGAGAATCTGCGTAAAGAAGAAGAGTTTAGCGAAGTAAGCGTGGCTGGTCCAGGTTTTATCAATGTAAAACTGAGCGATCAATCCGTTCTAAATTCTTTGAAAAAAGAGCCAACTACGAAGCGCGCCAGTCAGACGGTTGTAATTGAAACTAATTGCCCAAATCCATTTAAGGCTATGCACATCGGGCACGCTTTGAATGCGATTTTGGCGGACACGATGGCTAATTTGTTGGCGGTTGATGGCGCAATTGTGCATCGAGTGAGTTATCACGGTGATGTCGGAACGCATGTCGGTAAAAGTATGTGGGCGATTTTGCGTGAGATTGACGGCGATGTAAATAAATTGAACGAAATCCCAGCTGATAAGCGAAATGAATTTATGAGTCGCATGTACGTTGAAGGTGCGCGTGCGGCGAAAGAATCTCCAGAGGCGAAGGCAGAAATTGATGAACTAGCCAAACAATCATTCGTCCTGGATGATCCGCTATATAAACAAGTTTACGAAATCTGTAAAAGTTGGAGTTTTGACGAAATTGACTCTAATGTTGGGCGACTTGGAAACGTGTCGATTGAGCGACGTTACGTTGAGAGCGAAACTGAAGAATTAGGCAAATCTTTGATTAAAGAGAAAACTCCAGAGGTGTTCACCAAATCTGACGGCGCATACGTCTTTAAGGGTAGCAAATACGGGGCGTTCGATAACGTGTTTATTGGATCTCATGGCAATGGTCTTTATGGGGCGCATGATATGGGATTGATTCAGTTGAAATATAAGGATTATCCGAATCTGGACTTGTCAATTACAGTAAATGGCGAAGAGCAGGCGGCATACTTCCGCGGCGTGATTGCGGCTAGTGAATTGTCGATTCCAGCCTTGAAGGGAAAATTGTTCAATTACGCAACTGGCTTGGTCAAATTGACAACTGGAAAAATGAGTTCGCGAACGGGTGAGGTTGTTACAATTGGTTGGCTGTTCGATGAGTTTAAGAAGGCAATTGAAAATGCTGGCAGCGAGCCAACTGACGACGTGATTGCTGGCGCACTTCGTTATCAATTCTTGAAAGTAAAGATCGGCGGCGACGTCATATTTGATATTAACGACGCGGTAAGTTTGACTGGAAATACGGGAAGTTATTTGCAATACGCCCATGCCCGAGCGCGAGGTATTTTAGCTAAATCCGACAAAGAAATTGCCTTTCCGACAGAGTTGTTTGACGAAGATAAGATGCTTGTCAGAAAGTTGAGTGAGTACGTGGACGTGGTTGATCGTGCTAAGGAAAGTTTGGAGCCTCATCACATTTGTACATATTTGTTTGAATTGGCGCAAGAATTTAATCGCTATTACGAGAAAAATCAGGTTATTGGTAGCGACAAAGAGGCACATCGCGTAGGAATCGTGGCAATTTATGCCGACATTCTTAAGGCTGGACTGGCTATTTTGGGAATCGTGGCGCCAGATCGCTTGTAAAATATACTGTATTAGTATATAATATGAATTCGTGAATGAACGACCGAGTAAACAATTAGACGAGCAACCATATACATCATTTTATGATCGATATTTATCTACTCAGCTATTAACTCCGAGAAGTGATATAGCAGAGAAAAGAGGCATTAAGCGAGAACTCTTGTTAGAGTCAGAGAAGCTTTGTGACATAAAAAATGTGTACGAAAGGTCAGATAAGACGTTTGATGATATAGCAGAGGCCGCTAAATCTGTTGCAGAGCTTGTTTGCGAAACGCTTAATTTTAGGTCAACGAGTAATTTTTCAAGTCCACTTGAAGCGGTAAATATTGCCAAAGACGAAGCTGCTAATTGTTATGGACATACAATCGTTGCGTCAGAATGTTTAGAAAAATTAGGAATTGAACATTTCATTAGTTATGCAAATCAACACACGTTCATCACGCTATTTGATCGTAGTAGTGATAGGTCGTTTATAATAGATGTTTTGACAGAGGAGTTGCGCTGTGAAATGACTGACGTCATTGGCTTTGATGGAATAGATCCAGCTGAGCAGTTGTATTATGGTGAGCTCAGAGCCAATAGTACTTTATATACAGATTTATTATTGCAGAAATTGCCTTCGTCCGTTAATAGAAGTGATTTTGTAGCTCGACGAGAATGGTTGATGTTCTCGGATGGTATGAAATATCGAGATGACTACGGAAGAAATGCACGACTACAGATGCTTACTCTGCCGTCCATTCCAGGTAGATTATTATTGCTAGATGAATATAATGCTCGAATTGATCAATTGAATGGGCGATATAAAGAGGCTGCGGATAAAATAGTAGACTTGTCTGGTATATATTTGGATGTTGATTCTCGGAATGATTTGAAAGAAGCGGATAAATTATGTAGAGAATTAATAAAACAAGGCAGTGGTGATTTGGCTATTCAAGTAGCGTCCTTGGTAAATGATAGTTTGCTGTCGGGAGATTCTTCAAAGAACAGACTGTTTCTTCCTGATGTTATGCGTAAAGTAGCTAAACATGATAGGGATATTAACTTACTAAATGAGGCGATTAGGTTGTACAGGGAAATTATCAATAGTAAACCTAAGTATGATAGCTTGGCTGTAGGGAAGTTAAGGGCTGCCGAAAAGTTGCTGAGGTCTATGAAGGCTGCTGGTGCGATTGTGTGCGATGCTACCTGTGATAAAATTAGTGAATAAATATCTAATAAAAGGAGTTTTATAGTTATGAAATCTTCAGAATCAACTAAAGGTTCAAAAGTATCAGCTAAGAAATTAGCTTCGAAGAGCGTAAAAGCCGCGGCGAAAGTTGCCGCCATCAAAGAAAAGAAAATTGTAAGTGCAGCTATAAAAGACACTCACATGGCTGGATTTGTTAATTTTATTCGCGAACAGGGCGTTGTCGGTATGGCGGTTGGTTTGGCAATCGGTACCGCAGCTGGCGATACGGTTAAAAAGTTGGTGACGGCATTTGTTGACCCGTTAGTGCAGTTGATCGTTGGCTCTCAACAAGGATTGCAATCAGCTTCATTTACGGTTGAAATTGCTGGACGTAAAGGCGAGTTTTTATACGGCGCATTCGTTAGCTCGTTAATTACGTTGATAGCCGTTGCATTTGTTGTATATGCAATCATTCACTTCTTGAAACTCGATAAACTAGATAAGAAAAAGGATTAAAACCTTAACTAATAAGCGTGCCTACTGATTCTCCGCGGCTTGCGCGGAGAATATTTCCATCTGTTAGCAGGTCGCAAATGATGACTGGAATATGCTCGTCCATAGCTAGTCCAATTGCCGCCTTATCCATAACAGCAATGTTAGGATTTGTTAGGGCTTCTTGGTAAGATAAATGATCAATTTTTACGGCGTCAGGGAATTTCATAGGATCTTTATCGTAAACTCCGTCGACCTTCGTCGTTTTAATCACGGCGTCGCACTGCATTTCCAGTGCCAGATTTAACGCTGCAGTATCAGTAGTCAGGAATGGTCGGCCGGTGCCGCACGCCACGATTACGATGCGGTTTTTCTTAATATGGCTAATGGCGCGTCGGAAAGTATAGTGGTCAATAAATTGATTGACTTCAACTGTGGACAATGCGCGAGTTGGCAGTCCCGCGTCATTTAATACGTCAGCTAGGGCAATTGCATTCATTAGCGTAGAAAGCATCCCGATATTATGTGCGGAAACAGGTTGAATTCCGTGACCGATGATTTGATTACCGCGAACGTAATTGCCACCTCCAACCATAATAACAATTTCAGCCCCGTCGTCCAGCGCTGGTCGAATTTGTTCAGCAATCCAGCGAGCGCGTTTTGGGTCAAAGCCGCTGGCGAATTCGCCTTGAAGTTGTTCGCCGGAGAGTTTGAGGAGAATACGTTTGGTCATGACACCAGTGTATCATAGCGCGCTTGAAAATAACATAAATGCAAAAGGGAGGCGACAGTGTAATACAAATTGCGATTTGCTATACAAATATTCGTTTTTTAAGTTAGACAAACTAGACAAGAAAAAGCTAAGACGCTTACGTTTGCTATTTTACTTTCTCCTATCTACAATGTGAGTATAAAGGAGAGAGTAGTGTGAAAGATGGAGTTCGGCGGCCGGGTTATTTACGTAGATCGCAAGAATCTAGCAGTAGTCATTTATTGAGTCGAAATATTGAAAGACCCAGTCAACCGTCGTATAGTTATGGTGAACCGCCCGAACAGAGGCGACAGCGTTTAAAAGAATTGCGAGAACGGTACAGTAAACTACCGGAAACTCCTTTTGCTGACTATGATCTTGGTGACAAAAAACTACCTGCATATAAGCACAAAGCAGAGATATTAGACACATTATCGGAAAGTAAAATATCCTGGCTGTGCGGACCGACGGGTAGTGGTAAAACGACACAAACCGCTCAGTATGCACTGGAGCGGTTTGATCGTGTCGTGGTGTTGATGCCGCGGCGGGTTATCGTCGATAATGTTACTGAATATGTCGAGAAGAGTTTGCGTGAACAGCTTGGCGAACAATATCCTAATCACTTGGTGGGCAAGATTCACGGACGTGCCACTGAAGCGACGCCGGACACTAGGCTCTGTTTCATGACTCCAGCAACGTTTACGAAAAAGCTGGAACAATTTTCTAGCGACTGGCAGGACGAGAAGACGCTTATCCTGGTTGATGAAATACATGAAGCCAATTTGGAGATGGAATTTGCTACCGCTCTGGCGGCAAAATCGATAGAGAATACCGACGAATGGCATATGGCTTTTTCTAGTGCCACGCCTGATACAGAAGTTTCTCAGGCGATGTACGAAGATATTAACGGATCAGAACTACCAGTCGTAACTATTGACGGTCGGCCGCATGATATCGACATTACAGAAGATAAGGTGAATACGATATCTGAAGCGTATCTCGAATATGGTAAGGACTCGAAAAAATCACTGGTCTTTGTTGAAGGTGTGAGAAGTATCGAGGAGACTATTGCGTCAATCAAACGTCACACTCGCCATCAATCCGGGAAAATACGATTTTTCAAACTACATTCTGGCATATCAGAAGCTGCGCGCCGAGAGATTTTTACTGCCAAACCAGCAGAAGACGAGTCGTTTATCATCGTTTCGACCTCGGCTGGACAGTCTGGCATCACCATCCCTGAGGTTGATTTGGTGTTGTCAAATGGACTGACAAAGAGTAAAGAAATTGGCGAAGAAGGTGCAGAAGGGCTACCGCCTCGATTGTGTACTCAAGCAGAGCTGATGCAGCAGGCGGGGCGTGGCGGTCGTGATATTGATGGCGCTAAGTTTGTATTGGCTCGTCCGATATCTTACGATAAGATTTATTTGCCAGATGAGCTGAAAGGATTTTATGATATTGCGTCCCGTGAACAGCATATTCCACCGGAGATATATCACACGAATATTGTGCGCAATGTTTTGTCGGCTATCCATCTGAATGGTGATTTTGAGGATCTGAACCGATACCTGATGCATCCTGTTGCTAGTAAAAAAGTTATTCAAGAGTCGTACGATTTGCTGGAAACCCTGGAAGCAATTGATGGAGAGGGGCAGATCACAAAAATTGGTGAGTTTATGGATAATTTACCATTGTCGCCAGAACTTTCTCGGTCATTAGCAGAAATGATTAAGAATGGGGGAAGCTTACGTGAAGTGTTGGCATTATCGGCCATGGCAGCCTCCGTCTCGGGTGGTGGCTTTGCCGCTTGGCATCAACCAAAGGAATTGTTCCAGGAATTTGTCAGTCCCGATACAACAGATGACTTTTTTGCCGAATACGATGCTTTTTTGAAAACCAGAGAGATTTATGACGGCTGTCGTACTGACAATGACGTCTACCTGACTAATGGTATTGATCCCAATAAGGCGGATAATATTCACTATCAATTTAGTAAAATATGTCGGCGCCTGTCGGTTAATCCAAACGATATCGACATGGGTGAACTAAACAGCGAGGAAAAACACAATATATCGGTGGCTTTGGTGCGCGGGTTTCAGGAATTATTGTATGCCAAAGCTGGTAGTCGGCGCATTGGACGAACAACGGTCAACCAATACACCAACATTCACACTGGCGAACGTGGTATTTCTGAGTATGAAATTAGTTCGCACAGCTTAGTGCGACGTATGGGCTCGGAGGCGTTGACGTTAGTGCTGGCTTTACCGTGGTGGTATGATGCGCATGATGGTCGTCGATACACACTCAACACAATTTTACCAGTAACCAAGAATCAAGTTGCTCAAGCCTTGAGTAGCAGCGCTGTGTCTGAATCCCTTGGTGATAGAGTTGCTCCTAATGGTGACTTGGTTCGTGTGACGCGGCCGAAAGTCGGCTCGCTGATACTCGGTCCAGAGCGGCAGCAAAAAATCCCCGCCATAACAGATGAGCAAATCGCGCTGATAGTGGACGCAATGAAAAACAAGGCTAATAAACAAGTAAGAGTATTGTTTGATTTACGACATCAGCGAGTTATCACCAAGGGTCAATTGCATCAGGTCCTAGACGGGTCTGCGGTAAATAGTCACAATGTCCATGAGGCGGAGGCTAAGGTTTGGGCTGAAGTGCAGAATGTGTTAACGAGCGAGCAGCAAGAAGCTTTTTATGGTCAGATAAACAGATAACGAGTGCATAATAGATAGTATGAGTAAGGCGAAAAAATATTATGGATCGACCTGGAGATGACTGGACTAGATCCAGTGCGTGATGAGAGGGCTTCTTTGATTGACTTTTTAAATTGTTTATGCTATAATATTAATTATGGAAAAATTAAGCCCGACTCCGAGTGATATAGAGGCGAAGATGCATCAACCTTGCGCCTTGCAAGTGCTTGATAGCGGCGAGCGCCGCGTAGAATTTGGAGGAATTAGCTGCCAGCTGAAAGATTATGATTGCGAGCAGCCTGGCAACCCGGAAGCTCGCTGCAATGAAATATATGAATATGAATTACCTGCCGATGCTATTAAGCGGGCTAATTTAGGTTTTGATCTAGACGAACTACCGTCATTTATTGGTGCAAAGGGTGGGGCGGCTCGTCAGGTTTTGGAGTCTCTAGTTCATAGCGACCGTCAGTTACCGCCTCCTTGCGATGTCGATTTGGTAATTTTAGAAGAAGTTATTGCTAGTGGCGATTATGATCCATATGAGATTCGGGCGGTAGCGAGCGATCTTTCAATGCGTTTTTCGCCACGTGATGCAATGAATGGCTATGGCGCGGAGTATGTACAATCTACTGCCGAGTTTATGAGGCGGCATGATTTTACAATCAATCAAGTGCTCATACACAAGAACAACGGTACTTGGAGGCTATTGGCTAGCACTCAAGCAGTGTTGGATACTGCTGAGCATATTATTAGACCGACAGTTTTTGAACACGACATTGATTATGGCTATCGAATTGGCAATAAATTAGCCCTCAAGGCAGTGAGACTTCTGTCTGATATGCAAGTTCAGGGGATTGACTATGCAACCATCAAGAGTGTTCAATTGCCAGATGATATTTATGGTGATCCAAGGGATGATTATTTCATGCAAGCGCTACAGCTAGATAAGGCGTTAGAAGTCAGCGACGAATTGGCCGAACGCTATGTGGAAAATCTAAAGTTTTATGGAATGATACCGTATGGTTGTGAAGACATGAGTGCTATTGAGATGTATTATTATCTAGTGAATGAGACGGGTTTTGTCCCGTCTGATGGCGTGCTTGAATCCCTTCGGATTGAAAGAGAAAATCGCCTGAAGCTTGGTGGTGCGGCAAAGTTTGATGACGTTGTTGAAAGGCTATTAAAACAGGTGCCAGAGCGGTTTTCTCGAGATTACTACGATGCCAAAAAGTAGTATAATAAAGATATGAAAGCAAGTTTTAAGCCGAAAAAGATTTTGTGGGTGGATTTGGAGATGACTGGATTAGATCCAGTGCGTGATGAGATTTTGGAAGTGGCGGCAATTGCGACGGATTGGAATTTTAAGGAAATTGCGACGTACGAAGGAATTGTGCGTCATGATTCGGAAAAGTTGGCTAAGCTGTTAGATCGAAATGCTGGTTTTTGGAATGAGCATCCGGAAGCGCGACGCGGGCTGGAGGAGCAGAATGAATCGGGAAAACCTTTGGCGGAAATAGAACACGAATTGTTGGCATTTTGTGATGAGCATTTTGCGGGTGAGACGAAGATTTTGTTAGCGGGCAATTCAATCCATCAAGATAGGCGATTTATTGACCAATGGTGGCCAACGTTGTCAAAAAGACTACATTATCGTGTGCTGGATGTGAGTGCATGGAAGGTGGTGTTTGAAGGTAAATACGGTAAGAAATTCGCCAAGCCAGAAGATCATCGAGCGCTGGAAGACATCCGCGGCAGCATTATGGAACTTGAATATTATTTGAAAAAGGTAAAGGTATGACACATAAACAATTTGAAGAATTTATCCTAAGCTTGCCGGGTGTGTGGCTGGATTATCCGTTTGGCGAGGATGTCGCGGTATATAAATTTGGTAGAGATAATGACGGTGCAGGGAAAATGGTAGCATTGGTGACGGAAGGCTCAAAGCCGCTCAGAGTAAGCTTAAAATGTGATCCGTTGTTGGCGCAGAATTTACGAGAAAAATACGAAACGGTTTTACCGGGCTATCACTTAAACAAGAAACATTGGAATACAATTATTTGTTCAGGTCAATTGACTGACGAAGAGGTCTTTGACTTGGCGAGGCTGAGCTATCGATTAGTTTCGGAAGCTTAATCTGCCTTAATAATTTGATTGATCTGCTTCTGGATATTCTCTAAATCGCCAGCAGTTTTTACTAGCCATTCGCGCATCTTTTTTGACTTGGTGGACTTGTATACCTTTTTCATCATATTGATTGTATCTGTTATTTGCACATTCATCTCATGAGCATAGGTAATATCCAATTGCGCGTTCAGAAGGGCTTCGTCCATTTTTTTCTCTAATTTTTCTGACGGATCTAGAGCGAGGATGTCCTTCTGTTTTTCCTTATAATTGATGCCGGTTGCCTGAAGCGCTTCGCCCATTGAGGCGTCTGCGGTGGTTAATACTGCAACTAGAGAGCTATTGGTGGTTTGTAAACTGGTTGAGCGGAACTTATTATTGTATTTTTTGGAAATAGTGAGTAGCTTATTAACGCGCGCTGCAACTTGTGACGGACTAGCGCTTGGCATAGAATCTTGTGAAAAAACAAATATCGCGATCAGGGTTATCAAGCCGATAAAACTCAAAATAGCGATGATGATTTTGGTTTTTTTATCAAAACCTTCCGCTGGCGGAGGTGTGGCAATTTGATTCAGATAATCGATACCTTGAGGTTGGTCATTCAAATTGTCAGGATGCATATTTCTATTTAACCACAAATAATAACAGAGGTAAAGAGTGATATAATAAAAGTATGAATGATGCCAAAGAAGAAGTGCGGGCGCGACTGAACATCGAGGATGTGATTGGTGAGTATGTTCAGTTGAAGCGAGCAGGTCGCAACTTGAAGGGTTTAAGTCCGTTTACCGACGAGCGAACCCCGAGTTTTATGGTCAGTCCAGAAAAGCAGATTTGGCACGATTTTTCTTCTGGAAAAGGTGGCGATATTTTTACGTTTGTGATGATGGTGGAAGGAATGGATTTTCGTCAATCGCTGGAACATTTGGCTCGGAAGGCGGGCGTTGATCTGACTTTGTTTTCTAATGGCGACGGACGAACAGCCAAGCGTCGCGCCAGAGCCAGAGAAGCGCTGAAGCTGGCCGCCAATTTTTATCAGCAGAATTTGGTAAAAAATTCATTAGCTCTGGATTATGTGGTTAAAAAACGGCGATTAAATCGTCAAACAATTGGTGATTTTTTGATTGGCTATGCGCCGGAGAATGGCGACACGTTGACGAAAGCATTGGAAAAAAGAGGATTTTCTAGGCAGGAATTGGCGGACGCTGGCTTGTCGAATAGGTTTGGTGGCGATTTGTTTCGTGGGCGAATGATGGTGGCGTTGAGTGACGGCAATGGCGAAGTCGTGGGATTTACGGGCAGAATTATTCATGACGATCCGCGCGCGCCAAAATACTTGAACACGCCGCAAACGCTGTTGTTTGATAAATCGCGACATATTTTTGGTTTGCATCAAGCCAAGGAAGCGATTCGAAAAAGCGATGTGGCGGTGATTGTTGAGGGCAATTTGGACGTAATTAGCAGTCATCAAGCGGGCGTCAAAAACGTAGTTGCGACCTCTGGAACGGCGATGACGACGCAACATTTGAAGTCGCTTAGTCGATTGGCGGGGCGGATTCGCTTGGCGTTTGATGGCGATCGAGCGGGAGTTAACGCGACGGAGCGGGCAATCAATTTGGCACAGGAAGTTGGCGTGGAGTTGGAAGTGGTGAGTTTGCCTGATGATGTCAAAGATCCAGACGAATTGATCCAAAAAGATCCAGCGCTTTGGCAAGCGGCGATTGACCAATCTCAGCCAGCGGTGGATTGGGTGATTGCTAGATATGCGGAAATGGAGAATTTGAAGTCGGCGGAAGGCAAGCGGCGATTTTCGACCATTGCACTGAAGATTGTCCGAGGCTTGAAAGATCCGGTGGAACAAGAGCATTATTTGTCGGTGATTTCTGAAAAAACTGGCGCGTCAATTACCGCACTGAAGGCGAAATTGTCGAATGAAAAAGTCGCTGAACATCAATTGAAAAAGGCAAAAATTGAGAAAGAAAAACCAACTCCAGTTCAGGATGAAACTGAGGATATGCTGGCGGGGTTGACGGCGAGTGAAAAATCCGTGCGACGTTGGCTGGCGGCGGTTTCTGGAGAAATGCTGGATAATGACAACGCGCGGCAGTTGATTGGCTATTTGCGAAAGAATCCAGACGCGGATTTGGGTGAAATTCCTCTGGACTTGCAAAAAATCGAACAGTATGTGAAAATAGTACAGTTGAAAAGTGAAAGTCGTTACGCCAATTGGGAGCAAAAAAGCTTGGACGAAGAAATGGCTCGGCTAGTCAGACAGATAACAATCAAACATCGCGAAAACAAAAAGAATCAACTATTAACACAGCTTAGGGAGGCCGAGGCGTCGGGCGATGAGGTTTTGTCTCAGAATTTGCGCCAGAGCTTAAATAATCTGATTAAGGAGAAAATGTGAGCGACGATATCACGACGAAGCCAGTAAACTTAAACGAAGATGATGATTTTGATCCAACACTTATAGACGAAGAAGAATCAGAAGATTTGGATTCGTTGACAACTGGGCAATATTTGGATGATGTGTCGGACGACTCCGTTCGTTTATATCTGAGGGAAATTGGTAAAATTCCACTACTTAGTGCTGAAGAAGAAATGGACTTGGCGCGCCGAATTGTCGAAGGCGATAAGAAGGCTAAGGATAAGATGGCTGAGGCGAATATGCGTTTGGTGGTGTCAATTGCTAAGCGTTATTCTGGTCGGGGCTTGGACTTTTTGGATCTGATTCAAGAGGGAAATACTGGGCTTTTGCGTGCGGTTGAAAAGTTTGATCCAGATAAGGGATTTAAGTTTTCGACTTATGCGACTTGGTGGATTCGTCAGGCGATTACGCGCGCGATTGCTGATCAGGCGCGAACGATTCGTATTCCGGTTCACATGGTGGAAACGATCAATAAACTGCTGCGTACTCAGCGACGAATGACACAGGAATTGAACCGTGAGCCGACAATTGAGGAATTGTCTAAAGAGCTGGATATGGAACCAGAGAAAATTGAATATGTCATTAAGATTAAACAGGACATCTCTTCTTTGGACGCTGGCGTTGGTCGCGATGGTGAAGATGACGACTCTGTGTTGCAAGATTTTATCGTTGACGAAGATACGGTTTCACCAGAAGATTCTGCTTCAAATCAATTATTAAAAGAGCAAGTTCAGGAAATTCTATCAAGTTTGAGTGATCGTGAGCAAAAAATTGTTCGAATGCGTTTTGGTTTGGACAATGGGAAAAATCACACTTTGGAAGAAGTTGGTCAGGAATTTGCGGTTACGCGTGAGCGAATCCGCCAGATTGAAGCTAAGGCACTAGCAAAACTTCGCAAGCACAAAGATGCGAAAAAACTTTACGAATATCTGGATTAGTTAACACTGTTCGGGCGATTTACAAAAATGGGCGTCGTGAGTTGCGGTGTCTATTTTTTGATGTAATTGCTCGAGGCTGCCGTCGTTAATGATGAAATAATCAGCAATAGCAATTGGTCCACCTTTTTCCAGATTCTCGATTTCTGACCAGTCGCGCTGATCAACTTCGTGCGGTTGCATTGGGCGCTCTATGCGTTTAGCCATTCGTTGATAACGGAGGTATTTTGGTGTAACAATAGCAATAACGACAACTTGTCCAGGGAATTCATGCTTAAGGAATTTATATTCACTCCAAGTGTATAATCCGTCCAAAACGATTTTATTTTGCCCGGCGTTTACTAAGTCGTGGATGTTTTTTATGACGCGTTTGATTACGAAATCTTTGCCTTCGCGGCGACGAATTTCTTCGCGAAATTGTTGTTGATTGTCCCAAGTTTTTTCAATTCCAGCCTCGTCCATGGCTTTATAAATAACGCCACCGAAGTAAATTTTTGGAAATCCTTTTTCTGTCAAATATTCGACCGCCGAACTTTTGCCGCTACCGGCCAGACCGACAAGGGCGATAATTTTGCAGCTATGCTCGCTTGTACTCATGGGGATTATTGTAACAGCTCTTCAGCTGGGTGGCAAACAGGTGTGGCTGCCGGTTGGTTGTGTTGATTCCTGCGAGTAGTTTGTTCTGGAACTCTTGACTTTGATATGAAACAGTCGGCCCCGGTTAGAATGGTTAATTTACCACGACGATCGCCAGCAGGGCATCCTGAGGGCTGAAGCCGGGTCGCAGTTTATAGCGGTCGCGCGTAGGTATCTTGTGCCGGGGATGGAGATACTCGATTTCTTCGTAACTCTCGCCGTCGAACACCTGCCAGATATCAACAGGAGCGAGCGGTAGCTCATCGCACTTGGGTTTGTAAGTATGAAACGCCTGTAGCAGGGCGAAAATTTCCTCGCCGCTATAGTTGTCGCATCGTCGAGCATGCATGTCATAGGTTGGGTCAGCAGATTGCACCGTGAAGCTATCGCCTCCTCTGGCGACTATTTCCTTGATGAGTTGCTGGCGATCGCTTACGCCAAAGTGTGCCGACTGGATACCGCGCAGCAGTATATTCCGACCCATAAAATGTTGGCGAATTGGTGCTTCAATTGTAGCGGCTATGGTATCAAGCGGGCGGGGTGGGTTGGCATCGTAGCGATATGGATTTTCGGACGTGACGCTATATTCTGGGCAATCAACGTTAATGATGAGCGGTGTCACTTCGCGGTTGCGCTCTGGTGTAGATTCGGTGTTATCGCCACCACCGTCAAGCCGTTCCGGATCATAACCCGGATCGTATTCAAATGTCTTGCCTTCAAACATACTTTTACCCCCCGTGATTTATCGGCCCGCACTGTCTTTTAGTAGCTCGCGCGATATCTTCATTATAGCATTATAATGTGGCCGGCTTGGGCTCTTTGCGATACTGGTCAGTAGCATAATATGCTATCAGGGCGGACAAGGTGGGTGGCGGGTATGGTTGTGTCATGTACTAATTTTAACAATTTGTTGACATTCTTCCAAATAGAGAGTATGTTTGTGATAAGTATTATGGAACCGCTTCATGTACATACTGAAGAGTTACCTCAGGATCCACTTTCTGATTTTAGTATCTGGCGCCGTTTAATAGAATATCGTAAAGAAGTTCAATGGGGTAATATATTAAAACAAGTTGAGGAGCTAGAATCAAATTTTGATCGTAATAAAGCATGGAAAAGATTTGTTAAAGAACCTGTTGTTGATCAGTATGGTCAGGTATGGATGATTTGGGAGAATCCTGCCACTTCGTCATCTAATCCGAAAGATCAATATCAGATATATAAGATGCCATACGATAAAGATGAGTTTGATTATGTTTTTATAGATGATCTTTCTGTAGTTGATTTTGTGCCTACTTCTATTCCTATATTACAGGGATCGATTTATAAATTTTCTGTCGGATTTGATAATTTTGGTGAGGCAGAATTATTGCATATAATAACGAGCGATAAGACAGATATAAATAAGACAAGTGAATACTGTCACCTCTTCAATTACGAAAGGGAAAAGTGGGAGATTCATAGGCGTAGGATGGAACACGATAATGGCTCCTACGATTCTATGGAAGAACTTAGAGAAATCTATAAGAGATACGAGAAATGGCTGAAAAAACAGGGCAATGATTCTTTCAATGCTGAAAAAATATTTGGGGAGATTTATGATAATTATGGGAGAATACTACAAAAACTTGCCGAAGCGTCAATAATCAACTCTCTTAATCAACTCTCTAACGACAGTCGCTTAAATGCTACAATAGAGTTATGAAGCGTCTAGTGGTTATTGATGGAAAGTCGGTGTTTTACCGAGGTTATTATGCTATGCCGGGATTGTCGATGGCTGACGGAACTCCAACTGGCGGAGTGTACGGATTTGTAAGTTTGGCAATTGAGCTGATTAAGAAATTGGAGCCGGATTACGTGGCGGTAGCTTGGGATAAACGAGGCACGAATATTCGCAAGCGGCGGGAATTATATCCAGAATATAAAGCTGGTCGCAAGCCAGCGCCAGATGACTTTTACCAGCAAATTCCGATTTTACACGAGTTGCTTGATGCGTTTGGTTGGCCGCTTTATGAAATTGATGATTACGAGGCGGACGATATTATGGGCGCGTTTGCCAGGCAAGCGGAATCTCGCGGAATTGAAACGTGCTTGATAACGTCGGATTTGGACGCATTGCAATTGATATCACCGATGACCAAAGTTTACGCTATGAAAAATGGCTTGAGAAATATCGAGGAATTCACGGCGGAATATTTTGAACAAAAATATGGAATTCGGACGGAACAATTCTTAGATTTGAAAGCGCTGAAGGGCGATTCAAGTGATAATTTGCCAGGAGTGCCGGGAATTGGCGAAAAAACGGCGGTGAAATTATTGCAAGAATATGAAACATTAGACGGAGTTTACAAGCATCTGGACGAGCAAAAAGGCGCTTTGCGAACGAAGTTGGAAGATGGTCGTGAGTCGGCATATTTGACCAAGCAAGTGGCGGAAATTTGGACGGACGCGCCGATTGAACTGGACTGGGATGTGGCGGATGTTAATAATTGCGATTTTGCGCGAGTAACGGAAATTCTGCAGAAGTTGGAGTTTAATTCACTGATTGGACGATTACCGCGAACGATGCAAGTGGCGGAAAATGAGAAAAAAGAAGAACCGAAGTTGGATATTCCACGAACTGAAAAATTGCCCGACATGCCGATGTTTGAGGCGGAAAATATAATATATATCGATTCGTCGGAGCCTGATGTAATTTACATAAGCTCGAATCCTGAGTCAGCGTGGACGGCGAAAATTGATGAAATTAGTCAATCTGTGTGGCAATTACTGGCGCAGGGAACTGTGGTCGCGGCGGACGTTAAGCAGTTGTATCATGCGCTGGATAATCATGGCGTGGCGGTGCGTTTTCACGAAGTTTGGGATGTTGGGCAGGCGGCGTTTTTGATTGATCCACTGAAGCGTGATCGTAGTTTGAATGCACTTTCTGGTGATTTTTCTGACGACAATTCCGCGCCTTATCAATTGGCTCGCTTACATAAAATTTATCGTGAACAAAAAGTTTACATGTCGAACAATTCACAAATTGCACGCGTGGCTTACGAGTTTGATTTTCCGGTAATTTGGGCGCTATTCCAGATGGAAAAACGCGGTATGAAGTTGGACGACACGCTATTAAAACAGATGGGCGATGAGCTGGCGGCGGAAGTTGGTGAGCTTGAACAACAAATGTATTCCATGGCTGGATACGAGTTTAATGCGTCTAGTCCAGCGCAACTTTCTGAGGTTTTGTTTACTAAATTGCAATTATCAACTGCGGGCATAAAAAAGGGAAAAACTGGATATTCAACAGGTCAGAAAGAGCTGGATAAATTACGCGGACAACATCCGATTATCGAGTTGGTTGAGCGATATCGAGAATTGACCAAATTGATCAGCACATACATTGAGGCGTTACCAAAATTGATGGCGACTGATGGGCGAATTCACACTACATTCAATCAGGACGTAACCAGCACGGGGCGACTGAGCAGCACGAACCCAAACTTGCAGAATATTCCAGTGCGGACGGAGCTAGGTAGAAAGATTCGTCAGGCATTCGTTCCGAGTGACGGCAAAGTTTTTGTCAGTGCGGATTATTCGCAATTTGAGCTGAGGCTGGCGGCTGTGTTGGCGGGCGACGAGAAGTTGATTGAAGACTTTAATAGCGATGTTGATATTCATGCAAAAACCGCGGCGGAAACGTATGGAATATCGATTGACGAAGTAAGCAAATCTCAGCGCCGAGCAGCAAAAGTGATCAATTTTGGTGTACTTTACGGAATGAGCCCGCACGGTTTGGCGGCGGCTACGGGAATGTCATTTACAGAGGCAAAAAAGTTTATTGATCATTATTTTGAGGTGCGAAAACCGATTCGTCAGTACTTGGATAAAATTTTAACTCAAGCGCGGGAACAGGGATTTGTTGAAACGTATTTCGGCAGGCGACGACCAACGCCTGATGTAAAATCGAGCAATTTTATGGTGCGATCTTCGGCGGAAAGAGCTGCGATGAATATGCCAATTCAAGGCACGGAAGCGGATTTGATGAAATTGGCGATGATTCGGCTGGAGGATAAATTGTCGGGCTTGGCTGATGCGATTTTACAAGTTCACGATTCAATTTTGGTGGAATGCAGACCCGAAGACGTCCAGAAAGTCAGCGAGATTATGAAAGCGGAAATGGAAGGCGTTTGTCCAGAATTGCCGATTAAATTGAAAGTAGATGTCGGTACGGGCGCAAATTGGGGTGAAGTATAGAAAATATGGTATAATTACGCCATGAAATACACTCAACGACGAAATTCATTTTCTCGATTTGTACCAATTTTGCTGGTTATTGTTATCACGGTCGTGGCGGTAGCAGCGGTTATTGCGATTGGTCGAGCATTATTTGGCAAAAATGATTCAGGTCAAACAACAGATCAGAATGTTAACATAGGGCAAGTTGCTTTGTTGTCGACGGACGTGGGAAGTGCGGTTCGATTGACAGTACGCGGACCAATTGTAGCGAATGAGAATTTTCGCTCATATAGCATCACTATTTCGCCAGAATCTCGCGAAATGACAACGTACGAGGGATATTTAGACAAGCCAATTGCGCAGAAAAGATTGGACAATAACAGTAAGGCTTATACGGAGTTGGTTTATGCGCTTGATAAGCGAAAAATGATGGAAGGTACGCCGTTAACTGAGCAGCAAAACGATTTGCGAGGGATTTGTGCTAGCGGTAAAATTTACAAATTCGAAACTTTGAAGGATAATTCCGTTGTGAAGAGTTTGTGGACGTCGGATTGTAGCGGCTCTAAGGGCTCGGCACAAGCTAACGTGAACGAGATTTTGGATATGTTTTTGAAACAAATTCCTGATGGCAAGAAAATGGCGGCTGGAATTGGCCTAAGTCAAGAAGAAGCTTTGTTTAAGCTGTAGGACTTGCCGAATGCCAGAACTACCTGAAGTTGAGACAGTTCGTCGCGGTTTGGCGGATTTGCTACCAGGTCAGGCTGTTGTGCGAGCCACGGTATTTGATTCGCCAAAAAGCTTTCCGAATTCGCCAATTGACGTTCAGCAATTTTTATATGGTGCGCATGTAACGGCGGTGCGGCGTCGCGCAAAAGTGCTGATGATTGATCTTGATACGCGTTATTCGCTGGTGATACATCTTAAGATGACTGGGCAATTGATTTTTCGTGGGGCTAATAGTTTTGCTGGCGGTCATCCGAATGATAGCTTGATTGGTGAATTGCCGGATAAGTCGACGCGTGTGCAAATTGATTTTACGGATGGTTCGCATCTGTTTTTTAATGATCAGCGTAAGTTTGGCTGGATGAAATTGATGCCGACTGATGAGATAGAAAATTTGCCATTTATGCAGAAAGTTGGGCCGGAACCGCTCGATAAAAAAACCGAGGCGGGTGACTTTATTAAGCGAATTCGTCGTCGGCAAAATTCGATGATAAAGCCAGCGTTTCTTGATCAGTCGGTGATCGCTGGAGTTGGTAATATTTATGCCGATGAAGCTCTGTGGGCTGCGAAAATTCACCCTCAGACGCGTGTTAGGAATGTTAGTGATGACCAATTGGAAGATTTGTTTAACGAACTGCGTCAGATTTTACGATTGAGCATTGATCAGGGCGGCTCGACGGATAAAAATTATGTTGACGCTGAAGGCAGGAAGGGCAATTATCTGTCGTTTGCGCACGTATTTCGTCGGGAAGGTCAGCCGTGTCATCGACATCCTGATCAAGAGATTGTAAAGATGAAGGTTTCTGGACGCGGTACGCATATTTGTCCAGTTTGCCAAGTGGAGGCGGAGTGATTTATCTTTTTTGCGGCGAAAACGAATTTGAAAAACGGCGAGCGATTGCTAAGCTGATCGGCAACGAAAAAGTGGCGCGACATGATGGCGAAGATTTGACGTTGGCTGGAATGCAGGAAATAGCAATTGGGCAGACGCTGTTTATGAACTCGTCGGTGTATTTGATTTCAAGATTGAGCGAAAATTCTGAGATTTGGTCGCAGCTTCCAGATGTGAAGTTTGATGATGATAGGACGATTATTCTGGTGGAAGATAAAATTGATAAGCGAACGAAAACGTATAAGTGGCTGCAGAAAAATGCCAAAGTTCAGGAATTTTCACCGCTTAGTGATCGTCAAAAACCGCAGCTTTTAAAGTGGTGTGTGGCGGAGGCGAAGGCTCATGGGTGTGAATTAACGAATCGTCAAGCAGAGATAATTGTTGATCGCTTGGGATTTGATCAGTTGCGACTGAGCAACTTTTTGGATCAATTGGCGCTGACGGAAAAAGTGACAGATGATTTAATTGACAACTTCATACCTCTGGCGAGGGCGGAAAATGTGTTTGATTTGTTTATTTCGGCATTGGCGGGTGATTATGATAAGGTTCACGACATAATTAGTTATTTGGAGTCGGAAAGTGGCGTTGATGGCGCTTACCAGACAATGGGATTGCTTGCCTCGCAGGCGACCAACTTGACGGCGTTGGTTTTGGCTGACGGCGACAGTAAGTTGGTGGCTGCGGATTTTTCAGCTAATCCGTATGTTTTACGAAAATTGGCATCTTCAGCAAAAGGTGTCGATAAGAAAAAACTGAAAAGGATAAATGACGCGCTACTTCGGGCGGACTTGCAAATGAAAACGACTTCTGTAAATCTGTGGCTGCTTGTGGAGGCGGCACTGGTTGGAATTGGAAAATATACCAAGGGATAGGGAAGTTGCTGGGTCTTATGGATGATATTTGCGTAAAAGAATATATCGAAAATTTAGAAAAGGAATTTTCTTTAATTGAAAATGGCTTCAAAGAGGAAGAGAAAAGAGCCTTAACCGATTATAAATCTAATGCTAATGAACATATCAAGAAGTTGGCGTTTTTAGCTTATAAATCTGACACATATCAAGTAAGGATGTATGGTGTATTTCTTTTTGGATACTTATCAGAACAAGATGATGTCTTAACATTTATGCGAGATGAAGTTTCCAAAGATGATAATTGGAGAGTTCAGGAAGTATTGGCAAAGGCATTTGATGAATTCTGCAAGAAAAAAGGATATGAAAAAGCACTCCCAATAATTGATGAATGGTTAAAAAACAATAATCCGAATACGAGGAGAGCAGTAACAGAGGGACTAAGAATATGGACGAGCAGACCATATTTCAAAGATAATCCGAATGAAGCTATCAGACGAATTGCAGCATTAAAAGAAGATTCCAGTGAATATGTTAGAAAATCGGCAGGAAATGCTTTGAGAGATGTTAGTAAGAAATTTCCAGAGTTGATTAAAATGGAACTCAGTAGCTGGAAATTAGAGAGCAGAGAAATCAAACAGGTATATAAATTGGCGAGTCGATTAGTCGACTGATGTTAAATAAAAATACCCCAGTTAATTCCGGGGTATTTTCTAGTAATCTTTATAGATTATTTTTCAGCTTTCTTAGCAGCTGGCTTCTTTGCTGGAGATTTTTTAGTAGCAGCTTTCTTAGCTGTTGCTGGCTTTGCGGCTGGTTTTTTAGCAGCAGCTTCTAATGTAACGCCTGCTTTTTTAGCAATTTTGCTCAATGCGCTCTTTCGGCGAGCAGCAGTGTTTTTCTTAATCAAGCCTTTTTTAACAGCGGTGTCGATTTCGCTTTGTGCTGCAGCAAGAGTCTTTGCGCTTGGTTCTGCAGAGAAAGCTTTAACAGCGGTCTTAATGTCTTTTTTAATGCTGATGTTTCGCTCGCGGCGCTTTAAGGTTTGTTTAGCACGCTTGATGGCGGATTTGATGATTGGCATGTTTCTCCTTTACCTCTATAGATTTGTATCGCTAATCAGGAAGAATTATACAGAAAATAGCATAAATTGTAAAGAGGCGGCTTAGATATTGACTTTATGGTGCTGCTTATGGTATAGTGATGCCAAGCGTAATTACAAAAAACAAACATAGGAAAAATCATGTCAAACGGATCAGCAAAGCAAAAAGTAATCCAGAGCATCAAGGATGTAACTAATATTTTAGTGACGGTGAGTTCTAGCCCGTCAGTCGACGAATTGTCGGCAGCATTAGGATTGACGATTTTCCTCAATAAACTAGGGAAGCACGCTACGGCTGTGTTTAGTGGCGACATTCCGCCGGCAATTACGTTCTTGAATCCTGATAAGACGTTTGAGCAGACCGCAGATTCTTTACGTGATTTTATCATTGCTTTAGATAAAGAGAAGGCTGACCATTTGCGCTATAAAGTTGTTGACGACGCCGTAAAGATTTTTATTACGCCATATCGTACGACAATTACCGATAAAGACTTGGAATTTTCGCAGGGCGATTATAACGTTGAGCTAGTTTTGGCGCTAAATGTTGAAAATAGTGAAAGTATTGATACGGCTTTGACTGCGCACGGTAAGATTTTACACGATGCTACGGTTGTGGCTATAACAGCGGGCGACGTAAAGAGTGGTCTGGGCTCTGTTGATTGGCACGAATCTAACGCGAGTGGCGTGAGTGAAATGGTTGTTGAGCTTCTTGATGATCTGAAGACACCGAAGGTAACTCTGGACGAGCAGATGGCGACGGCTTTGCTTACGGGAATTGTGGCAGTGACTGACCGATTTAGTAATGGAAATACATCATCAAAGGTTATGACTACGGCCGCAGAACTTATGGCGGCTGGCGCAAATCAGCAATTGGTGGTTTCAAAGATTGCAGAGAGCGAAGTAGAGGACAAGCCGCAGAAGATTGAAAAGACCGAAGAGAAATCTCCAGAAAAAGAAGAAGCTCCAGAGGGTAAAACTGAAGAAGCGGAGAAAGATGAGGAAACTGTACATGCGGACGGAACTTTGTCGATTAGCCACGAAAAGAAGGGCGATGTTGATGAAGTAGCTGAACAAACGGCGAAGGAAAAGCAAGAAGAGTCTGCTAGGATTGCTGAAGAGAAATTGGCTAAAATTGAGCCGATAAAGGAAGAGCCGCAAGCCGAGGAAGAAAAACCTAGTGAAAAAATAGTTTCAAAGGGCGAACTTTCTTTTGAGGAAACTCCACTGATGGGTGGCACGCTGAACGCAACGACTACACAGGCTGCCGAGGATAAGATTAGGGAATTGGCTAGCGATCAAAATAAAACCATCTTAACGCACGGTAAATATGTGGGTGATAGTACGCCGTCGTTTGGCGATACTCCGTTAAATGCGGCGATGGGTGCGTCTGATGAGCCACCAAAGATTGATCCGTTCGCGACAACTAACGCCGCTGAGCAAAAATTGTCGACAATACCTGTTGTGCCGCAATCTGAAGAGTCGATTATTTCGGCAATTACCAACGACACGAATCAATTGAATAATCCAGTAGCTCCCGCTCCGAGTCAGCCGATTGCGCCAATTGAGCCAGCAATAACAAATCCTGAGAATAGCATTCCAGGTTTCGATTTGCCAATGCCGCCAGCGATGCCAGATTTCGGCGCTTTGCCACCAATGCCGCCAGCGCCTACAGGTGTTGATGTAAATGGATTGCCACAGATTGCACCGCTAGGAGTGGCTCCTGAGCCGGCAGCCGCTCCGCAAGCTCCAGCACCTGCGCCAATCACCGCGATGCCAACTCAGCCAGCTCAAAACGCAGACTTCAATCCAGCGCAATTCCACATTCCAGGACAATAGTTGATGGACGAAGTGATTCTCATAGACAAACCTCAGGGAATGACTAGCTTTGGGGTGGTAGCGCGCTTGCGACGAGTTTTATCTAATCAGGCGGGAAAGAAGGTGAAGGTTGGTCACACAGGTACGCTTGATCCGTTTGCTACTGGGCTAATGATTATTGTGACTGGAAAGAAATGCCGCGAAGCTGAAACTTTTACTAAGTTAGATAAGTGGTACGAGGCGGAAATTATTCTGGGCAAGAATAGCTCTACGGGCGATCCGGAAGGCGAAATTACTGATGTTTCTGATTGTGAGCCAAGCTTGGAAGAAGTTCAGCGGGTGATTAGTCAGTTTGTGGGAAAAATTGAGCAGACGCCGCCGATTTTTAGCGCAATAAAAATTAACGGTGAAAGAGCGTATAAATTGGCACGCGAAGGTAAGCTAGTTGAGATTCCTAAGCGTGTTATAGAGATTTATTCGTTGGAATTGTTGGCATACGAATATCCCAAATTAAAGATCAGAACTCACGTTTCAAGCGGAACTTATATTCGAACGTTGGCGGTGGATATTGGCGAGAAATTGGGGACGGGCGCGTATTGTGAGAATTTGCGTCGAATAAAAATAGCCGACTATTCTATTGATCAAGCGAAGACTCTGGCGGACTTCGGGATTACTAGCTAATTGCAAAAAACAGAGAAGCTTGGTATAATTACAGAGCTATGATTAGCAAAGAAAATAAAGCGAAAGCAATTGCTTTGACTCAGGTCAATAAAAACGACGTCGGTAGCCCACAAGCTCAGGTGTCAGTTTTGACGGCTCGTATCAAAGAAGTCACAGAGCATTTGAAGGCGAATAAGCACGACTTCATGGCTCGTCGCGGCTTGATCCAAATGGTTGGTAAGCGCAAGCGTTTGCTGAAATATTTGGAGCGAACTGATTTTGAGAGTTACAAAGCAGTTGTTGCCAAGTTAGGTTTGCGTAAATAATTTACGTTAAAAACTGCTTAAATCCCCTTTGACGAAAAGGGGATTTTTGTTGTTCTGGCTATTTTTTCAATTTAGCGATAATTACATCTCGTCCGTCATTTGCGCCGCCCAAAGTGCAGGAATAAAGAGTTAATTGCGGCTGATCTGTGCGTTGTTCGATTTCCACGGCATCTGGTTTAACGCTTTGTTTTTCGCTGATGACGTAATTGTAACGCACGCCGTTATAGTCAATGATAATTTCATCGCCAACAGTTAATTTATCGATATTATAAAAAGGCGATTTTCTGAGCGTCTGCTGAGGAGTTAATCCCATAATAAAACGGTGTGCAGATAAGACAAAATTGCCGCCATCTTTTGGGTTACCGTTTTCTGGTTTGCGCCACCACGCACCATGTTCCATTGTTTCGGCGCCGCCAGTACTATAAGGCAAATTTATGTCGATTTTCGGTATATAAAGTCGATTTTCGGTAATTTTATTCTCAGTTTTAGTGATGAGCTGAGTGGTCTGGTTGTCTTTTGGATTGATGTTTTGTGACAAAATGAGGGGCGTGCCGATGAGAGCAAGCAAGTAAACTCCGCCAAGAATCATTAAGATTGCGATTATAGTTAAGATATAGCTTTTCCAGCTTTTCTGGCGACTTTTTACTGAATCTAGCTGAAGTGACATGAGTAAATTATATCACACCATCTGTTAATAAGGTTATGTTAAGTGCGCTCGCGACTGGCGTTTGGGCTGAGGTTTTAGTATAATATAAGGAGCAATTTGTAACGCGGAAGTGATAGAGATGAGACGACTAAATTGCCAAGTAATTTCATCCCTGTTACTACCGCAAGAAAGGAGCTCTTTATGAGTATTATCAATCCAAGCGGCAAGGAGATTTTTAGTGTTACCACTGATTTTTGTGGTCGGCCGCTGACTTTAGAGGTGAATCGCGTCGGTTTTAGGACGACTGGTAGTGTTTTGGTGCGTTACGGCGATACTGTAGTTTTGGGTAGCGCTCAAGTTAGTCCGCGTCCAGTGCAATTGGATTATTTTCCATTGTCGATTGATTATGAAGAAAAATTTTATGCAGCAGGTAAGATTTCTGGCAGCCGATTTATCAAGCGCGAAGGCCGCCCGAGCGATGAAGCTGTGTTGATTGGTCGATTGATTGATCGTCCGATTCGTCCGCTTTTCCCGAAGGGCTATCGACAGGAAATTCAAGTCGTCGCGACTGTTTTGAGTATGGATCCGAGTTTCCGTCCAGATGTGATTGCGATGATCGCTGCGTCTAGTGCGTTAATGTTAACTGGTACGCCGTTTGATGGTCCAGTGGCTGGTTTGCGCGTGGGTCGAGTGGATGGCGAATTTAAGGCGTTCTTGACTCCAGAAGAGCGCGAAAAGTCAGATCTTGATTTGGTCGTGGCTGGTATTGAAAGCGGTATAACAATGGTCGAAGCTGGTGCCAAAGAAGCTTCGGAGGACGTTATCGTTGATGCTATGGCGTGGGCTCACCAGATGATGCAGCCAGCGATTGCCTTGCAACGCGAATTGGCGGAAAAAGTTGCGCCAGCACAGCAGGAATATGATCTAATTTTGCCAAACGAATCAATTCAGCAAACTGTTAACGCGTGGGTTGATGGGAAATTTGGTGAGAAAATTCGTCGACCATATCCAGAGCGTAATGAAATGATTAGCGAAATTCGTGCCGAGTTCCATGAGGCGATGGCGGAAAAATTGGGACTGGACGAGGAAGAATATAGCGAAGTTCGTGGCGATTATGACGAAGCGTTCACTTTGGCTTTACATAAAGATGTTCGCCGGGGAATTGTTACCGAGCGAGTTCGTCCTGATGGTCGACAATTGACCGAGATTCGTCCGCTCAGTTCGGAAGTTGGGTTCTTGCCGCGCGCTCACGGTTCCAGCTTGTTTACGCGTGGCGTAACTCAGGGAATGAATATTGTGACTTTGGCACCGCTTAGTTATTCGCAATTGATTGACACTATGGAAATTACCGACGGTGAGCGACGTTATATGCATCATTACAATGCGCCGGGCTATACGGTTGGCGAGGTCAAGAGAATGGGCAGTCCAGGTCGACGTGAAATTGGTCACGGATATTTGGCGGAACGTGCTTTGCTTCCAGTTTTACCAACTGAAGAGGATTTTCCATACGCTATTCGCTCAGTTACTGAGATTATGAGTCAAAACGGTTCGACTTCGATGGCGGCGACTTGTTCTAGCTGTTTGGCATTGATGGACGCTGGTGTGCCAATTTCGGCTCCCGTGAGTGGAATTGCGATGGGCTTAATGATGGACGGCGATACTCCGTATGTGTTGAGCGATATCGCTGATGCTGAGGACTTTGCTGGTGATATGGACTTTAAGGTAACCGGGACCTCAAAGGGTATTACAGCTCTTCAAATGGATATGAAGGTTCATGGACTACCGGTGGCGATTTTACGTCAAGCGATTGAGCAGAGTAAGGCGGGGCGTGCGCACATTTTGGAACATATGCTTAGTGTGCTTCCAGGGCCTCGTGAGTCGCTTAGTCCGTATGCGCCACGAATTGAGAAGATTAAGATTGACCCAGATAAGATTGGCGTGATTATTGGTAAGGGCGGCGAGACGATCAATAAGATTACCTCGGAAACTGGCGCTGAGATCGATATTAAGGAAGATGGTTTGATTACTGTAGCTAGCCCAGACGGCGCGTCGATTGAAAAGGCTATGAACTGGATTAAGAGTCTGGTTGAGGAGCCGGAAGTTGGCAAGATTTACGAAGGTAAAGTTGTCGGCATTAAAGATTTTGGCGCGTTTGTGAATATACTTCCTGGTATTGACGGAATGGTTCATATTTCGAAATTGTCGGAACATCGAGTTGAAAAAGTGACTGATGTCGTGAAAGAAGGGCAAACTGTTCGCGTGAAAATCACTGGAATTGACGAGCGCGGTAAGATTAATTTGACGATGATTGGTTTATAAATATATAATAGCGAAAGCGTAATTTTAGGAGGAAAATTTATGGACAATAGTAATAACAACAAACCTCAAACACCGCCTCAGCCACAATTCCAGCAGGCCCCACAACAGCCTCAGGTTCAGCAACCTCAGCCACAACAACAATTCCCACAACAACCAGTCATGGGAACTCCATACCAAATGCCACCAAAAAAGAAAATGAGCAAAGGTGCCATGTGGGGAATCATCGGCGGAATAATTGGACTAGTCGTAATTATCGTTGGTGTAGTCCTGGCTGTTTTGCTACTAGGCGGTCCAAGTAAGGCGGATTATAAAGACCTGCTTTCACAGTTTACCGGTCTTGATGTAGGAGATGCTTTTATAAGTGAGAATGGTGCTGGCGCTAAAAACACAAAAGATAAAATATATAAAGCCATCGATAAAATCAATAATCTTAATAAGAAAATGAGTTCTCATAAGGCGCTTCGCGATAAGGATGTGAAAGCGGCATATGATAAATATGTGGATAGCTGGAATAATGGCGCGAGAGAGTATCTAGATTTTCTGGTTATTCTTACAGAAGACAAGACTTATGAAAAGTGCAAATCTCCTGATGTAAGTAAATACCTCCGAGAATCTAAAGAAAATTTCGAGAAGCGTCTGGATTCCGAGACAAAAGACTGTATAGATTATTTGGATAAGATGTCAAAATCTGAAAATAAGCTAGCCTCCAAATATGGTAAGGACTGGAAGAATTATTACACAGAAATGAAGCAGTATTATGTGGCAATTGTAGAATATGCTAAAAATACAAAATCAAGATCATCGCTACCAAAAGCACCAAAGACTCCAAAGACAGATTTCAATACTGACGCTGTAGAAAAATGGAAAAAGGCTATTGATGATTTTGAGAAAGTTTTGGAAGAAAAAGCTAATAAATAATCTGTAGCTAAAAATAAAGCACCCTGAGAAATCGGGGTGTTTTTATTTGACTATAACTAAGCTATAGCGATATAATGACAAAAAGTATAAAAGTCAGGAGACTACTATTTATGGATGACAACAATAATAAACCACAGCCTCAAACACCGCCTCAGCCACAATTCCAGCAGGCCCCACAACAGCCTCAGGTTCAGCAACCTCAGCCACAACAACAATTCCCACAACAACCAGTCATGGGAACTCCATACCAAATGCCACCAAAAAAGAAAATGAGCAAAGGTGCCATGTGGGGAATCATCGGCGGAATAATTGGACTAGTCGTAATTATCCTTGGTGTAGTCATGGCTGTCTTACTGCTAAGTGGTCCAAGCAAGGCGGATTATAAAGCTGCCGTAGACAAAGTGAACGATACAATCGAAATCTATAATAAAGCTTCGACGTCACTTTCATATGTTTCTACTTCAGAAACTAAGACATCACTAGAGTCTACTCGTAAAAAGCTTTCCTCGACAAAGGATGAAGTTGACGGTAAATTAAGCGAACTAGGCAAGATGAAGGCTATTACTGGCGACAAAGAAGTTCGTGAGAAGTATGACGCTTTGAAAAATAAGCTAGGTAAGTTTGATTCTGCAGTAGATGCCTTTGATGAAGTTTACGGAAAGATACTTCCAGCAGTAGCTGATTTTTCTGACAGCAGCAACAGCTCTAATATATCCACCTTAGAAAGCGCAGTTAAGAAAGCTCGACAGGATCTTAAAAACGCCGATATCAAGAATGAGCACAACAAGAAATTCGTTAAGGACTTTACTACTCAATTGGAAAAACTTGAAGAAATGTTGCCAAAAGTTGCTGAGATGAAATCTGATTACAAAAAATACGACTCTAACTATATCAGTGATTTTTACGACACTCTTACTGCAATACAGAAGACTGCTCGCGAATGGTCTTCGGGACTACAAAAAATAGCAGAAGAGGGTGAAATCCGCGATGAATTAAATAACCTAGGAACTATACTGGTAAACAAGGTAAATAAATAGTTCTGCTAAATATCAGAAGCGCCTCGTTTCTTGCGAGGCGTTTTTTGATAGAATAAATATATGGACAAGCAGACTAAATTGGACATGCTGGCGGAAGAAATTGTAAAAGAGAAGGTTTGCTCAGATTTGGCAGATCAGGCAGCACAATTAGTTATGGGTGATGGAAATCCTGATGCTGATATCGTTTTTATTGGCGAGGCGCCAGGGAAGAATGAAGATTTACAAGGCAAACCGTTTGTTGGTGCTGCGGGAAAATTCCTTGATGAGATGCTAAAGTCTGCTGATCTGCAACGTTCAGATGTGTATATTACCAATATTGTTAAGTATCGACCGCCGAATAATCGTGACCCGTTACCAGAGGAAAAGCGACAATTCTGGCCATATTTACTCAGGCAATTAGAAATCATTCAGCCAAAGGCTATTCTAACCTTAGGGCGACACAGTGGCGGCGGATTTATTCCAGGATTGCAGATCAGTAAAGAACACGGTCGTCCACGTAAAGTGCGTTTACACGAGCTCGAATTCGTGGTGATTCCGTTATATCATCCAGCGGCCGCGCTTTATAATGGCGGCATGCGCCAGACATTAGTTGATGATTTTATTCAGGCTGTGGAGTTTGTGAATAATAATAGCGGCGCTTAATTAGACTATTTTCTTGCAAAAGTTTCTCAGATGTAGTATAGTGGATAGTCGATATCTATTATATCTAAATCGAGAAAGGATTTGTGTGAGATTATCGGGAGCTGTTGAACAAGCGTGTTGCATTATGGCAATTCTGGCGGATCCGAAAAGGACGACGCCGGTAACTAATGATGCGCTGGCAGAAAAGATGCTGGTTTCGCCGACGTACTTGAAGAAAATTAGTCGGAAATTGGTAATAGCAAAGCTAATCACTTCAACACAGGGAACTGGTGGCGGATTTATTTTAGCGAGAAAAATGAACGAAGTTACGTTGCATGATGTTGTCCTTGCAATTGAGGGAGAGTCGCCATTTTTCCAGCCCCAGGGAATTGTTGAGAGAGTTTTTCAATCACGTCCTCGCCAGGTGGAAATTGGCATGAATATGATAGAAAAGGTTTTTTCTGAAGCGCAGGAAAAGTGGAGTGAATATTTGAAAACTGTGACGCTGGAAGATGTCGCAAAGGAGGTCGCACATGATTAAAAATAAGATGTTACAAGCCGAGTGGAGGCATTTGTTTAATAATAAAATATTACTGATATCCATGGCTGTGATTTCGTTTATCCCGATTTTGTATAGTGGATTTTTCCTAGGCTCAATTTGGGATCCGTACGGACAAACAAAAAACTTGCCGGTGGCGTTTGTGAACGAAGATAAGGGCACTAGCTTAAATGGCAAATCGCTGAATGTTGGCGAATCTGTCGAGAAAAAACTGAAAGATAATCACGATTTGGGCTGGGAGTTTGTCAGTAAACAGCAAGCAGACGAAGGCGTGAATAACGGGCATTTTTATGCAGTGGTAACTATTCCGTCCGATTTTTCGCAGAAAGCGGCGTCAATTACCGAATCTGAACCTCAGCAAGCGGTTATTAATTTTACGACCACGCCAGCGAAAAACTATATCGGTTCGCTAGTCAGCAATCAAGCTGCCGCCAAGGTTAAATCTTCGGTGTCTGGACAAATCACTCAGGCGTACGCTAAGGGAATTTTGGAGAATTTGGACAAGCTTGGAATAGGGCTGGATGCGGCAGCTAACGGCGCGTCAACTTTGCACGACGGATTAGGGCGATTGCAATCTGGCACACAAACATACGTTGGCGGCGTTAAGCAATTAGCGGTAAATCAGCAATCCTTGACTGGCGGACTGGCGCAACTCAGCGACGGTTCTCGTAAATTGCAGGCGGGGTTGGGGCAATTGTCGAACAATTTGCCGACCGAATCTCAATTGTCACAATTATCTGACGGCATGAAACAATTGCAATCGGGAATAAATCAATTAAATGCCAGCGTGAGTAACCCATCGCCAGCGCTCGTGGCTCAGCAAAACAAGGTAGAAACGGAAGCGCAAACTTTGGCGCAAACAATGCGAGCTTCGGAGTCCGACTTGTCGGCGGCGGGCGATACTTTGCGGACTTTGGGCACGCAAGCAGCCGCTCCTGGTGGCAATTCTACGACGACGATAAGTTTGTCGCAAATTAGCAATATTTCTCGAGCATTCACAGAAACTCAGACAATTATTGAGCAGACGACAACGCTACGTGACGACCTTCAAACGCTAAATCAGCAATTATCGGCGCAACAAACGCAACTTCAGGCTGGAGTTTCTACATTGAATAACGGCGTGAATCAATTGACGCCAAACGCGATCACCGCATTTAACGGCTATAACAGCGTGCGATTCGCAAATAATCAATTGCTGGCGGGCTCGGCAAGCTTAACAAACGGCTTAAATGAAGCGAAATCGGGCAGTCAAAAATTGGCGAATGGTGCGAGTTTATTAGAAAGTCGCTCGGGCGCGTTAATTGATGGAACTTCGCAACTGGCAAGCGGCGCGGATACGCTGGCGAATAAATTGGCGGACGCTTCTAGTCGCATAAAAATTCAACCAACTGGCGCTACGACTCAGCAGCAAATTGCGAATCCAGTGAAGTCGGAAATGACGGAAAAGGGTAATGTTCCGAACTATGGCTACGCTTTGTCGCCGTATGTTTTGTCGCTAAGTTTGTTCGTTGGGGCACTCGTTCTGAACGTTATTTATCCGATTCGCAAAACTTTTTCTGAGCAGGAAAGTGCGATTCGTTGGTGGCTATCCAAAGCTTCGGTGGCTGGCATGGCGGCCTTTATGCAAGCAACGATTTTGATGTTGGTGATGGTGTTTTTCTTAGGGCTAACTCCAGAGCATCCAGCGCATTTTATCGGGGCAATTTATCTGACGTCGTTTGCATATATGTCGATTGTGTCGCTTTTGGTGATTGTTTTGGATAATCCAGGGCGATTCCTGGCGATGGTTCTTTTGGTGCTTCAATTGGGTTCTAGCGAGGGAACATTCCCAATCCAAACTGCCAACGGATTCTTCCAAGCAATTAATCCGCTAGTGCCGATGACTTACTCGATTCGTGCATTACGTCAGGCTATTTCGGGCGGGCTAGATAACGCATTTTACGGCGGCAGTATGTGGGTTTTGGCTGGATTCTTGTTGGTGGCTAATTTATTGATAATCGGCTTCTTCGCTTATCGTGGTAAGCGTAAATTCGCACACACGTCGGTTGATGGCGATGATTAATTGACCTCTGTTATAAAACATTGTTCTTTGACAAAAAATGAGCGGTTTGCTAATATAAAAGTACTAACTAGAGGAATTTACGTCAGTTCACCTCTATACCTGGTTTTTGAATTATATTGTAATAAAAAAAGGAGTATAACAATATGGGTCAGCGGCGACTAGCAACACCGCAAAAAGACGACGCTAATAAGCGTCCGCAGTCAAAGAAAAGCAACAATGCAGTTTTGAATAGCACAACTACTCGTAAGGGTGAAGTTTTCCGAGCTCAGCGACGAACAAGCGAGAATGTTAATCTCAGGGCTTCACAACACTTGATTGATATTCCAGTAAACAAGTCAGTTTACAACGGATACGGCGGTGAGCAATTTAGCGCCAAAATGCAGCCAAAGCCTGTTCGCGGCGGTCAGCCGAAACTTCGGATTATCCCAATTGGTGGCGTGGGCGAAATGGGAATTGGTAAGAATATGAACGCCATCGAATATGATGATGAGATTATCATCGTAGATATGGGTTTTTTGTTCCCAGGTAGCGATTATCCAGGCATTAATTACATCACGCCGGATATTACTTGGCTGGAAGAGAATAAGCATAAGATTAAGGCGCACGTATTTACGCATGGGCACCTTGATCACATTGGTTCGTTCCGTCACTTCATTCATCGTATTCCTGCGCCAGTTTATGGCTCTAAGTTTACGATTGGCATGCTTGATCGAACGATGGACGATTCAGAAGTGGATTTCAAGCCGGATTATCGAGTGATGGATCCGCTGAGTCACGAAATTGTTCAAGTTTCTAAGCATTTTTCAATCGAGTTGGTGCGAGTCAACCACTCAATTCCTGATTCTACGGCGGTGATTATTCGAACTCCAATGGGCGTGATTGTCGATTCTGGTGACTGGCGATTTGAGGAAAGTCCAGTTGATGGTCAGAAGTTTGACCTTGAGCGACTTACGGAAGTGGCTTCAAAAGAAGGCATTTTGATGTTTATGAATGAATCGACCAACTGTGAATCGGCTGGTACGCACACACATACGGAGTTTGATATTCAGTATTCCATCGGTCAGGTGATGGACAAGTTTAGTAATAGTCGAGTTATTTTAAGCTGTTTCTCATCGCAGGTGCATCGCTTGCAATTAATTTTGGAAGAGGCGCATAAGCACGGACGCAAGGTGGCATTTGCTGGATTCTCGATGATTCAAAACCTGGAAGTGGCGTTGCGTTCGGGGACGATTAAGATTCCTAAAGACACCATCATGAAGATGGAAGATATTGTTAAATTACCAGATAATCAAATTGCCGTAGTTTGTACTGGATCGCAAGGTGAATTTAATGCTGTCTTAAATCGCATGGCGACGGGCGCTCATAAATATATGAAAATTAAGGGATCGGACGTTGTGGTGTTTAGCTCAAATCCAATTCCTGGCAATGAAAAAAGCGTAGTGCGAACGGTTGACGGTCTGATGCGTGAGGGTTCTGATGTTATTCAGAATGGTAAAACCCACTTAACAGGTATCGGTCCGCTACACTTGTCGGGTCATGGATATTATGACGATCATGTCAAATTGATCAATGCACTTAACCCAACTTACTATATGCCAATTCACGGTGAATTCCATATGTTGGTGCATAATGCTAGATTGGCGGAAAAGGAATGTGGAATTCCTCGCAAGAATATTTTTGTGTGTGATGCTGGAGATATTATTGAAATTGATATTGAAAGGCAAGCGAAGAAAGCTGGGCGAATTCACGTTGGTGGTGTGATGTATGATGACACTGGCGCGGTCGTTTCTGAGGTTGTGTTGAAAGATCGCATTCACATGTCGCAAGAGGGAATGTTTGTTGTGGTGCTGACTGTACAGCGTGGCACGGGACGATTATTGACTAGCCCAGACATTATTTCTCGCGGATTTATTTACTTGCGTGACTCTGAAGAGTTGATGAATATGATTCGTCAATACTTGAAGCAAAAAGCGGCACGTAGTTTTTCTGGCAAATATGATTTGGATGTGATCAAAAAAGAAATTAAAGATGAGATTACGCACATATTGTACGATCAGACTCGCCGAACACCAATTGTTATTCCAGTGATTAATGAAGTTGGCGGATTGAAGTCTGTAAAGTCGGAAGCTACGCCAGCTCATTCTGTTTCAAAATCGCCAGCGCGCGGTAAGAGATCTGCCTCGGGTGAGTCAAAAATGACTCTTCCAACTGCGCCGCGTCGTCGTTTTCCGCAGCGTCAAGTGCCAGATACTGAAGCAAACGACACAAAAGCCAGGGAGCGACAAAACACGCGCCCGTACTAGGGTTCTAGATTGATTTTACTGGTTAATTATGCTATAATACTAGGCGTATTAAATTGATTTTTATATCTGTTAATAAGTGTAAAATCAGTGTATAATAAAAACGATTATGGCAAAAAAGCGAAAGAGCACGAAAAAATCCGCACCAGCCAAGCCGCAGCATAGTTTGCCGGCGGGTTTTTGGTCGCAAGTTGGCGCGGTGATGCTTATTCTTTTGTCGCTGCTACTCGTCGTGTCGTGGTTTGGTGTTGGTGGTCCGGTTCTGCAATGGATTGATATGGCAACCGTAAAAACAATTGGCTATACAGCGTACGCCTTGCCGATATTGCTGATTTATTTGGCGGTTGAGACTTTCCGAGCAGAAGAGAATCAATTACCTGTAGTGGTGAAATTTGCGGCAATTCTGGAAATTGTGTGGTTTTCTGGATTATTTGGGTTAATGAAGACGGCTTCACATCCGAATTCTGGTGGATTTGTGGGCGATATATTGAATACAGCTACACTGAAAATGGTAGATTCGGCAATTGCGGTGATTATTTATCTAGTTTTGGCGTTTATAACAGTTCTATTTATTACTCAAACGTCACCGTTTACAGTTTTCAGTAAACTTTGGGAGATGATTAAGAGCAATACCAAGGAGGACGATGATAATCGTTCTGTTATGAAGAAGGCATCAATTGCTCAGCCGACGGAAGAAGAGAAAAAGACCGACCTGGGAGAAATTAAGCTAAACGCTGGTGTGCCAATAATTGATACAGCCAAAGAGAAAAAGAGCTTATTAAAGAAAGTAGAGAAGCCAGAGAAGGTCAATGAAGAACAGGCTTTGGTGGCAACTCGTGATCCAAATTGGGAAGCACCAAGCTTGGATCTATTAGAGAAGAACGAAAGCGGTGCTGACGCTGGAGACACGCGTCAGAACGCCCAAATAATTCACGATACGTTGGCTGAGTTTAATATTGAGGCGGCGATGGGCGATATTAATGTTGGTCCAAAAGTCACGCAATACACCCTAAGACCACCAAGTGGGGTTAAATTGACGCGAATTACGGCGCTGGAAACTAACATTGCGCTTAATTTGGCAGCACAAAGTTTAAGGATTGAGGCGCCAATTCCTGGTCAGCGAGCGGTTGGTATTGAAGTGCCTAACCGTAAAGCTGCCGAAGTGCGACTACGAAGTACGTTGTCATCAAAACAGTGGGCTGCTGCTCGTGATCCTTTGAGTTTTGGAATTGGTAAAGATATATCTGGTCAAGTTGTTGTGGGCGAGCTGGGGAAGATGCCGCATTTGTTAATTGCTGGACAAACGGGTTCTGGTAAGTCTGTGATGATTAATACTTTGCTGTGTAGCTTGCTATATCGCAATAGTCCGAGTGATATGAAGTTGATTTTGGTTGACCCGAAGCAGGTCGAAATGGCACCGTACGCCGATATTCCACATCTTCTTACGCCGGTGATTAACGAACCGGAAAAGACTATTTCAGCTTTGAAGTGGGCAGTGAATGAGATGGAGCGACGCTACAAATTGTTGGCGGGCGAGAAAATCCGCAATATTAAGGAATACAACAAGAGGTTGCAGTCGCGCGCTAAGAAGATTGCGATTGCTGATGAAAATGGCAATGTTCAGGAGCATGAAGATGGATCGATGCCGTATATTGTGATTGTGGTGGACGAGATGTCTGATCTTATGATGATGGCTAAAAAGGATGTTGAGACATTAATTGTTCGCTTGGCGCAGAAATCGCGAGCGGTTGGTATTCACTTGGTGTTGGCAACGCAGCGTCCTAGCGTGAACGTGATTACTGGTTTGATTAAGGCAAACGTGCCGGCGCGAATTGCCTTTACGGTGGCTAGCCAGGTTGACAGTATAACGATTCTAGACCAATCTGGCGCTGAGAAATTATTGGGTCAAGGAGATATGCTATTTTATGTAACGAGCATGAGCAAACCAAGGCGTATTCAGGGTGCCTGGGTGACAGATGACGAGGTGAATAAAATTGCCGATCATTTGCGTATGCAGATGGCTCCGCAGTACAACGATGAAGTGGTGGCTCAGCCAGTTCAATTGGATGGCAAGGGTGGCGTCGTGATGGACTTATCTGAAGGTGGTGACGATAAGTTTAAGGACGCGGTTCGTGTGGTGGTTGAGCGTCGCAAGGCTTCAACAAGTATGTTGCAAACGCGCCTGGGAATTGGTTATCAGCGAGCAGCGCGAATTATTGAAGAGATGGAAGAGCGGGGAATTATCGGTCCGCAGAATGGTTCTAAGCCACGTGATGTTTTGATTTCTAGTCCAGAAGAGCTTGATGAACTATTGGCGGAATCGTGAAAAGATTGATCAAACATTATGAGCGAGTATTTTCTTGATAATTATGACTTAGCCCTTGATCAGGAGACTCTTGTCGCTATAGTACAAGCAGCAGGTAAGGTTCTTAAAGAGAAGGGTATTGAAGGCCTAGAAAATGGTCGCCATAAAATAGACGATAGTAGTGCTGCTGCGAACATTTTTACATATAAGCTATCGCCAGAAATAGTACGTCATATCTTTTCAATTCCACTAGAAACCATTCGTGTTTCTTCGGACGGTCATGCGGAGGGGTGCGAAATAGTCTATTTACCAGAATCTATGCTGGAAGACGGTACGCAATGTTCCGCTGAATTAGGTTTGTATGTTACTGAGGTGGTGGGTCGTTCGGGTGGTTTACCGCCGCTTTATATAGAGCATAGCTGGAATATTAGAGGTTGGAAGGGGCAACATCTTGAGGGAGAGTATAAAGTCGAATATTCCGTAGATGGACAACGAATAAGTCCAAGTAATCTTGATCTAGAAAGTCTGGATTTGAGAAACCCTGAAGACATCAGAAGATTAATCACCGACATAAGAAATAATGCTCAATCCCTCAGTGTTGATGATATAGACACTATCTATAAGCTCATTGACATGATATCGCAGAATGGGGTATAATATAGGCGAATATTAACCTAAGCTTACGTGAGACAGCGTAAGCATCCGTAAATGGATTCCAGAGGAGGAAACATGAACGAATACGAACTAACTGTTCTTATTCACCCGGATTTAGAGGCTAATCTAGATTCAGCGTTGGATAAGGTACGTGGTTTAATCACTACTAACGGTGGTGAAATTATCAAAGAAGATAACTGGGGCAAGAAAAAATTGGCCTACACAATCAAGCGTGAAAACTTTGCAGTTTACGTTTGCTTTGAGGTTAAATTGCCAGCACCAGCTTTATTGAAGATTTCAAACACACTTAATATTACTGATGAAGTTTTGCGCTACCTATTGGTAAAAACTGATGAAAAAACTCGTCAAGCATTAAGCGAGCAAAAAGCACGCAACGAAGAATCTGATTCAAGCGAATCAAGTAAATAAGCCTAACTGCCGTAAGGTAAAAGAGGGGATAGAATATGGCACGAAGTATCAATCAAGTGATTTTGTTGGGTAGATTGACACGCGATCCAGAACAGCGAACAACTGCTTCTGGTAAGAACGTAGTTAGTTTCAGCATCGCTGTTGATCGACAATCTCAAGACGATCAGGCTGACTTTTTTAACATCACAGCCTGGGATAAACTTGGTGATTTGGTAATGCAATATCTAAGCAAAGGTCGTCGGGTCTTGATCCAAGGACGACTGCGACAAGATAGCTGGGAAGATAAGGATACTGGTAAAAGACAGAGTCGAATTGAAGTCACTGCTTCAGACGTAACGTTCTTAGACGGTCCAAATGGCGACAATTCAGGTTCTGCAGCACCAAAGACTACTAAAAAAGAGGAAGTCGTAACGGAAATTGACGATAAACCAATTGACTTAAGCGAAATTCCATTCTAATAAGGAGATTAAAATGGCACAATTGAAGAAAAATCCACCGATTATTTTTGACTATAAAGATGTAAAGACTTTGCAACGTTACATCAATGTTTACGGTCAAATCGAGCCAATCAGCAAGACTGGTTTGAGCGAAAAGCAACAGCGAAGCTTGGCAGTAGCAATTAAGCGTGCTCGCCACTTGGCTTTGTTGCCATTTGTCAGCAGCAACTAGGAACGTTTAATGCGCAATATCTCGTTGCTATTACATATTTGGCAGCGAGATATTTTATTGGAAAGGAGAAAATATGTATCAGCCAACTGATTTGAAAAAAGGCGTAGTTTGTCAAATTGACGGCAAGCCATATCGCGTCGTAGAGTACGGCCAAAAAGTTATGGGTCGTGGCGGTTCGATTGTTAACGTGAAATTGAAAAACCTAATTGACGGAAGTGTTATCCCAAAGACTTTCAAGGGTCAAGAGCGAATCGAAGCTGCGGAAGTAAATAATAAAACTGCGCAATATCTTTATAACGATGGAGATAAGTTCTATTTCATGGACCCGACTAGCTTTGAGCAATTTGAGCTGGCTGCGGAAATCGTGGATGATGCTAGCAAATACCTGAAAGAAGGCGACGAATTAAGCCTTCAATTCTTCGATGGTCGAGTGATTAACGTTGAACTACCAAAGAATAAATATCTGGAAGTTACTTACACGGAAGATGTGGTTAAGGGTGATACGACTTCATCTGTGCTAAAAGACGCTACTTTGGAGACAGGGCTAGTTGTCAAAGTTCCAGCATTTATCAAGCAGGGCGATATTATTAGCGTTGACACATCGACTGGTGAATATCGCGAGCGAAAGAAATAGTCCTATTTAATGAAACAGCGATTAGATAAAGCTCTGGTCGAGCGCGGTTTGGCGACAACAAGATCTCAGGCGGATAATTTTATTCGCCTGGGCTATGTTTTTTTGAATAAGAAAATTGTCCAGAAATCAGGAACTATGGTGTCTGATTCGGACGAGATAAAGCTCGAGAAGAAAGAAACTTATGTTTCGCGAGCTGGCTTAAAACTGGCAAGCGTAGCGGAGTATTTTCATCTTAATTTTCAGGATAAAACTGTTCTGGACATTGGTTCGAGTACGGGCGGATTTACTGACTATTCGCTGCGCCATGGCGCCAAAAAGGTATTTGCTGTTGATGTTGGAACGGATCAACTTCATCCAAGTTTGAGACCGAATCCAAAAATTGTTCTTCACGAAAAGACCGATATTCGTGATTTTTATGCAGATGAAGCAATTGATATTATCGTGGGCGATGTGTCGTTTATATCTCTGAGGGAAATTTTGCCGCACGCGGCAGAAAATTTGATGAACACGAATACGATATTAATTGCTATGGTGAAACCTCAATTCGAAGCGGGGCGGCATCAGGTTAATAAGGGAATTATTAAAAACGATAAAGTTCGTCGACAGATTTTATCCGACTTTGAAGATTGGGCAAGGAAATATTTTGTTATTTTAGATAAAAAAGATAGTGAAGTGGCTGGCAGTAAGGGTAATCTTGAGCGATTTTACAAATTGAAATTAGCTAAACGTTAAACCTAAACTCAACGACGTCATTTGGCTGCATGACGTAGGTTTTTCCCTCGGTGCGAATTTTGCCGTTTTCACGAGCCTTAACTTCCGATCCTGCGGCGACTAAATCGTTAAAATCGACAATCTGTGCGGCAATAAATCCGCGCTCAAAATCCGAGTGAATAACGCCCGCGGCTTGCGGTGCAGTCCAGCCCTTGTGAATTGTCCAAGCCCGGACTTCTTTTTCGCCCGCAGTTAAGTAGCTTTGCAATCCAAGAGTATCGTAGGCTGCATGAATAAGTTTGGCGAGCCCAGTTTCCTTGACGCCGTAGCTTTCTAATAACTCTTTGGCGTCATTTTCAGATAAGCCCTTCAACTCTTCTTCCAGTTTTGCGCAGACAAAGACGGTTTTTGCAGGACTTACGAGTTCGGTCAATTGACTCTGTAGATCGGAATTGTTCAATCCTTCTTCGTCGACATTAAACGCATAAATGACTGGCTTGGCGGTAAGAAGGTGCAGGTCGGAAATTGCCTCAAAATCCACATCTGCCAGGGCGGAAATTGGTACGCCTTTTTGTAAATTGTCGATTAAAGACTGCAGATATTCAACTTTTTGGCGAGCTTTTGGGTTTGCTTTAGCTTCTTTTTGAAGTTGAGGCAGGCGTTTTTCAAGAGTTTGCAAATCAGCCAGAATCAGCTCAGTATTGATTATGTCAATATCCTTTTTTGGGTCGATTGGCGCTTCGTCGTGACGCAAAATTTTTGAATTTTCGAACGCACGGACAACGTGAACAATCGCGTCACACTCTCTGATATTGTGTAGAAACTTATTGCCTAGACCTTCGCCCTTAGACGCGCCAGCAACCAGCCCTGCAATATCAACAAAAGTTACAGTGGCTGGAATAATTTTTTGCGCATGATAAAGATCGGCTAAAATTTGCAGGCGATTATCTGGCACGGGAACAATTCCTGTGTTCGGCTCGATTGTCGCAAACGGATAATTAGCCGCCAAAATATCATTATTTGTTAAAGCGTTAAAAAGTGTCGACTTGCCGACATTTGGTAAACCAACGATTCCAATAGATAAACTCATATATTTATTATATCATCTGCGTAATCTTTGATATAATTATAAGCATGAGAAGAAAATACTCATTGCCTAAGGTGGGCATGCTGGCAATAGTAGTGGCTCTGGCTATTTCGGTAACGGCTTTTTTTATCTATACATATGCGGCGCCAAGCTCGCCAAATTGGACGATAACTGGTAAATCCTGGGTTACTAAGCAATTTAATCCAGAAGACACTACCAACTTCGGATCTAACTGGACTATTGCTCCGGGGAGGTTAAAGGATGTAAAGCCTGGTGATACTGTTGACTGGTGGCATAGTCTTTTTGTTAGCGGAGGGCCTACTGATAATGTTATAACTGGCGTTCAGCAGGATGTGTTCGATTTAAGCTCAAATCAGCCGATGGATAATGATGTCAGTCTGAATGATAGGGGAGCTTGGCATAATGAAGGTCCTCGGTCGTTTACGACTATTCCTGAATCTAACTGGAAGGGTTGGGCTTGGAATCGAACAAATAATCCAAAGGGAGTGGATTATCACACTACCACTATGGAGGCGCTGAATGGTAAATCTCGATTGGAAGATCTTCATGGCGAGCTTGGAGAAAAAAAATTTATGTATACGCGAGTCATTAAAAGAGAGGATATGGGTAAGCGTATCTGTCAGCGAATCTACTGGGATAGGCGTAATTCTTTGCCGGTTTCGGGATGGGGCTATTCGCAGTATGCGTGTGTAGAGGTTCCATATGATTATGACGTAGAGCCTTCGGTCAGTGTTAACTCGGATTATATTGATGCAGAAAATGTCACGAAAATTGAGGGAATAAATGCCGGCTTGAACAATAAGGGCACGTCAAAAACTCAAAATTCTTCGTATGCACTTGCGCGATTTGTTGTCAGAGGGACTGAAGTCTCGGAGCTTACGGGCAAGAGCGATGTGGTTTCATTGCCTGGTGGTACTACTGATAGTGATTGGCCGTGTGCAATTGTGCGACTGATTAAGGGACAATATAGAGATAGCTTAAATATTGATAGTGGCGCGTGTGGAAAAATTGTTCAAAACACTGGCAGTCAATTAAACACCGGTCAGACTCCAGTGGCTACAAATAAGATAGATGATCTGGGTAGGGATAGGGTTAAGCTAAGTGCTAACGACAGTCTATGTTATGTGGTTATGGTCAGTAATTACAACGGTTCGGCTCCTTCGACGGATTTTAAATACGCGGTTAAGTGTATCAGATCCTCAAAAAGACCGAAGGTTCAGGTTTGGGGTGGTGATATTAAGACAGATAAAGAGGTCATTACCAGCAGGACGTCAAACAATGTGAATGTCCCTGATGAGAATCTTAGTCGTATTGAGTTAGATAAGACTTCTATACGAGCAAAGGGGCTGTGGGGTACAGGTTTAGACGGGAACGGGAATAAGCTTGGTGATAAAGTGTTATTTAGTCCCGGTGAATATGGGTATAAGGGCGGTAATATGGAAGATAAACATTGGTCTATAGTGTGTGCTGAGGATCAATATGGCGGTAATGGAAATCAGAGGGCATATAAGAAGTCTACTGGAAAGCCAGATTATCTTCCGAGTTGTCATGGTGATGCGACCAACTTAAAAGACGACTATCAAGCAAGGACGATTGTAACGACACAATGGCGCGCTCCTGGTGGAGGCGATGTATTGCAAGATGGTTATATTACGTGTAAACCCGATTCCATGTATTACGACATAGTTGGTGACGCATCGCTCGTCTATAATCCTGATTATTGTAAGAGGGGTGTTTGGAGAACATCCGACTCTGCAAAATGGATTGGTATAAACAGCTTTGGTCGACATACGCATTCTGATAGTAGACCAGATCCAGCATTCTTAAATTGTAATAACAATCTTCGTCCTATAGTAGAGCTTATCCCGTGTTTGGATATGTATGTCTTTAGGCTGAAAGGTATCAATTTAGGAGGGTTAAAAGATGCTAAGAGTCTGGAGATTGGTTTTAGTGGAGCTGTAGATAACCTCGTTAAGGTGAAGATTAACGGTTATGAGATGAAAACGTTAGGTAACGACAACGGATCCAGACCTGAAGGAGTTCAGTATTTTGGTTGGGGTCTTCCGGGCTATGCTGGAAATTCTCGATTTACTGCCGAGACGCAGCCAGGTACTGTTTTATATGAGAATAATAACTTCATCGATATTTATATAAAATCTAATCCGTCACATATGGGACTACTGATCGAGGATATAACATTGGCGTATAAGATGGCCTATACGAATCAGAATGTATATGGCTCTTGGGGCGAATATGGAATTATTGCTAATGGTAAGGCAGATTCGGCTTCTGGGGCTGGATTGTCGTCATCGTTTAATGGTCGCTCGGGAGTGACTCCACGTGACTACAACAAGCTAACTTTCGCCAATATTCCAAAGTATGGTAATTTCAGTAGCACCAGTTCAGTTCCAGATAATTTTACTTTACCGTCAGTTCGTGGGGCGAGAGGTAATATCTCTGGCAATGTAGATGTGAATAGTCTAGCTTCGGGTGAATATAACGCTGGAAACGTAACCTTAACGGGGTCAAAATTAAGTGTAGGCAAGAGTATAGTCATAAAGTCCTCGGGCGTAGTTAGGATTTCGGGTGATTTGTTATATACAGACACGAATGATGTGCGCCAATTGCCACAACTAATTATCTACGCGAAAAATATTATTATAGAGCCTTCGGTCGGGGAAGTGAATGCTTGGTTGATTACTCAGAAAGACGGATATGTTAGTACTTGTGGCGTGGTAATTAGCTTCGGAGATTGGCTAAGTGGAGTTTCTGAATCTTCTTGCGGTAAGAAGCAACTGAAGGTTAACGGACCAATTAAAACTGGACGCTTGTTCTTGCGACGAACGTACGGCGGAAAACATGCTTCATCTGCAAAGAATGATCCGAATATGCATCCTGGAACTCCAGCAGAAATCATCAATTTGAGGGCTGACACTTATATTTGGGCTTACAATAATTATCGAAACACTGGCGCGATTAGTACGATGAATGTTCGCGAATTGCCGCCAAGATATTAAAAGTTTGCAAATTAAAACGCTAATGTATATAATTATTATTAGTTATGAAATTAGCAAAAGGGTTGGGCGAATTCTTCGGACTGGACATCGATACGAATGCGGTGCGGGTGGTTCAATTGTCTCGTACTGGCACGGGATGGAGTTTGTCGCATTACGGTTATACGCCAGTTGATTCTAAGATAACGAGCGGCGATTCTCCAGAGTCTAAGCGACGCTTGGGTGAGGCTATTATGACTGCCGTTGGGCAAGCTGGAATTAAGACGTCCAATGTAGCTGTCGGTTTGCCGTCAAATAAGACGTTTTCTACTATTATTGACGTGCCGAAAGTTCCTGAGCAAGAACTAAAGGCGATGATGAAATATCAAGTTGATCAATATATTCCAATGTCTTTGGACGAGGCGGAAGTTGACTGGGTGCTTTTGGGTGAAAGCTTACACGCACAGAATCAGCATGAGATTTTACTGACAAGTACAGCGAAGTCTTACGCGGAAGAGCGTTTGGAGCTGGTTGAAAATCTTGGTTTCAATGTGATTGCTGAGGAGCCGAATGCTATTGCTATGGTTCGTTCTTTATCAGCTACCGATTCTCAGGATGCGCGTTTGATTATCAATATGGGCGAAAATTCAACGGATTTGGCGGTCGTCTATAACGGGGCGCCGCGACTTATTCGTATGATCCCGACCGGACTTTCATCTTTGGTTCGATCGGCGGTTCAGAATCTCAGTGTCCAGGAAGATCAAGCTCGTCAATTTATTTTGAAATTTGGTTTGGCGCCGGATAAATTAGATGGTCAAGTGTTAAGGGCTATTGATTCAACTCTCGATAATTTTTCTTCAGAGCTGGTGAAATCTATAAAGTTTTTCCAAACTCGATATCCAAGCGTAGCGGTTTCTGGAATCCTGTTATCAGGATTTGGCTCAGCTATTCCGCAACTTGATGGATATGTTATGAATAAAACTGGAGTCCAGTCAATTACCGCAGATCCGTGGCAGCGTGTTCAAGTTTCTCAGTCGGATCAACAGCAATTGGCGCCGATTGCTTCAGAATTCGCTATTGCTGTAGGGTTGGCACAAAGGAGTAATATATCATGATTGAGATAAATCTTCTCCCAAACGTTAAGCGCGAGCTATTAAAGACTCGGGCTATGCGCAATCGGGTTATTTCGATATCGTTCTTGGTGGGCGGTGCTTCGATTGCGGCAGTAGTTGTTTTGGCGTTGATTTTGGGCAGCCAGATTGCAGCCGAGGCGGTTCAGGGTGGAGTTATTAAAGATAGAAGCGATAAATTGATGGCGGTCGAGGATCTTAATAAGGTTGTAACGATTCAGAATCAATTGACAAAGATCAATGAGCAACATTCTGGAAAGAAGATTAATTCAAGGATCTTTGATGTTGTAACGGCGGTTAATCCAGTTGCACCAAATAATGTTAGTTTTTCGGATATAAAAGTTAATCCTGAGTCAAAAACTATTACTCTGGAGGGCAGTGCGGTTAACGGCTATAGTGCATTAGAGACCTTAAAGAAAACCATCTTGAATACGAAGGTTCAGACTACTGACGGCGATAAAAGTTCCGAGGTTAGTCTAACTAAGGAGATAAAAGATGGCGATACTAGTTTTGGGGAGAACTCAGAAGGTAAAAAAGTGTTGCAATTCTCGTTCTCGTTTGAATACGCAGAAGAATTACTAGCACCTGCAAATAATGGCACAGTTTCCGTATTGACGCCGACTGGTAAGGTTGATGTTACAGATTCACGTCAGGGAATTCCGGATAGCTTGTTTAAGAGTAACTCGAAAAAACAGGAGAAGAAATAATGGCGACTGATAATAAAGAAGTTGCAATACGCAAGCGACAACAGATTGATTCGTCAAAAAAGACTATGTTTATTTTTGTGGCTTCTGCGGCGTTTTTGGCGGGAATTGCGCTTGTTGTGAGTATATTTTTGGTGCAACAAATTGTATTTCATTCGAAGATTCTTCTGGAGAAGCAAAATACTATTTCTCGTCTAGATAAAAACTTGTCATCAGTTGATGAATTAAAGAAGAATATCCGAGTTTTAGACACGAACACTGCTCTTAACTCTATAAAATCAAGTAGCGAAAGTAATGCTCTTCAGACGATACTGGATGCATTGCCGGATAATGCGAACGCTGACGCTCTTGGTGCTTCATTGAAGAACAAATTTATCGACACGACTACTGGTGTGACTATTCAAAATCTGACCGTTGCTCAATCTGGATCTGATAGCGAAAGCTCTGAGTCAACATCTGAAAACGCCATATCATTTACTATGGAAGTGAGCGGTCCGGCTGAAAAATTAAAAGAATTGTTAACTAAGTTAGAGGCGTCTATTCGAGTCATTGACCTAAAGACTGTAGAAATCCAGCGAAATGAGGATAGATTGAGCTTGGTGGTTCGAGGTGTTGCTTATTACGAGCCAGCACAAACAATACAATTAGAGAATAAGGTGGTTAAGCCATGAAGAAAACAGACATAGCAATGGTAATATTGATCGCGGGTGTAGGTGTGGCAATCGGCTATATTGTCGCCTCTAATATCTCGTTCTTAAAGGTCCCAGAATCTGGTACAAAAGTACAGACTATTCGAGAAATATCACCTGACGTAGAAAAACCAAACCCAGCGATTTTTAATAATAATGCGATAAATCCAACTGTTGAAATATTCGTAGGTCAAGATGCAGCCAAATAGAGAAGGGGTGTAAATGGCTTTACTGACGGACGACATCCAAGATAAGTTGATCGAGCTGCTCGTAAACGAGGGGCTTATTGAGAAGTCTGTCATTGATGATGCCTTAAAGCGCGCCTCTGAGAGTGGCAAACCTCTGTTTAGTTTGCTTAGTGAAGAGGGGTTGCTTGATAATGAACTATTAGTTCATGGCGTGGCTCAAGTTTCGGGCGTGCCGTATGTCAATCTGTCGAATAGCGTTATTAGTCAGGATATTTTATCTCTATTGCCGTCCGACGTTGCCGAGAGATTTATGGCTGTGCCACTGGCCGAAGTTCAGAACCGATTAGCGGTAGCGATGATCGACGCGAATAACGTTCAGGCGGTGGACTATTTGTCGAATCGCATCCAGCGTCCGATAAAAGTTTTCATGGCCTCAGAAGAGAGTGTTCGTCACGTCTTGGATCAATATAAGACTGACTTGTCGTCTGTTAATGTGGCTGCACAGGCTTCACAGGAAGAGTCTTTGTCGGAGGCTGGCAATATTAAAACAATTGTCCAAGATTCGCCGATATCACGAGCGTTGTCGACAATTTTGGAATACGCGGTAAAGAGTCACGCATCCGACGTGCATATTGAGCCATTAGAGAAGGCTTTGAAGATTCGTTGTCGTGTTGACGGTGTTTTGCGTGAGATTATGCAGCTCCCAAAGAGCATTGAGCCGGCGCTAGTTAGTCGTATTAAGATTCTTTCCAATCTGAAAATTGATGAGCATCGCATTCCTCAGGACGGTCAATTTGCAGTTAACGTCGCGGGTAAAGAAGTTGACCTTCGTATTGCTATCTCTCCTGTCGTTTGGGGTGAACAGGTGGTTATTCGTCTGCTTGATAAGAGTGGAAGTTCTTTCAATTTGGAAGACATGGGCTACGCTGGGCGTGCATTAAGAACGATTCGTAAGGGAATTAAGCGGCCAAATGGAATGATCTTGACGTCGGGTCCAACTGGTTCTGGTAAGTCAACGAGTTTGTACGCGTTGATCAAGGAGATTAAGGATGACACTGTGAATATTGTGACACTTGAAGATCCGGTTGAGTATAAGATGGACGGCGTCAATCAGATTCAGGTGAATGCAGAAGTTGGATTGACGTTTGCTTCTGGACTGCGCTCAATTTTGCGTCAAGACCCAGACATTGTGATGGTTGGTGAGATTCGCGATAATGAAACAGCAAATTTGGCTATTCAGGCGGCTTTAACGGGGCACTTGGTTTTCTCAACACTTCACACTAATTCCGCCGCTGGAGTGCTGCCGCGTTTGTTGGATATGGGGATCGAGCCGTTTCTTATCGCCAGTACGGTTAATACAATTATCGGTCAGCGTTTGGTGAGGCGAGTGGCACGCCGTCGAGATATTTATCAATCATCGCCATTAGAAACGCAGGCAATTCGCGAGGCGGTTGGTGGATTATTGCCGCAAACAAGGGAGCAGGTCGCTCAATACGCGCAAGACCTGGGATATGAAAGCTTGCCGCTAGCGACGCAGACGTCGTTTGCCTTGGCAAAAGGAAAAGATACGCCACAAACTCCTCGCGGTTATGCTGGTCGAGCTGGTTTGTATGAGGTTATGGATATTACTGAAGAGATTCAGAATTTGATTGTTAGGCGCGCAACCTCAGCGGAAATCCAGCGAATGGCAATTCAACAGGGTATGATTACGATGCGTCAAGATGGTTATCTGAAGGCGTTGAATGGAATAACGACAATAGAAGAAGTTAATAGGGTAGCGGCGGATACCGCGTAAAAGGAGGAAACATGAATAATCAAGAATTGCGAATTGAGATTTTGCTGGAAGAAGTCGTTAAGAAACGAGCTTCAGACCTTCATATTCAAGTTGGTTTGCCGCCAATGCTACGAATTGATGGTGCGCTTATGCCGACCGCCGGAACTCAGCCCTTAGACGAGTCTGCCGTTGAGAGGCTAGTATTCCAGATTCTTGATGAAGATCAGCGGCAGATTTTGCTAAAAGATAAGGAATTCGACTTTTCGTTTGCGTTCGGCACGCTGGGACGATTCCGAGTTAATGCCTTCCATGAGCGTGGCAATTTGGCTGCAGCCCTACGCTTGATTCCAAATGAAATTAAGTCGGCGTCTGAACTGGGTATGCCACCAGTTGTTAATACGTTTGCGGATTTTCCTCGCGGTTTGGTGTTGGTCACTGGTCCAACTGGTTCCGGTAAGTCAACGACTTTGGCGGCGCTGGTTGATAAAATTAATTCTGAGCGCTCACAGCATATTATTACCATTGAAGACCCTATCGAGTTTACTCACAAGTCGAAAAAATCAGTGGTAGTTCAGCGTGAAGTTCATTACGACACTTATTCATTCTCTGCGGCTTTACGCTCGAGTCTTCGCCAAGACCCAGATGTTGTGCTGATTGGTGAGATGCGCGACCTTGAAACAATTTCAGCAGCGATTACAATTGCTGAAACTGGACACTTGGTGTTTGCGACACTACACACAAACTCTGCCGCACAATCAATTGACCGTATGATTGACGTGTTTCCGCCACACCAACAGCCACAGATTCGCGCTCAGCTCAGTAATATTTTGATGGCAATTTGTTCGCAGCGACTAGTCCCAGCTATCGGCGGCGGACGAGTCGTGGCGGCAGAGGTTTTGATTGCTAATCCAGCGGTGCGCAACATTATCCGCGAAGGTAAATCTCACCAATTGGATGCCGTAATTCAGACTGGTGCTGACCAGGGAATGCAGACGATGGATCGAACTTTGGTCAATTTGGTGCAGAACGGTACGATTACGTATGATAGTGCTCGTGAATTTGCTGTCGATTTGACGGAATTTGAGAGGCTGATGAGGGGGTAGTAAATGAAAAAATATGATTACGAAGCCAGAGATAGCGCAAGTAATAAAATCGTTAAATCAGTTGTTCAGGCTGATAGCGAAAACGCTGCCGCAAAGCTCTTGACGGCTCAGGGTTTTGTGCCGTTAAAAATTGAATTACAAGACGATAAAACAAATTTCTTTGCGAGGTTTTCTGGTAGAATCACCACTAAGGATAAGGTTGTGTTTACTCGTCAGCTAGCGACCCTTATTGGGGCAGGGCTACCTTTGGCGCAAAGTCTTCGAACGGTTCAGGAGCAGACTACGAATAAGCGTATGCAGGAAATAGTCCAGGAAATTATCTCTGACGTTGAAGGCGGTAAATCCTTGTCTGATTCGTTCGCAAAGCATCCAGAAGCTTTTAATAAAGTTTATGTAGCTTTGGTTTCGGCTGGTGAAACGTCAGGTACAATGGATGATTCGCTTAAGAGGTTAGCTGCTCAGCAGGAAAAAGACGCTGCTATGATGAGTAAGATTAGAGGTGCTATGATGTATCCGTCAATTGTCTTGGTAGTGATTATCTTAGTTATCGGATTTATGTTATTCACGGTCGTTCCGCAAGTTGAGGGTCTGTATCGTGACTTAAATAAGGGGTTGCCATTTGTAACTCTTATGATGATTAAAACGGCGAACTTTTTTAGTAGTCTTTGGTGGCTTGTTATATTGGCAATGATTATCGGCGGTTATTTCCTAGCACAATATCTGAAAACTGAACAGGGAATTAGGACTAAAGACACCTTTAAGCTTAATGTCCCAATGTTCAAAGGCATGTTCAGGAAAATGTACATGGCTCGATTTGCCAGGACTGGTCAAGTTCTTCTGAGTACTGGTGTGCCAATGCTTGATATGCTTCGAATTACGTCTGATGCTGTCAATAACGTGATTATTAGCGAAAGCATACTTCGTGCGTCAGATAAGGTGAAGGGTGGTAAGGCGCTCTCAGCTTCTTTATCTAATGAAGATTATTTCCTAGCAATGGTGCCGCAGATGATTAAAATTGGTGAGCAATCGGGTAAGATTGATGAGATGATGGGCAAGACTGCTCAGGTGTACGAAGATGAGCTTGACGAGGAGATTCGCGCCTTGTCGACGGCGATAGAGCCGGTTTTAATGGTCTTTTTGGCTATAGTTGCAGGTACGATGGTCGCGGCTATCTTGCTTCCAATCTATAGTTTGGTTGGCAACATCAATATTCGCTAGACTGACTTATATTTTTAGTGTATTATAAACTTAAGCATTTTTGCGTAAATATAGGTAAACCATAGAAAGGTGGGAAATCTAATGACAAAAAAAGATAATAAAAAAGGATTTACAATCATCGAGGTTGTTCTAGTCTTGGCTATTGCTGGACTTATCTTTGCGATGGTGTTTATCGCATTGCCAGCTTTGCAGCGTAGCCAGCGCGACCAGTCAAGGAAGAACGACGCTTCAACAGTTGCCGCAGCTATTACCAATTGGAATTCAGCTAACCGTAACGGCGGCACATTTAACGAAGAATCTCTACGTAAGTATGTCGATAAGCTTGATCAATATGACAAATCTTCAGAATTAAAGGTTGCTACACCTGGTGCTTCAATGTCAGTAGCTAGTAACGAAATCAAGGTTATGCGAGGTAAGAAATGTCCTTCTAGCACGCCAGCTCCATCTGCTGACGATCCAGCAAATATAACTTTGCAAAACGGATCTTCACGCAACGCAGCAGTTGTAGTTCTATTGGAAAATAACGGTTCTCAAAAGCAATTGTATTGCCAGGACGTATAATCTATAGATAAATTATGAATCAGCCTCAGTATGGGGCTGATTTTTTTATGGTTTTTTGTTACCATAAGAAGTATGATTAAGTTTGTACTAGTGGGATTTTTAGGGGCTATTTTAGGCAGTTTCGCTGGAGCGCAAATTTGGCGCTTGCGGGCTCGTCAATTGATGGAAGATAAAAAAGCTGGAGAAAAAGTTGACCAAAAGGAATTAAAGAAATTATCTCCATTGATAAAAAAAATTTCCAAAGATAGATCTCGCTGCTTATCTTGCGGGCATGAGCTTAAGTGGTGCGATTTGATTCCTGTGGTAAGTTGGGTTGCTGGATTGGGGCGATGCAGATATTGCAAAGCATTTATCGGTTGGACGGAAATCTTGCTAGAACTAGTGATAGCTGGATTATTCGTTGCATCCGTGGCTTTTTGGCCTGGATCATTAACGGATATCTGGCAAGTCGCGTTGCTGGTCTTGTGGTTGGCAAGTTTGGTGCTGCTGGCGATTTTATTTGTCTATGACCTCAGATGGCTACTTCTTCCAGATGTAGTTAATATTCCGTTTATCATTCTTGGCGCTATTTTTGCGGGAATAAAAGTATGTCTAGCTGGCGATTTTTCGAAAAGCTTGATGACGTTATTTGGGTCGATTGCGATTCTGAGCGGAATATATATGGTGCTATATTTATTCTCGAAATATCGTTACGGGGAAGATAAAACTTGGATAGGTTTTGGTGATGTTAAGCTTGGACTTGGATTGGGTTTGTTCTTGGGAAACTGGCTTTTGGCGTTTGCCGCGTTGTTTATCGCAAATCTTATCGGCACCTTATTGGTTTTACCTTCAATGATGCGAGGAAAATTGCAAGCAACTTCACGAATTTGCTTCGGCCCATTGCTTATCGTAGGGTTTTTGCTCGCTTGGTTCTTTAGTCGACAAATTTTAGAGTGGGGATTTCTTATTGTCTAAGTAAAAAGCGCTTATGTTATAATGGAGAAGTGATGGGCAATAAACAAAAAGGTTTTACTATAATTGAAGTGATTTTGTTTGTGGCTATTTCTGGTTTGCTGACCTCTATGCTGATGGTCGGCGTAAGTATGTCAATTAATCGCCAGCAATATCGCGATTCAGTGCAGTCTTATGCTGGTTTTTTGCGAAACGAATATTCGAAGGTGGTCAATGTTGAGAATGAGCGGTCTAAAGGCGCTTGTCCAATTGAAGGCTCTGATGGTCGAGCTGAAACTCTACGTGGACAATCCGATTGTGTGATTGCCGGTCGCTATATTACCACTGAAGGTTCTCTGGGCTCAACAGACGGTAATCTGTACAAAACTTATCCAGTTTATGCCTATAGGTCAGATAAGGGTAGCGCGTGGACTTATAAACGCGGCGCTGAGTCTGATAAATATATCGTTAATTGGCAAGCAAAAACTAGGTTTTCTAACCAAGCTAAGGATAGTGCGTATATTTCTATTTTGATGTACCGCCATCCAGAGACGGGGCAGTTGGATATTAGAACTGACACGAGTCGATTCGGTGACAATTTAACTGATTTCGTCAACAATAAAAATAGTGCTGGAGTTGTGCAATCTGCTGGCGAGCAGCGTCAACAGAGGGAAATTTGTGTTTATGATGACGGCTGGCTACCGGGAGAGAGATTATCTATTTTTCTACGATCGCATGCAGGCTCTGCTGATGCTGTAGTTATGGGTAATGCTACGGGAGGTTGTGCTGATGCGTAAGTTTAACAGAGGTGACACACTTGTCGAAGTGCTGCTTGGAGTAACTATTTTTAGCCTAGTTGCCGTTATTGCATTAGAAACCATGAACCGTGGGATGGCTATTGCTCAGTATTCTTTAGAGACGACGTTGGTTCGTCAACAGGTTGACGCTCAGGCTGAAATGCTAAGATATGCGCATGATATGAAAAATGACACTTGGAAGAAATTGGTAGACAATAATTCGGTGAGCGTTTCTGCCGTTAATGGCAATGAAGGAAACTTGGGTGCTGAAAAATGTCCTGATGATTTTTCTACGAAAGAGTTTGCATTGGCTGCGACGCCTTTGCTCGCTTCGAAGATTAGTATATTGAATAACCCTGGCGATTATAAACCAGCAGAAACGTACGCGCGGGTCGATAGTGATACTAAAAAAACGTATGGAATATCTGTTAGATTAGTTAAGCCGAGTACGGCTACTGGAAGCAGGGATAGCAATAAATATGATGCGTACATAAAAGCGTGCTGGATGCCAGTTGGCAGCAAAATGCCGGCGACTATTGGTACGATTGTGAGGTTGTATGATTCGGGATTATAAAAAAGGATTTACACTTATCGAATTGATGCTCGCAATGAGTTTTATCTCTGTTCTTTTGTTGTCGATTGCAATGGTAGGTATTCAAGCGGGAAAAATGTATAGCAGAGGAATTGTGCTTCGTGATGTTAATCAGGCGGGGCGAGATATTTCAGACACTATTCGACGTGATTTTCTTCAGGCGAATGCCGAAAAAATTGACACTACAGGCTTGAGAGTGCCGAATAATAGCAATTGGTCAACTGGTCGACTTTGTCTTGGCTCTCATTCTTATGTGTGGAATAATCCGAAGTATTTGGACGATCCTAGCCTGTTGGGCGGAAATAGTCTGTTTAAGGTTAATGGTAATCCAGTGAATTTGGTGCGCGTAGTTGATGCGGATAGCGGATTATGTAAAAAAGATGCTTCTGGCAAATATCCGGAAACCGTCGATCTTGCAAAATCATCCAATTTGCTTAGAGCTATCAATAGCGGCGATGGCTCAATTGGTGTGCACGAAGTTACGTTAGAAAAGGTTACCTCAGATAATTCAAGAGAGGCGCTGTATAAATTGACTTTTACATTGGGGACGAGCAAGATGAGCGAAATAAGAAATTCTTCCTGTAAAGCTCCGACTGAAGATGATAGCAATTTTGAGTTCTGTGCTATAAATAAATTTGAGATGATTGTGAGGACAAATGGGTAAAAATACGCGACAATCAGGTGCTGTATCTCTTTTTGCGGTTATATTTGGCGCGATGTTACTGACTATTGTTACTATTGGGTTTATCAAGTTGATGATTATGGATCAGCGGCAATCCTCGAATAATGATCTGTCGCAGAGTGCTTATGACGCGGCTTTGGCTGGGGTTGAGGATGCTAAGCGTGTGGTTCGCGCTGCCCAGACGGGGAATATTCAAGCGGCGGGAGTGCTGAATGGTCCAATTAATTGTAATATGGTCGCGGCATCTGGTGTTGTTGGAGGTAGTTCTTCTGGTGAAACTATTATTAAAACTGGTACAGATGCGGGTAAAAAATTTGACCAAGCGTATACTTGTGTAAAAATCACTATGAAATCTCAAGATTTTATATATAAGTCTATTGAGGAAAAATCTCAAATTGTGCCACTACGCGCAACTAGTTCATTCAACAAGATATCTATCGAATGGTATAGGCGCGATGATGAGAGCAATTTGAATGGCGCCAACGCTGCTAACACTGAAATATCCACTTCTGGGGATTTGCCGACAAAAAACAACTGGAATGCTAATTCGCCACAATTGATGCGCGTGCAGCTTATTAACCCAGGCGCCACCTTTAATTTAGCGACGTTAGATTCAACTGGTGTCACTTCTTTCTTGCGACCGAACGTTTTAAGGTCAGACGTAGCAAGTCAGAATGGCACTGCTGTTTCTGGTAAGATTTCTGATCATCCACGCGCAACTGACGGAAATGAACATAATAATGGAACAAGTGTGGTTTCTTGTAGCAAGACATTCAAGTTTTCTGGCGAATATTCGTGTAAAGCGGTGATTGATGTTGATGAGATTCCAGCTGGTAGCGAAACTGCATTCTTAAGGTTATTGCCTATATATAAAGGTGGCAGTGTGAAGATTTCTCTTCAGAAAACCGACGGAACAATTGTCAATTTTGATGGAGTTCAGCCAATTGTCGATTCCACGGGGCGGGCAAGTGATTTGTTTAGGAGAGTTGAAGCTCGATTGCAAATAGGAGATGATTTCGCATATCCTAATAATGCGGTTGAATTAAAGAATAGTCTATGCAAAGATTTCTCTGTATCTGGCGGCGGATCTGCTACCGCAGGTCGATGTAAGCCTATAAGCTAAGCTTCTGTATCGCTATGAAATCGGTCGTGAATATCTTTCAGATGCTGGTCAGTAACGTGCGTATACACCTGTGTTGTTGATATGTTGCTATGTCCCAGCATTGATTGGACTGAGCGCAAGTCTGCACCGTTCATAAGTAGGTCGGTGGCAAAGCTATGGCGCATAGTGTGTGGGCTTACATGTTTTGTGATACCAGCTAATCTAGCATATTGACCAACCATTCTCTGAATACTGCGCGCGCTTAACCTACGGTAGTCTCCGGAGGTGTTGGGAGTTGCGTGGCGTTTGCTATAGCTTAAAAATAGAGCGGGTAGATTATCCGTTCTAGCTTCCAGGTATGCCGATATGTGCTCGGCAGCACTTTTTGAAATAAAAACAGGGCGATCCTTTTGTCCTTTTCCTCGCACCATAAATTCGCGCCTCTTTAGGTTTATATGATCTCGGTTCAAATTGACCAATTCTGAAACACGCAGTCCGCTGGAAAATAGCAACTCAACGATTGCTCGATCTCTCAGTCCAGATTCTGTATCGGTTGGTATTTGATCGATCATGCGTAAAATCTCGTCATATTGTAAAAAAGTCACTTGTTTACGGACTACTTTGGGTAATATAATTCTGTCGGCCGCTAGACTTTTGATATTACGACGAGAAAGGTAGGTCAGTAGACCTCGTAATGCAATAAGATGATAACTTTGGGTAATTAAAGACAACTCTTCGCCGGTGTTGTCATTTTTATAACGGTTTAGCCAGAGCCGATACTGGCGTATTAGTTCTGATGTAATTTTCTCAACATTTATATCGCCGGCAAAATCAATGAATCTCTCCAGGTATAGTTGATAATTTATGATGGTTTTTTGACTACGTCCACCTTCGACTTCTAGGTGCTCTAAAAAATCAGTTAAAGCTTCTGACATAAACATAATATTTATTCTATCGCTAATGAATATGTTTATCAAATTATTTATTTCTGCTACTATATTAGAGAATAATAAGCAGAGGAGTATTTATGGCAGAAAGTGAAAAAAACTACTGTGGCGTTGAGAGGACATTGATCGTCTTTAAGCCTGACGCAGTTCAACGAGGTATCGTTGGGGAAATTTTACAACGTTTTGAGCGAGTTGGCCTAAAAATAGTTGGTGTAAAAATGACATCACCATCTAGGGATCATTACTATGCTCATTACGAAGACATTGGTAAATTGGCTACTCGTCGAGGTGAGGGAACTTTGAATATAACATTAGATATGATGATGGACGGTCCGGTCATAGCGATGGTGCTAGAAGGCGTTGAAGCTGTTGCTGTTGTTAGGAAGATTGTTGGTCCAACAGAGCCTAAGTCGGCTGACATGGGAACAATTCGCGGTGATTACTCACACATTAGTTTTGGTTATGCAGATGAGTGCCAAAAGGGAGTTCCAAATTTGATTCACGCATCCGGCGATTCAGATGAGGCTGTTCGTGAGATCGAACATTGGTTCAAGCCGGAAGAATTGATAAATTATCACACATTAAGCGAAAAGTTTACTCGCTAAGCTAGTCTTTCCTGAGAGCTACCGTGGTATAATGGTTGTATGCCTCGGTAGCTCAACTGGATAGAGCAGATCCGTCCTAAGGATAAGGTTGTAGGTTCGACTCCTGCCCGGGGTACCAGATATATGACAGAACAAATTAAAGATAAGCAATTTGATGGGCAGCGTGACGGAGAGCGACTGTTGTTTGTATTTCGTCGTCACATAATTGCTATGAGAAAAGGATTTTATCTTCTTCTAGGATCAATGATGTTTGGTTCGTTGCCTTTTTTAATTTGGCAAGATAACTTGAACCTTTTATGGGTGTTTGTTGGCGGATTTATTTTTGGTTTGATGCTCTTTTTCTATCATTTTCTGATGTGGTTTTATACTTACTATATTGTTACCGATCAGAGGATTCGTCAGATTACTCAGTATGGATTTTTTGGCAAAGATGTCATTGAGCTGAAATTGTCAAAAATTCAGAATATTAGTTATAGTATCCCGGGGTTTAGCGGAGAAATGTTTAAGTTTGGTACAATAGTTATTCAAACTTTTGTTGGAGATCTTGTTATAAAAAACGTAGAGCATCCAGATAAGATCTATAATAAATTACAAGACGCAGTGGAAATTTCGACAAAGAAGGAGGATATCAATGAAGAATCTATTGAACCGTAAAGATAAAAAACAGCCAAAGGAGCTACCTAAGAGGATTACAAACGATACAGTAGCTCAGCACCGCGAGAAGGTCTTGGCGGCTGGTCGTAAGCATAAATATCCCATCCAATACACCAAACGTCGATTGGTATGGATAACGATGCTCGTTAGTGTTGTTATTCTGATTGTTTTCATTGCTCTTGGTTGGGCTCAGTTATATGTCTGGAAAGATACAAGCGATATCGCATATAGGATAACTAAGATTTTACCTCTTCCTGTGGCTAATATTGACGGAGAAAATGCTGAGTATAGCGACTATCTTTTGTATCATCGTAGCTCATTGGCGGTATTGCAGTCTCAGGGGCAAGCAGATCAAAAGGACAAAGTTAAGTTCTATCAAAACCAGTCCATAGATAAGGCATTGGAGGTGGCATATGCCAAAAAGCTTGCGAGAGAAAATAATATTACGGTAGATGATAAAAAGGTTCAAGATCTTATCAAAAAACAGCAGGAATCTAGCAAGTTATCGCAGTCCGCTTATGAGTCTGTAGTGAAAGATAATCTTCATTGGTCAATGGATGAGCTAAAAACTGCTATGAAATATACTTTGTTAAAACAGGAAGTATCTTTTAAGATTGATAAAACAGCTAATAATCTAGCGTCTGACATTAAGAAGAGGCTGCAAGAGGGTAAGTCATTAAAGGATGTTGCTACGGAAATGGGCGACAAAGTGCAGTCGGTATTTGATCTATCCGTCTCTACGGATAATTCTGACGGAGGTCTAACGAAAGCAGCTATGTCATTAACAAAGGGCAAAATCTCAGGTCCTATAAAGACTCTTTCAGGTGACGGATATTATTTTGTGACGCTTAATAATATTGAAGGCAACACCGTAAATTACTCTTATGTAAAAGTTCCATTGACTGAATTTAATAACCAGTTTAACTACTTAAAAAATAACAATAAAGTAAAATATTTCATTTCTATCGATAAATAGGCTATCTAGTTTGAAAAAACTCCTATTTTTGCTATAATTTCCTAAGGAGTTTGCCGTTGTAGCTCAGCTGGTAGAGCAGCTCATTCGTAACGAGCAGGTCGCTGGTTCAAGCCCAGTCAACGGCTCCATTTTATGAAAGACACTATAAAGAAATTGATAAAAATTGTTTTTAGCGACAGGACTGTGGCAACTCTTTTGATCGTTAACGTTGTTGTGGCTATTGTTATATCTATATTTTTAGGATCATCAATAAAACATAGCGAGGCTCAGGTTATTACGCGCTACACTACGTATGGTGATGCGAATTTTTATAGGAGCCACTGGTCTAGTCTACTTAGTTATTTTGCTTTGGCGTTTATGATAGTTTTTGGTCACTCTGCGCTAAGTGTCAAGTTAATTTCACTAGAGAAACGAAGCTTGGCTATATTTCTTTTGTGGCTGACGTTGGGCATTTTAGCTATTTTAGCTATTTTAGCCTATTCTATTATTAAAATTGCATCGATAGGATAATATATGGACATTGAGATTCCACTTGGTAAACGAACAAAAAAATATCGTTTTCTTGAGATGCTTCCTGGATTATTAAGCTACGGGGCTATTATTCTTTTGATCGTTTTGTCTATTTTAAGTCCTGTTCTGGCGTCAATTTATTTACTGTCTATAATCCTAGCCGCGTTTGTGAAGGCTGTAGCAATCAGCTATAGGGTGATTACTGGCTATGGCAATATGGAAAAAGCGTCGAGAGTCGACTGGAATGGTCGATTGTCTGATTTGGAAGATCCGAAAGAAGCATACTCTAGACTGAGAGATAACCAATCTAGGGAGTTGTTATATCAACAACATGTAGACAATCTAAGATTTATGTCTGCTGCGGAAGACGGATACTATCCTAAACCCAGTAATATTTACAACGCTCTTATTATGCCTGCATATAACGAGAGTATAGAAGTGATTGAACCTGCTCTTAAATCAGTTTTAGATACAACATATGATAAGAAGCGTCTGATTGTGGTTTTTGCATACGAAGAGCGTGGTGGTGTTGATATTGATACAACAGCTAAAATGCTGAAAAAGAAATACGGCAAGTACTTTCATTCTTTCCATATTGTAAAACATCCAAAAGATCTACCAAATGAGGTAGTTGGTAAGGGTGGAAATATCACGTATGCAGGCAAGTGGCTGGAGCAATATTTACAACAGGAAGAAATAGCTTTTTCTGATGTTATTGTTACAACAATGGACTGTGACAATAAGCCGCATAAGTATTATTTTGATTATGTGACATATGAGTATATTACTCATGAAGACAGAAAACATTTATCGTTCCAGCCTATATGTTTGTTTACTAATAATATATGGGATGTTCCTGCACCGATGCGAGTAGTGGCAACAGGGAATTCATTTTGGAATATTATAAGCTCTATGCGCCCATATTCTTTGCGTAACTTTGCGTCACATTCGCAACCAATGAATGCTCTCGTTGAGATGAACTTTTGGAGTACGCGAACAATTGTTGAAGACGGGCACCAGTACTGGAGAAGCTATTTCTATTTTGATGGCAATTACGAAGTTGTGCCAATTTTTGTACCGATTTATCAGGATGCGGTATTGTCTAATGGATATAAAAAGACACTGAAGGCGCAGTTTGTTCAGTTGCGTCGTTGGAGCTACGGGGCTTCAGATGTGGCATACGTTGGTAATAACGTATTCAATAAAAATAGAACAGTAAAATTTTGGCCTAGTCTAGCCAGGTTTATAAGGTTGTTAGATGGACATGTAACGCAGGCCTGTATTGCCCTAATTGTTGCTTTTGGCGGGTGGGCGCCGCTTGTGCTGAATGGTGAGGCTGCTCGTAGTGTTGCCGCACATCAACTGCCGGATACGGTTAGCTTAATACAACAGATAGCTATGGTAGGTATTCTGGTTTCGATTTTCGTATCATTTAAACTCCTGCCTTCGCGCCCAGAAAGATATAAAAAGAGTAGGAATATATTAATGGTCCTGCAATGGGCTCTGATGCCTGTAATTGCTATAGTATATAGCTCAATGGCCTCGTATAATGCCCAGACTCATCTTCTGCTTGGTAAATATCTTGATAAGTTTGACGTGACAGAGAAGACTACTGTAGAGATGAATGATCAGAGTCGTGCTCAGAATAAGAAAAAGAAGGACGACCACGACGCCTCTTCCTCTGAGAGATGATAAGATTATGTTGTGCTGCATATTGCAGTGCAGCTATTTGGTCAAAATTCTGTAATGTTGAGTGGGTTATTTCGGCGATGTGTTGCGATGATATCGCGGGTTTGTTGTGTAGGTGTATTAATTTATCTTGTATAGTATTGGCCAAGTCATAGCTATATGAGCCTGCTAATTTTTCGTTATGATTAAAACTTTGCGCAATACTAAGTATTAGTTTTCCTATAGAAAAATTATTTTTCTCGCCATCTTGTGATATGACAACGAGGGAAATCGCAGGCTTTTCGTAGGTTGTAAAAGAATAACCGCATTGGTCGCATATATGTCTACGCCAGGTTGTTGGGTATTTTTTATTTTGACGAGAATTTGTTACGTGGGTTTTTTCGTGAAAACATTTTATGCATATCATATCAATATATTGACATACAACTATAAAAAAATCCAGTGGAAAAGTGCTGTGTAAAATAAAAATCGCCTCATTATAGAGGCGACTACTTTGTAAATCTGGGAACTTAATTAAGTATAGATCTTTCTTCGTTGATCTTCTTATTATATTCGTAGTGAATTTTTGCCTTGCTCAATAAAGAACAATGTTGTGGCTTTTTTGTGTCTAAACGAGGTGAGTCATGTTTACTCATGCTTTGAATTCTAACATACTTATTGAATAAAGTCAAGGTGCATACGGAAAACATGTAGGCTTGATCATTTTTCGTTGCATTAACTAATTCTATTTATAAAAAGCCCCGTCTAATATCGACGAGGCTTATGTATCGCATCTGGTGGGCAATAGAGGATTCGAACCTCTCACCTCTTCAACGTCAATGAAGCGCTCTAGCCAAATGAGCTAATCGCCCAGATATAATAATATTATCATAACAGATGTCTACTATCAAGGAGCGTGGTATAATATTGGTATGAGTGAAGAAGAACTAAAATCTATGAGACACAGCCTAGCGCATATTATGGCGCAGGCTATTCAGCATTTATGGCCTCAGGCGAAGTTTGGCGTGGGTCCAGCCATCGATAATGGTTTTTATTATGATATTTATCTTGACAACGGGACAATTTCTGAAGCTGATCTTCCGAAGATAGAAGAGGAGATGCGAAAGATCGTAGCGGCTAATTATCCGTTTGAGAGGCGTGATGTGTCGGTAGCAGAGGCCATTGATTGGGCTATAAAGGGAGATCGGTCATTTAAGGTGGAACTACTGAATGATCTTAAGCGATCTGGCACTACAGTTGCTAGCGAATTGGCTGGAGAAAAAATGGGATCTGTGTCTGATGGTGATAGTAAGGTCGAGACTGTTTCTTTGTATTCTCAGGGTGATTACACCGATTTGTGTAGGGGTGGACATGTGGACAGTACTGGAAAAGTTGGCGCATTTAAGCTTACTAAGACAGCTGGAGCATATTGGCGAGGCAATGAGAATAATCCACAAATGCAGCGAATATATGGTGTAGCGTTTGCTACGCAGGAAGAGCTGGATAAATATCTTAATAGATTGGAAATTGCAAAACAGCGAGATCATCGCAAGTTAGGCAAGGAGCTTGATCTATATACAACCTCTCCTCTGGTAGGGATTGGTTTGCCTTTGTTTACTCCTCGCGGTACGATTTTACGAGATATAGTGGCTCAATATTCGAACCAGCTGAGACAGAAGTTTGGCTTTGAAAAGGTCTGGACTCCTCATATTACGAAAAAAGATCTATATGAAACATCGGGTCATTGGGCTAAGTTCGGAGAAGAGTTATTTTTGGTTAAAAGCCAAGAAACTAGTGACGAGATGGCTCTTAAACCTATGAACTGTCCGCATCATACGCAAATTTTTGCCTCACGACCGCGAAGCTATCGTGATATGCCGGTAAGGTACTTGGAGACGACAACAGATTATCGTGACGAAAAAACTGGTGAGTTAGGCGGGTTAAATCGTGTGCGCTCATTAACTCAGGATGATAGTCATATATTTTGTCGTACTGATCAGATTGAGGATGAGATTAATAATTTATTATCTGCCGCTCGTGAGCTGTATGGATCAATCAATATGAAGCTTAGGGTTAGATTAAGCTATCGTGACGAGTCTGATTCGTATTTAGGCGACCTTAGCTTATGGGATTCCGCACAGAACCAGTTAAAGTCTGCTGTTGAGAAAGTAGGCTTGGATTATTTTGAACAAGAGGGTGAGGCGGCATTTTATGGTCCAAAGATCGATTTTATGGCAACGGATGCAATCGGCCGCGAGCATCAAGTTGCAACCGTGCAGCTAGATTTCGTGCAACCACAAAGGTTCGGTTTGGAGTATGCAGATGCTGATGGTAATTTTACAACACCAGTTATGATTCACTGTGCCTTATTGGGGTCGGTCGAGCGATTTTTGAGTGTGTTTATAGAACATACTGGCGGATGGTTTCCGTTTTGGGCGGCTCCAGAACAGGTTCGTGTTTTGACGATTAACGATACGGTGCTAGAGTATGTTGATAAAATAACAACCATATTATCAGACATTACCCTCATGAAGCCAGTTAGATATAACGATGTAAGATTTACAATAGATTCTAGAAATGAATCATTAGGCAAGAAGATTAGGGAAGCTACCTCTATGAAGATACCTGTTCAACTTATCGTAGGACCAAAGGATATGGAAGCTAACGAGGTTAGTGTTCGCACGCAATCTGGCGAAGAAAAAATATCGTTGGAGCAGCTTGCTGAGTATATAAAATCTTTGTAGGGTTGAGTTAATTGGATAGGTTTATAAAATTAGATAACGGCGTTGATGAAGGTCGTCTACCACTAATTGTAATTGTTGGTCCTACCGCTAGCGGCAAAACGTCATTAGCTATACAATTGGCAAAGAGGTATAGAGGAGAGATAATTTGTGCTGACAGTAGAACTGTCTATCGTGGTATGAACATTGGGACAGCTAAGCCTTCTTTGGAAGAGCAGCAGGAGGTTTCTCATTGGGGCCTTGACTTAGTAGATCCGGGAGATTCTTTCAGTGTGTCGCAATTTAAGGACTATGCCTGTCAAAAGATTAAAGAAGTCCGAAGTCGAGGAAATATTCCATTTCTTGTCGGTGGAACAGGGTTGTATATTGATTCTGTTATATTTGATTTTCAATTTGGAGGTAAATCCAGCAAAGAAAAGAGAGCTAACCTACAAGAAATGACGATATCTGAACTTCAACAATACTGCGTCAATCACGATGTAGCCTTGCCGGAGAATAGTAAAAATAAAAGATATCTAATTAGGGCTATTGAGCGAGCCGGTAAAAAGTCATCTGGATTGGAAGTGCCGTTGAGTAATACCATCGTTGTCGGAATTACTACAGATAAACAACTATTAAAACAGAGGATTACAGATAGAGCAAAAAAAATATTCAAGGATGGTGTTGTAGAAGAGACAATAGGATTAGTCAATAGCGCTGGGTGGTGTAATGAGGCTATGACGGGTAATGTTTATCCTATTATTAAGAAATTAATCGAGAAAGAAATAGACGAAGATCAGGCTATTCGGGAGTTTATCGTTAGTGATGTAAACTTAGTGAAACGTCAGTTGACGTGGTTTAGGCGAAACCCATTTATTGAATGGGGAGATGTTCATTCATGTGAACAATATTTATCTCGAGTATTAGATAGTAAGTAAAAAATATGTTACAATTATAGTACAATGATTGATTCATTATTTGGTTCAAAAACTAGGGTAAAATTATTACATCTTTTTCTGAATAATCCAGAAAAATCATTTTATGTGAGGGAGATTACTAGGATGATCGATGAGCAAATAAATTCTGTTCGTCGAGAGCTAGCTAATATGGTGTCTGTAGGTATAGTACAGCAGGATGCTATTGATAATAAACTGTACTATAGCGTAAATGAAGACTATCCTTACATTAAGCCGCTCGCAGCTATATTCTCAGATAAAAATACAGAAGGTGGTATGGGTGCTGCGAGTAGCGTTTCCTGGAAAGATTCTTTAGGGAGAATGAGAGGTTTAAGATTGGCTATTATTTCGGGGAAATTAGTAGTCGGATCAAGTTCTGCTGTTGATTTGCTATTGGTTGGCGATGATATGTCTGCCGTAACTATAAAAAATCTCGTTAAAAAAATCGAAAAAGATAGAAAAATAGAGATAAATTATGCCGTAATATCTTATGATGATTTCTATTATAGGATGAGTGTTAAAGATAGGTTTATAATGGATATTATAAGAAATAAGCACTTCGTATTGGTAGATACGGAAAATATAATGAGAAAGGAGTAGGTATGTTTGAAATAGAGTGTAAAGGAGCAAATGCTGTTATTATTACTACAAAGAAACTTCGTGTGGTATTTGATCCGAATTTAGAGATTGTCGGAGGAAAAAATGTTTCTGTGAATAATGACGTAGAAGTGGTTACGGAGGATCGGTTTGCTGTTGTGGATTCTACACCAAGACTACTATTTTCGGGTCCAGGTGAATATGAAGTCGGAGACATCTCATTGCTAGGAATTCCAGCGCGCCGACATATCGACGCTGCAGATGATGTTAAAAAATCTACAATATATAAAATTACGGTTGGTGAAGCTAAGGGAGTGGTTGTTGGTAATATTGAGAATAAACTAACTGATGATCAGCTCGAAAATATAGGTGTTGTTGATTTTGCAATATTACCTGTCGGTGGAAATGGATATACATTAGATGCAATGGGAGCGACTTCAATAATTCGTCAATTGGATCCTAAGGTGGTGATCCCGGTGCATTACAATGACGCTACTTTGCATTATGAAGTTCCACAGGATGGTGTGGATGAGTTTGTAAAAAATCTAGGAGCTCCAGTTGTTGAGGCTGGTCTAAAGTGGAAGCTAAAGAAAATAACGGATTTGCCAGATAGTTTAACGGTTGTTCAGATATCGAAAAGCTAGGGTCTTCTCGTTGAATTAAAAATAACTCCGATAATACAATCGGAGTTATTTTATTAAAATTTGATTTAGCGATTACTTATCAGCAGCTGCGCCCAAAATACCTTTTTTCTTCAGGGTGCGAATAGCTTTTGTACTTAAAGTCATGGTAATTTTTTGACCGTCAACGACAAAAGTTTTCTTCTGAAGGTTTGGTTTGAAGACGCGTTTAGTGCGGCGCAGGGAGAAGCTGACGTTGTTGCCATACTGCTTGCCTTTGCCTATTAAATCACATCGTGATGCCATTTCCACTCTCTTTACTTTATTATTAATAACAATCCTTATTATTGTAGCGACATTTGTGTAATTAGTCAAGATCACGTATTGATGCTATAATAACACTTATGATTTTAGAAATAATAATAGTTTTGACTGTCATATTACTGTCTATGACTATTCACGAGGCTATGCACGCTTTTATGGGATATGCATTGGGCGATAATACCGCAAAAGAAGAGGGGAGATTGACACTTAATCCCGTAAGACATATCGATCCTGTGATGACTATTTTGCTTCCTTTGACTATGGTGATACTGCATGCTCCAGTTTTTGGAGGAGCTAAACCTGTTCCATTTAATCCAAATAGAGTCCGTTTTGGCGATTGGGGGGCGGCTCTTGTCGCTCTTTCTGGCCCAATTACTAATTTAATAATCGCCTTTATTGCGTTTGGCGTCGGAGTGTTTAGCGGCGTTATTAATAATGCCGGGGCAGTACAGTCTACGATATTTGGACTGATTATTTCTACTGCCGTATCAGTGAATCTGGGTTTTTTTGTTTTCAATATGATACCAATTCCGCCTCTGGACGGATCTAGAATATTATATGCCGTAGCACCAAATAGCGTCAGGAGTGTTATGCAAAAAATTGAGCAAAACGGCGTTCTTTTGGTGATGATTATAGTTGTGCTGTTTTCTGATGTAATCGGGCAGGTTATGTCGGGCTGTATTCGGGCAATTTTGCGTGTATTTATGAACATATTTAGTGTATAATATAGGCAGACCCTGGATTTATCCGTGGGCGCGTATGATTTTCCTAACATCATATGATAGGGAGCTTTAATGATTTATTGTCGTGGCAATAAGTTGCGAGCACCCACCTTGCATTTATGCGGGGAATATCTAGCGCCCACAGACAAGTCTGGGGTTTAGTGCTATAATATATCATGTAGTCTGTTGGGTAATCGCTTAAGTTATACTTAAGAGGAAAGTCCGGGCAGCGAAGGATACGACAGTCGTTAACGGCGACCGGAGGCAACTCTAGGGAAAGTGCCACAGAAACGAAACTACCTTCGTATTTTATATACGAGGGAAAAGGTGAAACGAGTGGGGTAAGAGCCCACAGTCGTCTATGGCGACATAGACGAGAGGTAAACCCTGTCGGCTGCAAGGAGATTTGCAAATAGGATTATCCGTCCGCAGATCGATAACCGCTTGATTTGTTTGGCAACAAGCAAACTAGATAGATGATTGCCCTAGACAGAACCCGGCTTATAGGCAGACTATGAATAAAACACCCTGCATAATGTCAGGGTGTTTTATATTGGTAGATTTATCCTGTTATAGACTAGCTTTTACTATTTCAGCGAAAGCTTTTGGCTCGTTAACTGCCAATTCTGCTAATATTTTTCTATCAATCTCAATGTTTTTAGATTTCATAGAGGCTATAAGTTTGCCGTAAGTTGTGCCTTCTTGTCGAGCAGCTGCATTGATTCGGGTAATCCATAGACCTCGTAGATCGCGCTTCTTGTTTCGGCGATCGCGGTAGGCGTACTGTAGAGCTCTAATAACACCTTGTTTTGCAAGACGAAAACTTCTGGTGCGATTATGCTGCATTCCCTCAGCTGCTTTTAAGATTTTTTTATGCTTAGCGCGTGCGGCAACTCCTCGTTTTACTCGCATAACTATACTCCCATTGCTCGACGGGCGTTCTTAGCCATCGAACCAGTTACTGTTGCTGTTGTGTTGATTGCGCGCTTACGACTTTTTGACTTTTTAGCCAACAAGTGGCCGCCAAATGCGCGCTGGCGGGTCAATTTTCCGGTGCTGGTCAGCTTGATACGCTTCGCAGTGCCTTTGTGGGTCTTTAGCTTTGGCATTATTTACTCCTTATTACTACGCTCAGATTGCGACCAGCCATCTGAGGTTTTTGCTCTAATATTGCGTCCTCACTAAGGTGTTCCATGATTTTGTCGATCAATTCGTAGCCGATTTCTTTATGGGCCATTTCGCGACCTTTGTAGACCACTTGTATACGAACTTTATGTCCGCCCTCTAAAAATTTACGGATCTTCTTCAGCTTAACCTCTAGGTCTCCAGCTCCTATCTTTAGACCAAAGCGCATCTGCTTTAGGTCTCCAGATTTGGCTTGGCGCCGATTCTTCTGTTGATCCTTCATTTTTTGGTACTGGTACTTACCCCAGTCAATGATTTTAGCAACTGGCGGATTGGCTCCCGGTGATATTTCAACTAGGTCAAGATTCATGTCGTTGGCCTTACTTAAAGCCTCTTTAAGTGACATGATTCCTAGCTGCTCGCCATCAGGACCAATTATCCGCAGTTCTCTTGCACGGATTGCTCCGTTGATACGGATTGATTTATTAATCTCTGGCTCTCCTTTTTGAAGCAATTTTAGATTAACTCAGTTGCTATTGTAACAGAGATGTCTGTTATTTTCAAGGATAATAATTAACCTATGCTAATCTGTCTGTATTGTAGGCTTTCTGCTATGTGCGGAACTTCTATAGACGCGGATCCTTCTAAATCTGCGATAGTGCGAGAAACTTTTATAACTTTAAAATAGCTGCGAGTGCTTAAATCTAGTTTTTTGGCTGCGTTCGTCAAGAAGGTTTTTGCAGATTCTGAGATTGATGTAATTTTATCAACGTTACTACTTGGAATGTCATTGTTGTATTTATAACTACACTTATATCTGTCTCTCTGAATAGAGTGGGCTTTATATATCTCAGATAAAAATGTCTCTTGTTGTGATTTTGTCGACATTTTATTATTTAATAATTTTTCATGGGGAACTCGTGAAACTGACACTGTTAGATCTATTCGATCAAGTAGTGGCCCTGATAATCTTTTTTGATAATTGATAATTTGATTTTGTGAACATATGCAAGTTTTTTCTGGGTCTCCAAGAAATCCACAAGGACAAGGATTCATTGTGGCTACTAATAAGAAATTGGCAGGGAAGTTGAATTTACCATTTGCACGACTGACGGTAATTTCGTGATCCTCTAAGGGTTGACGAAGTGATTCAAGCACAGTGCGTGGATATTCGAGTAGCTCATCAAGAAATAGGACACCCCTATGAGCTAAACTGATTTCTCCCGGCTGCACTTTCGATCCTCCGCCAATAATAGAGGCTCTACTTGCGGTGTGGTGCGGCGACCTGAACGGTCTATCTACTATGGGATTATTTATTATAGTGTGTTCTCCAAGACTGTGAAGTTTTGTCACTTCTACTATCTCATCCTCTGATAGGGCTGGTAATAGATTCTTCAAAGATTTTGCCAACATAGTTTTTCCTGATCCCGGAGGGCCGGATAATAAAATATTATGTCTTCCGGCAACGGCTATTTGAATAGCTCTCTTTGCTTGTTCTTGTCCGTAGATGTCGTCGATGGTTGGAGTGTTTTTATGATTGCGAGATATATTTTTTATTGATGATCTGTCTATTGGCTTAATAATCTTTTCTTTTTTGAGATGTAAGAAGAGTGATTTTAGGTTTTCTACTGGAAACACATCAATTCCAGTCACTAGCGCCGCTTGTTTGGCGTTTTGGGCTGGCACGTATACTGATTTAATTTTTTGGTTTTTAGCCACTTCGGCTGTAATGATCGCTGATCGTATTGGACGTAGGCTGCCGTCTAGCGCTAGCTCTCCTGCAAAAACCGCATCGTCTATATCACCTTGGTTGAGTGTGCCACTGATGCATAAAATAGATAAGGCGATGGGAAGATCGAAGTGAGATCCGTCTTTTGGTAACTCTGCCGGTGCTAAGTTGATGATTATTTTTCCTTTCGGAAAATCCAGGGAAGAGTTTTTTATTGCACTACGTACTCGATCTCTGGACTCATCGATGGCCTTATTGCCCATTCCGACAATTTGTAAGCTAGGAAGTCCTTTTGATATATCTCCCTCAACTTCGATGATTTGCCCACTAAATCCGTAGGGTGTAGCTGAAATAACTCTACTAATCATGAATCTATTAAAACATAAGCATGTAGATTTTTGAATGAGATCAGGGTATAATATGAATCGATATGTGGGGCTGATATAGCTTTCGACAATTGGACCTTATCACGACATTCTGCGAGCCGACGATACGCGTAAGTATATTTAGATGCAAACTTTGTTGCAAAAGCAAAGTCATTCGTAGCGAGCGCTTTCGCTCCTAAGATGGCCTTTGCGCCAATCGCTGCCTAATTTTTAGCGATCATCCTTGTATTGTGGCAACAGTCAATATCTAAGGGTGTTATATCTATGTTGCTTGCTATATATTTGGAAGTAGCGGATATATAGGACTTTTACTACGTAACGGAACTCGGTTTTCTTGGTTTATTTTAAATCCGAGTAGCGTTATTAAATAAATTTAGATAAGCCTATGCTCGTAGACGGATGTTGTGATACCAGTTGGACCCGGGGGCAGTACCCGGCAGCTCCACCAGATAGATTAAACTAAAAGTCAGCCTTGTTGCTGGCTTTATTTATATTAAAGAGTAGAATTTATCTTTAATATAGAAAAACAACCACCTGCGAGTAGTGGTTGTTTTCAAAAAAGTGGAGTTTTACAATTTCTTTTTATTTTTGGCTTCTGTATAACTTTTTTATTCAGAAGCTACCCCTATAATAAGCTATATAAATGCTTATGTCAACAATATTTTTGTAAAAAGTTTAGTAAAAAATACCACACATTTTATAATCTTCTTTCTAATTTTCGCAACTATTTTTCTAATGGCTTTTACTATGAAGTTATATGCCAGAGACTGGCGTTTGTTTGATGACTTTCTATGTCTTTTATGTGTGCGATAAATTAAATTGTCGCACATTTTCTAGGACTCTTTTATTGAAGTGTAAAAGGTGGCTTTGTGTACTATGAATAAACTTTATACTTTCGTTTTGTAATTTTTAATTAAAACTGTTGTGTAACATTTTGATGTATAAGATTTAATATACATACTGATGCTTGGATGTTCTTATAATAATATAAAAAATAATTTTGTTAAGTCTGCTATAGTGCGACAATGAAAGTGAACAGAGTTTTATAAAGCGGGGAATAGAGAATATTATTTTATCACGGATTTGAGTGTTAGACGTCGGTCTGATATTGACTGTACGAGCCTATTTTTGTGGCAATGTTTGGATGACGGGTAATCATAGGCTAGTTGTGTAATTGGGCGGTCGCTAAGTCAACGATATCTTCATTGAATGGTGCATAATCCGTGCTAGATAATACTCAAAAATGACAAGATTGTTGTAAAATGCACAGATGTCTATAAAGTGATAAGAGAATAATTAACAGATGATAATTTTAACAACATTAAAAAATATGTGAAAATTACAATACTTTTTGACTGATCAATGGTTGACATCTAAATAGGGCTATGCTAGTATAAGGTTAAGCTTTTAGAAAAACAAAAAAGCAAAAATACATTAACAATAAAATTTATATAAAGCTACATCTTGCGTATAAATTGACGGACAGTTGGCTGCATGATTTTTATAATGACGCAGCCAATGCTCCGCCTTGTAAGAGCGTTGAGCGCGCGGTTAGTACCGCATACATCCAGTTAATCCTCGTTAAAGGACTAGCGGTGAGAATCCTGGATGTATGCAGAGGAACACTGCAAGGATGCTCCTTAATTAAGGAGCGGTCAAATCGCCTCGAGCGGTAATAGGCAAGTAGCACCCGCGCCTAATAGTTATTTTTTATCGGCGGATGGTTTGTGTCTATATGCTATAGTATTATCGCTCAGGCTTCTTGTGTATAGTATGATGTGAGTATGGGGATGAAGATAATTAGTTTTATAGCGTTGGTTGCATTGATTTTGACTGCGGTTATTTTGAACGCAACAAACCCGAGTTCTGCTGGTCCGTTTGGGATTTTAGCGTTTTTTGTATGTTTGTATGTACTATTTATCTGTCTAACTTATGTAGTATTTTTAACATCGGAGCGAATAGCTGCGAAATTTTTTAATTTCAAGAATAGTCGCAATGAATCTAAGTATAAGATGTATTATTACTCTACTGTAATCTCTCTTGCTCCAGTTATTTATGTGGGTATGCAATCGATGGGAGATGTTGGGATTTTTGAGATATTATTACTTGGTGTGTTTGAATTGCTGGCGTGTTTTTTTATACATAAAAGATACTAATCCCGTCCTGAACGTAGTCGTGTATTTTAAGTAGTTACGTGGTACAATATATTTATGAATCCCGAACTGCCACAAGTTAATAGGACCCCTGAGGTGCAGCCACAAAATATAGGTGGCGGTGAGTATAATGTAGAAAATACATCATTAAATCCTGAAGTCGGAAGAGAGTCCGAGCAGTCACTTGGTGCTAGGGTTGAGCAATATAACAATATCCCCGTGGCTTTGCCTGTTGATAATACTACAACAGTTCCTTTATCTCAATCTCAAAACGACGCTCAAAGTACGAATCAGCCGGGGGTAGTAGCTGATGATGACACCCCTCTGGTGGCAGCGGATGAAGATCTGATAGAAAGAGAGTGGGTGGATAAAGTTAAAAAGATTATAGCCTTAACGAAAGATAATCCGTATGAGAGGAATAGGGTTATTGCACAGCTCCAGGCAGATTATTTAAAAAAACGATATAATAAGACTTTAGGTCAAAATGACGACGGTAATAAGTAGGGTTTTATATGGGTGCGGGTCCTTTGATAGTTAGTTTTATCGCGATTGTTATTATAGCCGCTGGTTCTGCGGTAGCTTTTGTGTTGTATCGTAACATGCTGAGAGAAGCCAAAAATTATGAACGAGGCTTGAAGATGGTGCCGTTGCTTATACATTTGCCTCCGACAAGTGAGGACGTTAATAGCTCAAATCGAGATGAGCGAGATTTAACTGAAGAGGTGTTGTCGCAAGCCCAGGTGATGTATAACATTATCTCAAGTACGGCAACTAAAGGATTCAAAAGTAAAGTCTACGGCCAACGTCATATATCGTTTGAGATTGTTGCACATGGTGGGTTAGTTCACTATTATGCTGTTGTTCCGCTAGTGTTAGTTGATGTTATTCGTCAAGCTGTAGCGGCAGCATATCCTTCTGCTCGGCTAGAAGAGGTATCTGATACTAATATATTCAGCAAGGTTGGCAAGATGAGCGGAACCATCGGTGGCGAATTCACCCTGAAAAAGTCCTTTGTTTATCCAATATCGACTTATCAGGAGTCGAAAAGAGATGCCTCCAGGGCATTATTAAATGCTTTATCTTCGGCGTCCAAAGAAGATGGGATAGGTGTGCAATTTTTACTACGTCCGGCGTATGACGGTTGGTCCAAGGCTTCAGAGTCTCACATTGACGGCATGAAGAAAAATAAGGGCAAGAAGAAAGGCTTTGGAGGCGTTGCTCCTATGGATATTATGGAGGCTCTGTGGAAACCGCCAGAGAATAATGAAAAAGACGGTGGCTCTAGTTCTGAGGACAAGCAACTAACATCTTTAGAGCAGGCGGAAGTGGATGCTATCAGCGAAAAAGCTCGCTATCCTGCGTATGAAGTTTTGGTGCGTGTTGTAATTTCGTCAAACACTGCGGCGCGCTCTCAAGTGTTGTTAAAAAATATAATAGCAGCCTTCTCGCTGTTTGACTCACCGCGCAATAATGGGTTTAAGTTCTCTTTAACTAGGAATGTTGAGGAAATGACAACAGCCTATATTATGAGGTTCTTTCCCCAAGAAACTCGTAGTAATATTCTCAACAGTGTAGAAATGGCAACGTTATTTCATTTGCCTGGAGCTAATGCAATTCCGACTTCACAGGTTAAAAGACAAATGTCCAAACAAGTTGATGGACCAACAGACGTTTTGGATGAGGGTTTGCTGATTGGATATAACGAATTCCGAGGAGTTAAAAAACCTATTAGAATCGGGACAAAAGACCGCCGCCGCCACGTATATATCATTGGTCAAACGGGTGTTGGTAAGTCTGTCCTACAGGAGAATATGGCTTATCAGGATATGATGGACGGTCGAGGATTTGCTTTTATCGATCCGCATGGCGACTTGGTTGAGTCTTTGCTAGGTAAGGTTCCAAAAGAACGCGTTGAGGATATTATCTATTTTAATCCTGCTGACATGACTAATCCAATTGGTCTGAATATGTTTGAGTTCGACACTCCAGATCAAAAAGACTTTTTGGTTCAAGAGGCGATTAATATGTTGTATGGGCTTTATGACCCAGGCCATACAGGAATTGTTGGTCCTCGTTTGGAGCATATTTTTAGGAACTGTGCCTTGTTATTGATGTCGGATCCTGCTGGTGGAACGTTTATTGATGTGCCGAAATGTCTTATTGATCCTGAATTTGTGAAAAGTAAGCTGAAGTATGTAAAAGATCAACAAGTTATTGATTTCTGGACAAAGGAATTTCCTGCGTCACAGAGGTCAAATGAGGCAGGTGAGGTTATTTCATGGGTTGTATCAAAGTTTGGCCCATTTATTTCCAACGATGCAATGCGCAATATCATTGGTCAGACCAAATCTGGATTTAATTTGCGTGAAATTATGGATAATAATAAGATTTTGCTGGTTAACTTGTCGAAAGGTAAGATGGGTGAACTTAATTCGAAGCTTCTGGGTATTATTTTTGTGATGAAGTTCCAGGCAGCAGCGATGTCTCGAGCGGACATTCCAGAGGATCAGCGAGTTGATTTCTCATTGTATGTTGACGAGTTCCAGAACTTCGCTACTGATAGTTTTGAGTCTATTTTGTCTGAGGCTCGTAAGTATAAATTGAGTCTTATTATGGGTAACCAGTTTATGACGCAGTTAACAGATAAGATACGAGAAGCTATTATTGGTAACGTCGGCACAGTCATTTCTGGGCGTATCGGTGTAACTGACGCTGAATTGATGGTTAAGAAGTTCCAGCCGACTTTCGATGTCGACGACTTGGCTAAATTGCCAAACTTCCAATCTATAACCTCTGTGATGATTAATAATGTACCGTCTGCGCCGTTTAGTATGAACTGGATACCGCCAATGGGGCAAGTTAATAATCAGCTGAGAGATGCGTTAGTAAGGCTATCTGCTGCTAAATACGGAAGGCCGCGAGCTGTTGTTGAGAAGGAGATATTTGATAGGATTAGAGGCAGTGTACAGCCAAAGACGAATCCTTCTCAATTAGCGCCTTCTGTTGGTCAAAAATCGTCGGGTGGTGGGTCATCGTTCTTGGATGAATGGCTAGCGAAGAGACAACAGCTAGGAGGAAAGCCCGCTTCTAACTCAACAACCGTAAGACCAGTAAATTCGCAAACTCCACAGGCTTCCTCACAAATGCAGAATCCGCAAGGTCGCCCAGAGGTGGTTAATAATGTGTCTTCTAATATAGATAGTGTGAATGCTATGGCTTCTAATATTGACAGCAAACAGCGAAGTCAACCTTCTGCGATAGATGGTGCTGTCATCAATAGGACAAATGTGTCTATGACTACAAATAATAACCCTGTCTCTTCTGTAAATGTAAAACCGAGCCAACCTGTGGTTAAGAATCGGCTCGATTTACGTAATGGTGATGATGACGATAGTGAAGTAATGATTAGTTTGAGATAAGATTCAATATCTATCTAGCTATTTTTTTCTGTTGTTGATAAACCCTACTCGAGCGTATTCGATAACAGCGCCGATAGACCAGCCAGCTACAAACAGGATAATGGTTTCTGATCCTGATAATAGATATCCGTATCGTTTGGCGATAAAATACACAACGACAGAAGCTATTGCGCCTAAGGCGCCAGAGATGATTAAGTTAGGGCGGGCAACGGTATTGCCAATTGCGTCACTAGTCTTTTCGACGACTGGATTATGAATGACCTTGCTGAAAGCCCTGGATGGAGCTGATAGTTGGTCTTGTACATTTTCCAAAGTCTTCTTATACGAAGCTTCAATATCTTTTTTTGTAAGAGGCTTATCTTCTTTTATCTCTTTAGATTCTTTTTGTTCTTGCCGCTTTTCTTGGCGGGCGGCAATTTCTATAGCCTCATGTTTAATGCTATTTTCATTTTCGGCATTTGATTTTTCTTTTTCAGCCGCCTTTTCTAGGGATCTTTCGATTTCAGCAGCTTTTTCTCTGCTTAAATCTGCTAATTCTCTGGTGTTGACAGCATTCTCTACGGTAGATTTTAATTTTTCACTCATTTTTCACCTCCTATAAAGTTCCTGCGGACATGTCTCGTCGAACGATTCTGACCTCTTTATTTAATTGACGTGATCGAGCGTAGAAGTATACGACCACGGCTGCAATAATTCCTGCGAACATCATATTCTCGCTGGCGCCAGTTTTTGGCAGTTGTGAAGTGGTTTGTTCAATGACTTTCGGTGCAGGGCAGTCAATTTTCGTACTGACAGTATTGCCAAATGTGTTATCAATCCTACAGTCATAAGACATTGGATTACTTTTACCACTAGCCATTGCAGGGATGTTGTTCTTTATTTGGATGGTAAAGCTGCGCTTCTGGGTTTCTCCTGGTTTAATCTTAACTGCGCTCCAGACAAGCACCTTTGCGTTTCCACTACCCGCACTAGCACCTTTATCGTCTGTCAATGTTCCGCCACCAGCGTCGAATATGTCTGCATATTCCAATAAATCGCTGACTTGATCTTTGAATGTAAATTCTTCCTCTTTAAGACCTTTGTTTTTTACCGAAAGAGTGTAAGTGATTCGATCGCCAGATTTCGCAACTGTAGTTGTTGCGTCAGCATTATTTTGTGTGAGATTAACTGCGGTTTTTGTCTGCACGAACGAGGCAGAACATCGACTATCGTTAATCCATATCGTAGAGTCGCCTGGACATGGTTGGCACTGAGGGTCGTCCTTTAGCAATTTAGGGTTTTGAGGGCATCTTGCTGGCTCTGGTATAGTAAATGTCTTTACGCAGGCGTCTGAGGTCTTGTCGCCTAATGAGCTCTTTACTGTTAGAACAACTTTGTATGATCCTGGTGTTTTCTCTGTATAGGTTACGATTTTATCGTTGCTTTCTATAGTTTTAACTAGGGTGTTTCCTCGATAAATACTGTATACATATTTTTGAATTGTAGCACCGTTGGCTGCACTTGCGTTGGCTGTAAGTTGGTAAGTGTCTCCATTATTCTTTATGTCTAGAGCGTTACACGTAGCTACTGGCTGTGGTGGAGTGGAGCAGTTTGGGTATGTGCCAACTTGACCAGTCGGACAATGGTGGTTCGGTGGTGCGAATTTTAAGATTAAGTTGCCACAGTTAAGCATAATTGCAAACCAGCCAGTCCCGGCCGAATATCCAACGAATGCTCTATATGAGAAGCTGCCCCAGAGGTTGTGAGGTCGATAGTAGAATGTGCGAGCGCTGCCTTGCGATGTGCGCACTACATATGAACCTTCACCTCTTGATGGTCCAAAATGAGGCGTAAGTCCCCAAGAATAAGTTCCCATGTTACTGTTCAGTGTCTGAAGATTTCCTGTCGCAGCTACTAGATCTGAGCGGCTAATACCAAGATGATCGTAGAGGTCGTGAATATTATTTGTGTTCGCGTCATAATGAGCCATCAGTTGCTGGCCGCTAGAAATTCCGCCGTAAATTAGGTCGCTGGAATCTGCTGCATTGGCTGATTCTGGCGGTGAAAAAACAGTGAAAGATTGCACAATAAGCGCTAGGGCGGTTAAGATAAGCCCGATCTTTCGAGTGGCTTCTTCTTTGCGTAAGCGTTTCGCATAAAAGCCCAAATTGTGGATCATTGAAGGGCTGTATGGTAGGCGCGAGATAATTTTTTTGAACATTTTGACCTCTTTTATTTTTGTTGTTATATAACTTTAATCTAACTTTAGCATAAGCATGCTGAAAAAGTAAATAGTTTGAGAATATATCTATTTTGATGTATAATAGGCTTGTTGAAAAGAGCTGATAATTCAGATAATAGTGAGGGAGATATGGCTAAACAAACAAATGAACAATCTTATGATGGCTCACAAATCCAGGTCCTAGAGGGGCTTGAGCCAGTTCGTAAGCGTCCAGGAATGTACATCGGTAGTACGGGGTATGAGGGCGTACATCACTTGATTAAGGAGATTGCCGATAACTCAATTGACGAGGCGATCGCTGGTTATGCTACAAAGGTCGAAGTAACTTTGTTAAAGGATGGTGGTGTTCGAGTATCTGATGACGGTCGTGGTATTCCTGTCGATAAGCATCCAAAGACGGGTAAGAGTACACTAGAGACGGTATTAACAATCTTACACGCCGGTGGTAAGTTTGGTGGCGGTGGCTATAAGGTCTCGTCTGGACTTCACGGTGTCGGTTCTAGTGTTGTGAATGCATTGTCTACGCGGATGATTGCTGAAGTTAGAAAGAACGGTAAAATCTATCGCCAAGAATACGCAACAGGCGTGCCTCAGACAGAATTAGAAGTAGTTGGAAAGTCTGATGATTCTGGAACGACAATTACATTTTATCCAGACCCAACCATCTTTAAGGAGACGGTTAATTTTGACTATAAATGGGTTGTTAATTATCTTCGTCATCAGGCGTACCTTACAAAAGGCATTCACACGTCGGTTATTGATGAGCGAACTGGCGAACGAAAAGCTTTCTACTTTGAGGGCGGTATTCAGAGCTATGTAAAAAACCTGAATATTGGCAAGGATGTTTTATCGGACGATATATTTTATGTCGAGAAGCAGGTTGAAGATTGTATGGTGGAAATTGCGGTTCAGTATAACGACACTTACGCTGAAGTGGTAAAGCCATTTGCCAATAACGTCTTAACTCCTGATGGCGGCACTCATTTGGTTGGTTTTCGAACAGCCCTCACGCGTGTAATTAATGATTATGCTCGTAAGAATAGTCTGCTGAAAGAAAAAGAGGATAATCTGACTGGTGATGACATCCGTGAAGGTTTGACGGCAGTTATTTTAGTGAAGTTGCCGGATCCTCAGTTTGAAGGTCAGACCAAGAATAAACTTGGTAATCCAGAGATGCGCCGCTATGTTGATCAGGTGATGAGCGAATATTTTGCGTATTACTTGGAGGAAAATCCAGCTACAGCGAAGAAGGTTGTCGGTAAGGCTACATTGGCGGCACGAGCTCGTAAGGCAGCAAGGGCAGCGCGCGACAACGTTATCCGTAAGGGAGCATTTGAGGGCTTAAACTTGCCATCTAAATTGACGGATTGCTCATCTCGTAACCGAAAGGATTGTGAATTATTTATTGTCGAGGGTAATTCTGCTGCGGGTTCAGCTAAGGATGGTCGCGATTCAACTATTCAGGCTGTTCTTCCTCTTCGCGGTAAGGTGCTGAATACTGAGCGCGCAAGGTTTGATAAGATGTTTGCTAATGCTGAAATTGTTTCGTTGATTAAGGCTATGGGTGTTGGAATTGGCGACCAATTTGACATTAGCGGCATTCGTTACGACAAGATTATATTTATGACAGATGCCGATGTTGACGGCGCGCACATTTCTACACTTTTGATGACATTCTTCTTCCGATATATGTCTGAAGTGATTGAAGCGGGTCACGTATATTTGGCGAAACCACCTCTGTTCGGGCTGAGTAGAGGAGCTGGCAGTAATCGTAAGATAGATTACGTTTATGATGAAGTAGCTCTCGAGCAAAAATTGAACGAAAAGATCAATGAGCGCAAGGCTGCTGGTGTAAAGATTGATGAAAATGCTGAGAAATTTAAGCAGGCAGGCTACACGGCACAGCAGCGATTTAAGGGTCTTGGTGAGATGGATGCCGCTCAATTATGGGAAACGACTATGAATCCAGAAAATCGAACATTAGTGAAGGTTAATATTGAAGACGCAGAACGGGCAGACGCGATATTTACGAAGCTTATGGGTGATAGCGTAGAATTGAGGAAAAATTTTATTCAAACAAATGCCGCTAAGGTTAATGTGGAAGATTTGGACTTTTAAGGAGGAGATATGGCGGATAATGACAATAAAAATATAGTAGAACCGGAAATTCTGAACGAAGAACCAGAAGTTCGCGGTATTGAAAAGTCGACAGTTGAGCGTGTTATGGAAGACTCCTTCCTTAAATACTCCATGTCGGTTATTATTGACCGTGCTTTGCCGGACGTTCGTGACGGACTGAAGCCTGTTAATCGTCGTATTTTGTATGCGATGAATAAGAATGGTTGGCGCGCTCCTCACGCTACAGTGAAGTCGGCAAAAATTGTCGGTGAAGTGATGGGTAACTACCACCCGCATGGTGACTCATCAATTTATGACGCTATGGTGAACTTGGCTCAACCTTGGAAGATGCGTTATACGCTGGTTGAAGGTCAGGGTAACTTCGGTTCTATGGACGGAGATGAGCCGGCGGCTTCCCGTTATACTGAGGCGCGAATGGATAAAATTGGCGGCGAATTGCTGTCTGATATCGACAAAGAAACCGTTGATTTTCGTGATAACTTCGACGGAACAGAGAAAGAGCCAGTAGTTTTGCCGTCGGCCGTTCCAAATATTCTGTTGAATGGTCAGATGGGTATTGCTGTTGGTATGGCAACGAATATTCCACCGCATAACCTTGGCGAGGTGGTTGACGCTACAGTTGCTCAAATAGATAATCCTGAAATTACACTAGACGAACTATTGACACACATTAAGGGTCCTGATTTTCCGACAGGTGCGGAAGTTTATGGTGGTGCGCCAATGCGTCAGGCATATGAAACTGGGCGTGGTTCAGTTACGATTCGTGCGGTTGCGTCGATTGAAGAGCGCAAAAATGGTCGTTATAGCATTATAATCACCGAAGTTCCGTATGGTATGAGTAAGGAAGGCTTTGTTGATAAGGTTCGAGAACTTGTCCTTGCCAAAAAAATAACGCATATTGCCGATGCGCGAGATGAAAGTGCTCGCGGTAAGGTTCGAGTTGTCGTTGAATTGAAGAAAGACGCTTATCCAAAGAAGATTCTTAACCAATTGTATAAATTGACTGGACTACAGACGTCATTCCATTATAATGTCCTGGCTTTGGTCAATGGTATTCAGCCTAAGGTTATGGGATTAAAAGAGATTTTGGCGGAGTTTATTAAGCACCGTCAAGGTGTTATTCGACGCAGGACCGAGTTTGAACTTCGCAAAGCTAAGGAACGAGCTCATATATTGGAAGGTCTGAAAATTGCGCTTGATCATATTGACGAGGTGATTAAGACAATTCGCGAAAGTTATGACGATGCCGACAAGCGCTTGATGGAGAGATTTGGTCTGTCGGAAATTCAAGCGGCCGCAATTTTGGCAATGCAACTACGACGATTGCAGGGATTGGAGCGCGACAAGATTGAAGAAGAATTGAAGCAGCTTCACGAACTGATTAAGAAGCTGGAAGCAATTTTGGCTGACGAGAACGAGATTTTGCGTGTTGTTAAGGAAGAGCTGCTTGCTATGAAAGAAAAGTATGGTGATGATAGGCGCAGTAAGATTATTAATCATGAATTAGGGAAATTCTCTGATGAGGAATTGATTCCAGAGGAAGAGTCGGTAATTCTACTTACAAGCGAAAATTACATCAAGCGAACCTTAGTAAGTGATTATCGTAGGCAAAATCGTGGCGGTAAAGGCAAGCGTGGTATGACGACTAAGGAAGAAGATGTTATTGATCAAGTCGTTCAGGCGAGCTCGCACGATTATCTATTATTCTTCACTAATATGGGTAGGATCTTCCGCTTGAAGGCTTACGAAGTGCCAGCTGCTAGCCTAAGTGCTAAAGGCGTTGCTGCGGTTAACTTATTGCAACTTCAGCCAGAAGAGAAGATAACGGCAATTATCAAGCACGAAAAGAACGCTAATGAAGACGGATATCTGTTCATGGCGACAAAGAAGGGTACAGTTAAGAAGACTCCTGTGAAAGATTATGCCAATGTCCGTACGAATGGATTGATTGCTATTAAATTGGATGAAGGCGATGAACTGCGCTGGATAAAGAGGACGACTGGCGAAAATGATGTGATTATATCTACGTCTGCAGGACAAGCCATTCGTTTTAATGAGAAAGATACGCGCCCAATGGGCAGATCAGCTCGTGGTGTCCGTGGTGTAAGATTGCGTCCAAATGACTCTGTTGTTGGTATGGATATCGTTACGGGTGACGACCAAACCTTGCTGGTGGTTAGTGAAAAAGGCTTCGGTAAACGTACAAAGGTGTCGAATTTCCCAAGTCATAAACGTGGCGGAGTCGGTATAAAAGCCGCAGTCGTAACTGCAAAAACTGGTCCGATTATCTCTGTGCAGACTATCGACCCAGAAATAACAGAGGCGTTATTGGTTTCTCAGAATGGTCAAACTATCCGCCTGGGCTTGAGCGATATTAAGCTACTCGGAAGGACAACTCAGGGCGTGACGATTATGCGTCTATCTGACGGCGACGCTGTTTCGTCTATTGGATTAATGGCGGATCGCCCACAGGATGAGGGTAATTAATAGTGAAGGTCTTGATAGTTCCAGTAATCGCATGGGCTATATCCCAAGGGTTGAAGCAAGTGTTTTATCTCATGGGGCGTAATCGTCGAGTATTTAGCGGTGATACAAACCCAAAAATACTTCTATCCGGAGGTATGCCAAGCGCTCATAGCGCGATTGTTGTGTCGTTGGCGATTTTTCTGGGGCTACAAGACGGCTGGGATAGTTCTATGTTTGGGCTAGCTACTTGGCTGGCTATTATAGTGATGTATGATGCTATGATGGTTCGCTATTCGTCTGGAATGCAGGGTGAAACGCTTAATAAGTTAATTTCAGAGCAGGGTAGTAAATTGAAAAAACTTCGCGTTGCTCATGGTCATACCCCTGTAGAAGTGATGGCTGGAGCGGTTATTGGTATGGTTGTAGCTGCCGTTGTATTTTTCGCAACAAAATAATTGTAAAAATCTATTGACCTAGGCAATTATATACTGTAAGATTAGTAACAAGTCTGGTTGCTGGAGTGCGAGTTAAGCAACGATTTACAATCTGTAAAGCGAGGTAAATCATACTTCAGTCTGACTTAAGATGAACTTTAACAATTTGATTGTGCAATATCATCGTCAGTTTATATTTTTGTAGAGCCTTAATACTTTGATACAAAGTAGATTTTAACGGAGAGTTTGATCCTGGCTCAGGATGAATGCTGGCGGCGTGCCTAACACATGCAAGTCGAGCGGCAGCGAGTTTTACACTGAATTCTGGAAGCTTCTGGGTAATATAGAAGATCTATTCAAGAATTTTGTGTAAAATGTCGGCGAGCGGCGGACGGCTGAGTAACGCGTAGGAATTTGCCCCAAAGTGAGGAATAACTGCCCGAAAGGGTAGCTAATGCCGCATATGGTCTTCGGATTAAAGCCTTCGGGCGCTTTGGGAGAAGCCTGCGTTGGATTAGGTAGTTGGTAGGGTAATGGCCTACCAAGCCGACGATCCATAGCTGGTCTGAGAGGATGATCAGCCAGACTGGAACTGAGACACGGTCCAGACTCCTACGGGAGGCAGCAGTGAGGAATCTTCCACAATGGGCGAAAGCCTGATGGAGCAACGCCGCGTGAAGGATGAAGGCCTTCGGGTTGTAAACTTCTTTTATGAGTGAAGAATATGACGGTAACTCATGAATAAGCACCGGCTAACTACGTGCCAGCAGCCGCGGTCATACGTAGGGTGCAAGCATTATCCGGAGTGACTGGGCGTAAAGAGTTGCGTAGGCGGTTTAATAAGTGAATAGTGAAACCTGGTGGCTCAACCATACAGACTATTATTCAAACTGTTAAACTCGAGAATGGTAGAGGTAACTGGAATTTCTAGTGTAGGAGTGAAATCCGTAGATATTAGAAGGAACACCGATGGCGTAGGCAGGTTACTGGGCCATTTCTGACGCTAAGGCACGAAAGCGTGGGGAGCGAACCGGATTAGATACCCGGGTAGTCCACGCCGTAAACGATGGATACTAGCTGTTGGAGGTATCGACCCCTTCAGTAGCGAAGCTAACGCGTTAAGTATCCCGCCTGTGGAGTACGGCCGCAAGGCTAAAACATAAAGGAATTGACGGGGACCCGCACAAGCGGTGGATTATGTTCTTTAATTCGATGATAACCGAAGAACCTTACCAGGGCTTGACATCCAGGGAAGGTCTGCGAAAGTAGACTGTGCCTTTTGGAACCCTGTGACAGGTGATGCATGGCCGTCGTCAGCTCGTGTCGTGAGATGTTAGGTTAAGTCCTTCAACGAGCGCAACCCTTGTGAATAGTTGTATTTTTCTATTCAGACTGCCCCGGTAACGGGGAGGAAGGAGGGGATGATGTCAGGTCAGTATTTCCCTTACGTCCTGGGCTAGAAACGTAATACAATGGCTAGTACAATGCGCAGCGAAGCCGCGAGGTGAAGCAAATCGCATCAAAGCTAGTCCCAGTTCGGATTGTAGGCTGAAACTCGCCTGCATGAAGTCGGAATCGCTAGTAATCGCAAATCAGCAAGTTGCGGTGAATACGTTCCCGGGTCTTGTACACACCGCCCGTCAAACCATGAAAGTGACCAACACCCGAAGTCCGATTCGTCGGCCTAAGGTGGGGGGCATGATTGGGGTTAAGTCGTAACAAGGTATCCGTACCGGAAGGTGCGGATGGATTACCTCCTTTCTAGGGAGTAACGATGCCAATCTGTCGAGCAATCACAGATTGAGCTAGGTCGGTCTCGTAAATGTGTCGAGCTTACATATTTACAATAGTCCTCTCGAGGACGAGACAAAAGTTCAACCTTTCTCTACGATAAACCGATTGATGAATTGCACAATCAAGTTGTTAAACGAAAAAGTCCCTCTATGAGAGGGGCTTTTTATATGGTAGATTTAATTAAAATCTGATATTTTGGTAGAATTGTGATTATAAAAAATAGCCAATAATTTTTGGCTATTTATGCTTTTTGCTGACGCTTATTATAGTCCGCCGCCAAAAAGGGAGTTTAGTAGCCAGTTTAGTGGGATAGTGTGTAGGCTGAGCATAATAGCGAATCCTACTCCACATGTAACAAGTCCCCAAAATTTGAAACGGTCATAGCTACTTACACCGCTTCCCAGATTGTCGGCTAATTTTTGATGAAAAACGACGACGATTCCACCAGCAATTAAGACCAAAATCCCAAAAAATAATGAGTCAAAACTAAATTGATATAACATATTATTAATTATACACTTGTCAGAATTAAAAAGATACTGTACAATTAAAAGGTCTTGGCAATTTATGGGGACATAGCTCAGTTGGCTAGAGCACCTGCTTTGCAAGCAGGGGGTCCAGGGTTCGAGTCCCTGTGTCTCCACCATATGGGGTGAAGTGGGCTTACGTCCACGACACTCCACCAAGACGAATGAGGGCGATTAGCTCAGCTGGTTAGAGCGCGTCACTGATAATGACGAGGTCGGAGGTTCAAGTCCCTCATCGCCCACCATATTTTTTAATATGGGCGCTTAGCTCAGTTGGCTAGAGCATCTCGTTTACACCGAGAGGGTCGGGGGTTCGAGTCCCTCAGCGCCCACCAATCATAGATAGTCAGGATTATCGCCGAGTAGGCGATTTTTTGTTTACAAGTAACCTTGCTTAATAAAGCATAGATAGTTATACTCTTAGAATATGTATAAGCGTATTATTAAGCCGATATTATTTTTGTTAACACCAGATTTTACTCATAAGTTAACTATTTTTTGCGGTCGTTTGGCGCAAGCATTCCCTCCTGTTAGGTGGGCTATTCGTAAGTTATGGAGCTTCCAGGACAAGTCGCTACAGCAGGAAATTGATGGAGTTGTATTTAATAACCCAATAGGTTTGTCGGCGGGATTTGATAAAAACGTACAACTGTCACCCTTAATGGAAGATGTTGGATTTGGCTTTGCTTCTGGTGGGTCTGTGACTATGGAGCCGAGAAGGGGGAATCTGCGACCATGGTTTCATCGACTGCCGAACACCAAATCTGTAGTTGTGTACGCTGGTATGCCAAATTATGGATTAGAGAAGATTAGTGACTACATTGAACTAAACAGACCTAAAGTTAAATCAATGCCGACAGTTGTGTCTGTGGCTGTTATTGCTGATAAATCCACGAAAGACAAATTTGGGCCAGTTGTTCCGGAGGAATATATAATTCGGGACGTAAAAAAAGCGGTTAGTTATATCGTAGAAAACAGCTTGGCTAGTGTTATAGAGATTAATATTTCTTGTCCGAATGCCGGCAAGGAGCCGTTTATCTATGCCGATACGCTAGAGACTTTATTAAGCGAATTAGATTCTGTAGAGAGAAATGTTCCTTTCTGGGTTAAAATGCCACATTTGTATGATTTGAAGCAATTCGACTCGCTATTAAAGGTTATTGTTGAGCATAATATTCAGGGTGTAACGGTCGCTAATTTAATAAAGGATCGCGAGAAGGTAGATCTTAAAGATCCTTTGACTGATGATATTAGGGGTGGATTAAGCGGCAAACCTACTCGCGCACATAGCTTAGAATTGATTAGGTATGCATATAAAAATTATGGAGATAAACTGACTATTATTGGTGTTGGCGGAGTTTTTTCGGCCGAAGATGCATACGCTAAGATTAAGGCAGGCGCTAGTCTAGTTGGGCTTATCACTGGGCTGTTTTTCGAAGGTCCGCAGCTAATTGGGCGAATAAATCGCGAGTTGCTTCAGTTGCTAAAAAATGACGGTTTTTCTAGTATTTCTGAGGCGATTGGCGCTGATTTTAATAAAAAGCAAAAAAAGTCGAAAAAACTTTGAAAAAACCCTTGCAAAAGAATCTCAGCTGCTGTATAGTTAATTACTAGTTAAGCGAATGTTCGAACGAACCTCTGGCAATACACTGCAAAACGTGCGAGGGCAGTGAAAAAAACATCTGAGTGTAGATAGATTTGTCAATTTATTGACTTGTCGATTGTGCACTCAAATGTGTGAGGCACTGATCATTAACAATTTGAGAGTAAAAGAAATTGAGTTTTTAATTGACGGTAGTAGTAATTGCAAAGTAGCAACTACTAGTTAAGTCAATGCATAAAAAGGTACTCAAGGGCGCTAAATGGATGCCTAGACGTATATTACCGATGAAGGACGTGGAAGACTGCGATAAGCTTCGGGAAGCTGTCAACAAGCTTTGATCCGGAGATCTCCGAATGGGGAAACCTAGCATGAGTCATGTCATGTTGCCACTTGCTGAACACATAGGCAAGCGAGCGGGAACCATCTGAACTGAAACATCTTAGTAGGATGAGGAAGAGAAAGTAAATAACGATTGCGAAAGTAGTGGCGAGCGAAATCGCAACAGCCCAAACCTTTTAAGTTTTTGCCTATTAATTTAGGCAAATAAGTTGATAGACGAATACTTATAAGGGGTTGTGATATTACATATGACCAAGTCAGAGAATTTGATTCATTCAAATGATCTGATTTGCGATAACTGGCTATCAACAGTTAGTAAGGTAAGAAATCGGCGTGGTTAGTAGAATAGTTTGAATGACTAGCCAAAGAACGTGAAAGCCGTGTATATGAAAACGACGCTGACCTTATGTATGTTTTATCGAGTAGGACGGGGCACGAGAAACCCTGTTTGAATCTGGCTGGACCACCAGCCAAGGCTAAATATAATATACGATCGATAGTGAACTAGTACAGTGATGGAAAGGTGAAAAGAACCCCGGGAGGGGAGTGAAATAGATCCTGAAATTTAGTGCCTACAAGGAGTCGGAGCCGGCTTGTCCGGTGACGGCGTGCTTTTTGTAGAACGATCCAGCGAGTTAATTTTTACAGCGAGGTTAAGTCAATTGACGGAGCCACAGTGAAAGCGAGCCTGAATAGGGCGATTAAGTTGTAAGGATTAGACCCGAAACCGGGTGACCTAACCATGAGCAGGTTGAAGCCACTGTAACAGGTGGTGGAGGACCGAACCAGGATACGCAGCAAAGTGTTTGGATGACTTGTGGTTAGCGGTGAAATGCCAATCGAACTCGGAGATAGCTGGTTCTCCTCGAAATAGCTTTAGGGCTAGCGTCGTGTTAGTAGCACATGGGGGTAGAGCTCTGTAAAGGACTGGGGCGGGCAACTGTACCCACCCTTAACAAACTACGAATACCATGTGTGTAATCACGGCAGTTAGAACATCGGTGCTAAGATCGGTGCTCAAAAGGGAAACAGCCCAGACCATCATCTAAGGTCCCTAAATTAACGTTCAGTGGGAAACAAGGTGAGATTTCTTAAACAGCTAGGATGTTGGCTTAGAAGCAGCCATTCATTTAAAGAGTGCGTAACAGCTCACTAGTCAAGAGATCTTGCGTGGAAAATGTAACGGGGCTAAAACGTTATACCGAAGATATGGATTACACGCTAAGTACAAAGTTAAAGTTGTGTTACAATCAATTTATGGAAAATGAGATTTACATAGGTAGCGTTTATAAACACTATAAAGGCAATAAGTATGTTGTTGTAAGTATAGCTGTTCATACTGAGACGCTTGAAGAGCTTGTAGTTTATCGAGCCATTTATGGCGACGGAGAATTATGGGCTAGGCCTAAGAAAATGTTTTTAGATAATATTGAAAAGAACGGAAAGATCATTCCAAGGTTTAAATTGATTAAAAAACTTTGATTTTGTTCTTAGTGTGTAGTGGTAGAGGAGCGTTCCTATCAGCAGTGAAGTCGAATCGGAAGGTTCGGTGGAGCGGTAGGAAGTGAGAATGCTGGAATGAGTAACCATAAGAGAGGTGAGAATCCTCTCGGCCGTAAGAGCAAGGTTTCCTGAGCCATGGTAATCATCTCAGGGTTAGTCGGGCCTAAGCCGAGGCGCAGAGCGTAGGCGATGGACATCAGGTTAATATTCCTGAACCGGTTAAGTTTTGTACACTGTTCACGGGGAAGTAATCGAAGCGGATTCATGGTTTATCCGTCCAACCGAGCGGGAACGCAAAGGGAGTGAAAGTGATTCTTCGGAGTCGCGATTTTGGTGAAAGCCCTGGCTAGAAAAGCAGGTGTACGCGTGGACTTAGCCGCCCGTACCGCAAACCAACACAGGTGCTCGAGTCGAGTAGACTCAGGCTTACGAGCGAACCTTCGCTAAGGAACTCGGCAATACAGCGACCGTAACTTCGGGATAAGGTCTGCCCCCACTTCGGTGGATATCAGCCGCGTTCACTCAGTGAATATTAGGTTAAAGAGTACATTTTTAATCACAAAACGAATTTTCTGAGATAGAGCAAACGAATTGTTCTTTTGAACGCGAACCTCTGGCATCTAACGATGTGGGGGCCGCAGCAAAAGAGCCCACGGAACTGTTTATCAAAAACACAGGTCTCTGCTAACACGAAAGTGGATGTATAGGGGCTGACTCCTGCCCAATGCTGGAAGGTTAAGGGGAGCGCTTCACGGTGCGAACTGAAGCCCTAGTCAATGGCGGCGGTAACTATAACCGTCCTAAGGTAGCGAAATTCCTTGTCAGGTAAGTTCTGACCCGCACGAATGGAGTAATCATGTGGGCACTGTCTCAGCGAAGGACTCGGTGAAAGTGCATTGGCGGTAAAGATGCCGTCTGTCCGTACCAGGACGAGAAGACCCCATGGAGCTTTACTACAGCTTTACATTGAATATGGTTTCAACATGTGTAGCATAGGTGGGAGACTTTGAAGCAGATACGCCAGTATTTGTGGAGTCACCAAGTGAAATACCACCCTTGTTGTGATTGTGTTCTCACGCTGACCGTTATCCGGTTAGCGGACCGTGTATGGTGGGTAGTTTAACTGGGGCGGTTGCCTCCTAAAGAGTAGCGGAGGCGTTCAAAGGTTGGCTAACTTCGGATGGAAATCGAAGTGATAGTGTATGCGCATAAGCCAGCTTGACTGTGAGGAGTACATTCCAATCAGAGACGAAAGTCGGAGCAAGTGATCCGCTGTACGTACATTTGTACATGAATGTGGGATCGACAGCGCAAACGGATAAAAGTTACCCTGGGGATAACAGGCTTATAGCGCCCAATAGTTCACATAGACGGCGCTGTTTGGCACCTCGATGTCGGCTCATCACATCCTGGAGGGGGAGCACCTTCCAAGGGTTCGGCTGTTCGCCGATTAAAGTGGTACGCGAGCTGGGTTCAGAACGTCGTGAGACAGTTCGGTTTATATCCGGTATGGACGATAGGAAACTTGAGAGGATCTACCCCTAGTACGAGAGGACCGGGGCGGACGCACCTCTGGTGTATCGATTGTAGCCACCTGCTGCATTGTCGAGTAGCTATGTGCGGACTAGATAAGCGCTGAAAGCATATTAAGCGCGAAACTAACCTCAAGATAAGGTTTCCCTATGAGGACACAGAAAGACTATCTGTTTGATAGGCGCAAGGTGGAAGTGCAGTAATGTATGGAGCTAAAGCGTACTAATAGTCCCATTGCCTTTTTATGTCCTTGTCCGTGGAGTTTATGCTTGCATAAACATTGCGGATAAGGTAGACTTAACTAGTAATTGGTGCTTTTCAAAAGTACCAGTCAATTAAAAATCAATTCCGTGCTGATGTTGGACATCGAAGAAAGGGGTTTGGCCCACCGTGGAGTATATACGGAACCAAGCGTCGTAACCCCCTCCTTCGGTGCCCATGGCGAGGAGGAAACACCTGTTCTCATTCCGAACACAGAAGTTAAGCTCCCCAGCGGCGATTATACTGCGAAAGTGGGAAACTAGCACGGTGCCGAATTATAAGAAAGCCATCCTAATAGGGTGGCTTTCTTCTTTGTCTTAAAACGTTTGTGGTATGTTTTGGTCGGTGATAAAATGGTTACATGTGTATGGTATGTAGGGTGGCTTCTGGCGGTATGGCGATTGCTGTTGCTTTAACGCCAACGGTTAGTATAACAGCACCCAATGAGACTAAGGGTGATGCGAAGAAGGCGATTAGTGCTAAAATTTTCTCTGAAATAAAATCTCCGTCGTCGTTATCCAGCTTCAAGGTATCAGATATCCAGACTCCAGATTGGCATTCTACATCTCAATCGTCAAAAAGATCAAATTCTGGAGTGAAAAAAGAAGTCACATATACAATATCAACAAAGGGCAATGTCCGATCAAACTTGTCTGAATTCTCGAAACAAGTAAACGAAACCTTAAACGACAATCGAGGTTGGGCGCGTATGGGGATTGTTTTTAAAGAAGTGAAAGAGGGTGGAAGTTTCAATTTAGTTCTGTCGCAAGCTGAATTGATGTCCTCATTCTCGTCAGGCTGTGACGCGGATTGGAGCTGTCGAGTCGGGTCTTCTGTCATTATCAATGATAATCGATGGTCTGGCGCGACTACAGCGTGGAATAAAGCGGGTGGCGATATTCGTAATTATCGACATATGGTAATCAACCATGAAGTTGGACACTGGCTGGGGCATGGGCATTTGAATTGTTCTGGGGTTAATAATCCAGCGGCGGTTATGCAGCAGCAATCAATTGATTTACAGGGGTGTGCTTTTAATCCTTGGCCACTTGATAGTGAATTGTGGTCAACTACGCTGGGGATAGAACTGTGAAATTGATAAAAAATCATCGCGCACTTAAATTAGCTATTGTCATAAGTTTTATAACGCTGATAATGATATTGGCATATGGATTTGTGAGTTGGAAATCTTGGGAAAATGTTCAAAGCGTAACAAAAAACATTAATGAAGTGGAGAGCTCGCTGTTTATTAATTTGCAAAAAGATAAATTATCTACTGAAAAATTGAACGAATATTTGGCTGATTTAAAAAATAAACGCCAAAGCTGCGATGTGGTATTTTTTATATCTTGGCAGAAAAACGTTAATGCTAGATTTAAAAAGTATTCAGAAGAATGTAATAAATCAGTAGAGAAGATGAACCGAACTATACAGAGTATAGAGAAGATTGTTGGCCTTATGGAGTTTGATAAGGAATTGAGCGGTGAAATACGTACAGTGTCAGATGAGTTATCAAAGACCAAGCAAAATGACTTTATTGCTATGGAGAAAATATGGACTGATGCGAAGAAGAGGTTGGAATTCAGAGAGGGCGAGGCTGGCTTACGTAAGTTAGTGATGAAGAGAATAGATGCTATTTTATTGGCTGTGCGCGATTTGAAGTCGGCTGACAAAAAGAAAGACAGCGACCAGTTTACTATAGCCAGGGATAAATTTACCGTGGCTATTAACTCCTGGATTGGCTTGCAAAATGAACTAACACAAGAATCTCAGCTTAGAATAGATAATCTATTAAGAGAGTTTTAGAATAAATCTGTAATAAAAAATATCCCTCTATGTGATGGGATATTTTTCTTCTCGAATCTCGCAGAAAACGAGAATTTTTTGTGGTGGAACTCATAATTTCTAAAGCTCCAACAGGTGCCGTCAGTAACTGACTTTATTAGTATAGCTAACGCGTCAGTAAAATGCAATATTTTATTCACAATAAAAAACTACTTATGTAAATATTGACAAAGTATTAGTAATATGCTAGCATATAAACATAACACATATCATGTGTGATATATAAAGGTGAGGGTTTCCATTTAAATTTATGTGGAAATCTTTTTTAAAAATGGAGGAAAACCTTCCTATGGCAGGAACAAAGGCTGGCGGCTTAAAGGCTGCTCAAAAAAATCTAGCTCGCGATCCAGATTTTTATGCAAAAATCGGACGTAAGGGCGGTAAAAACGGTCGAACTGGTGGATTTGCTGCGAATCCAGCTTTGGCTCGTATCGCTGGTGCTAAGGGCGGACGCATTTCACGCCGTACTAAGAAGACAGTACAAAAAATTGCAGAATAAGACCGCTCCAATCTCTTAAAATTAGCCTCCGTATGAGAGGCTTATTTTATTTGATATCTTTTAAGCTGGCAGGATTTTGCTTGATTTACGCGCCATTTTGATTGGCAATTAATGCATCTGTAAGATGAGGTGGTCGCCTGCAATCCAACTGCGCCACACTGAGGGCAAAGACTACGTTTATGTAGCCAGTCCCTGTAACTATCCAAAGAATCTTGAATATTATCGTTGTCCATACTGATGGTTAATCTGTATTTTGGCGCCAAAGTATCGACGGCATATTCCCAGGCAGATCTTTCCATTTCGATTAGCTGAATGTCGTGTTGATAATTTTTATGACCAAGTTTAGCGTGGGCGATTTCGTGTAAAAGTTGCACTAAGTCTTCTTGCGAATCTAATTTTTCGTAATAGACTGTTTGCGAATTAGGATTCCAGGAAAATACTTCGCCCTCCTTGAATTGCAGTTCTGGAAAATCGTGTTCAATTTGAGGCAAGCTGACTGATGGCATTGTCGTAGCATCCGTATAATACAATTTCTTCTGGGTTGGGAGCGCTGATTATTTTTGGTACTGATATGGCGGCGGGTAAGTTTTCTGCCAGAAGACCGCTTAAAATATCTGAAAAATAGGATGTGAATACTCCCACGCTTCCGCCAATAACAACGACATCTGGTTGTGTAAAGGCGATGAGCGGTTGCAATCCAGCTTTTATTCTATTAGCAACCTCTTCCCAAACTTCCAGGGGGGTGTCTGACGATAATTCGCCAAAAATTCTCTGCAAAACTCTACCTGCAGCAATTTCTTCCCAGGTGGTAATCTTGCCATTGTAATTCAAGGACATATGTCCGCCTTCGCAGTCGCTAAGCTCTTTATGCAGATTTCCGTTCAGGATTAGGGAAGTGCCAACGCCGGTCCCCAGGGTAATGTATAGACCACATCTGGGAGTTTTAGACAGTCTGAGTATACTTGCTAGTCCTGCCATATTGGCATCATTTGCAATGAATATTGGTATATTAGGAAAATATCGGGAAAGTAGCTCACGGATAGGTTGATTTTTCCAGCCGAGATTTTGGCACCACACTGCCACGCCGTTTTTAACTACACCGGGCAGAGCTATGGAAATCGCGTCAATTGGCTTATCATTCGTAATCAGGTGAATTTGATCGGCAACACGTTGAATGTATTGGTCTACGTTTTTAGGGGTGGGGAATTTAATGATATGCTTAGGATTTTTTTCCTCGTCAAAGCTGGCTACTAATGTTTTGGTCCCACCTGTGTCAACCGTAATAATCATATTCTTATTATATCACCAGCTTTACTTATAAGAGGTCATTATGATATAATAGAGAAAATTTGAGTGGAGATATAATATGAAGCGAGTAAATCAGGCTGGATCAATTGGAGTTTTTGTAGTAGTAGGCGCTATTTTAGTGGCTATATCTTTGGCTGTTCTTTACGGAATTAGGCAAAATAATTTATCACAAGATGGATCACCGATCTCTAGTGATTTGGTAGCATCAGAGAATAGCAATAAGAATTCGCAAAACAACAGCACATCTCAGCAGTCCGCAGATCAAAAAACAAATAGTCAGTCAGGCGGAAGAGGTGAGGCACGAACTGACGTGAAGACTGAAGAGTCGAAAAAGACAACTCCTACACCTGAATCTTCTCAGTCTCAACAATCACCATCATCTACAACGCCAACTCCTTCTACTCCTTCTAAGCAATCTGATAAAGGGTTGCCAAAAACTGGACCAGAAGATGTAGCTGTTTCTGCAGTGGCTTTTGGTATTTTGGCGTTTTTGACGGTGGCTTATCAGCGATCTCGCTATCTTATCTAGCTTTGACTTCTATCTATCTGTTGTGATATAATTGTGATAATCTGTGGGGATATTTTTATTATGTCCCTGAAGAATAATATCAATTTTAAGGAAGGGGTCTTTAGAAGACTTATGGCAGATGCCAAAATTACAATGGATGACCTGCTGGCTCAAGCAGGCGATAATGTTAAACAACTTACTGTCGGTGAAACAGTTGACGGTACTGTTTTATCAGTAAAGAAGCACGAAATTTTAATCGATTTAGGACCTTTGGGTGTTGGCTTGGTTCCACGCCGCGAAGTTAGCCTTTCAAAGAACTACAATGTTGGCAATTCAGTAATTGCTAGCGTAATTGATACCGAATTGGAAGACGGTTATTCGCTACTTTCATTGCGCAAGGCTGCGAAAGATCGTGGTTGGGATGAAGTTATGGCTAAATTGGAATCTGGTGAAATCATCACCGTTGTACCGTACGACGCCAACCGCGGTGGACTACTAGTTGAATACGAAGGTATTCGCGGATTCTTGCCAGTATCGCAATTGTCAGCTGAACACTATCCTCGCGTAGGTTCTAGCGACAAGGATGAAATCTTGCAGCGATTGAACAGCTTGGTAAAGAAAGATATCAAGGCGCGAATCTTGGATGCTGACCGAAAAGCTAACAAATTGATCTTCTCTGAAAAAGAAGCGGTTAAAGAAGGTCTGGCAGAGCGATTCCAGAAGTTGGCAATTGGCGACACAGTTACAGGTGTTGTTACGGGTGTTGTCGACTTTGGTGTATTCGTTAACGTTGAAGGCATTGAAGGTTTGATTCACATCTCAGAAATTAGCTGGGAGCGTGTTAACAACCCATCCGACTACGTAAAGGTTGGTCAAACTATCGAAGCTAAGATTATTGCAATCGACAAAGAGCGCTTGAGCTTGAGCATGAAGCAATTGACCAAGGATCCATGGTTGGATGAAGTTGAGCAATTTAAGCCTGGCGAGAAAGTTGAGGGAACTGTAACTCGAATTACTCCATTTGGCGCATTCGTACAGTTAAGTCCAGCGGTTGAAGCTTTGGTCCATGTGTCAGAGCTTGGCGGTGACGGTACTGATCCTGAAAAGGTATTTACGTTGAACGAGCGTAAAGAATTTACAGTTTTGGATATCGATAAGGAAAATCGTAAGATTTCTCTTTCACTCGGCAAATCATCAAAGAAAAAATAATACAAATCCCCTGAAGCGTAGTTACGCCCAGAGGTGAGAGGAGCTTATTATGGCAGAAAAAATCGTCAATATTGCGGATTCGGTAACGGTTGGCGAGTTGGCCGAAACTCTGGGATTGTCAGTAACTACGCTGATTGGTGAATTGTTTAAGAACGGAATCGCTGCAACAATTAATCAGCGACTAGATTTTGAGACTGCACAGATTATTGTTGAAGAATTGGGGCTGGATGTGCAGCTGAAGCGAAAGACGGTTTCTGCGGAAATTCATCACCATGCGCACAAATTATCAGACAAGGCAGTTCCTCGTTCACCGATTGTAGCTGTGATGGGGCATGTTGACCACGGTAAAACGAGTTTACTAGACGCGATTCTTGATAAGAAGACAGCGGCTAGTGAAGCCGGAGGAATTACTCAGCATATTAGCGCTTATCAAGCTCAGCGCAACGGACGGACCATCACTTTATTGGACACTCCAGGCCATGAGGCTTTCGCAGCGTTAAGACAACACGGAGCCACACTTACAGACGTGGTGATTATCGTGGTGGCGGCAGATGATGGAGTTAAGCCTCAGACTGTTGAAGCTATTCGATTTGCTAGGTCAGCTAACGCTAAAATTGTAGTGGCAATTAATAAGATTGATAAAGAAGCAGCTAATCCGCAACTGGTAAAGACCCAATTGGCATCTGAGCATGGTTTGAACCCTGAAGAATGGGGCGGCGACACTGTGATGGTTGAGGTTAGCGCAAAAACTGGTCAGAACTTAGACAAGCTTTTGGATATGGTTTTATTGGTGGCGGATATGGAAGATTTGCGCGCAGATGAAGATGTTCCGGCTGAAGGTTTGGTTATTGAGGCGCACATGGAAACTGGTCGTGGCGCCGTAGTTGGCTTGTTGGTGGAGAACGGTCATTTGAGGCCTGGTCATTATCTGGTTGCTGGGACGGCTTACGGGCGAGTTCGAACGCTTCAAGATTTTCGCGGTAAAGCCGTTAAGGATGCTGGTCCGAGTATGCCGGTGAATATGACCGGATTTAAGGAATTGCCACAATTCGGTGATGGATTTGAGATTGCGAAGAGCGAAAAAGAAGCTCGCAATTTGGCGCAAAAGGCTAAAATTGAACAAGAGAAAATGGCGGCCACAACCAATGTTACTGGCGCAGATATTCTTAAGATGATGAATCGAAAGCTTGATGCGGAAGAATTTAACGTAATCGTTAAGGCTGACGTTCAGGGTTCGGTAACGTCTGTGGTTGATAGTTTGAAGCTGATTGATACTAATGGCGAAGTTGAGCTTCATGTTGTTGGAACTGGTGTTGGCAATATTTCCGAGAACGATATTCATTTGGCGGTCGGTGAAAATACGGTGATTTATGGCTTTAATGTCGATTTGCCACCAGCAGTTAAGCGATTAGCGGCGCGTGAACATGTGGAAGTGCGAATTTTTAAGGTGATTTATGAATTGTTGGATGACGCTAAGGCTTCAATGGAGGCTTTGTTGGCGCCAGAAATCGTTGAAACTGAAATTGGTGAGTTGGAAATTAAGGGCGTGTTTAGGACGATGCGCGAAGAAGTGATTGCTGGTGGTGAAGTGAAGCGCGGTAAAGTCGCTAAGGACTTGCTGGCGCGCGTAAAACGTGGCGGAGAGCAAATTGCTGAAGTGGAAGTTTCTTCCGTACAGCGTCAGCAACAAGAGGCAAAAGAGGTCTTTGAAGGCGAAATGTGTGGGCTGAGTCTCAGGACAAAGAAAAAAATTACCTTAGAAATTGGCGACAAGCTAGAGTTCTTTACTAGGGAATTAGTGAAGAAAACTCTGGGGTAGACAATTTTCTGAATAGTAATCACGTGATATTATTGATATAATTTAGATATATAGAAAAAGAAAAGGAGGACTATGTTCCAACTGAATGAAGAATTTCTTAAAGAATTGGGGCTGGACCAGCTGCCGGAAGATCAGCAAAAATCGTTGTTGCAGCATATTTATAGTGAATTGGAGCTTCGAGTTGGCGAACGATTAAGCCAGGGAATGAGCGATGCTCAGTTGGAGGAGTTTGCGGGAATTATCGATAAAACTCCGGGTGCTGTGGATGACTTTCTGATGAAACACGCGCCTAATTATCAACAGGAACCAATGTTGCAGAAAATGTCGCAAGCTTCAGGTTTGCCAGTTGACGATCCGCGTCTGAAGGATGAGTTTGCGGCTACTAAGTGGCTGGAGGTTAATCGACCAGATTATCGTGACGTTGTGGCTGCAGTGATGGCTGACTTGAAAAAGGAAATTATAGCGAATAAAGATGCTATTTTAGGTTCAGTCCAAGCGTAATTTTATACGGACGATAGAAATAACCCCCTCATGTGGGGTTATTTTTTATTTGTAGCCTCTTAGATAATCTTCAGCGGTCATTGTTTTTCCGCTGGGTGCGATGAGCTCGTCGATGATTAAATAGTTGCCGTCGGCGAATTTTTTATCAAGATGAGAATTCGGAGTTTTGTCGCAATGGGATTTCGTGATGATGATATCTCGATCGTCAATTGTCATTCGACTACGCGGAAACCCGAGGTGTGCGCGGACGTGGGCTTCAGCCTCGACGGCGGTCATACGCTCCGTATCGAGCCATGAATTGTCCTTGTTTAATAATTGGCAATATGAAGCTCGAGAGTCGCCCTGTGGTGTTGGCTGAAGACTCCCACTGATGATGTTTGGCAAGTTTTTTATTAGCAGAGAAGTGCCGTCGTGAAATAATTTGTCATATAATTCGAACTTTGTTTCTTTTCCAGTGAGAGGTTGTCGAGTTTGGGCGTATATGGGACCGGCATCCATTTTACTATCAAGTTGCATTATCGATACGCCAGTTTCGGTATCTTTATTGGCTATAGCTGATTCAATAGGTGAAGGTCCTCGATATTCTGGTAGTAGAGAAGGGTGAACATTGATAATTCCTGGTGTAAATAAGTCGATAATTGACTGGGGAATGATTTTTCCGTACGCAACCAAAACTCCCGTTACTGGCTGAAGCTGTTTTATGTAGCCGGCAATTTCACTGACTTTGCTTGGTTGCAAAACTGGAATATTGTGAGACTTAGCGAATGTTTTTACTGGAGGTTCAGCAAGTTTGTGTCCACGACCGCGCTTGGTGTCGGGTTTGGTAATAACGCAAACAACGTTAAATCCCCCTTCAACGAGAGCTTCTAAAGTAATTAGACTGTAATTTTCAGTCCCAAAGAATACTATTTTCGGCGATATCTTTGTCATAATCTAACGGTTGCAACTCGCCTTTCTCATCGAGCGTATAAAAAGCGTCTTTTTTATCCTTAATATGGTCTATAAAAACTAATCCATTGCAGTGGTCTATCTCATGCTGCAATACGCGCGCCAAAAATCCTTCGGCTTTAATTCGCACTTCTTCGCCATCTAAATTCATGGCTTTTACGCGAATTTTACTATAGCGAGGAACTTTTCCATAAATGCTTTTAACGCTTAAGCATCCCTCAAAATCTTCGACAATTTCACCTTCATATTTCACGATTTCTGGATTGATAAGAGTGATGAATTCGCGAGTTGACTTTCTTTCAAAGTCGGCTCGAACAATCACGACACGCTCTAATTTGTCGACTTGAACTGCAGCCAGGGCAGCACTAATCTCGTGAGGTCTGGAATCTTCCCAGTCCAGCGCAGCTGCGGTCATTTCGTCTGCCAGTTCTATAACATCATTAGTAACAACATGGATTTTCGATGATTTTTGGCGAAGATGTGGGTTTGGTAATGTTATAATATCGTCTTTTGTCATTGCTATAATTATACCAGAAATTACAGTAGACTTACAGGGTCAAGCTCGTACTGCCAGTGTGATGGCGGCAGGAAGTTTAAGACGTCAAGAAGCTCTTGTCGTTTGGGGCTTTTTACTACGATTTGCCAGCGATATGTATCGCGGACGCGCTCATAAAAAGCGGGCGTTGGTCCAAAAACTTCAATGTTATCAAAATTGGATTTTAATAGTTCGGACAATTTCTTAGCGTTCCTTATGGCGGCGTCTTCGGTTTTATAAACGCAAGTTAGTTTTAATAAGTAAGTAAAAGGTGGAAAGTTGGTTTTTTGTCGTTGAGATATGGTTCTTTGATAAAATTCTGTATAGTTTTGAGATAGTCCGTTTGTGATGGATGGGTGACTTGGCTGATACGACTGGACGACAACTTCTGTTGGCATGCTTGACCTGCCGACGCGACCAACGACTTGAGCGAGCAATTGAAATGTTCGTTCGGGTGATGAATAGTCAGGGAGAGAAAGTCCGGTATCGGCCTGAACGACTCCGACGACTGTTAAATGTGGCAAATCCAATCCTTTGGCGATAACTTGCGTGCCGATAATTATATCTATTTCGCCATTTTTCAGTTCATCATAACGCTCGTCCACGGTAGCTTTCAAATCGGTGTCTTTATCAAATCGAGCAATTTTTTTATTCGGGAATAACCTCTGTAATTCGTCTTCAATTCGCTTAGTTCCGATACCTTTGTGGATGATGTCGGCGTTTTTACACTCAGGGCAACTAGTGGGAACTTTGGTCGAAAAACCGCAAATATGGCATGACAATTTATGACTATCCGCATGCAGAGTGAGCGGAATAAAGCAGCGTGGGCAGCCAGCCTGCCAGCCGCAGTTATCGCATAATGTGATTGATGCTGTGCCGCGTCGATTGTGAAAAATAAGAACTTGCTCATTTTTTGATAACGCTGTGTTTATAGATTTCAGAAGTGGGTCAGAGAGGAATTGATGTTGAGTAAAATTATTGCGCTTTGTCATGTCGACCAGCGTCACGTTGGGGCGAACGGTGTCTGGTCTTGCTGGTTTTGTCATTGTAATGATTGGCGTGTTTGATTTTTTTGCAATGCAATAGTCGGTAACCGCTGGAGTGGCGCTACCTAGAATTAGCTTGCCGCGATGTTGATTCGTAAGAACTGAGGCGACGCGAAGGGCTGAATATCGAGGGGATTGCTCCTGTTTGAAGCTCGGTTCGTGACATTCATCAATTACCACAAGTCCGAGCTGTTGCACGGGCATGAAAAGAGCAGATCGCGGACCGATGATTACTACCGGATCGTTTGAGCTGATGACTCTTTTCCAGATTGCATATCGTTGAGCTTCGGTTTGTTTGGAATGGGTAACTATGACATTTGGTAGATGAGCGGAAAACTCAGCAACCAGTTGCGAAGTTAGGGCGATTTCGGGGACTAAAATTATTGATGATTGCTCTTCTTTTAAGGTTTGTTTTGCGGCTTCTATATACACTAGGGTTTTTCCTGAGCCAGTTACGCCGTGTAAAAGTACTGTTCCGGAATGGAAACTTTCGATGGTTTGGAGAGCTGCTTTTTGCTCATCAGTGAATACATTTTTTGTTCGATTTTCTACTGTATTAGCTGAGGTGGACTGGTTAATTGAGCGACGTTTTTTGGATAATCCGCTGGGTAAAATTGCTTGCCAGACGGTCGCTTGGTGTGTAGCGTAATATTTACTTATCCATATGGCGGTTTGAACGAGTTCGATTGGCAAGGGGTATTCTTCAATGATTTTACTAATTGACTTGACCTCAAAATCTGGTTGGCGAACTTCTTGTAGAATTACTCCAATAGTATTGATTTTGCCGATTTCTATAGCAACAATCATTCCGGTCGGCAGTCTTTCTTCCGAAGAATACGTAAACGAACTTGCGTCGGCGCGGACGATCCTTGTTGGCGAAACCAAATAGTAATGCATGTTCATATTATATCGCGAAAAAAATGCTAAAATAAGCATATGTATTTTGAGAGTCGTTCGCAGGCTGGGGCAATTCTGGCTGATCAAGTACTGGAAAAGTATCGCTATGAAAACTGCGCAGTGGTTGCAATTGGCGAAGGTGGCGTGCTGATCGGTGAGCAAATTGCAGTGAAACTCCACTGCGTTCTCATGATGTTGCTTAGCGAGGGGATTGAGATTCCTGGGGAAAGTTTAAGCATCGGGGCGATGTCTCAGTCTGGGCAGTTTACGTATAATAGTCAGTTTTCTGACGGTGAAATTAATGAATATACTAGTGAATTTCACGGTTATCTGGAAGAGAAAAAGCGCGAGGCTCATCAGAAAATGAATAGACTTTTGGGTGATGGCGGAATTATCGATAAGGATATGCTGAAGGATCGGGTGGTGATTTTGGCGAGTGATGGCTTTGGTGATGATTTATCGGTTTTGGACGTGGCTTTGAGTTTTCTGAAGTCAGTTCGGATTGAGAAATTGGTGATTGCGGTGCCGTTTTGTGGCGTGGCAGCGGTGGATAAATTGCATATGACGGTTGATGAAATGCACATCTTGGACGTGAAGGAGAATTTTATGGGATTAAATCATTATTATGAGGATAATACGCTGCCGTCTAAAGAGGAAACGATAGCGAAAATTAACCAGGTTATTTTGAATTGGAAGTAAAAAACTTGTCGGGTGTTGTAAAATTGTGATAAACTTTAATTAAGAAAGATGCGTTAGGGAGGTTATGTTAGACGTTTTTATTACATCTAGGGTGCGGCGAAAAATTGTAGTAGTATACGCTAAGTATCCTGATTTTCACACACATGTTCGCGGATTGGCAAAGCTAATTAAGGAAGATCCTGGAAATATTCAACGAGAATTGAAGCGACTAGAAAAGGTTGGATTTTTGCAGAGTGAAAAGCAGGGTAACTCACGTACGTATTTCACTAATAAACAATTCCCAATTTTTAAGGAATTGCAAAGTATGGTGATTAAATCTCAGCAATATTCAGCGCGATCAAAGCGCGGCATGGCTGATAAAGACTAATGACATTATTTGAGAAAATTTTAGCGGCTAGAGGCTTGACTACGCGTGCGGCGCGTGAGGAATTTTTGCATCCGAATTACGCATCAGTAAAGCACGATCCGTTTTTATTGCCAGATATGAGAAAAGCGGTGGACCGCTTGAAAAAGGCACACGCTGAGGGCGAGAAAATTGTTATTTATGGTGATTACGATATTGACGGGCTGAGCGCAACGGCAATTTTACTGGATGCGTTTGGTAAGTTTGGCTTTAAGGAAGTTGGTGCATTTATTCCGAATCGGTTTGTTGAGGGTTACGGAATGACGATGGGCGCTGTTGATAAGGTGCAAAATATGGGCGCGGATTTAATTGTCACGGTTGATACGGGAAGTTTGTGTCATGCGGAAATTGAATATGCGTCGAGTTTGGGGATTGATACGGTGGTGACTGATCACCATAATGTTGCTGAGACTCCACCGCCGAGTGTTGCTGCAGTTAATCCGAAGTTTCCTGGTCATAAATATCCTTTCCGCGATTTGTGTGGTGCGGGTGTGGCGTTTAAATTAGTTCAGGCTCTACAAACTGAACTGGACGGGTTGCCAGATGGTTATGAGAAGTGGCTATTGGATCTGGTGGCGCTGGGGACGGTTTGCGACATAGTTACGCTGGCGGATGAAAATAGGGCGAATGTCTATTGGGGTTTGGAGGTTTTGAAAAAGCAGAGGCGTCCTGGTTTGAAGGCGTTGATGTCGGTGGCGGGAATTGAGCCGGAGAAGGTTAATGCTAGACATTTGGGATTTGGCTTGGGTCCGCGAATGAACGCGGCGGGTAGATTGGAGACGGCGCAATACGCCTTGGATATGCTGACGGCGAGTGATGGTTTGGAAGCATTGGAGGCTAGCGAAAAGCTGGAAGAATTGAATATCAAACGCCGTAGTATTCAGGATGAGATTTTTGACGAAGCTTGTCAGCAGGCGGACAATATGACTGATGATCGAGTTTTGGTGGTGAATAGCGGCAATTGGAATCACGGAGTTATCGGAATTGTGGCGTCGAAGTTGGTTGAGAAATATAAGAAGCCGGTTTTTATAATTGGTGAGCGTGGTGATGAAGCTACGGGTTCGGCGCGAAGTTTTGGCGATTTTTCCGCGGCCGATGCGGTTCGTGCGGCTGACGACATCATTATTAAGGGTGGCGGTCATGGAGCGGCAGCTGGCGTGACGTTGGCGACCGAGAGAATTGACGATTTTAGGCGACGAGTGAATGAGTTTTACGACTCGCTGCAATTAAAAAATCAGGAATTATATCTGCTGCCGAGAGCTGATGTTGAGATTGACGATTTTTCGGAAATTAATGAGGAGCTGATTGATAATTTGGCGAAGATGGAGCCGTTTGGCAATGGTAATGCGGAGCCTATATTGAAAATAACTGAAGCGACGGTTTTAAACGTGAGGAGAATGGGCGCGGATGGGCAACATGTAAAATTGACCTTGCGTGATAAGAATGACGTTGCGCTGCAGATGCTGGCTTTTAATGCGCCAGAAGAATTTTTCCGTGAAGTGGGCGACGAAGTGTCTGTCTGGTTTCAGCCAACCATAAATGAGTGGCAGGGAATGCGGTCTGTTGAGGGGCGATTATTACATTTGGCTTAGGTGCAATAGTTTCATTACTTGTAGAATAGTGTATTATAGTGTAGTAATACTTTTTAAGTAGAGGGTTATTTTAGGGGTTGTGGTAATATGGGAAACTATAAAAATTCTGCTGAAGTTTGGCGTAGAGAAGGTTTGACGGAAGATGAGCTGCGGACAATGGGCACATTAGCAATGGAAGCGACTGAAAAACTTAAAAAAACTATCATTAGGAAAGAGACTGTCTTATTAGGGAGCGTTCCATTTGGTTCTTGGGACGAGTTCGCAAAAGCTGTACAAGAAATGGCTGCACATAGTTATGAGCCTATTCCAGTTGAAATTAATACAAAAAGGCTTATAGCAACAGCATTCCTAGATGACGAAGGAGAAATGTCTGTAGAAGAGCGTTTCGTACCTGAGGAGGTGTTTATAGACTTATCAAGAACGAGGTGTGATGCGGAAGAGGATAGAAATCATAAGTCGTATGAATTCACGTGCCCAGCACTTATGGAACATCCAGATGGAAAGCTCTATCTAACACGCAAGGCGTATGTTATATCGGTAATAGATGTCAACGGTAGCCAAGAAGTGGATTTCAATATTATTTATGGCGGTCTTAACTAAACCTAGTTGGCAAATAGTTTCTTATCTGTTATAATGTTTGCAGTATGGTACAAGTAACACGTAAAGATCAGAAGGAAGCGAACGAAAATATCATTCGTCGTTTCAACCGCAGGGTTTTGCAAAGCGGTGTTTTGGCTCGCGCTAAGAGCGTTATGCGTTTTGAAAAACCAATTTCAAAGACCGAGCGTCGTAAAAAAGCTATTATTCGCCGCGAGCGACGAGCTGAAAAAACGGCAAAAATGCGCCTAGGGGTGCGTTAATGTCTGCGCTAAAAGAGCGCATTACTAGTGAAATGAAAGCCGCTCTATTGAGCGGCGATCGTTTTCGTGGTGATGTTTTGCGTAATCTAAAGGCAGCAATCTTAAACGAAGAAGTTTCTTTGGGCAAACGAGAAAACGGCTTGGATGATGCTGAAATTGAAAAAGTCGTTGCTCGAGAAGTGAAAAAGCGCGTCGAAAGTGCGGATTTATATCGAAAGAATGACCGTGCGGAGTTGGCGGAACCTGAAGAAAAAGAAGCGGAAATTTTACGAGAATTTTTGCCAGAGCAACTTGGCGAGGCAGAAATCTCAAAGATTGTAGAAGAAGTTATTGCAGGTATGGACGATGTTTCAATTCAGAAAATGGGACAAGTTATTGGCGCGGTAAAAAGTAAGGTTGGCAATGCTGCGGACGGCGCGTTGGTGGCAAAAATTGTTAAAGAAAAACTCACAAAATAGGAGGAAGAAATGATCGTATTTTTTGGGCCAGCGGGTGCTGGTAAGAGTGTGCAGGGGCAGATTTTAGCGGCGCGTCATGGTTGGCGTTGGCTTAGTGCTGGACAGTTGCTTCGTGACACACATGATGGCGAATTAATTCATCGTATGCAATCTGGTGAACTGGTACCAGTAGAAACTATTAACGGTTTGATGGGCGAGGCTCTTAATAAAGCTAAGGATATTAATGGTGTAATTTTGGACGGCTATCCAAGGCAACTAGAACAGGCTAAATGGCTGATTGAGTCGCGTTCACATCACGGAAAAGATGTTAAGTTGGTGATTGTGCTGGAAGTTCCGCGTGATGAAATTCTGGAGCGTTTGAGGGTTCGCGGTCGAGTTGACGACACCCCTGAAGCAATCGACAAGCGACTCAGTATTTATCGAGGTGAAATTTACCCGATTCTGGATTATCTAAATGAAAACGGTGTTCCAATTGTCCATATGAGCGGCGTTGGAACTGTCGGGCAAGTTCATGATGAAATCGAGAGAGAGCTGATCAGTCGCGGCATCGTTGAGGGTGTAAAATGAGCCAATTGATTACTGGAGAAAAAACGCCGCAACAGATGAAAGATATGCGCGAGTGTGGCAAAATGCTTGCGACAATTTATGATGAATTGAAAAAATCCGTAACGGCTGGAATGAGTGAGCTGGACGCTAATGATTTTGTAGCCAAGCGAATTAAAGATTTTGGCGCAGAGGCGACTTATCTTACGGACGAAGTGAAGTTCCCGGGAGTGATTTGCGTATCGACTAATGAGCAATTGGTGCATTCTTTCCCGACCGAATATGTTTTTGAAAAGGGCGACGTGGTCAGTTTCGATTTGGTGATTGGCTATCGTGGAATGAAGACGGATAGTGCTTTTACTATGGTCGTCGACGAAGAGCCTAAGGGCGCGAAGAAACATTTATTACATGCAACAGAACAGAGTTTATATGCGGGAATTGACGCGATAACTGGCGATGGAACGCGAGTTGGCGATATTTCAGCGGGAGTGGAAGTTGTGTTGAAGAAGGCTAAACTTGGCATAATCCGTGAACTAGTTGGTCATGGTGTGGGGCTGAGTATGCATATGGAACCAGAAATTCCGAATTACGGCAGGCGAGGAACTGGTCCGATTTTGCGCGCTGGCGACACAATTGCAATTGAACCGATGGCGAGCTTGGGTGGCGAGAAAATTATCACCGACAGCGACGGCTGGACAATTAGTATGAAAGACGGCAGTCTGGGTGCGCATTTTGAACATACGGTATTGATTACCGAAACTGGCGCTGAAATTCTGACGAAGCTTTAGGCTAATTCACTTGCCAAATTATAGGCATAACCTGTATAATAGAGCTTATGCAGGAGCAATCTCGATATGTGGTAGGAATTGATATTGGCACAAAAAACGTGCGCTGTGTCGTTGGTTATATTGACGCAGAAAATGGTGCGCCAAAAATTGTTGGCGTCGGTGAAGCGCCGAATAGCGGAATGCGAAAGGGAACCGTAACGAATTTGAGTGGTCCAGCTGAAGCTATTGATAAGGCTTTGGAACCGGCCGAGCGAATGAGCGGTCATCAGATTAACGCAGCTACGTTGAGCATTAACGGATCTCATCTATTAAGTACAAAAGCCGACGGAATGATTACCGTTGGAACCGTTAATAATGAAGTTACTCATGATGATATATTGAGGCTGGAGGAAGTTGCTACAACTGGAAAAGTGCCGCAGAATAGAGAGATTTTAGATATTATTGCGCACGCGTATAGGCTGGATGGTCAGGATAATATTAAAGATCCAATTGGTATGACTGGCGCGCGTCTGGAAATTAGGGCGAATGTCGTGTCTGGTTTGGTTCCGCACATTACTAATTTACAGAAGTCGGCGGAAATGGCTAAGGTTGAGGCTGTGTCTGTTGTTCCGTCTGTTTTGGCGGCAGCTCAATCTGTTCTTACGGAAAGTCAGCGTGAAAATGGCGTTGCGGTGATTGATTTTGGTGCAGCAACTACAGGAATTGCCATTTACGAAGAGGGCGATTTGCAACATCTGGCGGTTATCCCAATGGGCGGTCAGAATGTAACGAACGATTTGGCTATTGGCCTTAGGACGGATCCGGAAATTGCGGAAGTTGTGAAATTGGCGCATGCGAGATTTGGCGGCGAGACTTTGGGTGAAGTTGAGACGAAGGTTGAAAAGCAGACATATAAGTTTAGTCAAGAGGAAATTGATGAGATTGTTCAAGCGCGCTATGAAGAGATCTTTGAAGCAATTGCTAAAGAACTGAAGCGAGCTGGACGATTAGGAAAACTGCCGAGCGGCGTTGTGCTGGTTGGCGGTGCGGCGAAAGTCAAGGGTATGGTGGAGTTTACGAAAGATCAATTGAGTGTGGCGGCACGCTTGGGTGTTCCGGCTGGCTATAGCGGAGTTAGCGATGAAGTGAAAGGCGCGGAATTTTCAGCTGCGGTTGGTCTGATGTTGATTGATGCTATGGGGATTTCGCAGCAGGTAAAAACGATAGTTAGCGCAAATGATGTCACTAAAAAAGCTGGCGGTTTACTCAAAAATATTTTCGCTAGATTTAAATAAATGATATACTTTATGTAAGGATTAAGAGAGGGAATATATGCCGCAAATACAACCAAGTGAAGTTCAAACATTTGCCAGCATAAAAGTCGTCGGTGTCGGCGGCGCTGGTGGCTCAGCTATTAACCGAATGAAAGATGCCGGTCTGACTGGCGTTCAATTTATCGCTATGAATACGGACGCTCAGGCGTTGCACAATTCAAAGGCTGACATAAAAATTCATCTTGGTCGTGACGCAACTAATGGCTTGGGTGCTGGTGCCGACCCTACTGTTGGTGAGGCCGCAGCTAATGAATCTCGTGACGAAATCAGGGAAGCGCTAGAAGGCGCGGACATGGTATTCGTGACAATTGGTGCTGGTGGTGGAACTGGTTCTGGTGCTGGTTATGTTGTGGCAGAAGTGGCGCGAGAGCTTGGTATTTTGGTAGTTGGCGTAGCAACTCGACCGTTTAGCTTTGAGGGCGAAAAGCGTCGAGTTAACGCGGATTGGGCGATTTCTCACTTGGGACGCGAGGTTGACACCTTGATTACTATTCCAAATGACAGATTGTTGCAGACGATTGATCGCCGGACGCCTCTGTTGGAAACTTTCAAAATTGCTGACGATGTTTTAAGGCAGGGTGTTCAGGGTATTTCTGAACTGATTACTGAGCATGGTTTGATTAACCTTGACTTTGCTGATGTTAAGGCGATTATGAGCAATGCTGGTTCAGCATTGATGGGAATTGGGCGAGCGAGCGGTGATGACCGAGCGGTTCAGGCGGCGCAACAAGCTATTGAAAGTCCTCTAATTGAGGTGTCGATTGATGGCGCCAAGGGTGTGCTATTCAATGTAACTGGCGGCTACGACATGAGTATGGCAGAAATTCAGGAGGCCGCAGAAATTATTACTAGCGCTGTTAGTCCGAATGCCAACATTATTTTTGGTGCGACTTTGAAGCCGGAAATGGAAGACGAGCTGGTTATTACGGTGATTGCGACAGGATTTGATAGCGATACATTCCGCCAGCAGGAAGTTAGCTTGACTGTGGGCGACGACACGAAACCCGCCGAAACAGAAGTTGATGACGAAATGGTTAAAAATATTGACCTAGAGTTGGATAAGGAAGAATCTGCCGAAAGTTTTGCGGCTGAGCCGGAGACTAATATTTGGGAAAATCCAACCGTTGAAGCTGACGATGATGAGGATGATACGCCGGCATTTCTGAGGCGACGAAAGAAGAACAAGGAGTAAATAAAATGGTGTTTAATATCGGCAATAGTCGCGTTATTGAATCACGCGAAGTTTCTGACGGTGCCGCAATTCGACGTCGCAGGGAAACCCCAGATGGCAAGCGATTTACTACGTATGAGCGAGTTGAAAAGCCGAACCTGGCGGTGATAAAGAAAAATGGCGATCGTGAGCTGTTTGACCGAGTGAAATTGGCGAATTCTACACGCCGTTCGGTTGGAAAATTCTTTAAGTCTGACGAGGAAGTTGATAATATCATTACGGCGGTTGAAGACTCTTTATACGCGCTGGGCGAATCGGAAGTTACATCAAAACAGATTGGCGATCAAGTTTTGGACGAGTTAGAAAAGCGCAATGAAGTAGCGTATGTTCGTTTCGCCAGTGTTTTTTATGAGTTTAAGACACTGGATGATTTTGTGGAGATTTTAGCAAAGCGACGCAGTAAGGGTGAGCGGGAATTGTAATGCGAGTAATTGTGATTTATCGTTCAGAAAGCGATTATGCGCGCCAAGTTTCAGACTTTTTGCGTGATTTTAGCCGACAAACTGGTCGGGTTTTAGAGGAAATGAGCCCTGATTCTGCAGAAGGTAATAATTTTTGCGAAGTGTATGATATTGTGGAGTATCCAACAATTATCGCACTGAGTGATAGCGGTCAATTGCAAAACCTCTGGCGTGGCTTGCCACTACCAACAATTAGCGAAGTGAGTTTTTATGTTTAAGTTTTTTGCTCAATGGTTTTCTAAACAAGATAAGCGTCAAAAAATTGCTGAAATCTCACTACTGACGGGCGCAGGAGTTGGTTTACTGGCGTCATTTATCCTGTCTATCGAAACATTGGTTCTGGCAAAAACTCCAAATACAGTCCTGGGGTGTGATTTAAATGCGGTGATCAGCTGTAGCAGTGTGGCCCAGCATTGGTCTGCGTCGCTGCTTGGTTTTCCAAATGCCTTTATTGGCCTTATGGCTTTGCCTGTTATGGTGACAATTGCAGTGGCGTTGCTGGCTGGCACTAAGTTTCCGCGCTGGTTTATGTTTGCGGCGCAGATTGGCGTCAGTGTTGGGTTTATTTTTGCGTTATGGATGTTCTATATGAGTTTTGTGGAAATCGGGGTGTTGTGTCCTTGGTGTCTAACACTTGATGTTGGCATGTTGCTAATTTTTGGCGGCATGACAAGATACAATATCCTAACTGGGGTTATCACTGGAAAAAAAGTAAAAAAATTTGTTCAAAATGATTATGACATAGTTCTACTGGCAACAATCATCGCTTTGGCTGTTGTTATGATTTTGGCAAAATTTGGCGATCAATTATTATAAGAATTTTTATGTTATATTAAAAAACTTATGCTATAATGATAACCACAAGTTAATTATTAATAAAAATAGTAGAAGTCGAAGGTGCATCTTAATACGATGATGTCGGAAATGAATAAAAACCAAAGATTAATGATCAATCAGCGGCGATTTGCTGGTCCTCGGCTTGTTTTGTTTGCCAGCTTCATGATCTGTGTGGTCGTTGGCATATTCTTTACGGTTGGAAATCTATTGACTCGTCAGGGTAGTGCGACGGTGATGGGAGATATGGAATGGTCATTTAGTCAATTTACTTCTAACGGCGGCTACACCTGCGCCCTCACCACCACTGGTCAGGCCTACTGCTGGGGGCTGAATAACCAAGGTCAACTAGGCAACAACTCCACCACCAACTCCCGCATCCCAGTCGCCGTCCAAATGCCAGCCGGCGTCAGTTTCCAGTCCATTACCGCTGGCAGCCTCCACACCTGCGCCCTCACCACC